>JBCCWC010000040.1:0-83729 GCA_039194325.1 Myxococcota bacterium
CACTGGATGACCCGCGGTGCTGGAGCAGAATCGGGCAAAGCTACGTCGAGGAATGAACGGACGCGTCCGGGCCCCTTGGCATCCACGTGCAATGTTGCGGGCACGCCTGGCTTTTGATCGGGAACGCCGTTCGGCAATTCCCATACCCAAGGTAGGGTTGGGCCATGGAGGTGACAGAAGCTGTTGTATCCCTCGCCCGTCTTTGCCGCGACATGTTGCGCAACCAAGAGCATTAGCTACCAGCGGCCCTGGCAAACGGGGACTCTTCTACGTTGGATTGGAACCTCAACAGACGCACGGATGCACGCCGGTGCTCGGGCTGGGCCACGTATTCGGCCGAACGCTCTGCCTGCTGGGCTTCCACGAAAGTGCGAAGTACCTGGACTGCTGCGGCTAGACGCCCCTCTGCAGGCAGTCGTTCGACCAACCGAGCGGAGCCCCTTCCCAACGACTGGGCAAGATGCCGTCTATAAGCCCTCATGAGTGTGCGCTCGTCATCGTCCCCGAACGCTGCATACTGCCGGCACATGAGGAGCATGAGAAGCAGCGGCTCGAGAGGCTCAAGGCCACCCCAGGCCGCGGGAGCTGAAAGAACTAGTTCGATCTTCTCGTCGATATACTCGACGATCCCGGTCGAACTTGGCGTTATAATTCGTTCCATTGGTGATCTTCCACGGGGCTGAGTAAGAGGATGTCCGCAAACTGAAAGAATGCCCCCAAGTATGTGGAGCACTCCAGTCCGGCCGCACCTGTGAGCGCGTCCAGGTAGTGAGCGTTCGCCTGAACGGTCACGTGATGGGTCCAGTATCGCGCGCGCGTGCCCTCCTGCGGAACGAGATACGGCCCTTTCATCCGCTTGCTGCGGGGACTCCGTCGCTCGGAGGCTCGATCAGGACCGCGTACGCGCGCTCATCGAGCACTGTGGCATGTGGGAGCACCTCCTGCGCCGCGAGGGCACAGTCGTTTGACTCCGGGGGGTACTCGTCCAGAATCGACTGGACGATCTTCTCACGGTTCTCCGGCCACTGGAGCACCCTGTTACACTAGCATCCGTGCCCCGTTGCCTGCCATCTAAGACCCACCAACCGGTTTTCCCAGTCCAGGATCGGGTCCCAGTGCCCACGGTTCGGCTGGGCTTGACATTCCGGGTCCCGCCCGGTCGGCCGAAACCTGCCAGGGCGACCAAGAGCGGCCGCGTCTACCCGGTCGCAAACAGAGGATGGGGGGCCTGCTCAACCAGGTCGATGATGCCCTGCTAGGACTTCTAGAGTCATTGGGCGGCTTCATCCCCATCCCCATCCCCGAGTCGCCGCCGAGATCGACGCAATGCCCCACGGCGCAGACGAGCCCCTCGAGACAAAGGCTGCCGTCGAAGCACAGGCAACCGGCCGAGCCTCGTTCACAACGACAGCTACGACGAGACGATGCTGGGGTGGTGCTCCCGCGAGACCGCGGAACGATACGCCGTGAAGTACGGCTACTCTGCCCGTGAACTCGCCGAGCAGGCCCGTAGGAGCTCACGAAGCTGCGTTCGCGCGCGTGGGTGCAGCTGCGTGATCGCGAGGTACTCGTGGGCGGATCGCTCCGCCTGCGACAGCTGCTGGGCCTTGTACCGTAGGGCGACTAGGCTCACGGCCAAGATCCCCAGCGTGCGGATCTTGTCGCTCGGGACCCCGGCCAGCGCCTGCTCCTCGGTATCGGCGGCATCCGCATACAGCTGCTCCGCCCGAGAAAAGTTGCCGCGTCTCCGCTCATGCTCCGCCTCTGCGGCCAGCTCTTGGGCCCTTTGACGTGCCGTCCGGTCCACGATCATGTCTCCGCGTTAACTGGCTGGAGGCGAACGCGTGCGCCTGACGCCGCCGTGGCGCCGATACAGCCCGCGGATCTCCGGGAGTGCCTTCCGTCGCCTTGGTTTGGCCATCGCTGTGTCGAGCATATCTTCAGTGAGCGGTCAGCGCATCACGCCCCCGCTCGTCGCCGCGAGGATCTCGCCGATCTGAGCGAAGGCCATGCCCTATCGGAGGGCAAGCGGGTCCGCTCCATCGCCGGGGCAACGATCGGCGCTGGGCTCGCGCGCCTTGGCGTCTTTGGGCTCGGTCGCAGCCTGCGGAACGAACCCGAACCGAGGAGCGCGGCCTACCTTCGAAGCTGTGGGTCCCGAGCAAGTGCGAGCCCAAGTTGCTTGCCGGTGGTGCGGCAACCGTCGGAATCACTCGACGCCATCTCGGTAGTGCACCTCGCGTAAGAAATCATTGTCCAGATGTCGGACACCCCAGCACTCAGGGGGCGGCGAAGGGGAGGGAATCCTCGCCGGGGGATGAGATCGATGACCGACCTGGGGATGCGACGCACGATCATCATGATCGCGCTGGGAGGAGCACTGCCGCTGCCGGGCGGCTGCTACACGGGGCTTTCCCTCGAAGCCACGCCGGCCGCCTCTGGCGGTGACGCGGGGCCGGTCGAGGACGGCGGGGGGGACGAGGACGGGGACAGCGAGGGTCCCGAAGGTGGCGAGGAGCGAGAGCCGATCACCATGCGTCGGCTCACCCGCTTCGAGTACGACAACACCGTCCTCGCGCTGCTGGGCGACGATTCTGAGCCCGCGCAGGTCTTTCCGCCCGAGGAGCGGGTCGACGCGTTCGACAACAACGCCACCGCGCTGACCTTTCCGCCGGTGATGGCCGAGCAGGCCATGAGCACTGGTCGGAGGCTCGCCGATCGGATCGCGGTCGATCTGGAATCCTGGGTCCCCTGCGGCACCCAAGACCTCGACTGCGGCCGGCAGTTCATCGAAGACCTGGGCAGCCGGGCCTGGCGTCGCCCCATGGAAGACGACGAGATCGAGCGTTTGATCGACGTCTTCGCCCACGGGATGCAAAGCGAGGGGTTCGAGCGCGGCGTGCAGATGGCCGCCCACGCGATCTTGATCTCAGCGCCGTTCTTCTATCGGGTCGAGCGCGGCGATGGACAGGCGGTCGAGGGCAAGCCGGGCCTGATGCGCCCCTCCTCGTGGGAGATGGCCTCACGCCTCTCGTACCTGCTGTGGGGCGAGCCGCCTGACGAGACGCTGTGGCAGGCGGCCGAGGCCGACGCGCTGCGTGAGCCGGCCCAGATCCAAGCGCAGGTCGATCGCCTGATCGCCGATCCGCGGGCCCGTCGCGCGGTGGCTCGCTTTCACCTGCTGTGGCTGGGCCTCGAGCCGGTCGACAGCATCGCCAAGGATCCCGAGCGCTTCGTCGACTGGAGCCCCGACCTTCCCAAGAGCTTCCGCGCTGAGCTCGACGCGTTCGTCGACGACGTGTTCTGGTCGCCGGGGGGCTCGATCGAGCAATTGCTGACCGCCTCGCACAGCTTCGTCGACGGGCCCCTGGCTGCGTTCTACGGGCTGGAGGGGGGCGCGCCCGGTGGCGAGCAGCTCGTACGGGTCCAGCTCGATCCCTCGCGGCGGGCGGGCTTGCTCACCCGCCCCGGATTGCTGGCCTTGCACGCGGGCTTCGACCAGACCTCGCCTACCCACCGCGGGCTGCTCGTGCGTCAGCAACTGCTGTGCGACGTGATGCCGCCGCCGCCTCCCGAGGTCGACGATACCCCCACCGAGCCCACCGACGACCAGACCACGCGGGGGAGGGTCGAGGAGCACACTTCCAACGAGACCTGCGCGCCTTGTCACTCGCTCATCGATCCTATCGGCTTTGCGTTCGAGCACTACGACGCGACCGGAGCCTTCCGGGAGGACGAGCACGGGCTGGCGATCGACGCCCGGGGCGAGGCGACCGACTCCGACGTCGGCGAGTTCGACGGCCTCGAGCAGCTCGGTCGCGCCCTGGCCGACAGCGCCGACGTGCGGCGCTGCGTGGCCACCCAGTGGTACCGCTACGCCTACGGCCGCCGGGAAGACGAGACCCTCGATGGCCCCGCGGTCGTCGACGAGCTCGACGCGACGCTCGAGGACACCGGAGGCGATCTCCAGGCCCTGCTGCGGGCGCTCACTCGCACTGATGCGTTTCTTTACATGCCCATGCCGGAGGCCGAGTAAATGCGATCCCGAGGACTGACCCGACGAAGCTTCCTTCGCGGCGGCGCCGGCACGGCGATCGCCCTCCCCGTATTCGACTCGCTGCGCGCTCTGTCCGGTCGTGGCCAGGCCCGGGCCGCTGGCGAGGGCGTCCAGCGCTTCATCGTCTATGCGACCCCGCTGGGCTCGTTCGCGGAGATGTTCTTTCCCACCCCGCCCGGAGGCACGCCCTACCAGTACCCCACCGCGGACAACTTCGTGCCGCGCGAGCGGGTGTACTGGACCGGCGATGCCCCCATGGTCAACCCCGACTTCGAGGTCTCGCACATCCTCGAGCCGCTGGCCGCCCACCGCGACGATCTCATCGTGCTCGAGGGCCTGGAGAACTCGGGCGGCAACCATCGCGGATACTGCTGCATGCTCACCGGCACCGAGACGGTCGAGGTTGCCGGGACCAAGCTGGGCGGCGGCATCAGCGTCGATCAAGAGATCGCCAACCACATCGGCGGCGAGACCCGATTTTCCTCGCTACAGCTGGGCGTGCGCACCCCGTCCAAGATCGGGGCCAAGGAGACGGTCTCTTGGTATGGGCAAGCCCAGGGCGCGGCCCCGGAGACCGACCCGCAGGTGGCGTGGAACTACCTGTTCTCCGATCTCGAGACCGACCCGCAGGCGGCCGAGGAGATCAAGCAGCGACAGCTCTCGGTGCTCGACGCGGCGCTCGGGCAGGCCGCGGATCTACGCAGCACGCTGGGTTCGCAGGATCGCATCAAGCTCGACGGCTACCTCGACTCGTTCCGAGAGGTGGAGCGCAAGCTCCAGCTGGCGCCCGCGACCTGTGATCGCCCCGAGCTGCCCGGCGAGGGCCAGTGGGACAAGGACGAGTCGGCGCCCCTGGCCACCGAGCTCCAGCTGGACATGCTGGCGATGGCGATGGCCTGTGATCTGACCCGCGTGGCCACCTTCCAGATGGCCAGCGAGGCGACCAACATGAAGCACCCCTTCCTCGGTGTGGACGGGCGGTGGCACGACCTGTCGCACATCAAGGGGGACGTGCCCGGGTTCGAGACCGAGATGCAAGACTACGTGGCGATCCAGCGCTGGAATGCCGAGCAGATCGCCGGGCTCATCGATCGCCTGAAGGCCTTTGGGATCTTCGAAGAAACTGGGCTTTTGTGGATCACGCCCATGCACAACGCCCAGATCCACAACCGCTACAACCTGCCGATCATGCTCGCCGGCAGCATGGGCGGCGCGCTGGCCACGGGGCGGCACGTTCGTCTCGACCCCAACGCCGAGCGGATCGTCAACGATCTGCACGTGACGCTCTTGCAGGGGATGGGGATCGACGCGGAGACCTTCGGCGAGCCGCAGAAGGTCTCCGGGCCGATCCCCGAGATCTTGGCCTGAACACGTCGAGTCCAGTCCATCAGGTGGGGGCGTTGCGGTCGGCTTCGGCCGGGTTGGCCTCGACCGCGTCGACGTCGATCACCGCGCCTTCGGTCGGGCCCGGATGAGGGGGCCCTGCGTCGGGGTGGGCACGGTCCGCCGCGTGGGCAAACATGCTCGGGTCGGGCACGAAGCTGCGCACCTGCAGCCGATGCTCGAGGCGGCTGCGCACCACCCCGGCGATCCAACGCCGGGACCAGGGCACCAGCAGCAAGAGCCCCGTCACGTCGGTCATCACCCCGGGGGTGACCAGCAGGACGCCACCCACCAGCACCAGCACGCTGGAGATCACGCCCTCCTTGGGCATCTGCCCGCGGGCCATAGCCTCTTGCCAGTTGCGCAGCACCCGGGCGCCTTCGCGGCGGGCGAGGGTGGCGCCCAAAAAGCCCGTGACCAGCACTAGCCCGATCGTCGGCTCTGCCCCCAGACGCTGCCCGATGGTGATGAGCAAATAGAGCTCCACGACCGGGACCACCGTGAACAGGAGCAGGAGCTTGCCAAGCACAAACAAAGCGTAGCAGCCCCGGTGATCTGAGCTGACCGTTGGGCCCTCGGGTTGCGACGTGGAGCGCGACCGGTTCGCGGCTAGCCTGAGTCGTGAGGCCGGCCGTTGGCTCTCGCTAGCCTCCTTCTATTCGGTCCGTGGAGCACCGGTTCGCCCAATAGGGCTCGCGCTTCTTACGCATGGCAGGTATCCCAAGAACGCGATGCGTAATGAGCGCGGCTAGGGGTTCCCCAAGAGTGCGCCAGACCCTACATGGCGCGTTTGTGCGCGATCTTGGCTCCAAAAAAGTTACCGCGGCGGCCCTTGTCAGCCCCAACCCCCGCTCTTATAGTTGACCGGTCGGATAAGTAAATGCCGCGCAAATCGCACAGCACCGAATCCAAGGAGGGCCAGCATGGGTCGTTGTAGTGATGCTCGCGATCGCTTGCTGTCCACCGCGGCTCAGCTGGTGCACGAGCGCGGGTACACCGCGGTCAGCGTGTCCGACATCTGCAAGGAAGCCGGCCTCAAGAAGGGCAGCTTCTATCACTTCTTCCCCTCCAAGCATGCCCTGGTGCTGGCCACCCTCGATTGCTTCGCCGAGAAGCACGCGCAGAGCGTTCAGCGCGCGATGCAGAGCGAGGCGCCGATTCGGGAGCAGCTGCTGGGCATGGCCACCAGCATGGTGCACGGCTTTCGCATCGCCCAGCGCTCCTACGGGTCCATGCAGGGCTGCCCGCTCGGCAATATCGCCCAAGAGATGGCCCATCGCGATCCGCAGATGCGGGCCAAGCTGGCGGAGATCTTCACCAACTGGCAAAGCAGCGTGGCCCACATGCTCGAGCGAGCCAAGCGCTCTGGCGAGCTCGCGGTCCACGACCCCGTGCGCGCGGCCGAGGCCATCATCGCCTACATCCAAGGGATGATCTTGGTGACCAAGGCCGCCAATGACCCCGACGTCTCCCTCCGCCTCGCCCACGGGATCCTCGCCCTCGCCCAGGCCGAGCTCCCCATGGTGGAACTCTCCGAACAGAACGTCAGCCCATGTTCGGCCGACCTTTCTCCGCCTGATCCATGTCAGGTCGACGCCGATCTGTCGTAGTTTTTTTTCTGCGTCGAAGTTTACCGACCAGTCAACTACAAGGCTCACCCTCCCGCCGCAAAGGCTGGTGCCTCATGACCAACTTCACCAATCCTTCCTCCTCCATCGCTCTTGACGCCGGTATCGGCGCGGGTCTTGTCGCTCGTGCGGGTCTTGCCGGTGGCCTCCGCAAGGGGGGCCGGCTCCACGAGCTGATGGAGGCCTACGTGGATGGCGATGACCACGCGTTCCAGCTCTTGCACACCGCGCTCGAGCCGCGGCTGCGCGCACGGCTGAGTCGGTTGGTGCGAGACACCGCCGTGGTCGACGATCTGGTGCAGCTGACCTTCTTGCGCGCGCACGCGGCCCGCGACCGGTTCGCCTCGCTCCCCGAGCGGGCTGATCGCGCGGTGGAGGGGTGGTACCTCGCGATCGCGCGCAATGTCGCGCTCGATCACCTGCGCCACAACTACCGTCGCGATCGTCGTCACGAGACCCTCATTGCCAAGGGTGACGTGTCCGGCATGGGAGTGCCCGAGGCCGAGCCCAACGCCGAGGAGTTGCAGATGTCGCTGGAGAGTGACGACGAGGTGGCGCGCCGGGTTCGAGCGGCCATCGAGCAGTTGCCGCCGGGTCAGCGTGAGGTGGTCAAGCTGCACAAGCTGCGGGGCATGAGCATGGCCGACATCGCGCAACGACTGGGCGTGCGACCAGGGGCGCTGCGCGTTCGAGCGCATCGAGCCTATAAAGCCCTGGCCAACATCTTGTTGCCGGCCGAGTCGGCCGCATCGCCGGCCGCCTGAGCGGCTCCCGGCGATCCGTGCGCCCGTCGAACACGGTATCCTCGGTGTGCGGGGATCTGGGTGAGTACCTCTGTGGATTCGTCGGCCACGGGCGTCGTGGGCGAGCAGCTTGGTCGCTACCAGCTGGTGCACAAGCTGGCCACGGGGGGCATGGCGGAGCTGTTCCTCGCGAGGACCTCGGGGATCGAGGGCTTCGAAAAGGTCGTGGTGCTCAAGCGGATCCTCGGGCACCTGCGGGACAACGAGACCTTCGTCAACATGTTCCTCGACGAGGCTCGGATCGCCGCCAACCTCGAGCACCCGAACATCGTCAGCGTCTACGACATCGGCAAGGTCGGTGAGGACTATTTCTTCACCATGGCCTACCTGCACGGCGAGGATCTGAGCGCCGTGCTCCGCGAGTCGGCCCGGTCGGGACGAGGGGTTCCCCTGCCGCAGGCGCTGTACATCATTCAGGGCGTCTGCGCGGGGCTGCACTACGCGCACGAGCAAGTCGGCCTCGACGGGCAACCCCTCGACATCGTGCATCGCGATGTCTCCACCACCAACGTCATGCTGACCTACGACGGGGGGGTCAAGCTGCTCGACTTCGGGATCGCCAAGGCGGCCAGCCAGTCGCAGCTGACCCAGGCGGGTGTTCGCAAGGGCAAGGCCTCGTACATGTCACCCGAGCAGTGCCGGGCCGACACCCTCGACCGGCGCAGCGACGTGTTCTCGATCGGGATCATGTTGTGGGAGCTGACCACCATGCGGGGGCTGTTCCGGGCCGACAACGAGATGGCGGTCATGAACATGATCTCCAACAAGGACGCCACCCCGCCCTCGGCGGTGGTCGCCGGCTACCCGGCCGAGCTCGAGCGGATCGTCATGCGAGCCCTCGCTCGCGATCGAGACAAGCGCTACCAGACCGCCCGCGAGCTCCAGGAGGAGCTCGAGTGCTTCGTGCGGGAGAATCGCCTGGGCTGCACCTCCGGTGCGCTCGCTCGGCTGATGCAGGGCCTGTTCGGCGAAAAGCCCCTGCCCTGGGCGGCCGACGGCTCGCTCACCAAGGCGGGGATCACCTTGATCCCCACCACCGATCCGACCCAGCCCGGCTCGTATCCCGAGGTGGGCTCCGGCGTCGTTTCTCAGGGCGCGCCCACGACCTTTCCGAGCTCGGCCGTCGACGTGTCGCCGCCTCCCGCCAATGCCCGGGGCCCGCTCTACGCGGCCGCGGGAGCGCTGGGGACGGCCGCGGTGGCGGCCGTCTTGTGGGTCTCGCTGCGGGGGAGCGAGGGGCCGCCGCCCGAGGCGCCCGTGCCCAAGCCGGCCGCCACCCCGGCCGTGACCCCCAAGGTGGCCGACGCCGACGCTGACACGATCGCGGCTCCGGCCGAGGTCGCCCCCGCGGCGCCGCCCCGCGGTCCGTGCCCCGAGGGCATGGTGCTGGTGGACGGGGGCAGCTTCTTCATGGGGGCCGACTCGCCCGATCCGGTGCTCGCCGCGGCCGGGCCGGCGCACCGAACCGAGGTCGCGCCCTTCTGCCTCGATCTGCACGAGGTGACGGTGGCCGACTATCACGCCTGCTCCGACAAGGGGGAGTGCAAGCGGGCGGCTCGTCGCAGCCGCTGGGCGCCCAGCTATCGCAAGTTCGTGGCCGACACGTACTCGGCGCTGTGCAACGAGGGGCGCCAGGACGTCGATGATCACCCGATCAACTGCGTCAGCTGGCAGGATGCCCAGATCTACTGCCGCTGGAGAGACGCCCGGTTGCCCACCGAGGCCGAGTGGGAGCGTGCCGCTCGGGGCAACGACGGCCGAGCGCACCCCTGGGGCGATGATGGCTTGGGGCCCGAGCGGCTCAACGCCTGCGGCAGCGAGTGCCTGGCGTGGTTCCGCCGCTCGAAGATCGGCCTGGAGCGGGGCATGTTCCCCGCCAGCGACGGCCACGTGGAGACCGCTCCGGTCGGATCCTACCCCGAGGGTCAAGGGTTGGGCGGGCTGCAGGACATGGCCGGCAACGTGGCCGAGTGGACTCGCGACGACTTTGCTGCCTATCCCGAGGGAGAGGTGAAGATGCCGCGCAAGGCCAAGGTCGTGCGCGGGGCCTCGTTTCACAGCGCCGCGCCCGGTCAGGCCGATCCGGCCTTTCGTCGCGGAGTGCCCGGCGGCTATCAGCCCCATGATGTGGGCTTTCGGTGTGCTACCGAGCCTCGTGAGGGCTGAGGTCTCGGTGTTCGTGGTGAGACTCTCGTGTGGTCGGAACGCCGTCAGCGTGGCTCGTGCCAAGACGCGAAGAGAGCGGTTCTTGGGGCGCAATCACTTTCCCCGGATTCCAACCCAGCGGCTTGAAGCCCGCGGGTATGTAATCGTTCTGAGCCCTGAGTTACGCCCATACGAGATAGACGAACCGCTCGCCAGGGGAACCCCGCCTTCCTTCACCGCCGTTGGCCACATTCATACATTGCACACCATGGTCCTCGCAGATTGCCTTTAGATGCGTGATGAGAGCCTGTTCCGCACTCCGTGCCGAATCCAAATCCGGGGCCCAGAGGAGCAGCAAAATTCCGGCTAGATACGGAGGATCATACCAGCGATACGTCTTATTGAGCAAACCCTGTCGACGGGACATGCCATTTTTCTTCTGGAATGGTGCTGTGAGATTCGTGATACGCCGAAAAGGTTCGCGAGAGAGACCTACCTTGAATAGTCTGTAGCGGTCACTCTGCTCGGCGACCAAGATCTCGAGCTCAAGCTTGGCTTCGGGAACACTTTGTCTTTCTCGGTGTAAAATTAGCTTCAACATCAAGAGTGCCTAGATTACTTATACCATCCACAAAGGTGCGGGTACCTGCATTTCCCCCTCGGTTTGCGGCACTTTCAAGCCATTTTGGTGATAATATGGGCAATATGTCTCTTTTGGGTCTTCTGGCTAGTTCGAAATACCGGCCGTTGTTCCACAACTGGATTGTACTCTTGCTCGCAGCGCCAGACGCGTGGCGGTCGTCAGGAGCCATGTCGAGAGCCTGGCCGATTCATCGGGGTCGAACCGGCTCAGCGCCTTGAACGCGAGAAGGAAGGTCTCCTGGGCGAGATCTTCGACGTACGAGGACCGGCCCGATCCCTGCAGCATACGCTGGAGCAACTCTCCGACGGCTCGTTGATGGCGGAGGATCAGTTCATGACGCGCGTGGGGGTCTCCGTGGTTTGCGCGGACGATGAGCTCTCCTTCGGGGTCGACATCATGCGCCGGGCGCAGGAGAGAGCCGTGCGGTGCCATGTCTGCTTTCATCGGTGAGGCCACCAAAGGTTCCCTGCGAATGTGCATGCCCGCGAGCGCTGGGTGGCTCGAAGATCATCTGCCGAACCGCATGTCGTAGAACTCTCGCTCACCTTCGCCCGAGAGCCCCTCGAAGAAGCAATGGTCATACAGGTAGAGGTTTCCAGACTGGAGCCCTACACGAGTAGGCAGGACGGAGGGTACTTGGAATCGGGCGCCGCAGCTTGAGCGTCGGCTCGTACCACTACAGCCGCAGCGGCTCGGGTCGCCGCGGGGCGATGCACACCACCCGATCCCCCACCTGCAGCACGGTGTTGGCCTCGGGGTTGAGGACCATCTTGCCCTTCTGCTCCAGCCCCATCGCGGCGCAGCCTCGCTGCTCGAGCACCTCGCGGGCGTCGGCGTAGCGCTTGCCCTCGGCCTGCTCCACCGAGACCAGGTAGAAGCTCTGCCCCGAGAGGTTGTTGGTGGCCTCGCCTATCACCTTCTGCAGGCCCGGATCGAGCAGCTCGTGCACCACCAGGTTGGTGGCCAGGGCGGTCAGGCAGACCACCGCGTCGCAGCCGGCCCGGTACAGCAGGCCCACGTGCTCGGGGTCGATGCACTCGGAGACCGTGAAGATCTCCGGGTTGAGGTGCTCGAGGGTCAGCGCGGCGGCGAGGTTGGCGTCGTCGGAGCTCGGGTCGTTGGGATCGCTGGAGAGCACGATCGCGAAGCGGGCGTCGCGGAAGCAGGCGCGCTCTAGCGTGCTCTCCTTGGAGGGATCGCCGCGGACGAAGCGGAGCCCCGCCTGGACCAGCTCTTCGGGCAGCTCTTCGAGGTCGGCGTCGACGAGCACCACCGCCGCGTCCTTGGTCTTGTCGTCGGTGCGCAGCTCGGTGAGCACGGCCTCGACTCGCGCGAGCCCCGGGAAGTGGATGAGCAGAATGTGGTCGTTGAGCTTCATCTCACCCATGCCCTTGAGCTCCTTGGATCGCTCTTCGATGAGGTATGTGGCCAGCGTCGACAGCAGGTAGCCCAGGATGCTGATCCCAAAGAACATCGTGGGGAGCCCGATGATGTAGCGCCCCCCGAAGGTGGTGGGGAAGAAATCGCCGTAGCCCACGGTGGTCATGGTCACTATTGACCACCAAAAGGCGTCGGCCCACAGCAGATCGGGCTTCTCGGCGAGCTCGAAGTACATGAAGCCCGACGAGGAGAAGCCCACCAGCACCACGGTCAGCAGGGCGACCTTGAGGAACTCGTTGCGCTGCTTGATGAGCACGCGCCGAAACAAGGTGAGCAGCAGGCGAAACACGGGCTACTCCTGGGCCTTGCTCTGGTCTTCGGCTTGGCGGGCGTTCCTCCAGGTGTCCTGCCAGCCCTGCACCCGGGAGACGGCCTTGTAGTTGCCCCACAGCCCCGTCTTTTGGCTGCGCGCCTCGGCCTCGACGCCCTCGTAGATCGCCTGGCGCGAGAAGGGGTAGCGCGAGTACACGACCACCCGGCCCGCGCGGACCAGCTGCTCGCCCACGTCCTCGCCCTCGGCCTCGAGGTAGGCGAGCACCCGGCCGGAGGGATCGAACTTCAGCTCCTCGAAGTTGACCGCCAGCTCCTCGTCCCCGACGGCCTTTTCGATCTCGGCCACCGCGGCCTGACCCAGGCCGGAGATCCCGGGCTCGTTGACGGTGGTGGAGAAGCCCTTGATCCCCAGCAGCCGCACGACGAAGGTCTGACCCTCGGTGTCGCGGACCGAGACCTCGTCGGCGTCGATCACCCGCACCAATCGCACCGTGGCCCCGCTGTCGATCTTCAGCGAGCGATCGGAGCGCAGCTGGTTACGGCGCAGCTGCACGTTGCTGGCGAAGAACCACGTGCAGGCGACCAGGGCGACGACCACGACCCAGTAGACCTGGTTGGAGGAGATCTCGAAGCGATGAGCCACGGCAGCCCTTCGGGCAAAAGAGGCTCGCAAGACCTACGGGGCTCTCGCAAGCGGGCGCAGGCTCACGTGCGCCGGCGTAGCGCGCGCGATCTCGGTCGTGGGCCCGGCCCAGGCCCTCGGCCTATCGCCTTCACGACGAGGGCCGCCGCGGCGGGGCGGCCAACCGCTCGACATTGCGTGGGTTTCGCCGGTACACGGTCAGTCGGTGGGCAGGGGGCCACCCCGGTAGTGCCACTCGAGGACGCGGGGATCCCCGAGGATCGCCTGGCCCCGGGCGTGGAGCCGGGCCGCGAGCGCGTCGGTCATGCCGTCCTCCGCCGCGGCGCCGACCTTGCCCTTGCGCACCATGGCGCCGGGCTCGAGCACGGGGACTTCAGTGAGCTTGTTGACCTCGAACTTGCGCTCGTGGGCCTTCATCCAGGGGAATGAGCAGTACTCGAGGAGCGCGGGCCACTGCGCCGGCGTGGGGCGAAAGCCCAAGAAGTCGGCGATCGTGCGGATCGAGCCCTCGTGATCCCGCTTGAGATCGGAGAAGTGCAGCATCAAGACGTTGGGGCGGTCGCGAAGCGGCCACCAGGCGGCGAGGAAGCGGAACATCGCGTCGGCCATGCCCATGCCCTCGAAGATCTCGTCATAGTAGGTGGCGAAGTCGTCGCGCACCATGGTGCCGTGCGGGGCCCCCCAAAGGTCGAACCACGCCCGAGAGTGTCGCTCGGTGAAGAACTTGAGGGAGACGGCTGCTTCCTCCGGGCTACGCAGCACCACGATGTATTGGACCTCGGGGCGGTCGGCTCCGGGCTCGATGTAGGGCAAGGCCGGGGGCGCCGAGTGGGTCTTGAACGCTCGTCGCCGCGTGGTGGGCATGGCCGCCCAGCGTTCGAGCCGCTCCTGCCGCGTCTGGCCAGGACGCTCGACGAACTCGATCCATGGGACCTCCACGTAGAGATCCTCGAAGTCGGGGTCGCCTCCGGTACGGAGCTGGTGGACGATGTTCATCATCCAGGTGGTGCCGCTCTTGGCCGGTACGGAGATCACGACGTCGCCGCTGCGCCACTCGATCTGTGGTTGGATCTGCGGATCGATCCACGGCGGCGGCCCCCCAGAGGTGGCCGGACCGGGGGAAGCCGGACCTGCGGAAGACGAGGGAGGATCGGCGGAAGACGAGGGAGGATCGGCAGGGGGATCGGTGCGGGTCGTGTCGTTCATGGGCTGTCGATTGGGTCGCACACGGAGCTGCGACGATCGGCTCGGGTCGGCGGGAGGTTGCGGCGGCGTTCGCCCTACGGGCTGGGGTGCTCGGCCAGCCAATCACGCAGGGCGCGGGCCAGCCGCTGTTGCTCGGCGGTCTCGGGCTCGTCGCCGAGCACGCGGAGTCCATCGGTCGCAAGCTCTCGGGCGCGGGCGCGGTCCCGGTCGCCGTCCAGTCCGCTGTCCCATAGGGCGCGGGCCAGCAGGAAGGCGGGCAGGGCTCGGCGACGGGGGTCGTGGCCGTGGGCGCGCTCGAGATCGTAGGCCGCTCGTAGCGGGATGATGGCCTGGGCCGGTTGGCTCAGGTGCAGCAGCTCTTCGCCTTGGCCTATCCGGGGCTCGACCAGGTCGATGTGCTCGGGCCCGAGCTTGACGAGCGATGCCTCTGCGTCGCGGTAGGCGGCCAGCGCCTGTTCGTGGTGACCCTGCTTGCTGAGCGCCATGGCCACGTTGTTCAGGTTGGCCCCCACCTTGGGATGTCCGGGCCCGAGGTTGGCCTCCTTGATCCGCACGGCCCGTCGCCCGATCTCCACCGCCCGGGTGTAGTGGCCCTGGCGATAGTGCAGGTTGCCCAGGTTGGTCAGAGCGGTGGCCACCGCGAGGTGGTCGGGCCCGTAGGCGCGCTCGAGCAGTTGCAGGCTCGACTCGAAGCCCTCGCGCGCACGATCGTAGTCGCCCAAGATGTGGTACATGGCCGCGGCGTTGCCCGCGAGCTTGGCGATGTCGGGGTGGTCGGGGCCGAGGGCCTCGATCATCGCAGACCGGGCGTGTTCGAAGGTTCGGGCGGCCTGGGCAATCCGTCCTGCCCGGTAGTGGATCTTGCCAAAGTCACCCAGCGCTCGGCCATAGGCCACGCTGCCGGGCTCGTGGCGCTCTCGCAGCTCGAGGGCCTGCGTGAAGTACCGGGCTGCCTCGTCGTAGTGGCCCTGGCGATCGGCGAAGTCGCCGCGGCGCCGCAGCACGTAGGCCTGCAGCCGGGGAGACGGCCCCAGGCGCTCGAGCTTGGCCTCGGCCATCGCGGTCCAGGTCTGGCCCCGGGCGTGCTCGTCGTTCTCGGCCCCGTCCAGCCACATCAAGTCGGCAGCCAGGGTGATCGCCATACGATCCATGCCCTCGGCCTCTGCCTGCCAAAGGGTACGCTCGAGGGCGTACACCGCCTCGGGCAATGAGCTCTCGGTCTGGAGCACGTGGGCCTCGCGGGCGCCCAGCTCGACCCACGCGGGGGGATGCTCGATCCCGCTGGCCATGAGCCGAGCCTCGTCGAAGGCGGCCCGGGCCTCGTCGAAGCGCGCAGCGACGAGCAGTGCATCCACGCGCCCGAGGGTGGCCTGCAGATCATCGACTCGTGCGCGCTCGCCCGGGTCGGTGGGCGGGGCCACCTCGGCCTGCAGCGCCTCGAGATCGGCGCAGTCATCGGGCCCGGGCAGTCGCTCGACGGCCGCCAGGGCGTTTTCCACCGTGCCGCGCTCTGCGGTCACCAGTACCTCGTGGAGCGAGGTCAGGGCCCGCCGGCGCTGTGCGAGGCAGCGCATGCGTAGATCGAGCGCAGTCCCGGATTGCTCGTGGCGTACGTGGGTGGCTTCGCAGGCCTGCCGGTGCTCGTTGGTCCAGGCGCGGCCCCAGGCGTCGAGCCGGTCGATCGTGCGATCGGCCGCATCCTCCGCGAAGGCCAGGCCGGTGCGCTCGAATGCATTGCGGACCGCTCGCTGCGAGCCTTCGTGCCAGATCTCGGCCAGGGCCTGCTCGCCGCCCTCGCACAGCGAGTCAGCGGCCGCCGACCAGGGACCGGCGATCCCCACCACCCCGGCCGTGATGCCGAGCACCCCCAGCGAGGTTGCTCCGTGGCGCCAGGGGCTGGCGCGCCGACGGTACCGGGCCAGCGCGGTCAGCAGCGCATCCATCGAGGGCCAGCGATCCTCGGTATCAGGACTCAGGCCGCGGAGCACCACTCGACGCAGTCCGGCGGGGACTCGGGTCCCGGCCGGGGCCGGTCGCACTCGTCGGCTCAGCGCGGCCCGGCATAGCGCGGCCCCCGTGTCGCCGGTGAAGGGCCGTGCGCCGTAGAGCGCCTCGTAGAGGGCCACGCAGAAGCTGAACTGATCGCTGAGGGGATCTGGGGCCGCGCCGAAGTGCTGCTCGGGGGCCATATACGCCGGAGTCCCCAGCACGAAGCCCGAGCGGGTGAGCGCGTCCATCGCCGAGCTGGAGCCCGAGATGGAGCGAGGGCCTGACCGCATGTCGGAGAGAGGACCGGAGAGAGGACCGGACGGGTGGTCCGACTGGGGGCCCGAGATCTCCGTGGTCAGCACGCTGTGATGGGGCTCGTCTTCAGCCGCGCGCGCGAGGCCGAAGTCCATTACCCGGGGGCGAGCGTGCTCGCCGAGCAGCACGTTGTCGGGCTTGAAGTCGCGGTGCACCAGTCCGGCCTCGTGCGCGGCGGCCAGGCCCCGGCCCGCGCCCATGAACACGTCGAGCACCTCGCTCCACGGGCGATCGGCCGCGCGCCGCCACTGGCCGAGGGTCTGCCCGTCCACGTACTCCATGGCCACGAAGACGTGAGCGTCGACCATGCCCACGTCGTAGACGGGCAGCACGTTGGGGTGCGAGAGCCGGGCCATGGCCTGGGCCTCCCGCAGCAGGCGAGCCTGGGCCGCGTCTCGGTCGACCGAGCGAGCTCCCGGCCGCAGCACCTTGAGGGCGACCCCGCGATCGAGCTGTGGATCGTAGGCCAGGTAGACCATGCCCATGCCGCCCTGGCCGAGCGTACGGACGACCACGTAGCGTCCAAAGGAGCTGCCCAGCGGTAGCTCGGGGCTCGCCGCGTGGTTGGATCCCGTCGCCTCCGAGTCGATCGGCGACGGGGAATCGATCACCCGAGTGACTTGGTCTGGATCCGTGCCCTCCACCCTCGCCGATGATACCGACTGAGTCGCTCGCAGGGAGCGCTCGTCATCCACCACCGCCACGGTGGGCGCTCACCATGGTGGGGGCTGGGGGCTGGGGGCTGGGGACCGCGGGCCTATTCGCCCAGGGCCTTGGCGGCCTCACGCTTGTTGCCGAAGTAGACCTTCACGCCCTCTTTTTGCATGAATTTGCGCAGCGTGGGGCCGTCGAGGGCCAGCGCTCGTCGGGCGAGTCGCCCGAGGTCTTCGAGCAGCGGGTTGACCGTCTTGCCGACGCCTTCGAAATCGCTCGAGAGCTTGCGGAGGTTGGTCATGGCCACGGCGGCGTCGTCGATGATGGTCTCGAGCTTCTTGGCTCGGCTCTCGTCGACCAGCTGTGTGAGGGCCTCGAGCTCGGTCAACGCCGACTCGGTGCGGTCGATCAGCCCGGGCAGCCGCTCGTCGAGGGTCTCGCTGATGCGGTCGGCCCGGGCTAGCAGGCGATCGATCCGCGGATCTTCGGCGATCTGGCGCGAGCGCTGGACTAGCCCTCGGACGTCTTGCTCGTTGTCGGTGGCCATGCGCCGCACGGTGGCGGAGGTGACCGTCAGATCCTCGGCGAGCTGGTTGAGCTGGGCCCGGGTGACGAGGGGGGGCTGGCCATCCTTGCCGGTGGCCTCGTCGAGCAGGGCGGTCAGGCGCTTGGTCAGCGGCCCCACCACGGCGCTGATCGACTCGTCGCTCCCCAGCACCGGCTCGAGGGCGTTGAGCACCTGGTCGATCTCGAAGTGCGTCTGCACCTTGTCGATGCTCGCCCCCTCCGCGAGCGTGGGGTGATCCTCGCTGCCCGGGTGGAGCTGGAGGTACTTCTCGCCCAGCAAGCTCTTGGCCCGCACGATCGCGGTGGTGTCGTCGTGGAGCACGATCTCGGGGTCGATGCGCAAGGTGAGCACGGCGATGTCGTGGTCGACTCCCACCGCTTCGATGTGGCCCACTTCTACGCCGGCGATCTTGACGGCGTTGTTGGTGACCAGGCCCGCGGCGTGCTCGAGGCGGACCTCGTAGCGGATCCCGCCGCGGTTTCCTATTGCGCCGATGCTCTGGGCCAGCCATACCAAAAGGCCCAGCGTGCCGAGCACGAAGACCCCCAGCCCGATGTGCGTACGGTTCATGTCAGACGACCTGGATCGGGCCCTCGGTGGCCCGGTCGAAGAATTGGCGGAGGGCGGGATGCGTGTCGCGCTCTAGATCGGCCTTGGGACCGTAGGCGACCAGCTTGCCCCCCGCGAGCATGCCGATCGTGTCGGCGATCGTGCGGGCTTCCGCGGTGTCGTGGGAGATCACGATGAAGCACAGGCCCAGGGTGCGGTGCATCTCCATGATGAGCTCGTCGAGCGTGGCCGACATCACCGGGTCGAGGCCAGAGCTGGGCTCGTCGCACAGCACGATCTCGGGCTCGAGCGCGATCGCCCGGGCAAAGGCCACCCGCTTGCGCATGCCCCCGGAAAGCTCCGAGGGAGACTTGGTCTCCACCCCGGGCAGGCCCACCCGGGCTAGCTTGTCGGCCACCTTGGCCCGGATCTCTTCTTCGCGCATCTTGGTGTGCATGCGCATGGGGAACGCCACATTGTCGCCCACGCTCATGTCGTCGAAGAGCGCGCCGTCCTGGAAGAGCATGCCGAACTTGCGACGGATCTCGAACAGGCGCCGGCGGTCCTTGCTGCGGCGTTGGTCGAGGGCGGCGATGTCCTCGTCGCCCACGAAGACCCGGCCGGCGTCGGGCTGCAAGAGACCCACGAGGATCCGCAGGAGCACCGACTTGCCCGTGCCCGAGGGGCCCAGCAGCACGGTGATCGAGCGCTTCTTGATCGTGAGGCTGATGTCGTCGAGCACCCGGTTGGAGCCGAACGCCTTGCTGACGTGCTCCAGCACGATGGCGTCGTCGGGTCCCGGCACCGCCCGCGACCATACCCCAGATCCACACGACGGTACGGCATGGCGGTGGGGCACGGCGGTGGGGCACGGCGGCGCCGGTAGCGGGCTCCCAAGAAACCCCGAGTTTTCATCCCTCCTGGGTGCCGCGTGGGCAAGACCGAGGCCGGGCGCGACAGCCGTCGCGCATCCCGAGCCGGCCTCGGCATAGACAGCTCAGCCGCCCGATCGCTCCAGCTCGCGTTTGCACTGGGGCTCGTAGTCGTCGGCGCGTCCGAATGTGATCCCGCCCAGGATGCTCTCAAAGGCCAACAAGCTCGCGCCGCAGCCCTCGAGGCGAACCGGGCGGGTCGATAGCGGCGCCACGCAGCGCTCGCGCAGCGACTCGGCCCATCGTCGGCACGTGGGTCCGAGCGAGGTCGGCTCCCGGTTCGAGGGCTCGAACGACGGCAAGGTGCGCAAATACTGGGTACAGGCCCGAGCCTGCTCGGTCGCGCTCGGTTTTCGCTCGGCAGAGGTCGGAGCGGGGGCGCGCAGCAGCGTGGTGACGCGGACGATCTGGGCATGACAGCGAGCCGAGCCCAGGTGCCCGTCGAAGACCGCGTCGCAGCGCCGGGCCACCTCGGCTAGATAGCTGGCGCAGGGCTCCGCAGAGGGCTCCGCGGGAGAGGGATCCGCGGGCTCGTCGGCGTTCGTGAGCGTCGGGGTGGGGGTGGGCGCTTCGCGTCGAGGAGCCACGACCGCGCTGACCCAGTCGCCAAAGCAGCCGGACGCCACCACCGCGAGCGCGACCGGCAGGATCCGACGTGTTGCTCTAGGGTGCGTCCCACAAGGCCCTACGATCATCGGACCGCGAGTCTATCGCACTCGGTGGATCGAGGGCATGAAGTCGAGCGCCACGGGCGGCTATATTCGTGCATCTTCGATCGATGAGGAGTCATCGATCCATGGATCATGGCCGTGTGTGTTGGAGCGAATCGGCGACTCGGGGTGCCCCCTTACTCACTTTGCTTTGGTTCACTTGGCTTTGCTCCGCTCTGCTCTTCTTCGCGGTATTCACCGCTAGTGGTATTGCCGATGTCGCTTGTACCCCCCATGTCGAAATGCCGTTGAAGTCGGTCTCCTGCTACGGGTAACCATGAATGCCCGAGTCGAAAATGGGCCGAGTCGACGGCCATGGGCGAAAACGAGGAGCGCGGTCGATGCTGAGCTGATCTGTGCCAATCTGTGCATGGAGGAAGCGTTGTCTCGGCTTCAGCCATTCGAGTCTTTGTGCCGTGAGGATGCACATTCGATGCTTTGTGCATGCAATCGGCGTCACGACCAGTAAGATCCGAGTGTGGAGAGCGGTCCGTCGGATATCACGGTCAGCGTGATGATGCGTGGCGATGCATCTCGGGTCGACACCACGACCACCAAAGAATGCCTCGCCCTGACCGCGCTCGAGAGCCGACTGTTCGGGCGGTCGCCCACGGTCCCGGTCTTGGCCCGCTACGTGCTCCTCGACAAGATCGGATCGGGTGGGTTGAGCGTTGTGTTTCGGGCCTACGATCCCGACCTCGATCGCCGGGTGGCGCTCAAGCTGATGCGGTTGTGCCCCGGCGTGGGGGATCCGGAGAGCTCCTTGTTGCTCCGCGAGGCCCGAGTGATCGCCCGCCTGTCTCACCCGAACGTGGTGACGGTGCACGACGTGGGCACGTACTCCGAATACGACCTGGGCTCGATCGCCGGTCGCAGCGAGCTGGGGATCCCCCCGCGCGGGGTGTTCTTGGTGATGGAGCTGCTCGACCAGGGCTCGCTGCGCGACGTATTGCGTCAATCGCCCTCGCCGCGCCGGGTGTTGAGCATGGTGCTCGCGGCGGGTCGGGGCATTGCGGCCGCGCATGCCGAGGGGATCGTGCATCGCGATTTCAAGCCGGCCAACGTGCTGGTGGGCGCCGATGGAGGGGTGCGCGTGGCCGACTTCGGGCTCGCCGGAGAGGCCTTGCACCCCGATGTGGGTCCCGAGTCGGGGACGCCGGCCTATATGGCGCCCGAGCAGCTCGGGGGGCGGGCCGCCGATGCCCTGAGCGATCAGTATGCGTTCGCGCTGACCGCCTGGGTGGCGCTCTACGGGGGGCACCCCTTCGCCGCTACGCAGGGTCGTAACGAGGGCGAGCCGCTGATGGCCCCGCGCCGACCCGGGGTATCGCGGCGGGTCTCCAAGGTGCTGCAGCGTGCGTTGTCGGTCGAGCCCGGGCGACGCTACCCGGACATGCCGGCGATGCTGCGCGCGCTCGAGGCGACTCGGATCGATCGTCGTCGCCGGATCGTAGCGGCCTCGACGATGGTCACCGTCGTGGGCCTCGGGGCGGCGGCCATGCGCTCGCCTCCCGAAGATCCCTGTGCATCGGCCGGATCGACGATCGCCGAGGTATGGAGCGACGCCGAGCGGGAGCAGCTTCACGCCGCGTTCTTGGCCACCCACCAGTCCTTCGCCGAGCGCACCTCCACGTCGGTCTCGCGGATCCTCGACGAGTACGCCGAGCGCTGGCGTCGGGCCTCGCGAGCCACCTGCGAGGACACCCACGTGCACCACGTGCAATCCGAGGCGCTCTTGGATCGGCGGACCGATTGCCTCGAGCGTCATCGTCGTGAGTTCGCGGCGGCGGTCGGGCTGCTGAGTAACGCCGACGCGGCGATGCTGGCCAACGCGGTGCAGCTGGTGCACGGGCTGGGCTGGATCGGGGCCTGCGACGATCTCGATGCGGTGGCCGGTCAGTGGTGGCTCCCGCAGGAGCCCGCGCGGCGCGAGGCGGTGCAGCAAGCCCTGGCCCGGCTCGGCGAGGCGCGCTTGCTGGAGCTGTCGGGGCGCTACCTCGACGCCGAGGCCCGCGCCGAGCAAGCCCTCGATGAGGCCGAGTGGCTCGACGACGATCCCCTGCGGGCGGCGGCGTTGTTTCGCCTCGGCAGTGTGGCCGCGAGCCAGGGCGGTTACCAGCAGTCGCAGCGGTTGCTCTTGCGGAGCATCCAGATAGCCGAGGGGGTCCGCCTGGACGGGCTCGTGGCCGATGGCTGGACCCGCTTGCTGTGGGTGGCGGGCGTGGAGCTCGACGACACCGAGCAGAGCGAAATGTGGGTGGGGTTTGCCCAGGCCGCGCTCCGACGGCTACGCGACGACCCGCTGCGCGAGGCGCAGCTGGTGCACAACCTGGGCGGCCTCTACTACCGGCGGGGTCAGTGGGACGCGGCCTTCGAACACTATCAGCGCGCGCTTGAATCCCAGCGTCACCTGCTCGGCGAGGCCACGCCCGACGTGGCCCGGACCCTCAATCACATCGCCAACGTGCTGCTGATGTCGGCGCAGCCGCAGCGCTCGCTGGAGTACTCCAACCGGTCGCTGGAGATCCGGCGCGAGCTGCTGGGGCCGGAGCACCCGCTGGTGGCCGCGTCGTTCAACAACATCGCGGCCGCTCACCTCGCCCTGGGAGCGCTCGAGCGCGCCGAGCAGGCGCTCGAGCAGGCCCTGTCCATCGCCGCGGGCACGGGGCTACCGGAGGAAGCGGTCGCGCGCCGGCTTTACCGGACGCTCGACGAGCATCGAGAGGGTCACCCCTCGACCCGATCGTCGACCCGATCGTCGACCCGATCGTCGACCCGATCGTCAACCGGGGAGGCGCACCCGGAGGTGCGCTCCCCCGCACCGAGGGTGCACGGCTAGCATGAAGGGCTAGGGCACCACGTACATCCCCATCAGGCACATCTCGTTTCGTGTGCCCCAGCCGGGCAGCACCGGCTCGTCGGCGCCGAGCGTGTCGAAATCACAGACCACTCGGATCGTGTCCGCATCGGTCAGCGTGCGGGACTCCTGGTAGAAGTACTGGAGCTGCCAGTTGAAGTCCCACCGGGGGACGTCGGCCGCACACTCGGAGCCCTCGGCGCCGTCGATGTCCATGCGCATCGCCTGACCGTACTCGTGCATGTGGGGGAACACGCCCAGCAGGTCGACCGAGGGCAGGCCCATCCAGGCCAGTATGGGACCCATCTGCATCTCCCACTCGTACTTCACCGAGGGCTGCCCGGGGGGCAGCTGCTCGGGCTCACCCTGAAAGATCGAGTCGAGGAAGGGGTCGGGCAGGAACATGAAGGCCTCGCGATCGACCGACTCCTCCAGGCGCAGCTGCACCGTGCTCTGGTCGGACATGCCCAGGCTCCCCTCGTTGGCGAGGTTGTAGTGCATCTGGATCACGAACAGATCGTCTTCGCCCACGCGCAGGCCGGTGCCCTCGGGGAAGTCGACCACGCCCTGGCCGGGGGCCCACACCACGGGGATGCTGTTCTCTTCGACTCCCTCGCCGGCCGCCCCGAAGCAGGGCCAACCCTCGCGCTCGGGTGACTGGTCGTCGAGATCCTGCATCACCTCGGCGTTGGTGCGGCCGTCCCCGGTCATCAGTTCGGGGTCGACCGGCATCACCAGCACGTGGTGCACGAGCGCGTCGTTGCCCGGCAGCACGTCGTAGCCGGTGATGAAGCGGTCACCGGGAAGTTCGGGGTCGACCAAGAAGCAGCGGTACTCGTCGAACTCGGCCAGGTCACCGCCTTGGATCTCGGGGGTGAAGTTGGGGGTCTGCAGATCGGTGGCCCCTTCGATTGCCGGGAGCTCGGGGATCGTCAGATCGTCGCGGGGGTCGCCCTCGGGCATGCCCTGATCGACCCAGCTGGAGATCATGTCCACCGTGTCCTGGGGAAGCCAGCGGGAGTAGCGGAACTCGCCGCAGGTGCCGTCGTCGGTGACCAGCCACGGTGGCATGGTGCGGGACTGCACCGATGCCTGCACCGCGTTGGCCCACTGGCTGGCGTCTTCGTAGGTCTGGAGTGCAAAAGGAGCGACGCCGGCTTCACGATGGCAGGTGGCGCAGCTCTGGTAGAACACGGGGGCGACGTCTTGCCAAAAGGTCACCGTGGGCGTCGTGCCGGTCTCGTCGACCATGTCGCCGGTGGTGGCGGTCGTGTTGTCGGGATCGCCGGTGGTGCCGTCGCTGGCGGTACCGGCTCCGTCGGCCGGGCCGGCTCCGTCGTCCCCACAGGCGGGCGCGACGAGGGCAACGGCGAGGCACAAGGTCAGCAGTTCGGAGGGGAGGGCAAGGGCGGGTTGCTTCATGGGGACAAAGGGGTTGGGCAAGGGATGAGACACCTTATGCGCCGTGAGGTGTCATGGCCCAATCCTTTTCGTTCCAAAGGTGACGTGCCCCACGCCGCCTTTGGCGCATTCCCGCACGGCCCGGAGATGTCGCACGGAAAAAAAGTCGAAACTCGCGGCTTGACGTGGTGCCATTTGCCGTTTAAGCCAATCGAGTACGCTTCGAAGGAGGCACGCGTCATGGATCACCTCGGCATGCAGCACAAACTCGGCGGGCAGTACTTCGCCCGCACCGCATGTTGAAGGTCGTCCGACGCGTGCACCCGTAGCGAACTCCCTGCCCAGGGAAACCAACGCTGGAGAAGTTACAGGTCCCGCCTGTACTCCCGTGCTCTCGTCGGAGCGACCTCGCCCCGTGAACGCCCGGCTCCGCTGAATCGGTTCTGATGAGCCGGCTCCGCTGAGCTCGGTCGCTCGCGAGGCGTTCGGCGCCGCCCGAGACGACGCTTCGTCTCGTCGGGACTCGTGGTCGACTCGACTCGACGCGATGGTCCATCCATGGCGGCGCTGCGGTCCGGCGGCCAGCCGGGCGTCCACGCCCGGGTCATGTCGGTCGATCGACGCACGCCCATTCGTGCGGTCGGTCCCGGCATGGCCCGGGCTCGGAGGCCCGCGGCTCGGTCGTTGTCGTCGCAGGGTGTCTGGGCGCGATAGTGGGTCCCTCGTTCGCCTCACGGCCCAGCACCCGGGATGTCCTGCGACGACAGCGACCGAGCCGCTCGCGACGGTCTCCAGAGTGGAGGTCGTCGTGAGCCCGGCCCAAGATGGGGCGGGTTGGGAACGGATGCTCGCCGAGCTGTTGCCCCACTCGCGCGCGGTAGTGGCCGGCCACTGCGGCACCCTGCCGATGTGGGTCGAAGGTTTGGGGGGTCGGCTCCTTGACGGCAATTGTGGGATCGCGTCTGATTCGCGCGCCACCATGAGTCGCCGGATCCAGGTCATCGACAGCCACACCGAGGGTGAGCCGACCCGAGTGGTGGTCGCGGGAGGTCCCGCGCTCGCACCTGGCCCGGCCCGTGCTCGGGCGGCGGTCTTCGAGCGGGAGTACGGGGGATTTCGCTCCACCCTCC
Organism: Myxococcota bacterium; assembly: GCA_039194325.1. GTDB lineage: Bacteria > Myxococcota_A > Polyangia > Nannocystales > Nannocystaceae > Paraliomyxa. The sequence goes on from JBCCWC010000040.1 coordinate 25,327, forward strand.
TCGCCGAGCCTCGCGGATTTCCGGCCATGGTGGGGGCGTTGTTGTTGCCGCCCGATGCTCCCGAGGCGGTGGCGCAGGTGTTGTTCTTCAACAACGTGGGCACCCTGCCCATGTGTGTGCACGGCATGCTGGGGGTAGGTCGCACGCTCGCGCACCTGGGGCGGATCGAGGGCGGGATCCACCGTGTGGAGACCCCCGCGGGCGACGTGCACTTCACCCTCGAGCCCGAGGGCACGATTTCGGTCGACAACGTGCCCAGCCGACGGGTGCGGCGGGGGGTGACCCTGCAGACCGCCGACCACGGCCCGGTCACCGGTGACGTGGCCTGGGGGGGCAACTGGTTCTTCCTCGTCGATGCGCACGACCAGCCCGTCACCGCGCGGCGGATCCCTGCGCTGACCGCCTTTGCGCGCGATATTCGTGGGGCGCTGGAGCGAGCGCACATCGCCGGGGACGACGGTCGACCGATCGATCACGTGGAGATCTTCGGGCCCCCCGAGCGCGACGATGCCGATTCCAAGAGCTTCGTGCTGTGCCCCGGCGGGGAGTACGACCGATCCCCTTGTGGCACCGGGACCAGCGCCAAGCTGGCCTGCTTGTACGCAGATGGCCGGCTCGCCCCGGGCCAGCGCTGGCGACAGGAGAGCGTGATCGGCAGCGTGTTCGAGGGGAGCGTGCGGACCACCGAGGCCGGGCTCGTCCCCACGATCCGCGGCGGGGTGTGGATCACCGGCGAGACGGTTCTGGTCGTCGAGGGCGACGATCCCTACGCGGAGGGGATCCGGTGGTGAGCGGTCGCGCCGACTCACGGTGTCGAGCGGGCGGGCGGGCGGCGCGGCCTTGGGGGCTGGCGCCCTCGGACGAGCATGAAGCCGGCCATGCGCTCTACGCCCGGCGGCGTCGACCACTGCGCATGGATACAGTTCGAGTCCGAGCGCGTGCGGCCACCGCGTCGACCGCCCCCCGATCTCGCGCGCGAGCAAGCGCTCACGGTGATTGTCGTCGCCTCGCGGGGCCTGACGTGATCTGAGGCTAGGATAGACGCTGATGCCGATCGTTACCGGACAGTTCATCGCCGGGCACGTGACTCGAGGCGAGGGCGAGCCGTTCTCGGCGATCAACCCTCGCAACGGCCGGGCATTGCCGACCGAGTTCCACGACGCGACGCCCGACCAGCTGATGCGAGCCGTGTACGAGGCCGAGGAAGCGCATGCGGTCTGGCGGCGTGCGTCTCGGGAACGCCGGGCGGCCTTGTTGGACGCGATCGCGAACGCGATCGTGGGGCTCGGTGAAGAGCTAGTGACGCGAGCCACGGCCGAGACTGGCCTGCCTCCGGTCGGCCTGGTTCGCGAGCGCAACCGGACCGCCGCTCAGCTGCGCATGTTCGCCGAGCTCATCCGCGAGGGGCGATACCTCGGGGCCCGGATCGACCATGCCCTGCCCGATCGCACTCCCGTGCCTCGGCCCGACCTACGGCGCATGCTCGTACCGATCGGGCCGATCGTCGTGTTCGGAGCCGGGAACTTTCCCCTGGCCTTCTCGGTCGCCGGGGGCGACACCGCCTCGGCTCTGGCCGCGGGTTGTCCCGTGGTGGCCAAGGCTCATCCCGCCCACCCGGGGACCTGTGCGCTGGTGGCTCGGGCGGTCGCTGGGGCGGTCGCCGAGGTCGGTGCCCCGCCAGGGGTTTGGTCGTGTGTGCACGGCCGTAGCGACTCGGTCGGTCGCACCCTGGTGCTTCATCCCGCGACGCGGGCGGTCGCGTTCACCGGCTCGCTCTCCGGAGGGCAGTCGCTGTGGGATCTGGCCGCCCAGCGTCCCGAGCCGATCCCCTTGTTCGCGGAGATGGGCAGCATCAACCCCGTGCTGCTGCTCCCCGACGCGCTCGCGGCCGATCCCGAGGGGATCGCCAAGGAGCTGTTCGCATCGATGACCCGGGGAGCGGGTCAGTTTTGCACCAACCCAGGGCTCGTGCTCGCGCTCGAGGGGGAAGCGACCGAGCAGTTCCTCGCGCAACTGTCCACCCTGGTAGAAGAGGCCAGCCCGGCGCCCATGCTGCGCGCGGGGCTCGCCGAGAGCTTCGTGGCTCGGGCCGGGGAGCTCGCCGAGCACGGGGCCACGCGGCTCGCGGGGCCCGGGTGGGTCAAGAGCGGGCATGCGGGCGTGCAGCCCGTGCTGTGGCGCACCACCGCCAAGGTCGTCTCTCGCGAGCCCAGTCTGCGCGAAGAGTGCTTTGGTCCGTCCACCATCGTGGCGGTGGCCAAGGACGCCCGGGATCTACTCACCGCGGTGCGCTCGCTTCCCGGTCAGCTCAGCGTCACGATCCACGCCGGGGACGGTGACTGGGCGCTGGTGGATGGCGTGTTGCCCGATCTCGAGGAGCGCGCCGGGCGGGTGCTCTACGGGGGGGTTCCCACCGGGGTGGAGGTGTCGCCCGCCATGCAGCATGGGGGCCCGTGGCCGGCGACCTCCGACGCTCGGTTCACCTCGGTGGGCACCGCGGCGATCGATCGGTTCTTGCGGCCCATGTGCTGGCAGAACACCCCGCAGGATCGGCTTCCCGAGGAATTGCGCGACGGCAACCCGGCGGGGATCCCCCGGCTGGTCAACGGCAAGCCCGAGGGCTGAGCGGGTTTGGCCGAGGCTGTCCTCGGCATAGGTCTCTCAATCTTCCCGGACCGGCCGCTCGAACCGCTTGAGCGCTCGCTCCCACCACGCGGAGGGCAGCGCCGCGGGGTACGTCTGGTGCAGCACCGCCACCATCTCGGCGGTCAGCGGCTCGAGCTGATACTCGTAGCGCACGGCCTCGACGTCGAGGTTCAGCAGGTGAGTCAGCAGCAGCTGAAGCCAGCAGGTGTGGAGCTCTTCGCGGTCGGCTTGGTCCTGGGGGATCGTGCGCGGCACGTCGTAGCGGCGGTAGGGGTCGGGGCCCAGCCCGAATTCCAGCTGGTCGAGGCGATGGGGCGCGGCCAGCAGCAGGTGGGCGATCTCGTGGAGCTGGCTCTCCAGGGTCAGCCCTGTCGGGCGTAGGTGGCGGGTGTTCCACGAGTAGGTGGTGCCCACTTTCCATCCGCGCTTGCGGGGGAAGTAGATCTTTGCGCCGGGCGCCACGCGATCCACCAGCATCCGTAGCTGAGCCTCTCGAGCACGCAGCGTCATCGCCAGGGGCATTGTAACCTCAAGTAGCCTCAGCGATGCGCAGCCCACCAAAGATGAGACTGAGGGTCGAGCTACGCAGCCGCCGCGAGCCCGACCACGTCCACGGGGTCGATGCCGAGGGGGTGGTGGTCGAGGCGCTCGGAACGAACGTCTGGTTGGTCGAGGTCTGCGTTCCCGACGAGACGCTCGAAGGTGATGCTTGGTACGAGACGTTCGAGGTCAGGGGCCATGAGTTCGAGCTGGTCCCTGATGCAGAGATCGTGCAGAGAAAACCCGCTCGGCCGGTCATCGCGCGGCGATCGCTGCCACCACCTTGGGTTGGAGACGTGTCGGCCGGGAACCTGCCGCCGGTCCCTGATGCGGAGAGACTGGCTGGCTAGATGCGGCTGATTGCTCAGCGAGCTCGCGTGATTCCTACCGGACCGGAAGGGATCAACGCGTTTGCATACTGGCACGGTGGGCTCTACTGGGATACGTCGCCTCCGTCAGAAGCTCCGGTGGTTGCGGGTGCAACTATTCTCGCAGTAGACACGAGTCTTGGGGCTGAAAACACAGTGCTACGCAGCTGGCTGCAGGTGACCGGGCCGGACTCGACCTCACCCGTTGCATTCTGGCAAGGTATCAACGATTTTGCCGACGCGTTGGCCAACATCGGAGGTCAGCTTCCAAAGACCGGACGTTTTGGGCGTGTCACTGTGGCATTCGAGGTGATCGATGAGCTCGTAGCCCACTGGTGGGATGAACTCCTTGCCCTCGCGACCGCGGCGGTTACGGTGGGACCGGGTACTCGCCGTTGGCCGTAGCGGAAGCTTCTGTGCCGACTGGTCGATGCCAAAATGCTTGTGAATGTAGCAATGGGCATGCATGATCTCAGAGCGCGAGCTCCATGTTGCATCTTGCCTACCCGGGCCGGCACACATACCCGATCACATCACCCAGCGCGGCGTTACGCTCCACCACCTCGAAGCCGTGGTGTCGCAGCAGCAGCAGCGTCTCGGCCGGAAACAGCTGTCGCAGGCGCAGCACCATCTGTACCGGCTCGTGCTCGCCCTCCATCGCGCGCTTGGTAGTGGTGATCGTGAGCACCTGAGTGAGCGGGTCGTACTCGATCCGCTCGCTCACCCGGCACACGAAGCCCTCGGTCGGATCGCGAAACCACGGGATGTCGCTGCACGTCCCCGCCAACAAAGCGGGTGCGGGGAGCGCCACGTCGAAGACGAACCGGCCGCTCGGGCGCAGATGCTGGCGTACGCGACCGAGGAACGCGCCGAGCTCGTCCAGCCCGAGGTGGTGGGCGAGCCCGTTGAAGGGACAGGTGACTACGTCGAAGCGCTCGCCCACCACAAGCTCGCGCGCATCCCCGCAGATCGTATGGATCCGCTCGCTTACCTCGTCGGGTTCGTCGCTCAGGCGGGCGTGCAGGGCCGCCAACATCGACTCGCTCAGATCCACGCCCACCACCTGCTGCCCCCGTCGGGCCAGGGGGATCGCGATCCGCCCGCTGCCCACCCCGTACTCCAGCACCCGGGCGCAGCCTTCGGTCGCGTCGAGGTAGAACGGCAGATCCGAGCCGCGCCCAAAGTGCAGCATGTCGTAGAACGACGGGTATCGGTACATCGAGTCCATGGGCGCCGCGTGGCTCAGGTCTCCCGCCCCAGCTGCTCGCGCGCTCGCTTCACCAGGGCCACCATCTGCTTGCGGATCGTCGTGGTGTCGTGGGCTGGCTCGTCGAAGGCCACCCGGATCGGCCGGGGTCCGTCGCCGGTCAGGGCCGACATCTCGAAGCCATAGCGGTCGACCCCGGTCATCGTGGCCTCCTTGACCGCGCCGGCCCGGCTGAACGCCTCGCAATAAAGGCGCATGGCGTCCCGGTGGTCTTCGTTCATATGCGAGAGGATCGGCCCCGCATGCGGGGCCACCGGATCGGCCTCGGCCGCGTGCCAATCGGGGGGTTCCACCCACGACATGCGGCCGAAGCCGCCGATGTAGCGCACGCCCGTGACCTCCATGCGCCAGTGCCCGAAATCCTCGAAATCGGCGTAGTACTCCGATTCGGGGTGGCGTGCCTGGAACGAGGCGGCCACCGCCTCGCGCTGCTCTGCGGGGACCGGCGTGCACGTGCCCACCAAGGTCAGCCGCCCCAGGGCCAGCGGATTGTCCGGGCCCGTCTCCCACACCAGCAGCGAGCATCGCGAGGAGCCCCGCATGTTGCGGGTGTGCTCGGCCAGATCGCTGACCAGGAAGATCGGCGCCCCCTCGTGCTGTGCAAAGATCACCAGCGAGCCGTAGGGATGCCCGTCGAGATCCACGGCATGGGTCGAGAGCACCCCGTGAGTCGCGCTCGCCACCAGGGTTCGCGCCCGCTCGGCGTGCGTGGGCGTGGGGATGCTCGGGTCGTAGAGCAGCTCTTGTCGGGGCGCCGAGCCCCGGGGTTCACCGTGTTTGCGAGGGGTACCCACGGAGCCGAGGGTACCTCGACCATGCCGGGTTCACGGGGCCGAGCGCGACGCGCCGGCTCGACAGGGCCGATAGGGGCACGATCGGCCCGTCGAGCGCCGGGGCGTCGGGCGTCGTTCTCGATGAGGCCCCGTCACTGAGCGACGCACACGCCGGCGAAGTAGAGCTTTGGGAGGCAACTGTCGGGCGGATAGGAAACGCCGCAGACCGTGCCGGGGATGGCGTCGCAGGAGGTCGCATCCGAGAGGTCGCAGGTCGCGGTGCAGCATCGAGCGCCCGCGCAGCCCAGCACGAGCGACCCGTCGGTGCACTGGAGCCCGGCCTCACACTCGTTGACGAATAGCTCGCTGCAGACCTCCCCCTGGCTCAGGGCCGTGCGAGGGGGCGGCGGATAGCCGCACGCGCCGAAGTCACAGACGGTGTCGGGGTTGCCGTAGCAGCCCAAGCCCGGCCTACAGTCCATCAGCACTGGGTCACACGCGGCCGAGCAGATCGGGAATGCGCCGTCGTACCAGCCGATGCACACGGTATTGGGATCGGCACAGAACTTCTCTCCATCGGGATCGCAGATCGCCCGGCAGACCCCCGTATCCGTCCCCGGAGCCACATCGGCGCACACCAGGCCCACGTCGCAATCGTCGAATCCCGAGTAGTGCGAGCCCTCCACCTGGCACGGCTCGCCGCTTTGTCCGGGGTTGTCCGCGACAGGGACGCACCGGCTGCTGTCGTGGATGTGATCGCCATCGACCGACCACGGGGAGCACTTTTCGCCCGGCAAGCAATCCTGCGCCTGAAGATCGCACAGCTCGGTGGTGGGGATGTCGGTGGGTCCAGCGTAGAAGCTCCCGCCCTGATCATCGGAGCTCTCGTCGACCGAGGTGGTGGTGCTCGAGGTCCCCTCGGGGCCCATGGTGGTCATGGACGTCGTGGTGGTCGTGGGCGTCGCGGTCGTGGCGGTGATGGGCGTGGTGCCGCCCGAGCTCCCGCTGGATTCGGCGGACCCAGCCTCGCTCTCGCTCCCGGTACTTGGGCCGCACGCTGCGGTCATCAAGCCGAACGCCAGACCGAGCGGCGCCAGCGGCGCTCGCATGGTGGACACCGAAGCGCCACAAAACGGACAGCTCGCCTCGGTGTTCAGCACATAATGATCACATAGCTGGCAAAGCTTCACTCGTTAGGAGTACCATAGAATTGGCGGCGCTCGCATCAGGATCCGGCCGTTCGTTCGGTGCTCGCGAGACGAAGGCCGTGCCTCTACTCGGCGGCGGCTTGCTCTTGGGCGTCGCGCTGAGCCCGCGCGCGCTCGCGAGCGACCGCATGCCACTGGAGCATCGCGGCGTCCGAGGGCACGTAGTGAAAGTCGGAGGTGCGGAAGTGCAGGGGAGCCACCGAGGTCATCATCTTTAGGTCGTCGGGGGTGATCATCAGGCGGTCGTAGAGCATCTGCAGGTGACCGCGGATCTTCCCCAATGCGTGCTCGACATAGAAGCCGGTGATCACGTGGGTCTTTAGGGCGTCGATCGGGCTAATCATCGCCATGAGCTTCATGCGCGGGAAGACCTCGCCCATCATCAGGCCCGGGAACTGCACCGAGAAGCGTGCCGCCTGCACCCGCTCGTCGCTGTCGTCCCAGCCGTAGGTGTTGCTGATCCGGATGAGTCCCCCCTCGCGCTCCACCTTCGTGTCGTACATGCGGGGGCGTAGCCACGGCAGCGCGCGGCGGTGGGTGAAGGGGGCATGGTTCATGTCGAGCATGGCCTCGGCCGCTCGGGCAAAGGGCACCGGCCACACCGAGCTCTGGCTCACCGTCATGGGCGCAGTGGTGGGCAGCTCGGAGAACCAGGGGATCGCAGGGCGAGCATCGGGCCCCTCGTCGGGGCCGTCCCACAACCAGACGATCCCGTGTCGTTCCACCACCACGTGGTGCGCGAGCCTCATCGCCGCCGCCGGTCGGTAGGCGCGGCCCTCAGCCGGCACCAGATCGCACGCGCCGTCGGTGCGAAATCGAAACCCGTGCCACGGGCACTCCAGGCAACCGTCGACGATCTTCCCCAGTCCCAGGTCGGCGCCGCGGTGCGGGCAGTGGGCGTCGTGGGCCCGAAGCGTGCCCCCGCGATCTCGCCACAACACGATGCGGTGGCCAAACCGCTGCACGCTGTGGGGGCGGCGGCCGATGCGCTTAGCCTCCGCGATGCCATACCACTCGCGGCGGGGAACGCCGGCTTTGGCGAGCTCGGATTCGAGGTCGTGGTCGATCTTCGTGTGTGTCATCGTCAGCAGGCATGGTCTACCCGCGGTCCTGCTTAGCGGCACTGACATCGGGCGCCAAAGTCGGTGACATCCGATGCCACCCGGGACCGACGACGGGGCCGACGAAGGGACCGACGAGATCGACGGTGAGCGCGGGGGATCGGGATTGAGCGCGGGGATCGGAGCGGGGGAGGAGTCATGCCCGACCGCGTGGTCGAAGCTGGCCACCAACCTCGTGGAATTCGCTGAGGCGCAGGGGGTATCGCGGCCGCAGTTGCTCGCCGCGGCTCGGCTGAACGACGACGCCCTCGAGCCTCATCAATCGCGGATCCCCCTGCGCTCGGTCCACGACATGTTGGATGCTGTGGCGCGCTCCACCGGCGACGAGCTCGTGGGTCTCCACTTGGCGCAGAGCGTCCCCAACGGCATCGAGGTGCTCGGGTTCTTGTTTCTCACCAGCCCCACCTTCGGTGACGCTCTCGCGGCGCTCGTCCGCTATCACCGGTTTCTCGCCGACGGAGAGTCCTATCGGCTCATTCGAGGCGAGCGGGAGGCCCGGCTTTCCATTCATCATCATGGTCGGCCGCATCCCGCCCAGTTCCATGTGACCGACCTGGTGTTCCATGAGCTGACCGCGGGCAGTGCCCGCCGCTTTGGTCGGTCGATTCCGGGCGCGCGGATCGAGCTTCGCCGACCTCCACCCGATAGGCCTGAGGCTTATCGTCAGATCTATGGGGATCGGCTCGTCTTCGGGGCAGGGCTCGATCAGATCGTCATACCCGCCGAAGCGCTCGATCTGCCGCTGCCCGGGTCCAACCCCGAGATGCGCCAGTACTTCCAGCGGCAGCTCGAGGCCGAGATCATGCGGCTCCCTTCACCGTTGCTGGCCGGGCGCGTGCATGCGTGGGTCGAGCAGAACCTCGAGAGCGCGCCCGGGTTGCCCGACGTTGCCCGGGCCCTGGGGATGAGCGCGCGAACGCTACAGCGACGCCTGGGTCAGCAGGGGCAGACCCTGCGGCAGATCGTGGACTCTATCCGCTGCGAGCGGGCCTGCGAGGTACTGCTAGCCACCGGCACGATCGCCCAGACGGCCCGGCGCCTGGGCTACTCCGAGCCGAGCGCCTTTCACCGGGCCTTCAAGCGTTGGACGGGGCAGACCCCCGGCGAGCTGCTCGCTCGCCATCGCCTCGCGGAATAGCGCTCACTCGGGGTGCTGCCCGGCCATGCCTGCCGAGGGCGGCGACGAGTCCTTGAGCCGCGCCACCAGCCAGCGGTTGGCCAGCATCAGCACCGCCAGCGCCGTACCCCACTGTACCACGCAGGTCATCACGCTGAACGGGTCGGCCGGGTTCCACCAGGTGTCGGGCGCATAGGCGGTGGCCGACAGGTACAGCCACCAGCCCAGCAGGACCACCGCCAGCGCGGGCACGACCCAGCGGATCGCGATCACCCACGCCCGCCCGGGATCCCAGTCTCCATCGGCGGCCGCGAAGCGCTCGCGCAGCGCCTGCGGGCCTACGGCAGCGGTGCACAACGCCACCATCAGCCCGGAGATCATCAATGCCACGCCCCACACGAAGTCCTGGTTGGACAGCACGTCGAGCCACAGCGCCGAGGGCAGCCCCAGGGCAAAGCCCACCCCGAAGACCACCCCCAGGGCGCGGCCGCGCGGTAGCCCCAGGTCGACCAGCGTGCGTGCGGCCAGCTCGATCATCGAGATCAGCGAGCTGAGGGCCGCAAAGGCCAGGCCCAGGAAGAACAGCACCGCCAGGGGGCGCCCCAGCGGCATCTTGGCGAACAGCTGCGGCATCCAGATGAAGGTGAGCCCGGTGGAGGCGGGGCCGCTGTCCTTCATCACCGCGAGGATCTCGGCCTGGGTCATCTGCACCCCGAGGATCGCGAACACCGTGCCGAACACGGTGATCGCCGCCAGCATCGACACCGTGTTGTTGGCGATCCCGGTGATCAGCGCGTTCTTGACCACCCCGTCACGCTGGCTCATATACGCGGCGTAGGTGAGGATCAGCCCCCACCCGGCCCCGGTGTCCCAGGCGTTTTGGGTGAGCGCTTCTAGCCACACCTTGGGCTCGGCCAGCTGCGACCACTGGGGCGTGAAGAGGTAGGTGATGCCCCCGATGGAGCCCTCGAGGGTGATCGCGCGGAGCATCGACAGCAGCACGATGACCAGCAGGGTGGGCACCAGCACCCGGTTGATCCGCTCGATCGAGCGCACCCCTCGGCGGACCGCCAGCACTCCGAAGAGCATGGCCACCCCGTGAAAGGCCACCGGCAAGCCGCTGCCCTGGAAGCTCTCCCACGCTCCCTTGGCGGCCGCCGTGGTGGTGGGTGGAGCGGTGAACGCGGTGATCCCCAGGTAGTGGATGCACCAGCCCGCGACCACCGAGTAGTAGAACATGATGGCGGTCGCGGTCAGTCCCACGAACGCGCCCATCCATGCCCGGCCAGATCCGCCGTGGTGGAGGAAGGTGCCGATCACTCCCTTGCGTGCCGAGCGGCCCAGCGCGTACTCGGCGATGATGAGCGGCAGGCTCCACACCACCAAGAACACCGCCCAGGCCACCAAGAACGCCCCGGCGCCCGCATCACCACCGTTTTGCGCCGCGATGCGAGGGAACCTCCAGATGTTGCCCGTGCCCACCGCGATCCCCAGCACGCTCAGGACCAGCCCCCACCGCGAGGAGAAGCGCTGCTCGGTGGGCGCGGGCTCGGGCATTGCGCTTCGGTCTACGGCAGGCGCGCATACAGGGTCAAGCTGGGCGTCTGCGCTAGACCCCAACGTTGGGCGGGCCTGCCCCCAACATGGGCCTGGCTGTCGGGGCGCGACGGATGGCGGAGTGTGGTGGCCGTCGGCGGCACAATGCATGCCGGCGAACGGACGAGATCGAACGTTCGCGGGTATCGCTCGTTGGTTCGGTCAAATGACCGAGCGTCTCGTTCGCGCGACTCGTTGGCTCGGTAGGGTGACCTACCGAGCCTGCATCGTTCGCAGGATCCACCGAAGCGAGGCTTGACGTTGCTACGACGGTCCGCCATCGTGTCTGCGAGATGGGGTTTCTTCGGTCGATCCACGGGGTCGCGCTCGTGGTGGCGTGCGGCTGCTACTCCGGTACATCAGGGGGGGGAGGGGGCGAGGATCCGAGCGCTGGTGAGAGCAGCGGCGGTTCGGTCGACGAGCCCGCGCCCTTGAACTGCGAGCCGGTGGCCACCGATCGCGCCACCCTGCGTCGCCTGACTCGCTTCGAGTACAACAACACGGTGGCCGATCTGCTGGGTGACACCACCCGCCCGGCCAATGCGTTCCCGAGCGAGGAGCTGGCCAATGGTTTCGGCAACGACGCCAATGCTCAGTCGGTCTCGAGCCTGCTCGCCGAGCAGTACAACACGGTGGCCGAGTCGGTCGCGCTGCGGGCCACCGCCACGCCCGAGGATCTCGGCCGGCTCGCCCCGTGTGCCGGTGACGTCACCGAGGCGACCCCGGCCGCCGACGCGGATGCGTGCGTGGCCCAGCTGGTGGAGGACTTCGTAGCCCGGGCCTTCCGGCGCCCCCTGCTGGCCGGCGAGGCCGAAGACTTCGTGGCGCTTGGGACCACCGCCCGGGCCGAGGCCGACTTTGCCACCGGCATCGCCGTGGTGATCGAGGCCGTGCTGCAATCGCCCGATTTCTTGTATCGCGTTGAGCACGGGTTCGTGGACGAGCAGGGCCGTCGTCGCCCCACCGGGCACGAGATGGCTTCCCGCCTGTCGTACCTACTTTGGGGGACCATGCCCGACCGCGAGCTGCTCGATGCGGTCGAGGCCGGCGAGCTGGTCGACGCGGCCAGCGTGGCCGCCCACGCCGAGCGCATGCTCGACGACCCGCGCTCGCATGCGGTAGTACGGTTCTTCTTCGACAACCTGTTGCCGATCAGCGCCCTGGCCCAGCTCGAGCGCGACCCCGAGCGCTACCCGCAGTACTCGTCCGAGGTGGGCGCGCTGATGCGCGAGGAGACCCAGCGCTTCCTCGAGTACGAGATCTTCGAGGGTCCCGGCACCTGGGACCACGCCCTCACCGCCCCCTACACCTTCGTCAACGAGACCCTGGCCGACTTCTACGGGATCTCTGGGGTGCAGGGCGACGACTTCGTGCAGGTCGATCTCGATCCCACCCAGCGCCAGGGGCTGCTCACCCAGGCGGGGGTGCTCGCGGGCACGATCCACTCCAACGAAACCAACCCCGTGGTCCGCGGGGCGTTCATCATGCGCGAGCTGATGTGCGTGACGATCCCCCTGCCTCAGGGCGACGTCCTCGACGAGGTCGAGATACCCGACCCGGGCTCGGGGGCCACCGCCCGCGAGCGCTACATCAAGCACAGCGAGGATCCGGTCTGCGCGGGCTGCCACAGCCTGATGGATCCGGTGGGCCTGGCGTTGGAGAACTACGACCCGATCGGTCGCTGGCGCGACGAGGAGAACGGGGTCACGATCGACCCCAGCGGCACCGTGCCGGGCGCATCACCGGTGAGCGGGCCCATCGAGCTCGTGCGGGCCATCGCCGAGCAAGAGCAAACCTACACGTGCTTCGCGGACAAGTGGTCCGACTTTGCCTACGGGCGTACGAGCACCGCCGACGATGTATGCACGCGGGACTCCTTGCGTGAGTCGTTCACCGCGTCGGGGCACGACGTCCGCCAGCTGCTGCTCGAGCTGACCCAGACCGACGACTTCCTCTATCTTCCGCAGGAGGGCAACTAAGATGACCAAGCGCCTGAGTCGACGCGCCATGCTGCGAGGGGCCGGCGGGATCGCCATTGCGCTGCCCTGGCTCGAGATCATGGGCACGCCCCGAGCGGCCCGGGCGGGCGGGGGCGACCTCGCGCGACGCTTTGTCTCCGTCTACACCCCGGGGGGCACCGTCACCGACGACGGCGACGGCAACAACCGCTGGCGCCCCACCGGCACGGAGAACGACTTCACCCTCAGCCCGATCCTCGCCCCGCTCGAGGCGGTCAAGAGCAAGCTGCTCGTCATGGACGGCCTGCGGATGGCCAGCGCGGTGGGCGAGCAGCACCAGGCGGGGATCGTCGCGTGGCTCACCGGCACCCCCCAAGGGGGCGACGGCTACGCCCAGGGTCCCTCGATCGACCAGGTGATCGCCGGGCGGTTGGCCGAGGGCTACACCCGGGCCAGCGTGCAGATGGCGGTGCGCTGGGGCACGGGCAAGTCCCATGGCTTGCTGCACCCGATCAACAGCGCCAACTTCGAGGACAACGCCACCTTCGACCCGATCCCGCCGCGGCTGGATCCGCAGGCGATGTTCGAGAGCTTCTTCGGGCTCCTCGACCCCGAGCAAGCCGAAGAGTTTCAGGCTCGCCTGGTCCGCAAGCGCTCGATCCTCGATCTGGTGGATCGACGCTTCGACACCCTGGCGCCCGGGCTCGGGGCGGCCGACCGGCAAAAGCTCGAGCAGCACCTCGAGAAGATCCGCGAGCTCGAGCAGTCGCTCGAGAACCTCCCGGTCCCCACCGATCTGTGCCAGGTGCCCGAGCACGTCGACACCTCCGACTACGACCCGCACACCGGCCTCGACTCCACCGACAACGGCTCGGTGGTCGACGAGTCCACCGACGCGGCGATCCCCAAGGTGGGGCGCTTCATGATGGACATGCTGGTGATGGCGCTGGCCTGCGACGTTACCCCGGTCGCGTCGCTCCAGTGGACCGACACCGAGGCCAAGCACACCATCCCCTGGCTTGGCCTCTCGCAGCACCATCACTACTATCAGCACGACGGCGGCTTCCGGCCGGTGGAGTGCGAGCAGATCATGGTGTGGTACTCCGAGCAGCACGCCTACCTGCTCGAGGCGATGGACGCGGTCGACATGGGCGGGCATACCTTGCTCGACGAGAGCGTGGTGTTCTTCGGCTCCGAGCTCGCCCAGCCTCCCACTCATAGCAAGGCCAACATGCCCTTCTTGCTGGCCGGGGGCGGCGGTGGGCTGCGGGGGGGTCGATTCCTGCGCAACGCCGATCTGCCCGACGACTCGCACAACAACCTGCTGGTCTCGATCCTCAACCTGTTCGGTGACGAGCGGGAGATCTTCGGCGATCCGGAGTACTGCTCGGGGCCGCTGGGCACCCTCACGTAAGGGGCGCCGAGGACATCATCGACGCCGGTGGTGCCGGTAAGCCGCGTTGCGAGCAGTCGCGAGGAAGACGCGGCCCCGAGTTCGCTGACCCATCACATCCGCTGGTAGGTATTGCCGAGATCGTCCTGGATGACGAACGCTTCGCCGGTCGCCGAGCGGCCACGGGTGGTGGTCCGTCGTCGGACTTCCGTTGATTCCGTACCGTCTCGTGTGAAGGTCGAGGCGGCGATTGGCGCGCTCGGCGAGTGTTTTGACGCGTTGTGCTGATGACCGTGACCGTGGTGGCGCTATCATCATGCCTGGCCGGTGCCGCCGCGTGGCTTTGGGCGCTGCGCTCGGGATGACTCGGGCTCGACGTCGTCGCCGAGGTTCTTCTTGCTCGACATGGCTCCGGACCGAGGCGCTCGTTGCGGATCGTGCTCGCGACGGGCGAGTCAATTGCATCGAGTGAGGTCATGAGAACGCTCAGCTCAACATGGATCATAGTCGTCGTGCTCGCTTCATTGTTGCTCCCGACGGGGTGCGCCAGCAACCTGGGCTCACGGAGCTTGCCGGAGGTACGGATCAACTATATGGAGTCGATCGCGCGGTCCTCCGAAGAGCAGATCTTGCTCAATATCGTGCGGCTTCGGCACTTGCACTTACCCGTGTTCTTGCAGGTGTCCAGTGTGGTGACCCAGTTCAGCCTGTCCACCAATGTCGGGGCCAGCGGCAGCTACAACGTGGTGACGCCCGGTGGGCCGGTGCCGACGGCGAGCGCGGGTGCGTCGGCGGGGGTCGCTATTCAGGAGCGCCCCACGATCTCCTACACCCCGCTGCAAGGGGCGGATTTCGTGCAACGAATGGCGACCCCCTTGTCGGTCGACGCTATCGTCCACTTGGTACACGCCGGCTGGCCTTGGGACTCGGTGCTCGATTGCTGCGTGCAGCAGGTCAACGGGCTGTTCGCACCGCCGCGATCGCAGCACGACACGAACTCTGACTTTCAGCGCCTCGCGGCGGCGCTCCATGGCTTGCAGCGGGCGCACGGGCTCTCGGTGAGCACCAACGAGCGGGGTGAGCACGAGCTCGTGTTCGCGCTCCCGGCCACGGACGAGGGGCGGCAGCTCGCGGCCGAGGCAAGACAGCTGCTCGGGCTCGACGCCGAGGCCTACCGGTATCGACTTGCTCGGCAGTGGGATCCTGCGGACTCCCGATCCATCACGTTCCAGGGCCGATCCATGCTCGCGACGCTCTACTACCTCTCGTACGGTGTGGAGGCGAGTGCCGCCGGGCAGACGGCGCCATTGGGGGACGACGCCTTGCTCCGGGTCCGCGTAGCTCGGCAGGCCCCGCGGGATGCTTATGCGAGCGTGGTGCACGGCCGGCAGAGCTTCTACATCGCGAGCGACGACGCCGCGTCACAGCGAGTGTTCATGCTGGTGACCTATCTGTTCAACCTCATGGCGACGCCCGGTGGTGGAGGGCCTCTGCTGACCGTCTCCACCGGCAGCTGAGTGCTCACGCGGAGTTGATCACGGGCTGCGCGGCCGAGCTCAGGGCTTCTCCGCCTATCTCGATGACCGTGCGTAGAAGCTGCTGGTGGTCGAATGGCTTGGTCATGTGCATGTCGGCGCCCGCCTCGAGGCTCAGCTCGACGTCTTTTTTCGTCGTGTGAGCGGTCAAGGCGATGATCGGTGTCTTCTTGCGCCCCTCCGATCGCTCCAGCGTGCGGATCTCCTTCATCGCATCATACCCATTCATGCGGGGCATCTGGATGTCCATGATGATGCAGGCGAAGTCTTCCTCTTTGAAATAGTCGACTCCTTCGATCCCATCCTTGGCCCAGCGAAAGTCGATCTCCCGAGATTTCAGCAGTTGCCCGAGCATGAAGCCCAAGACCGAGCTGTCTTCGACGATCAGCACTTTCGTGCCGGCTTTGCGTGGTGCTCTGGCGGGGGCGCTCGGCGGGCGGGGGCGCTCAGTGGATTGCTCGTCATCCGGTTTAGAGCTCGGCGGCGCGAAGGGCAGATCGACCGTGAAGATGGAGCCGGTCCCCGGGGTGCTCTGGACGGTGATGTTCCCTTTCATGGATTCCGCCAGGCGCTTGCAGATCGCCAAGCCGAGGCCCGAGCCGCCGGTCTTGCGGTCGAGGAATTGACCGGCTTGTCGGAATTTTTCGAAGATTATCTCTTGGTCTTCTTTCCCAATTCCAATGCCGGAGTCTTCGACGATGAGGCGAATGCCGGGCGCCTTGGCTTGTCGGGGCATGGCCTCTACACGAAGTGAGATGTAGCCCTCGTCCGTGAATTTTACCGCGTTCGTCAATAGATTCAGCAGGATCTGCCGCAGGGCCTTGGCGTTCCCTCGCACCCGCTTGGCGACCGACGCCTCCACGCTGACTCGTAGTTGGAGCCCTTTTTGTTTGGTCTTGGGTTCGATGAGCGACGCGATCTCTTCGACGATGGGCTCTATGGCGAAGTCTTCCTCAGAAAACTTCAGTCCGCCCGACTCGATCCGGGACAGATCCAGGATGTCGTCGACCAGCATCAGCAGGTTGTCCGTTGCCTTTCGCTGGATCTGGAGGAGATCCGCTTGATCTTCGTCGAGCTTCGTTTCGAAGAGCAGCTCGGTAGAAGACCGGACCGCCGTCAGCGGGGTCTTGATCTCGTGGGTCATGGTCGCCAAGAAGTCCGACTTGGCCTGGGAGGCGGCGCGGGCGATATTCTCGCTCTCGATCAAGGCCGACTGTTTTTCCTCGATGGCCCGCGCCATGTTGTTGAACGAGCGCGCGAGGTCACCGAGCTCGTCGTTGCGGTCTTCTGGCGCGCGAGTCTGGTAGTTCCCCTCGGCCATGCTAGTCGTGGCCGAGGCCAATTGCTCCACCCCCTGCGTGACCCGGCGGGTCAAGAGGTCGATGAGTAGATAAGACATGAACAGTGACGCTATGACGATCAAGATATAGATGAGCGTCATCTGCTCCGAGCTCGCGGCGAAGGTCTTCTTGGCCGAGGCCAGGGAGGTAAAGATCTCTTCTTGGGGGACGACGATGCCGAGGGTCCAGCGCTGGGTGGTGACTGCGCCGTCGACCAGTACCTGACGACCTTGGAGCGGGCGCAGGATGATGCTGAACTCCTCGCGCTGGTCGCTCCGCTCAATGCCGATCTCTCGCAGCACGGTGCCCTCGACGGCGAGCTGCGGCACGAGGCCCGCGACCGCGGGAAACTCGCTCTTGGCGAGCTCGGTGAAGCTCGGAACTGCTCCCTCTTTGTGGGTCGCGATGCGTTGTTCGGGGAGGCCCAGGATCTGTCGGCCGCTGTCCCCGATCGCGAGGAGATTACCGGACTGATCGGCAATGAATGCGAATCCCGACTCGGCAATGCGGATGTCCTCGACCAATTCGAGCACGTGGGTGACGTTCAAGTCCAGCGCGACCGCGCCGTTGACTTGGTCTCGAGCCCGGGTCCACAGCGGCTTGTACATCGACAAAACGACCCCGGACGCGGCGGCGTCGATGTACGGGGGGACGATGGTGAACCCTTCCTTTTGCAGCGTGGCTTTGTCGGGAGCCTCGAGCCAGCCTTCCCATTCTTCGTAGATGCCCGGGAAGAAGAAGTCCCAGTAGTCGGTCTTGTTCAGCCCGGGATACTTCGCCTCTGACTCGGATGCGAGGTTGCTCCACGGGACGAGTCGGGTGTAGGCGGATCCCTTGGGTCCCACCGTATAGATCCACTGCTTCGGAACTCCCTGCCGCTCGAGTGCTCGCATGGTCGGAACGAGTCGCGCGGTCAGTCCGATGTGCTCCCATACTTCGAGGGGAATTCGTCCATTGGGGTCGAGGATGCAGCCGAAGACGCTGACCACCGACGGCTCGGTGGGGCCGCTCTGCCACCAGTGGTTCTGTTCGTCGAAGATCAGCCGATCGTGCGAGATGGTGGTTTGCGAAGGTAGATGGAGCGGGGGAGCCGGCTCGACCTCATCGTCGATGATCTGCTGCGCGACGTCGGCCAACAGGTGGAGTTCCCTGGCCGCCGCATCGAGAGCCGAATCCACCTGAGCTCCGGCTTCCGTGGCATAGTTGGTCAGGTACTCTTCGCTCGCCTCGCCCAGCCCTTCCTCGAAGAGGTGGGATACTCGTTCCGCTACTTCTTTGTAGAAATAATACGTGATGAGAGCGCCGGTCATGAGGACCGCCAAGGTGCTCGCAACCGAAAAAGCCATGAGTTTGCTCTTTAGGGTGCGCCGTCCATCGCTGGCGTCCGCAGACATAGCGGTCGATCTTAACAGCAATTCGCCGAGTAGGGCATACTGGTCGGGTGTGCGTCGTGGGGGCCACCGGGTTTTCCATGACTTGGTCGAGGGACCACAAAGGGAGAGCGTTGGGTGATTTCGTGTAAGCGCCACCGCGCTCGGAAACCAATCGGTCCCTGCGGCGAGACGATGCCCCCGCCGCGCCAATGCGCCAATGCGCCAATGCGCCAATGCGCCAATGCGCCAATGCGCCAATGCGCTATCGGCGCCGGCGAGATCGCGGCTATACCATGCGGTCCATTCCCGACACCTCTGTCGCCTTCGTGGCTTCGCGGTGTTGGCCCAATGCTTCGTCCGCGATGGGCGGTGGAGATCAGCGCGGACGCCTCCGCCTTCATGGCATGGGGCGGAGGGCTGTCGGGGTTTCCCCCTGGCGACCGAGGCGCTTCAGCGCGAGCGCGCGACCGCGTTGGGGACGATCTCGAACGAGCGCGTGAGCATCTGGCGATCGGCTCCCGTGGTCTCGATCCGGTGGATCGTGCCCGGCGACATGTCGAAGGGGGCGCGCACTTGGTTGCCCGCGTAGTCCTCGAGTGTGGGGAGGATCGCCAGCCGGTAGTCGCCGACCTCCCAGCGTTGATCGGGCACGAACTCGAGGGTGCGCTCGCCCTCGGGGACGGTGAGCCGGCCGGGGATCGGCTGGCCGTGTGCATCCTCGACCCGGAGCATGCGGGGGGCCAGCATGGGGTCGATCGTACCGTCGAGCTGCACGACGAGCGCCGCTCGGTCGCCGGAGGACGGCGGGGTGAGGGACCAGCGGGCGGGCTCGGGGCCCAAGCGATCGGGCGCCTCGACCAAGAAGCGCTTGCGATAGGTCGAGCTCAGGGGGCGCCCGTGGGCGTCTTCGAGCTCGGTTCCGATGACCAGCTCGTAGGACTTCGAGGCTCGAAGGGGCGTGCCCGCCTCGCGGTTGGGCGCGACGCCCTGCTTGATCCGTCCCGGGTCGAGCATGAGGGTCAGATGCCGCATGTCCCGGTCCCACAGCTCCTGCCCGATCTGGAGGAAGGGGCCCTCGACCGGCGCTCCCGCCTCGTCGAGCAGGGTGATGGCCTCGCGGACGTCACCGCGACGCATGGGCTGCGAGAACTCGATGTACAAGCGCAGGAGGTTCTCGGGCACCCGATCGGCGGTCGGGAGGATCGTGGTCACCTGAGGTGGGGCTCCCGGGGCATCCTCGGCCGGGATCACGAAGGAGGTGTGCACGGGGGGCTGGGGGTGATTCGATGCTCCGCTGGAGGGATTGCGTAGGGCCTCGGGCCGTAGTCGCGCGCGGTAGCTCAGCCCCGGCGACCAGCCATAGCGGGGCCGGAAGACGAGGAGATCCTCCTGCACCTGGTAGTTGCCGACCACCGCCGGCCGCGACGGGTTGTCGCGGCCGGCGAGATCGGTGTGAACCGTGAGGAGCTCCGACCATGCCTCATCGGAGGCTTCGAATGTGCGCATGACCTCGAGCGCTGCGGGAGCCCAGCCCGAGACCACCCGCGCCTCCCTATCGGAGTCGTAGGCCATGTCGAGCCCCTCGCCGTTCGCGACGGCGAGCGGCGGCTCGGACGAGCCGCTCGGGTAGGCTTGTGCGGCCGCGATGCCGCCGGCGAGCAGGACCAGGGCCGACAGGGCCCAGGCGGTCGATCGATGCGTAGCGATGCGCGAAGACATGGTCGTGAGCTCCTACTGGCGAGCGCCTAGTCCTCGAAGCCGTAGTCGATGGGGTTGGTCTGTTCCATCGGTGAGGGATCGACTCCGGGAAAGTTGTACTCGGCGATCGATTCTGAGACCTCGAAGAAGAAGCCCGTGAGCATCGACATCAGGTGAAGATCTCCGGTCTGCACGTTGCGACGTACGGTGACGATGAGCTGCTCGTTGAGGGCGTCGGTGTGTAGAGCCCCGGACAACGGCATCACGAACTGATCCAGTCCTTCGGTATCGAAGAGCACCGCTTCGGTCAGCGCAGGGGCGTCGCCGAGCAGCGCGGTGCTCACCGAGACGGCGCTTCGCTGATCGTTGGTCACCAGCAGGCGCTCGTCGCCCCCCAGGAAGTCGGGGTTTTGGTAGACGAGCATGTCGACCGGAGCGTTCCCAAAGCCGAGCTCGGCGATGGTGTCGCCCACCACGTGAGCGCCGTCGACCAGATCGTTCAGGGGGAACCGAGCCAGCGGTGTGCAGGTGTAGGCGGCGATGAGGTAGGGGTCCCCGTCGATCTCCTGGACCATCGAGGTCACGATGGGCGCCCGGGTCTCCTGCTGGTCGTGCGCGGCGTGGAAGATCTCCACGCTAGAGACCGTCATCGCGTCCGTGAACGGATAGGCCACCCGACGCAGCGTCGAGGAAAACTCCTGGTTGGAGACCCCGGCGACCAGAACCTCTCCGTTGTAGTAGGTCAGGTCGGTGACCGTCATCGTGCGCATGGACTGCCCGTACTGGAGCGCCTCCTCGAACGCGGGGGCATTGGGCAGAGCGACCGTGGTCATGTCGAGCGCCGCGAGATCGAGAGGCTCCAGGGTGCCGGCGTCGTGGTCGTAGCGGATGAGCGCGGGCTGGGGATCGATGCTCCGCCCGATGTGGACCGAGAAGTAGATGTTCTGCGACTGAGGGTTGACCGCCATGTCGTTGATGACGATCTGCCGCGGATCGGTGCCGAGCAGGGCCGCGATCTCGACGTCGAGCTCTTCGACGAAGGCGATCGACATCGGGTTGGCGGGGGGCTCGGTGTCGCCCGTCTCGATGGCCACCAGCTGCGCTCCGTAGGAGTCGCCGACGAAGAGCACGCCGTCCGGGCCAAACTCGAGGGCGCCGGCCGAGACCAGCTCGACCGCCGGAGGATCATCGCCACCATCGCCGCCCGTCGGGCCCTTGCACGAGGCCGCCGCGGTCGCGGTGAGGAGCAGCAGGGGAAGGGAGTGGAGGACTTTGTTCGTATTCATGTCTCTACTGTCCTTGTCGTTTCTTCCGTTTGTCGTCTTTGTCGTCTCTGCCGGTGGTGGTGTTCGGCGAGAGCTCCATGGTCGATTTTGTCTAGTGGACTCGTTGACTGGTGCTCGGCCCTGGAGTGTTGGTGAGCGAGACGTCGCTTCATCTAGTGGAGTTACTCGGTGGGAGACAATCAGTCGCAGACTTGAGTGGTGGTAATGGTCACGGTGATTGTGAATAGAAGATTGTTCTTATGAGTGTGGTGGTGATGAGATCCGCAGCACTACGAGTTCGGCCAAGGCTGGCTCGTGCGGTGGAGGGCTTGCCTCGATCGAGCATATGCGCCGGTGAGCGTGTGCAGTAATGAGCGCGCGAGTCTTCGTAGGTGGGAAAGTGGTCTCTACTAATTAGTAACTGGTAAAGTTACTAATGAAGACAAAATAAAGGGGCGAGAACAGAGCGCTCATGGGCATTGCGCGCTTGGGTCGGCGCATATGTTCTCGTCATAGAACCGGGAGCGGAGCTCTTGGTCCATGGAGGCGATAGTCACCGCCTCCAGCGTCCCTAGCAGGGCCTGCTCGGCGTCGGCGTACAGTTCGTTGACATACCCAGCGAGGATGGACGCGACGCGATTGGGACGATCGCCGGGGTGCCGGCGTAGGATCTCGGACGCCTCCGTGACCGCCTCGTAGACTTGACGGAGGTTGATGGTTGATGGATCGCGGGCGAGCACGCTGCCGCCGCCCACCCCACGTCGAGTCTCCACCAGGCCGGCACGCCGGAGCTTGCTCAGCACCCGGCGTAGCACCACGGGGTTGGTTCCGTAGGTGTCGGCCAGTGTGTCGGACGTGAGGGGCTCACCGCGTTTCGATGCGAGAAAGCCCATGATGTGCAGGGCGATGGCGAGTTGGCTGTTCACATGGCCTGAATCGTAACCGGGTAGGTTCCAATGTCAAGCCCTTTTGGGCCACAGCGTGCCTGTGAGGGCGTCTGACCGCAAATGGGGGCTTCGTCCCTCACAGACGAGATCCCCCTCGATCCACGTACGCTTGACTCAGCGCCGTGGTCCTGGGCGCGCTTTATGCGCATGTTCGAAATCATTCCTATTGAGTGTCCGCGACGCGAGGCTTCTCGACGCGAACGATCATCCGCATGCCGATATGGTTTGTGGGGGAGTCGACCGCCTCAGGATGGCGCGCTGCTGGACGATAGCGCGTGCAGTAGTTGGGAGCGCACAGAAAAGAGCCGCCTTTGAGGACCTTGCGAGGCTTCTGATCCGATGCAGGTACGTTCGTGTCGTAGCTATCGGCCTCGCTCCCGCCCCTGGGGTCACGCGGCGTACAGCAGGCTTTGGCCGGGTTCGCGGGGTGGCGTTCTCGATACCAATCGCTGGTCCACTCCCACACGTTGCCGATCATGTCGTAGAGCCCATAGCCGTTGGCCGGATAACGACCCACTGGCTCGGTTCCTGGCGGGTGAGATTTGAGGTTTTGGTGAGGGAACCGACCGTGCCAGATATTGGCCATGGGCTTCCCGTTGGGACTGAGCTCATCGCCCCAGGCAAAGGTCGCCCCATTCAAGCCGCCGCGTGCGGCTCGCTCCCACTCAGCTTCGGTGGGCAGCTCTTTGCCCGCCCACTCCGCGTACGCGCGGATGTCCTCGGGCACCAAATGGACGACCGGGTGATCTTCGTGGCCGTCGATGGAGCTCTGTGGGCCTCGAGGATGCCGCCAGTTGGCGCCAGGTACATGGCTCCACCAGCACAGCGTCCGCGGATCGACCGGGCGATCGGGCTTGATGAAGACGGCAGAGCCAGCCACTAGCACCTCTGGCGCAGCATTGGGATAATCTTCCGCCTTCGGTGGTTTTTCCGCGAAGGTAACGTGGCCGGTCGCCTCGACGAATTGCTTGAATTGTCGGTTGGTCACCAGATACTTGTCCATCCAGAATCCACTCACCGTCACCGTATGAACGGGACCTTCTTCTGGGTAACCGGGTGTCTGGGATCCCATCTCGTAGGTGCCTCCGGGGATCCACACCATGTCCTGGTCTGGAGGCGTGCCCGGAGCGGTATTCTCGGTTGTTGTGGACATGTTTCGTGACCCCTTTACCTGTCGTGGCTGGACAGCTTCAGTCGCGCCAAAGCATGGCCTGGTACTCTTTGTCGGTGTTTACGGCTCCTGCGTTGTTCTGGATGGTGACCCGGACCTCAGTGATGGTCGCACCGTCGAACTCGCCCGGAGAGGTGTAGTCGTGAGACACTGGCTGGCCGCCGTCCCGACCGATGTTCATCCCTTCGCCGGCCAGCGCAAACTTGGACGGCTGAGTGATGAACTGCTGGGCGCCGCTCCAGTCCTGCGACCAGGCCGTCCAGGTCGCTCCGTCGCCGAGGCTCCAGGTTTGCTCGGCCGGGGTGTCGTCGATGAGCAACTGAACGGTACCCAGCACACTGCCGCCGTACTTGTCTGGACCTACGCCTGCGTCCGGTCCCTGCTCGGCGTTCTTGGTGAATGTCACCTTGAGCACGTGTTCGCCCGTGATCCCGGCAGGAAGTGTGCAGCTCACCTTCTGCTCTCGCAGTCCGAGCCAAATTATACACGTAACACAGGGGGTGCGCACCGGTCGCGGCATCGTAGTGGAGATAAAGGCTGTGTCCACCAAATCGCCCACCATGGGCGAAGAGTACTCTAGAGGCCTGCTCGGCGGTCGCGTCGAGCTTCTTGGGCCTGGCGAGCTTCCACATACGCGCGCGGTTTGCTCGTTGCGGCTGCGTGCTGGCCGCATCGCCGAAGTCCACCGTGGCGGTGATGGCGTATGAGCGCGTCCGGACATTGGCCGCCACGGCCTCGGAAACCTCGGAGCCGCCGGGGTAGTAGACATAGTCAAAGGTGTCGGTCGTCGCGCTCTCCGGCCCGAACGCGGTCGGAGCGAGCTGCGGACGCGGTTCACCCAAGATCGTCGCCGTCGAGCGATCATCGAGCGGCACGCCGTTGTAGAGCCCAGCCATCACGCACCACATGCTCTTCAAGGACTCGAGCTTGTTGGCGTACTCGGGCGATGACGCCAGGTTCCTCAGCTGGGTCGGGTCCGGCGACAGCCCCGCGGACGCGTCGCCGTCCATGCAGTACAGCTCCCACACATCATCCTCGAAGTTGCCCCAGTCGGACGGGGTCGGTGCATGGACCGTGCAGGCGTGCCAGCCCTTGTGCCAGACCGCGCGCGTTCCGAGCATGAAGTAGAACTGTGCCTCTTTGACCTTCTTGATGTTTCCGCCTGCGTCCTTGGGCTTGTCGTCATCCGAGAGGTTGTACGGGAATTGGTACTCAGGCTGATCGTACTTGGCCTCGAACACGTGGGCAAAGCTCGTGCCTTCAATGGAGCTCTGGGTGTATCCCTTGACCTGCTCGGGCGGCTCCAGGCCCGTTCACGCCCGTCGCGCCGGTCGATGCTCGCGGCGAGCCTGGTCGAGCTCGCGGAGCGCTGCTAGTAGCTCTTCGAGGGGGACCGCGGGCCGGATGTGCTTGACGAGCCAGCGAGCGGCCTCGTTCGTTCCGGCGAAGGAGCGCAGCGGGAACCGGGTGCGGCTCATCAGGGCCAGGCCGGTCAGCACGCTGCGGGCGGCGCTCGCCCAGAACCCCGCACCCTCAATCACCGCCGCCAGGGCCTGGAGGCGCGGGCCGATCTCGCGAAGCATCTGCGTGGCTCGACCGCGTCCTTGGCCTCCCGGCACGCCACCGCCGTCGTAGACAAGCAGCATCATCGCGATCCCGTCGGGATACTGCGACAGCAGGTCCTCGGCATGCTGCTGCACCTGGGCCATGAACTCCTCGCTCGGGTTGCCCTTGCCCACGTTGAGCAAGACGTTGCGCCAGGTCGCGAGCAATACGCCATCTCCTCGCACGACTGGCGTGATCTCCATCAGCGCGGGACTATACTCTGTCGAGCTCGGTGTCGGGAGTCCGGCCGGATGGCCCGGCTATGGTAGCGCTACCGGGGCCGGAGCCGCGGGCTCCGGGGTCTCAATCGTGGCCCGAACATTCCGGTTGCGCGGGCGGGGAAGTTGCTTGGCCACCGATCTCGCCGTGTCTGGTCGCTGTGTCTGGTCGCTGTGTCTGGTCACTGTGTCTTATCGGTCGAATCATCGTATGGCCCGAGCGACAGCGAATCCCACAGCCAGCGGCCGGCCAGGCCCAGCAGGTGTCCCTGCCGGATGGCCACGTAAAGGGGCACCCGTGAGCTCGGGACCACGCTCGGGTCGATCGACAGCCGGACCAGCCGTCCCGCGTCGAACTCGGGTCGGGCCTCGGGCATCGGCAGGCGCGACCATCCCAGGCCGGCTCGGAGCAGGGCCAGGCGCGTCTGCGAGGACTGGAGCGTCCAGTGGGTGCGGCTGCGAAACCCTCGTGCCTTGCCGCCCGGCTCGGTGCTCTCGGGCACAAACAGCATCAGGTGCACGTGCTGTTGCAGCATGCGGGCCGAGATCGGACGATTGGCTCGGGCGAGCGGGTGCTCGGGCGCCGCGACGGGGACCATCTCGATGTGGCCCAGCGCGCGGCTGCGGACCCCCTCGCCGAATGGAGGGCCGACCGCGAGATCGGCCGTACCCTCGCGCAGCGCCGCGCGAGCGAAGCTCACCACCCCCGAGGCGATCGACAATCGCACCGAGGGAAACTGCGCCTGGAACCGACGAGTGAGGCGGACCAGCGCATCGGCGGGAAACAGCACGTCAATCGCCAGCCGCACCTCGGCCTCGACCCCCACCGACCATGACCACGCATCCTCGCGCAGGCTGTCGACCGCGGCCAGCACCTGCCGCGCATGCTCGAAGACCACGCGCCCCTTGGCCGACAGCTGCGGTCGGCGGCGGCTGCGATCGAACAGCAACACGCCCAGCTGCTCCTCGAGGCGCTCGACCTGATACGAGACCGAGCCCTGGGCCTTACCGAGGTGGCGGGCCGCGGCCGAGAACGAGCCCCGGGCCTCGATCGTCACGAGCACCAGCAGCTGCTCGAGGGTAATTGCGCTTGCGTAGGCTTCTTTTTCTGCATTTTCTTCCATCTATCGAATTAGTCGATAAAAAGAATCTCATTTTTTCACTTTTTTTGAACTCTAGCCTCGCTATCCCTTTGAGTATGCTCTCCAAGGCGTTTTCTAGCAGCTTCTCGTTTGTTCTGGCCGCGGTCGTTGGAGGGTGCGTGATCAACGCGCCTTCCGACGAGGGCTCCGGTACGACCGGCCTCGGCGAGTCCGCCGAGTCCTCGGGCGGGTCCGGCTCCACCTCGGCCGAGCCGGGGGACTCGTCCGGCGCGGGGTCGGCCGAGTCGAGCACGGGCGCCGACGAGTCGAGCACGGGTGCGGCGGACGATCCCACCGACGATGTCGTCGGCCTCATCATCCGGCGGGTCAACCCGGGGCAGGACGTGGGTGCGTTCGAGGCCGCGCGCGAGGCCTATCGCCAGGCCCTGTTCGCGCAGCCCGGCTCGGTGCTCGATCGGGAGTACCGCTCCACGGTGGATTTCTCGACGGGCATGCCTCCTGCGCCCGCCGTTTATGTGGGCGCGACCCAGTTCACCTCGCTCGAGAGCTTCTCGGCCGGTGCGATGGCGCTGGGCGGCTCGGACGAGGAGAGTGAATTCTTCGCGACCTTCATGCCCGAGTACTTCGCGCTCCTCGCTCCGCTCGACGGAGGGCCGGTGGACATCACGCTATTGGGATCGGGGGGGCAGATGCTTGAGGTCGCTCCGCGGGATCTGTCGCTCTACGATGATTTCGATCCCGATGCCTACGCCTCGGCCCGCGACGCGTTCATCGACATGCTCGCGGCGCGCGAAGGGGTGGTGGCGGAGTTCCAGTGGGTGTCACCGGCGGATCCGAACGTTGCCGTGGGCATGACAGTGTACGACAGCCAAGACGCCTGGCAGGCGATCTGGAGCGATCCCGAGTTCTTGGGCTCGGACGAGTTCACCGCGTTCATCGGCGGCTATCCGCCCAACGGGGGGTACCTCAGTGAGATCGTCGATACGATCGGCCAGTGAGCGATGGCGTCGTCGGGGCGCGGTCGGACACCGTGTGCCCACCACGACGATAACACGCTATGGTGGCGGCACGGTGAAGATTATCGAGAACCTGAGGGAAGTGATGAGCTCACCCCAGCGGGCGCTCGAAGCGGCGGAGGATCTCGAACTACAGACCAACTGGCCGGTATTTGCGATGAATGCGCGTAACCATCTCGTCCAGCTCCATCGCCAGTGTGCTCTCCCCGTGTTGGTGGCCCGAGAGTTTGGGGAGCCGGTCGATGTCGATCTGCTGCAGCAGATGGGAGAGATCCGCGCCTGGATCGGGGCGGCTTGCGCGGTCTACCGACGGTGGCTCGCCGAGGAAACCCAGCAAGGGTGTGTCCCCGAGATCCTCGTGGAGAAGTATCTACACTTTTGGGATGGGGTCCATCGGATGACCCGATCGCTCGAGGAACTCCACGTCGAGATCCCGACAGGCGAGCTCCAGGAGCTGCTCGACGGTCTGGGGCCACGTCGCCACGGTTGCTGGGTGTCGAAGGACACGGTGGAGGCGCTCGTGGAGGACGGCCTGCTCCGGTGGTAGCGGGAGGCCTCGGGCGGCCGGTACGAGGGCCCGGCCGCCGAGGTGGGCGTGATTCAGGGCCAGAAGAAGAATTCGGGGGGCCCCTTGATGAATCGGGAGAAGGCGGGTACGTGGATCGACGGATCTTGGTCGTCGGCAGAGGTCGCCCGCGGTCCCGCGAGGATGGAGCGGAGGATCGCGTCCCCCGCGGTCTTGGTGAGCAGGGGTTCAGACTGCTCGTTCGAGGGTTGTGTCATGTTCGTGTGATTCATGTTCATGTCCTTTCAAGTTCAAACGGTTCTCCGTAATTACTCTCACTCTTTGTTGGATGTGTGCGATCAGCAGGGCGAGGTCGGCACAGTACACGCTGGGGTTGTCGAATCCTCCCGAGTAGCGATGAGGGAGGTACCCTCCGCCGCACGTGGTGCGATGCTGGCAGCGCTGGCAGGTCTGGCACAGGCCGTCTCTTCCGGCGAGCATCCGCTGCACCAGTCGATTGCGCGCGAGCGCGTCGATCTCGTGTGTCTGCACGTTGAGCCCGGTTCGGGTGAGCCCGTGCCCGATCGTCTTGAACACGTCGAGCGGCTCGAGCTCGCCGTCGGTCTCGATCACCGCGATCGACACCGGTCCCCCGCCAACCGAGTCGAGCGGGCTGTCCATCCCGAGGATCAGGCGGATCAGCTGCTCGAAGAGCCGGATCGTGATCGAGGGATCGTTGCGCTGAAACCAGGCGTCGAACAGCGTGGTCAGCCAGCGGCCGTAGGGGGCCTCCTCGAACGAGGCCTTGTGGGGGGGCATCGACTCGTAGTGGGCATCGGGCAGCAGGAAGTCGATGTTGCGCAGGCCCAGCTCCACGAAGTGCTCGAACAGGGCGACCGGATCGGCGGTCAGATCGATCACGCAAAGCACGCTGCCGAGCGCGTTCGGGACGCCCATGCCCGCGCGGGCCTCGGTGACTCCCTGGATCACGCGGTCGTAGGAGCCTCGACCGGCGTGGTCCACCCGGGCCGCATCGTGGACCGGTCGGGGCCCGTCCATGCTGATGCCCACTGAGATCCGGTTGTTCATGAAGAACTCGCCCCATGCCCGGTTCAGGAGGGTGCCGTTGGTCTGCATGGTCAGGCCCAGGCCGATCGCGTGCGGCTCGAGTGCTGCTCGCAGGGTGTCGACGATGAACTGGAGTCGCTCGATCCCCAGGAGCAGGGGCTCTCCTCCGTGTAGGGTCACATGGACGTAGCTCAGCCCGTGTCGGAGTGCGTGCGAGCGGATCTTGTGTGCGGTGGCCTCGACCACCGCGTCGCTCATGCCTCGGGGCTTGGTGCGCCAGGTCGAGTCCCCCATGTTGTACATGTAGCAATAGGTGCAGTTGAGGTTGCAGCGGCTGGCAACCTTGAGGATGAAGCAATCGAAGGCCATGAGATTCTCACTGGTGAGTGTCGAGGGGTCAGGGGCTGCTATTGAACGAGTGATGTTCAGCCGCTGTTCGATCGCTACTCGCGGTCATAATTGTTGGCAGTTCGATCACGATGGCTTCGGGCGGATGGTCGAGCCAGCGGCTGCGACGGAGTGTCGCGCGGGTCGGGGAAACCCCGGGAAACTGAGTCCGCGGTCGGCCGTGGTAGGGGTAGCGGCCCGGGTTGTGCCCGGGGCTCGGGAGTCGGCCCAACGTGCGGCGGTGCGGTCACGCGGTCATATGACTAAGGGGAGGCGAGCGCCAGTCGCCCCGTGTGCATGATCTTGTGCTTGGCTATCCTCGCCCGCGCGATGAGCGAATCAGCCGACAGCACGATCCCCGAGCGAACACGAGGCTGGCGAGGCTATGGAAGCCTTCGCATCACCCGGCTGTCGAGTGACATCGAGGCCGAGCGCGATGTCGAGGTGCGGCTACGCGACGGGGTGAAGCTGCGCTGCAACGTGTTCCGACCGCGCAGCCCTGGCCAACACCCGGTGCTCGTGCACTGTGTACCCTATGGCAAGGATGGCACCGGCCACAAGGGCTTGCTGGTCGATCGCTGGAGCGCTCAGTACATCGTGATGAAGTACCTGGTAGGCGGAGACATCGGCGAGCTCGAGCTGTCGGAGGCCACGGCGTGGGAGGCCTGCGATCCCAATACCTGGTGTTCTCGGGGCTACGTGGTAGTGGCCTGCGACAGCCGAGGGTTCGCCAAGAGTGATACCGCCGGTCAGGATGGGGCGCCCAAGGCCTCGGTGATGACCAAGCAAGAGGCGGAAGACTTTTACGATCTCGTGGAGTGGTGCGCACGACAGCCGTGGAGCAACGGGCGGGTCGGCTCGATCGGCGTCAGCTACCTCGCGATGAGCCAGTGGGGCCTGCTGAGCTGGGCTCCGCCGCCCAGCCTCCACGCCGCGGTGATCTGGGAGGGCTGCGCCGATCTGCTGCGGGGCCTGGTCAACCAGGGGGGCGCCGGTCCGACTCGATTCGCCCGCGGGTGGTTCACGATCACGTCACGCTTGTGCAAGGGAGGCACCAAGAACTTGGCGCAGGATCTCCCGGCGGAGATCGGAAGCCTGGCCGATCATCGCAACGTCTACACGTCGGCGCCGCAGATTGCCGCCTTGGCTCCGCCCGTCGAGGCCATCGACACCGGCAAGACCGCGGTGATGGTCGCCGCCAGCTGGAGCGATCAGGGGATCCACAACCCGGGCACTTTCTATGGCTGGCAGGGGATGATGTCGCGGTCGGACCAGCCGCACGCTTACTTGTTCACCCACGGGCGCGGCAAGTGGGACGGCTTTTACAACTGGGGCTTGCCCGCCATGGAGCGCTTCTTGGCGCACTATCTCCAGGGGCAGACCGACGAGCCGCTGGACATGGCGCCCGTGCGCCTCGAGGTGCGCGACGACGAGACCACGGTCTTGGTGCGCGACGAAGAGGCCTTTCCGATCCCTCGCACCGAGCCCACGTCAATCTCGCTATCACGGGCACACTGGCAGCGCGACGGCAAGAGCGTCGAGATCGATGGTGATGTTCGGCTCGATCTCCATGCAGGCGGGGCCGCGGTGTTCGAGCTCGACTTCGACGAAGACACCGAGTGGTCGGGCTTTATGGCGATGGCCCTGCATGTCTCCCTGTCACCTCGGGTGGAGGGCAAGGAGTGCGGAGACGACGGGATCTTGTGTGTGCAGCTGCACAAGCTGGTGCCGCGCCCCGACGGGTCGTATCGCCAGGTGCACTATCCCGGGGTGATGGGAGACATCCGCGAGAGCGTGACGCGGGGGTTCATGCGCCTGTCTCACCACGTTAGCTACGATCCCGCCGCCAGCACGCCGCTGCAACCATACAACACCCACGCGACCGCGCGACCGCTGGCGCCGGGCGAAGTGGCACCGCTTCACGTCGCGCTCAATCCAAGCTCAACGCGGTTTCGCAAGGGAGATCGTCTGCAGGTGGTGATCACCGGCGAGGAGACCTCAAAGTCGCTGGTCATGCACCATGCCCACCTGCGCTCGGTCAATGGGGCCCTGCGCGATACCGTGGTGCGACTTTGCATGGACGGTGAGCGTGCGCCTCGCTTGACCGTGCCGAAGATCCCCGACGACGGCCGGGCGGCGCAGGTGGTGCGCTACCACAATCCGGCGCCGGTCGAGTAGCACGCCCCCGCGCGTTTCGTAGGCCTCGGTCTCACTTGGTTAGGTTCGAGGTTGCCCCCGATGACGGCGCCGCTGAGCTCACGCAGATGCGCGAACGCGCGTTGCGTGAAGTACGCGTCTCAAGAGACGAGCCCGGCGGCTTTCTCCCGTGATTGTCCCGCAGGGGCAGGAAAATTCGCTTCGGCCGGGTGACAAGCCTACGCGGATCCCGACTTCCTCTTTGAGACGAGACGAAGGACACGCTGACACTCCAGGGAACGGGGGGGGGTGCATGTCACCCCTCCCCTGACCCGCTCCTTCTCCTTGCTTCGCTTTGCTTCTTGCTTCGCTTTGCTTCTTGCTTCCCTAACCTAGCGTTCGAACGACGGCTATGGACTCGGTGTGCTGCTGGCAATCGGGGACATCGCCGCGGCTCACATCCATCGAACACGAAACTAAACCATTAGTTGAAGCTTTGACCATGAAAGACGCTTATCGCATGATGTTCTCGAAACGGATCCGTAATGTCTCCTGCCTGCTGGGGCTCGCGACCACCGCTTTGTCCTCTGGATGCGCGGGGCAATTCATCGAGGACTGGGTCGACAGTGCGTTCGAGGCGACCGAGCTCTCCGGGCCGTTCGAGGGGAAGGTCGTCGTAGACGACGAGCTCGACGGTGGTCTGGTCCGGGCAGGGTTTTTCCCCAAGGTGGCGGTCGTTCCCGTCGAGCTCGAAGACGGCACGGTCGAGCAGCAAGAAGTTCACCTGCGGGTTTCGACGCCCAATGAGGGGCGGGTTCGGCTCGAGCGCCAGATCACCCTCGATGGCGACGGTGAGCCCGCTGAGGATGCCTTCGAGGGGACCGCGA
Source organism: Myxococcota bacterium (assembly GCA_039194325.1). GTDB lineage: Bacteria > Myxococcota_A > Polyangia > Nannocystales > Nannocystaceae > Paraliomyxa. Next base: position 57,568 of record JBCCWC010000040.1, read on the forward strand.
TGTTCCCGCCGCTGACCGTGGGGGATGAGGTGGGCGATGCTTTCCAGCTCTCGCTCCCCTCCGAGGCCGACGACGAGGTCGAGTACGTCATGGCGGCATGGTACGACGCCAACAACGACGGGTTGCTGTCGATCAGTCAGTCTGGCGACTCCGAGGTCATCCGGGTCTTCCGCAATGAGCTCGAGGGCCAAGAGTACATGTTCACTGATCTGAACTGCCGCTACGACGAAGACGATGTTGATGCGCTGGTGTGGAAGGGCCGCGCCATTCACTGGGACGAGGGCAACATGATCGATACCGCCATCGTCGAAGACGACTGGCCCGCGGTCTGGATCGCCGAGCTCCCCGCGGATCTCGAGCCTCCGGTGAAATAGCTCGACGAACCCGTCTTTCCGGCTGGGCCACGCCGTTGTCGCCTCCCGACGGGGGCGCCAATGCGGGGCTACCAGGTCGCGGGTCTCGGCCACGCGCGGCCTCTCGAGCGCCGGACAAAGCCGGTGAGTCGAGGGGCATCGCGCTCGCTCGGGGCGACGCCCGAAGAGCGGCGCGGTGCGGCGCTCGGACTCTCTGACTTGGCGAGTTCGTTCGTGAGGTGCGCGAGGGCGCAGGTCCCGAGCTGCTCGCCTGTAGGAGCAGGAGCATGAGCATGAGCATGAGCATGAGCAGGAGCGCTTCGGCGAGCGCTCGTGGCTCGTATGTCCGGGGCTTGTCTTCGTGCGTGGGCCGATCCTCCGGCCCGAACCTGATGACTAGAGATACCTACTGTCTGAACATTTCTTGCAACGATCAAGGATTCGCATGTCGACCAAAGTAATCACTATTTCCTGCATTGTCGCCGCTTTTTGTGTTGGGTGCGGAGATGATGCCTCCCCCAACATGCCTGGCGATGGAATAGACCCCACCACCAGCGGTGGCCCTGCGCCCGCGACGGGCACGGGGATGCCTGATGAGCCCGAGCCCGACTCGAGCACCAGCGGGATGCCCGACGAGCCAGACACCGACTCGACCAGCACGGGAGAGCCCGATGAGCCCGAGCCCGATGCCAGCAGCACGGGAATGCCCGACGAGCCGCCGCCGGACGAGCCTCAGGCGCTGCCCGACCTCGACATGAGCGTCGTGGAGAAGCCGACGCTGGCGAGCATCTACACGGAGACGAGGACCTTCGAGCCCGGCGACTGTGAGGTCTTCCACCAGTGCGTAGGTGGATCGGGCGAGCGCCGCTTGCTTCGCTTCAGCACCATTACCCCGAACCTCGGTGATGCTCCCTTCCACGCGGGGAACCCTCAGGACAATCCCGATCTGTTCGAGCTCGACGAGTGCGGCGGGGGATACCTATTTTCTGACTACGCCAACTATCGGATCTACGACAGCAAGGGGCAAGATGTCGGCTTTGGTCACAAGTCGGCGTTTGCTCTCATCGACCTCGAGCCCTGGTCCGCGGAGGCCGGCCCCCAGACCTATGGAAAGACCACCGGCGACATGGGGATCAGCGTGCTGTGGGCCGATGTCTACGACGCGAGCTTGCCGTGCCAGTACGTCGACATCACCGGGGTCGCCCCCGGCGACTACACCCTGGAGCTGTCGATCAACGAGCCCCAGGTGATCGAAGAGGCGACCTTCGACAACAACGTCTTGCAGCTCGCGGTGACGATCACCGCGGACGACGACGTCGAGCCGGCTCCGCCGCCGCCGCCGGCGCCCGCCGAGTGGAACTGCGACGCGGGGTACTTCGGGGCGGGCGATGGCTGCGACTGTGGCTGCGGTGCTCCCGATCCCGACTGCAAGGCCCCGACCGCCGATGCATGCGTCTATTGCGACCTCCCCGGCTCGTGCGCGACCGATTGCGCCGGGATCGATCCCAACGACAACGCCACCTGCGTGTGAACCGAACTCGTGTGAACCGAACCCGTGTGAATTGAACCATGGATCCGTGCCGCCAGACCCTCGGGGTCTTGATGTTGGCGCTCGGCTCGGTCGGGGTGGCGCACGCCGCCCCGACCGCTCCTGGCGAGCTCTCCAACCCTCTAGTCCCTGCTCCGGAGTGCCAGTATTGCCACTCGTTCAGCAATGAGCTCGATCATGCACAGGAGCCGAGGTATGCGCCCTACGTCAGCTGGCGCGGGTCGATGATGGCCAATTCGGCGCGGGATCCCGTGTTCTGGGCGGCGGTCGCGATCGCGAGCCAAGACGCGGAAGACCCCGCCGAGACCCAGGCCTGTGTGCGCTGTCATGCCCCGCGGGCCTTCCTCGAAGGTCGGGGGGATGCCATCGCGCAGAGCGAGCTCGAGTTCTTCGACACCCAAGGAGTCGAGTGCGAGCTGTGCCATCGCATGACCGATGACTCCTTGCCGGGCAACGCTCAATACGCGCTCGATGACGTGCGGGTCGGGGAGGAAGTACCGCGACGAGGCCCCTGGTCCTACCCGGCCGACGGTGAGATCCCGCCGCCTCCTCACGAGGTGATCGCCGATACGTTCATCGGGACATCGGCCGCCTGCGGCACCTGCCACGACGTGACCACTCCGCGGGAGCGGGTCGATGCTGAGGGGGTAGGCATGGGCGTGGGGTTCAACGAGCAACGTACATACAGCGAGTGGGCGGGCAGCGCCCTGGCCCAGCCCGGCGAGGGGTTCCGCTCGTGCCAAGACTGTCATATGCCCGCCGTCAACGACGTGCCGGGGTGCCGCGAGCACGCGGGCGAGCACCAGCACGCGACGGGGGGGCGCCGGCATGATCTACTGGGGGCCAACCGCTTCGTCATCGAGCTGCTCGCCGCCGACGTCCACTTTCCCGAGTCTCGGGCCTTCGAGCACTCGCTCGAGCAGATCGATCAGTTCATCCAAACCGCGGCGACGCTGGAGGTCGAGGCCCCCGATACGATCGTCCTCGCCGACGGCCTGAGCGGGCTGCGGACCCGCGTGACCAACGAGACGGGACACAAGCTGCCCACCGGGTACTCCGAGGGGCGGGTGATGTGGCTGGAGGTCGAGGCCTCGCTCGAGGGCGAGCGCGTCTGGTCGTCAGGCACCTGGGATCCGCAAGCCCGCACGATCGCCGATGATCCGCAGCTACGCACATATCAGGCGATCGCCGAGGACTCCTTGAGCGGCGAGCACCTCCACCTGCTGCGCAACGATCGCTGGGTCGAGGACACGCGGATCCCTCCGCGTGGGTTGGTGCCGAACATCGAGACCGATCCGGTGACCCCGCGATATGCGTTGCAGCCCGACGGGACCTGGCCGCACTTCGACGAGCACGAGTATGCGTTCGAGGGTCGGCCCGAGATGGCGCAGATCCACGAGGGGACGCTCGAGGTCTCCGTGCGATTGCTCTACTTGGTCAACACGGCCGAATACATCGACTTCCTCGCGGATGCCAACGAGACCAACGCATCGGGACAAGAGCTGGCCCAGCGGTTCGAGGCCGCAGGCGGGGCAACGCCCATGGTGCTGGCCCAGCAGTCGGTCGATATCGCGATCGTCGGTCCGGCTATGCCTGGGGGATCTTCGGGGGGCTCCGGTGATCCGCCGGGCGACACCGATCTGCCCATGTGGACGGCGACCGGGCCGACAGGCCCGGGCCTCGACACGGACACGGGTACGGATTCCGACCCGGACACGGAGCCTGGACCCAGCGCGGAGCCCGGGTCTGGCGAGGCGGGTGGGTGCCAGTGTGAAGCCGGCGAAGGGGAGCTGCCGACCTTGTGGCTCGTTCCCGGGGTGTGGCTCGGATGGGTATTTCGACGCAGGACGCTACGAGCATGAACACGAAACTTGGCTCGACCTTTGGCTTGATCTTTGGCTTGGTCCACAGTTGGGTGTTGTTGGCGGGCTGCGGCGGTGGCTCGCCCGGGGGGCTCGGAGAGGATCCCACCGACCCCGGTACAACCAGCGGCGCCGAAGAGCCCGAGCTCGCCACGGAGAGCTCGGGCTTGGTCCCCGAGGGGGAGAGCTCGGGCGAGCTCGAGAGTGACGAATCGTCGGGAGGTTCGCCGTCGGAGCCGACCGAGCCTGAGCCCGAGCCTTGGGTATGGACGCTGCCGTCCTGGTTTCCCGAGCCCTATGTGCCCGAGGACAACCCCATGTCCGTGTCGAAGGTCGCGCTGGGTCGTCACCTGTTCTACGACGAGCGGCTCTCGGGGGACCAGACCGTCTCGTGTGCAACCTGCCACCGTCAGGAGCTGGCCTTCACCGACGGGCTCGCCCAGGCCGAGGGGGTCACCGGTCAAGTGCATCCACGAGGCTCGATGGCCCTCGCCAACGTGGCCTACGCGGCGACGCTGGCGTGGGCCGACCCCACGCTGGTCGACCTCGAGGAGCACGCCCTCGGCCCCATGTTCGCGCAGGAGCCCATCGTGGAGATGGGGTTGAAGAGCGCCGAGCAATTGTTGGACCGCCTGCGCGACGAGCCTCGCTACACCGAGCTGTTCGCCGCCGCGTACCCCGGCCAGGCGGATCCCGTCACGCTCGACAACGTGACCCGGGCGCTGGCGACCTTCCAGCGGTCACTGATCTCGGCGAACTCTCCCTTTGATCGGTGGTTCTATGGCGGCGACGAGGAGGCGATGAGTCCCGCGGCCAAGCGGGGGTGGGAGCTGTTCACCTTTCGCGGAGAGTGTCACTATTGTCACTTTGGCCTGAACCTGTCCGATTCGCTGTACTTTCCCGGGATGTCTGTGCCCGGGATGTCTGTGCCCGGGATGTCTTTGCCCGGGATGTCTGTGCCCGGGATGTCTGTGCCCGGGATGTCGGACCGTCACCCGGTGTTTCACAACACGGCGCTTTACAACGAAGACGGCGAGGGCGCGTACCCGCCGGGGAACGAAGGGCTCTACGCATTCACGGGGCAGCCCGAGGACATGGGCAAGTTCAAGTCGCCCACGCTGCGCAACATCGTCCAGACTGCGCCCTACATGCACGACGGGAGCATCGACACGCTCGAGGAAGTCATCGACCACTACGCCGAGGGGGGGGCGTGTGGACCACCCGCACGTTGATTTCCTGATGAAGCCCTTCGAGCTGACCGGCCAGGAGCGTAAGGATCTGCTTGAGTTCCTCGAGACGCTGACCGACGAGGAGTTTTTGACCGATCCCCGGTTCTCCGATCCCTGGGCCGAGGGTGAGCGTGCACCGCTCGAGCACCGGGACTAAGTCATGCACCACTGGAACATATCGACTCGGTAAGACTCGTTCGTGTCACGAGTCTGTCAGGAATCATTTGTACCACCCCGAAAATCCAAGGACATCGCGCCGGATCCGACTATGCTGGTCTGCGAGTCCAGCACCGTGGCCGCCGATCGGCAGCGGTCGCGGTGCGGACTCGTCCCCCGCTTCCGTTTTTCGAACAACGAAGGTTCGCTACGATGACATCGTTCCTGGATCCCGACTTCAGTCTCGAGCGCCACCTGGCGCCACCCGCCGCTGGCTCGTCCGCTGCGTTGGAGCTGGCCCCGCAAGTGTCTTCTTTGCCGCCATCTTACGTCGACGAGCACCTGGTCGAGCCCGAGGCCCGCGAAGAGATGGTTCGGGGTCGCCGGGACCGGGATCGAGCCGACGATGCCGTCGTCCGAGCTCTCGACGCCAAGGGAACCCCGAGGCTCGCCATGATCCGTACTCAGGCGTCCATCGAGACGGCATGCAAGTTGCTCGACATCCCTGTCGATTCCTCACGACGTCAGTACCTCGACGCTCTCGATCTGCGTGGTCTCCGGACGTTGCTCACCCATCTTGAGACCGAGCGATGCTGGCCTTGACGAGCGACCTGGCTCGTCGAGGTCCGGTTCCAGATGGCATTCGTGGCCATTGCGGCCGATGCTCGGTAGCCGCGGCCAACTCGGCCGACCGTGCAGGAATCCTTTTCGGTTGCGTCGAGATAAGACCGGGAAGGCCAGCGAACCGGGGTCGATTGCGTCGAGGCAGGCCGGGAAGCCAGCGAATCAAGGGGCGATTGCGTCGAGATCGGCCCGGAGGGCAGGTCGGGAGGCCGGCGAATCGATGGGCGAATGCGAGACTAGCCCGGGAGGTTGTTGAATCCGAAGGGCCCAGGTCGCTAAACTGTTATCGCATTGGAGGAGGTCCAGGGGGGTTGAACCCAGCGTTGCCCAAGAGCGTGGATCCAATCGTATTTGCAGGGAAACCCGGCATTTTCTGGGCAATGGTTCCGCGTGGCTCAGTGCGCAACGCGCAGCGTCGAGAGGCGCGGCTTCTTCGGGTCATTTTTCACGTAAAATCAGAACCATAGCTGATTGGTCAGCATCGACGAGCCGCGTGGTACGCTGTGAACGAGCCGATGCCGTTTGAGCCTGAGCGATCGAGATGGCGAGCCTTCCTGGAGGGGATGGCGTGTGCGTTTGACCTTGGAGGCCTTCGGTCCGAGGAACTCCCGACTGCCAGATTCTTCGACTGGCGCCGTCCCTCCGAGCAACCCTTGGCTCGCTATCCCGAGAGCGAGTCACGCCTTGCTCGGCGCTTCCGTATTCGCATTGAGCCGTGAACTCTGAGAGCGGAGATCACGCCGCGGGGAGTAACTCGCGAGATGATATCGATGATATGGACTCACGCGGTGAGTCTGCAGTGCGAATGGAAGATGACTCGTCACTGGACTCTGGAATAGTCCCACAGACGGTGACTGCCAAAGACATCCAGCCCCCGGTTGTCCATGGCACGGGAACGACGAGAACGACCATCACCACGGTGGCTACGGCTACTCCGATTCCAGACGCGGCCATGCTCGCCGATTACAAGAAGATCGGTGGTGAGGACTTGATGTTGCGTGTCTTCGAGCAGGCGATGGAGTCGTGGAGAGACCGCGAGGCGATGGAGCGCAAGATCGTCGAGCACCAAATCGACATGGACCGGCAAGAGAGCAAACTACGTCATAGGAGCAGCGAAAATTTTTCCAGGTCACGCCAATCTGGAATGTGGTCGGCATTGACTATCGCCCTGAGCTGTGTGGCTCTGGTCGCCTACGGCTTATATCTTGGTCGCGATTTTTGGGCTGTGGGATGGGCGCTTCTGATCGTTTCCATCCTCGCGGCTGTGCTGCTCAACCAGGACAAAAGCCCCGTCCGGGCATTATCAGAAGCCATCAAGGCGATCCGTGGGCGAGGGAGGCCGAAGCAGTTGGAACTATTCAGGCCCGATGGCGAAGCTAGCGACGAGCCCTAACCGAGATCAGGCTTGGGCTTCCTCAGACCGACCGGGGAGCGGTGAGCTGTTCGACCAAGACCTCGTCGACTTGGGCGGTGCGGGCCGGCTCGCAAAGTGCCAATTCAACCACCACGCTCACCCCACCAACACCCCGCCGACCTCATCCTCGACCTCCTGATACCCCAGATCCGCCCCGATCTCCCAGGCCCCTTCACTCTCGATCTTCCGCCGCGGCCACACCCGCACCTGCCCTCCCTTGCTCCACCGCCCCCACGCATACCCCATCGGCCGCGGCTGGTGCCCCGGCCCGTGGTACTCCAGCCCGAACAGCGACGGCGCCTGGAAATATGTCCGCATTCGTTGGCCCCCCCCTGCGGTCAGCTCGCCCCACTGCTCGTGCAAGTGCCCGAATAGCGCCAATGCAAAGCGCCGGGGCGGATGAATGCGCTTCTTGTACATGCGCCGGGCCCGATCATTGAGATAGCTCCGCGGATGATGCGTCAGCAGCAGCGCGGCATCGAGCCCATCGAACCAGCGGAGCGGATCTCCGCCCGGGTCCGGCGGTAGCGCGGCGTAGAGCTGCTTGGCCAGGATATGCAGGTTCCCCGGCGCATCGTCTTGCAGGTGCGTCCACGCGGTATTGAGCCCCACCACGCCCAGCCGCAGCTGCCCCTTGTCGAACACCACGCTCAGATCCCCGGGGATCCGATCCGACACATGCACCTCATACCCCCGCTGCAAGAGCGGCTCGACGACCCGTTGCTTGGACCACTCGGTATACGGCTCGAACAGCGGCTGCACGATCGGCTGCCCTTCGTCCCACAGATCCCGGTGCAGCGTGGGATGCTCCTCGTACTCCCGCAGCGCCACATACCGCCAGGGACTCCTTGGCCGCACCAGATCATGATTCCCCGGCACCGCCACCACCGGCAGAGTACGCCCGGTCCATCGCTCCAGCTGGCCCAGCAGCGCATCGACCCGCTGGTACTCCTCCGCCGCGCCGGTCCGCGCCAGATCCCCCGAAAACAGCACCAGATCCGGCGCCCCCAGCCGCTCGGTCATCCGCCGCACATCCGTCTCCAGCGCGGCTTCGATCTGCTCCCACGGCACCTCCCCCGGCGGCCCCCCATGAAAGTCCGACAGGTGCACCCAGGTGATCGAATCTCGCGACATCAGAACTGGATCATCCCTTCGAGCGCCCGCGCAGGCGGCAGCTCCTTGCGCCCGAGCATCTGCAAGATGTCCCGCTCGATCCCCCGCGACATCGCGGTGATCGGCACATCATTGGCCAGCCCTTCGAACGGATTCTCGCTCCAGTCGCCGATCTGATCGGTGGTGAGGAACACCCAGCTGACCAGCCCGGAGAACGGCACCGCGAGCCATGCCAATCCGTCCCCCAGGCTGCTGAACTCGGCGAGCATCCCAAAGGGCACCAGCGCGGCGAAGGTCCACGCGAAGATCGAGTTGACGGTGGCGTACTGCCGCGGAAAGGGAAAGTTCTTGATCCGCTCGGCCTTGCCCTGCTGGGCCATCAGCTCGTGCAGCAGCTTTTGCAGCTCCATGTGGGCGAACCCGTCGACCAGCCCTCGGGCACGCAGCTGACCCAGGTGCCGCGACTGATTGGCCAAAAGGTGCGCGGCGGGGTTGATCTGCTCGAGCACCTGCTGGGCCTCGTCGGCGGGCAGCGAGCGCTCGAGCTGCTCGCGCAGATCCTCGCGGTACTCGGGCGCACCGACGGCCTTACGGACGCGGTCATAGCGTTCCCCGCTGTGCTCCCAGGTCTTGACCCGCCGCAGCTGGTGGCGCAGCGCGTCGAGCCAGGCCACGTGGCGCAGGATCAAGGTGGCCCGCTCGGTCTCGAGCGCGTCGGGCTCGATCTGCCCGTCCGCGTGCAGATCGCTGACCAGATCGCGCGCGCTAAAGGCCCACGAGCGACTCGCATTGACGATCGCCCCCCAGATCTTGCGGGCTTCCCACAACCGGTCGTACGAGGCGTTGTTCTTGAACCCCAGATAGAACGCCACCGCCACGCCGACGAGCGACATCGGCAGCCACGGTAGGGCCAGCTGGTCCATCCCGAGTAGCTCGTAGCCGGCGGCGGCGAGGAAGGCCCAGCCCAGCGGGAGCAACAAGTTCCAGCGGGACCACGAAAGGGTTTGCATCAAGCGATAGCGGCGTCCGGTGTGCATACGAGCTCTGCCCGCGAGTATCTCGCAGGTGGGTCTTCGGGATCCCGGTGGTCGACGACTGCGTCTGCGAGCCGGAGCCCTCGTGCTGCGATCCGCTGGGCGGTTGAGATCTCTACGGTGTCGCCCAGGCGGTGTCCGAGTGCGGCGCCCGCTGCCCGCCGCTCTTCGGCGACTGTTGTGAATCCGGCCCACAGATCGGCTGCGACAGCTATGAGGTCGTCGCCTGCGTCTGCGCGTCGGCCAGCGACTGCTGCTCCGACGAGTGGGCCTCGAAGCCCTGCGTAGCCCTGGCCGATTCCTGCCTCCCGTTGGGGTGCTAACGAGCACCCCAGCGGGGCGGGCGCGGGCCCCGAGTGGTCACCGGGAGGGAGAGCGCACACACCGCGGTCTTGGTGCTTGCGCTCGGTCACGAAGCGAGCGGAGTCCGGTGCCCGATCCATACGCCACGTATGCCACCATGCATCAGTGAGCTCGGCCGGGGCATCGGCGATCGCAATGACGATCGCAACCGCGTGGGCAACCATGCACGCGGCGCCAGACCCGATGCCAGACCCGATGCCGGACCCGACGCCGCACGCGACCGTGGTGGTCCCGAACCTCCCCGAGCCGGACGCCGCGTCGGGCGATCCCGAGTTGCCCGCGGTGGCCGATGCGCTCAGCCTCGACCCCGGCGCGACCTGTCTCGAACACGATCGCCTCACCGAGCAAGTGGTCAGCTGGTTGGAGCGCGACCAGATCGATCCCCGACTGTCGGTGGTGGTCGAAGGCAATCCCACGGAGGCTCACACCGTTCACATCACCCTATGGACTCACGGCAAGGTGATCGCGGAGCGGGTCTTCGCTCCCGGTCCACACCGTTGCGAAGATCTCCACGCGGTGGTCAGCCTGGCGATCGCACACGCGTTGGATGCCACGGTCCTCGAGTCGGTGGGGAGCAGTGCCCCCGATGCCGAGGCGATCGAGCCCCCACCACCGCAGCCTCCGGTTGAATCGGCGCGGGAAGTCGTGACCCCAGCCACGCCAACATCCGAGCCCAATCCCGGCCCGGGGCCCGATCTCACCCCTCGTCCCTCACCGTGGGATTGGCGACTTCATGGTGGGGCGATGGTGACCATCGGCGCACCCCGCCCAATCGGCGGGGGAGTCCAACTGGGGATCGAGCTGGGTTGGCGCGATCGGATCGACGTTCAGGTGGGGGGACTGGTGATGTCGGCGGGTCGGCAGCCGGTCGAGGAGGGGACCATCGACATCACCTTGATGGCCGGTCGGGCCGACGTGTGTACGGGGTTCCGCGTGGAACGGGTCCGTCCCCGTCTTTGTGGGGGCTTTTTGGCGGGGAGTGCATACGGTCGCGCCCGGGGTTACTACCGTGACTTCGAGACGGTGGTCCGGTGGGTCGCGGTGCCGATCGGCGGTGACGTGCGTGTCGACCTCACCCGCCGGTTGGCGTTCTCGTTCGACGTGGATGGGCTAATCACGCTGATCAACCCCATCTTCGACATGGAGGAGGAATTACAGGTGCGCAAGCTCCGTGACTTGCCCCCCTTTGCTGTGACGTTCGGAGTGGGCCTGGTCGTCGGTTTTGGTGAAGGACACCGGGGAGCGGGGCCATGAAGCGGGTGGGTAGCTCGAAACTCAACGCAGTGACGGGCGAACACCTGGATGCAGAAGCGCTCTACCGAGCGCACGCCGACTTCGTCGCGCGGTTCCTCCTGCGCCTGGGGGCCCACGGTCAAGACGTCCCTGACCTCCTCCAAGAGGTGTTCCTCGTGGCTCACCGCCGCGGCGGTTTCACGATGGGACGGGCCAAACCTACGACCTGGCTTGCCGAAATATCCTTTCGAGTCTTTTCTGATCGTCGCAAGAAGTCCCGTCGAAAGCTGGAGGACGCCGACACCGAATCCGTCACCATGGCCCCATCTGGCGCCAGCTCGCCCAGCGAGCGCGCCGAGAAGCGCGAAGCACTCGCGCGGGTCCAATCGGCTCTCGACACTCTCACCCCGGAGAAGCGCGCCGTTTTCATCCTCTACGAGCTAGAGGGAGAGAGCTGCGACAACATCGCCTCCGGTCTCGGAATTCCCGTGGGTACCGTCTACTCTCGCCTCCACTCCGCCCGTCGCGATTTTGCGCGGGCTCACGAGCGCCTCGTGGACGACACCCCATCGGCGAACGGACTGCCGTCCAACGCCGTACCAGGTGCACGCGCAGGAGCACGCGCATGAACAGCGATCCCATTCGTTTGCTCGATGACCCCACCGCCGCCTCCGGGCTGCGCGGCGATCTTCAGCACGCCACCGACGTGCAGTTGCAGGGTCTCGATCTCACCGCTGGCCTCACCTCGTTGCAGGCAGCCACCATCACCGCCGCCGCCTCGAGCGCGGGTCTGTCCACCATGGCCAAGGTCGGGGCCAAGGTCGGGATCGGCGCGGTCGTCGCCGTCGGGGCCGTTGCGCTCTGGCTGGGGGTCCGATCCCCCGAGTCCTCACCGGAGCCCGCGCCCGTGGCCGTCGCGATCCCCGCTGGTCCTGGGGCCTGGGCGCCACAGGTGCCACCGGTCGAGGCTCCGCCCCCCGAGGAACCGGCCGAGGGTGCCGCGCACGATACGAAGACCTTCGTCGAGCCCGCGCCGCTCGCCGAAACCGACGCCGCACCGGTTCCGGTGTCATCGGCTTCGGCGCTCGAGGGGCCGGCGCTCGAGGGGATGGCGCTCGAGGTGCCGGCACTCGACGGGATGGAAGAGACCGCGGCGAAGCCCGGCGGCGAAGCCACGTCGAGCGGAGAACCGACGGCTCGTCGGCGGAAGGCCAAGATCTCTCGGGCCGACACGACCGAGCCGGTCAAGCCCACCCTCGACGACAGTGTGCTCCGTGAGGCACGGATGGTGGCCAAGGCTCGGTCACAGCTGAGCCGTGACCCCCAGCGGGCACTTGCGTTGGTGCAGCAGGCCGAGAAGGAATTCCCTTACGGCCAGCTGGTCGAAGAGCGACGAGCGATCGCGATCCAGGCCCTCGTGGCGCTAGGCCGCAAGGACGAGGCGCACCGCCAGGCCGATGCGTTCCTGGCCCGGTACGGTCGCGGCGCCCATGCAGCCGCGGTACGGCGGGCGCTCGACGGCATGAAGTGAGCGGTCGCCGACCGAGGTGTCGGTGAGGTCGACTGGATCACGATTCTCGCCTCGCAACCAGCGCCCCCACGCGTTATTGTTGCGGGCGGGTGGGTTCGTTCGTGAAACGACACATGCACGTGGTCGCCGGCGTCGCGGGGCTCGTGCTGTGTGCCTGTGAGGCCCACGGGATCATCGCCTCCAATGTGAGCGCGGCGGCCGAGGGCGAGGGCGACGAGGTTGGTTCGACCGATCCCTCCGAAGGCGACGCGACCGGTGCCGATACCATCAGCACGACCGGCGAGCGGGGTACCGGCAATCGGAACACCAGCGGCTTCGACTCTATTGGGGGAACCGGCAGCGGTGTGCGTTGGGATGTGGATTCTTGGGACGTTCCCAAGCTCTGCTTTCCCCCGCAATTACCCAGCTGCGACTACCTCGGTAGCGATCCCTGGCATGCGATCGGATTGAACTGTCCCGGAGCGAAGCCCTTCGAGGCCGACTTCAGCGGCCACCAGGGCGCCCTCGCGGTGCACCATGGAGTCTTGGGTACCCATGGGACGTTCGCCCCCCGCGAGGGCGAGCGCATGCTGATCCTGTCCACCGGGCGCGCGGCGGATGTGCCTCGTACCCACGCCGAGCTCGGCTGTGACTCGCTCCACTGCCCCGACAGTGCCTTCTCCACCGCGAACAGCATGCCCGTGCTGCCTCCGCCGATCGATGTGCGCCGGGTCAGCGATGACAAGCAGACCTGCGCCGAAGACCCAAGCTTGGTCGGCAATGGCGATTGCTCCAATACCCTCGCCGAAGAGTGGGAGACCGGCCAGCTGGCGTACGACTACGCCGAGGTGCGCCTCAAGGCCCAGGTGCCCGAGAACACCGATGGCTTCGCCTATCAGTTCGCGTTCTTCTCGGCCGAGTATCCGCTCTACGCCGAGCTCGACTCGCCGTGGAACGACATGTACATCGCCTGGCTCGAGTCGGAGGCATGGACGGGCAATATCTCGTTCGACGAGCACGGCCACCCGATCTCGATCAACGGCGTGTTCCTCGACTACCTCGACGCAGAGTCAGACCGCTGTAACGAGCACCCCTGCATCGCGCCCGAGCTCGATGGGTTCGCGATGGACGGCCACGCGGGCACTCGCTGGCTGGAGACGGTCGCCCCCGTGGTCCCCGGCGAGTTCATCGAGGTGGTGTTCGCGATCTTCGACATGGGCGACGCCCAGATGGATACGGTGGTCTTGCTCGACAACGTGCACTGGGATTGCACGGATCTGCCGCCGCTGACTCATCCCGAAGGGTGAGCCGGAGGGATGCGAGCCCTCGACTCGAAGGCCGAGTCGCTGGGGCAGGTCCCATTCGATCCGGTGGGTGTTCGATCCGATCCGGTGGGTGAGCCGGTCGGCAGTAGGGAACGATGCGTGGGCTCGCACCTCGCGTCGATGGCGGTCTGACCGCCGTCTTTGGGGATTTCGAGAAAAAATGATCGGGGCGTGAAGGAATCGACGAGAGCCGACCATCTACTCAGTGAATCTCCTGATTCATTGGACTGGTGAATCCAAACCTTCTCGGTCCTTGGGTTCAGGTCGGCATCCCACGCACGAACGCCCGCCATATTCGAGTGTTCGTGTCGTATTCCACGAGTTCCGCAACAACAACTTCCGCAGGCCACACACCCAGCGGAATCGTGGGGTGCCGTCCTGGATCGTTTTTCGCCAGGCACACAGACCCGGTAAACAGACCCGGTAAAACAGAAACAGTAATGAAGCTGCGCTCCATCGTTGGAGGGCAGCCTTTGTTCGTTGGGTCGCCATCGAGCCGTTGGCCCACGCGGGTCACGATCAGGTCGTCGTCGCCACCGGCCGCCGCGTTGGGCGACCGGCGAGCGACTCGGTAATCGCACGAGCCGCACGGAGTCCCGAGGCTATCGCCCCATCCCAGCCGGCATAGCGGGCCTCGGTGTGATCGCCGACCAGGTGACGGCCATGGTCCCACCGCTGCAAGGCGGCGAAGAAGCTCGGGATCTGGGCCGAGGGACGAAAGTAGGGAAGGGCCCCTGGGCCAGTAGACGCTCGCCATACCGCGGTGTGGGCCGGCTGGAGCGAGGAGCCGAGGCTCGGGTGAGCGGCGGCCAAGGTGGCGATTGCCTCGTCGGCGATCGAGTGGCCCCGCACGGCCCGGGCGACGAGGCCACGCGCTCGGTCGCCGACGAAGACGATCTCCACGCCCCATCGATCGGGGCCGCTGGTCGGGGTCTGCCGGGTCTGGAGGTCATAGACGGGAAAGCAGCCGTTGAAGCCGCGGTCGGCCAGGAGCACCGGCGGTCGGTCGTCGCCGAGCGGATCTCGGCCCGCGCGAGCGAAGACCTTGATCACGGGGCCATAGTCACAAGCATCGAGGGCGTTTCGCAGCGGGAGCGGCCACCCGGGGCGAATGTCGATCTGCAGGGCATTCCACGCTGGGATCGCGAAGACCACGTGATCGGCGAGCCACGCCTGTCCATGGTGATCCGCGACCCGGTGACGCCCGTCGGGGGTCATGTGGACCGAGGTGACGCGGCGGTCGAGATGGAGGGTGTCGGGGATCTCGGCCGCGGCCTGGATCAGCCGATCGAGGGTGCCGTCGAGGTAGTAGAAGGTGCCGTTGGGGCGAGCGCTCCACCCCCGCATCAGCGCGCTGAGGGCACTGATCCGCCGCGGGCTCTCGAACACATGGAACAGCGAGGAGACGAAGGGCACGAGCGCGGCGGGGAAGCCCTCGCGGTCGAGCAGATCCGCGACCGACATCGTGCACAGCGCGGGGTCGACCCGGGAGAGGGCAGCGAGGGGATCGTCGGCCCAGCCCGAGGGAGCGCGGTAGCGCGACGCGAGCGGAAACCACGCGCGAAACGGCGACATTCGGTCGTAGGGGGCCGGGAATCGCGTCCGCGCAAAGTCGGGCCAGTCTGCCGACGGGACGAGCCGACCGTCGATGAGGTAGCCGATGTCGAGCTTGGATCCCTGGTAGGAGTGTACGGCCAGGCCCAGCGCCTCGGCCATGTCTAGCAGTGGGCCATGGTGGAAGAAGGGCGGCTCGCACCCCGCTTCACCGCCAAAGGGTAGGGAGTGCACCCGCCCGCCGAGGCGAGCGCGGGCTTCGAGGACCACGATCTCGACCTCGTGACCGAGGGAGCGGCGCAGGCTCCAGGCCGTACCGAGGCCGGCGAATCCGCCACCGATGATGACGACCGTAGGCCGTGCCATGGAGCCCTGCGGCGTGGTAGGGCGGGGGGTCGTCGGGAAGGCGATGGTCGGTCTCATGATCGTGATCTCCTCGGATCGTCAGGCGGTGCCCAAAAGCCAGTGGCCATGGAGGACCGGTAGGGTGCGGTGGGGCGCTGTTACGGCCCCGCGAGGGGTTCGCCACAGGCTGCTAGACCGCTTTGCTGACGACGGGCTAGGCGAGCGGTCTGACCAACCAAAGAGTGGCCTTCGGTGGCGTTTTTATTCAGAGCGGGCCAGGAATCGGCGTGGGCGTGCCGGGCGGCTGCTCGGCCGCCGCGCCGAGTGCGAGATCACTGGCTGAAGTCGAGCTCGTTGCGCGTGAAGCTCCACGAGCATCGCTCGTCTCCCCAGGCGCGGCAGGTCTCGACCCACTGAAACTCGTCTTCTCCCGAGATCTCGGCGGCCCGCTCCATCCACCCGGTGATCGATGCGCAGTGGGCCCGGTGGGGTCGGGGTACCCCGCGAACCTCGAACACGTAGTGGTCGGGGTTCTTGACGTGCACGATGACCTCCCCGGTGTCGAACTGACGCCGCCACGCCGTGGCGGACCGATCGACCAGGTGCCCGATGTTGCCGAATTTGAGCAAGAGCCGGTGCACGGTGGTCAGGGTGTAGTCGCAGGAGAACCGACCCATTTGGTGACACAGCGCCATGTCACCCTTGCCCAGCACGCGATCGGCGGTGGCCGAGATGTCGATGAGCATGTCGTAGGGGTACCAGCGTGGCTCGAGGAACCCGGCGCTGGCGACCTCGCGGGTGATGTCGGGGAGGGCCCCGAGTACCTTCGGCCATGCGTCTTCGCTGTGGCGCCGTATGAACAGTGTGCGCGCACGCAGCACGTGGCCGGCCACTCTCACCCTCGGATGATGGCACAGATGAGGGGTGATTGCGGTGGTCGTCGACGGAGGGCACCGCCGTGCGCGATGGTGCTCGCTCACCCCCGCTGCAGGGTGGCCACGCACTCGATGTGGTGGGTGTGGGGGAACATGTCGATCGGCTGGACCTCGAGCAGCTCGAACCCGGCGTCGACGAGCACCCGTAGATCTCGGGCGAGGGTCTCGGGCTCGCACGAGACGTAGACCACTCGCCGGGGTCCGTGCTCGATCACCGCCTGCAGGGCTGGGGGCTGGCAACCACTACGCGGAGGGTCGAGCACGATCGCGTCGACCGGTCCGGATAGGGTGCCCAGTATGTCTTCGGTCTTGCCCAGGCGCAGCTCCACGTTGGGCAGGCCGGCGGTGTTGACCCGGGCATCCTGGACGGCGGGGCCGGACTCTTCGATCGAGATCACGGTGCCCACGTGGGGAGCGAGCAGCACGGCGAAGGTGCCCACGCCGCCATAGGCATCGACCACCACGCCCTGCGGACCGGCGTCGACCCGGGCTCGGACCAGCTGGGCCAGTCGCTCGGCCTGGGCACGGTTGACCTGGAAGAAGGAGGCGGCGGAGACCTGGAAGCGGTGCCCGAGCAATTGCTCGGTGAGCTGGATCTGTCCGCTCTTTAGGTTCTTCGCCTGGCCCTCGGCCAGCGCCTCGGCCAGCGCCTCGGGTAGCTCGAGCCGGGGCTGGATCATCATGGAGCCCTCGGGTCGGCCGACCCGCACGTTGCACTGGGTCGCGCCGTGCAGCTGCCCTTGGAGCCGGGCGAGTACGTCGTTGATCGCGGGCTCCATGATGAAGCAGTGGGGCACGGGCAGGAACTCGCGCCGGAAGTGGCGCACGAACCCCAGCCGCCCGTCGTCGACGGTGAAGCGCCCATGGTTGCGGTAGTGCCAGGGGTCGTCGGCGGCGATCGGGTCGGCCACCACCGGGTCGGCCAGCCCTCCGTGCGTCTGTAGCTGCTGGAGCACGATCTGCTTCTTGAGGGCGAGCTGCCGCGGGTAGGCCACGTGCTGGAGCTGGCAGCCGCTGCACTGCCCAAAGAGCGGGCATCGAGGGGTCACCCGATCGGGGGAGGGCTCGAGCACCTCGAGCACGTCGACGGCGATCCACTCCCGGCGGTGCCGACGGATCCGCACCCGGAGCCGCTCGCCGGGGATCGTGCGCGAGGCGAAGGCTCGGCGGTCGCCGAGCATGCCGATTGCGTCGCCCTTGGGGGCGATCTGGTCGACCCGCAGCTCGACCTCCCGGTCGACTTCGAGGCCCGGGGGCGGGGGGGGAGGCTTGGGTCCGCGCCGGCGACCACGTCGCCTTCGGCCGCGTCGCTCAGACATCGGCGCCTCCGGGCTCGTCAGGGTGCAGCGCGGTGTCGAAGGCTTGCTCTTGCCAGCGGGTGTCGTGCAGGCGCGCGAGGTTGTCGAGGATCTGGATCATGCTCTGGTCGTCGTCGCTACCGTCGAGGGGGAGCTGCCGCCACTGCCGGCGGGCCTGCACATAGTCGTGGGCCATGGCCCGCCAGTTGGGGTAGGCGGCCTGGAGCCGACGGGCGACCGGCAAGATCTCGGCCCAGCTGACCTCGGGGGGGAGCATCCCCGCGGCCACGCCCAGGCGCGACACGAGGATGAAGCGCACCAGATCCCATGCGTGGTCGCGTGGCTGCGGCTGGGCCAGCTGCTGCAGCACGCGGCGATGCTCGAGCGGTCCGTACACGTCCCACCAGTGGGCCAGGATCCGTCGCGCCTCGGTGCCGGGCAGGTGCGCGTAGTCGCAGTCGGTGGTGACCAGCAAGAACACGTTCTGCACCCAGCGCCGATAGGGATCCTCGGCGTCTTGGGCCAGGCGATGGTCGGGCCGGGAGCGGCGACGCACCAGCCACCATGCCACCATGATCACGGCGGGGGTCACGGTGATGGCCACGGTGAGGGCGAGGGGCCACTGGTCCACGGCGAGGATCATGCAGTAGCGACGGGCTCGAGGAACAGCAAGGTGCAGTCGTCGGCGACCAGGCGCACGGGGGCGCCAAAGGGCAGCGCGGCGTGGCGCTCGCTCGCGTGGCCGAAGGGGAAGCCGGTGACGACGGGGACCCCCAAGGCGGTCAGCCGCTCCACGACCACCTCGTGGGCGGTGGGGCCGTACTGCCCGCCCTCGGGCTCTTCACAGGCAGTCAGCTGGCCCACGATCACCCCGCGAATGCCTCGCAGGGCGCCGGAGCTGAGCAGGTGGGTCAGGCAGCGATCGATCCGATAGGGACGCTCGCCGACCTCTTCGAGCGCCAGGATCGCGCCGCTGAGGGAGGGCATGAAGCGGGTGCCCACCAGGGCGCGCAGCACCTCGAGGTTGCCTGCGATGAGCGGGCCCTCAACGGTGCCGCCGTGGACCACGGTGCCCTCGCTCGATTCCAGCGGGGGCGGGATCTGGCCGCGCAGCAGGTCGACCAGGCGCTCCACGTCCTCGGGGTGCGTGGTCGATAGCTGGGTCACGACCGGTCCGTGCACCGAGGGGACTTGCGCTCGGACCCACGCCCAGCACAGCAGCGCGGTGATGTCGGAGAAGCCCACCAGCAGCTTGGGGTGCTCGCGAAGGCGGCTGGGGTCGAGCGCGCCCAACAGGCGGGTGGCGCCGTAGCCCCCGCGGGCGGCGATCACCACCCGGGCCTGCGGATCGCCGAGCGCTTCGTGGAGGCACCGCAGGCGCAGGCCGTCCGAGCCGGCGAAGTAGCCCTGTTGTTCGTGGATGTTGTCGGCCAGCACGAGATCGGCGTCGAGGTGACGCCGCAATATCCGGAGGCCTCGGTCGAAGCGCTCGGCCGCGACCGGGCCGGAGGGAGCCACCACGTGCACCCGGTCACCCGGGCCGAGCGCGGCGGGTCGAGTGCTCACCGGCGCTTCCGCTTCTTGCGACCGCGGGAGCGCCGACCGGTCGAGGACTGGCGGGCACCATCCTCGGCGTTGGCTTGGCCTTCGGCGGCGTCGGCTTGGCCCTCGGCGGCGTCGGCTTCGTCTTCGGTCGCGCCAGCTTGGTCCTCGGCGGCGTCGGCTTGGTCGGCTTGGTCCTCGGCGGCGTCGGCTTGGGCCTCGGTCGTGTCGGCGTCACCCTCGGTCGCGTCGGCTTGGGCCTCGGTCGTGTCGGCGTCACCCTCGGCGCTCTGGCCTTCGATCATGGGCGCGGACTCCGAGGCGGCCGCGGCCTCTTCGGGGCTCGCGGCCTCTGCGTCGGCATCCTCACTGTCGGAGCTGCCGGACGCGTTGTTGCCTACGTTGATCACCCCGGTGTCGTCTTCGACGATCAGCACGGGGGCGGGCATCGCCATACCCGGGGCGTCAGATACGTTCATCTGCACGCTATGTTCGGGCATGACCGGCTGAACGACCGGCGTACCGTCGTCGAGATGCTCTGTACCCACCTGGCCCGCGCGTCCGAGCGCCTCTTCGTCCACCCAGCGGCCATAGAAGCCGCGGGTGCCGTGTTCGTCCCGTTCGGCCACCTCCACCACCGAGGTCACCTCGAGGGCGCGGCGTTCGTCGCCCTGCACTACGGCCAATACCGTACGGACGGGCGGTGGCTCGTCGATTGCGACGAACACGCCCACCTCGTCGTTGGCTCGAGCGTCGGTCGGGTCGCCGGCCGGGTTGCCGTCCGGGTTGCCGGCCGAGTTGCCCGCCGAGTTGTCGGTGGACTCACGGCGGAGTTGCGCGGGGCTCAGCGTGGCCTGCTCGGCCACCCGGGCGTGGCGAAGCTCGAGGATCGCAGCAGAGTCGGTCATGGTGGCGGTCGTGGGGCGGAGGTCGAGACTATACCAGCCCTGCCCGTGCGGCTCCGGATTCGCGTCTTCGGCGCGTGGACACGGGGCGCGAGCGGGCCGTACCCTTGCGCGTCTCGCTCGCCGTGGGAAACCCGCGTTTTCCGGGCGAGCGAACCGATAGCGAGCGCGTCATGCTAGGCAAGTTCGTCAAGAAGCTCTTCGGGACCAAGCACCAGCGGCAGATGAAGAAGCTGCAACCGCTGGTCGATCGGATCAACAGCCTGGAGCCCTCGGTCGAGAAGCTCTCCGACGACGAGCTCCGGGGTCGTACGGCGGAGTTCAAGCAGAAGCTCGACAACGGGGCTTCCCTCGACGACCTGATGTGCGACGCCTACGCGACGGTACGCGAGGCGTCTCGCCGCACCCTGGGCATGCGGCACTACGACGTACAGATGGTCGGGGGCATCAGCATGCACCGGGGGGTGATCTGCGAGATGCGGACCGGTGAGGGCAAGACGCTCAGCGCGACCACGGCCTTGTACCTCAACGCGCTCGACGGCAAGGGGGCCCACCTCATCACCGTCAACGACTATCTGGCCAGCCGCGACGCGGAGTGGATGGGGGAGATCTACGGCTTCTTGGGCATGTCGGTGGGCACCATCGTGCACGGCCTCTACCACCGTGAGCGGCAGAAGTCGTACCGCTGCGACATCACCTACGGCACCAACAACGAGTTTGGCTTCGACTATTTGCGCGACAACATGAAGGAGACGATCGAGAAGTATGTGCAGCGTGACCTGCACTTCGCGATCGTCGACGAGGTCGACTCGATCCTGATCGACGAGGCTCGGACTCCGCTCATCATCAGCGGCGAGGCGGACAAGCCGGCCGATCTCTACCTCACCGTGGATCGGGCGGTGCCCAAGCTGCGCCGTGATCTCGACTTCGTGGTCGACGAAAAGGCCCACAGCGTGCAGCTGACCGACGCGGGGGTCGATCGGATCGAGAAGCTGCTTGAGTGCACCAACCTCTACTCGCCCGAGAACAACGAGCTGCTGCACCATGTCAACCAGGGGCTCCGGGCGCACACGCTGTACAAGCGCGACGTCAATTACCTGGTCGAGCGGGGCGAGGTGATCATCGTCGACGAGTTCACCGGGCGAAAGATGGAGGGGCGCCGCTGGAGCGACGGCCTACACCAGGCGATCGAGGCCAAGGAGGGGGTGCCGATCCAGCCCGAGAGCCAGACCCTGGCCACCATCACGTACCAGAACTACTTCCGCATGTACCGCAAGCTCGCGGGCATGACCGGCACGGCCGACACCGAGGCGGAGGAGTTCCACAAGATCTACGAGCTGGGGGTCCAGGTGATCCCGCCCAACCGCACGATCGTACGCGACGACCGCGACGACCTGGTCTACAAGAACGAGCGCGGCAAGTTTCGGGCGATCGTCGAGGAGATCCGCGAGCGCACCGCCCAGGGCCAGCCGGTGCTGGTGGGCACGACCAGCGTCGAGAAGAGCCAGGTGATCCACCAGCTGCTGGAGCGCGCGAATATCGCCCACAACGTGCTCAACGCCAAGCAGCACGATCGCGAGGCGCTGGTGGTGGCCCAGGCCGGTCGCAAGCACGCGGTCACGGTGTCGACCAACATGGCCGGTCGCGGCACCGACATCATCTTGGGGGGCAACGCCGAGATGATGACCAAGGCGCAGATCGACCCCGACAAGGAGCCCGAGCGTTACGAGGAGCTGCTGGGGGGGCTGTCCAAGCAGTGCGAGGAGGAGAAGCAGGAGGTCCTCGCGCTGGGTGGGCTGCACATCATCGGCACCGAGCGCCACGAGAGCCGCCGCATCGACAACCAGCTGCGGGGTCGTGCCGGTCGCCAGGGCGACCCGGGCTCGTCGCAGTTCTACTTGAGCCTCGAGGACGACCTGATGCGGATCTTCGGGGCCGATCGGATCACCGGGCTGATGGAGCGCCTGGGGATGGAAGAGGACGTGCCCATCGAGGCCCCCCTGGTCAACCGGGCCATCGAGAATGCGCAGACCAAGGTCGAGGCGATGCACTTCGACACGCGCAAGAACCTCTTCGAGTACGACAACGTGATGAACGAGCAGCGCAAGGCGATCTACCTCTTGCGCCGCCAGATCCTCGAGGGGCGCTATCGCCCCGAGATCCTCGACGAGCAGGCCCGCGACGAGCAGCAGCACAAGCTGCCCGATCCGCCCAAGGAGTCGGGTCCCCACACCATCGCGTCGCTGTCGGACAAGATCCGCGAGCGGGTCAAGAACATCATCGACGGCCACTGCGAGGGCTTGGTCGAGGCGGGGGCCGAGGCCAAGGACGACGACCGGCTCGACGGGGGAAAGTGGCCGGTGAAGGGGGTCCAGCCCGAGGGGCTGCGCACCGATCTCTACCGCCACTACGGGGCGACGGTCGATTTCTCCGCGGTCGCGACCAACTACGACGATCTGCTGAAGCTGGCGGTGCACGAGATCGCCTGGGCGCTCATTCAGCAGCGCGAGCGCCTGCACGATCTGGCCAACGAGCTGGTCGGCCAGGTGGTCGAGGAGACCTGCCCGGCCGACGTGCACCCCGACGAGTGGGAGATCGGCGAGCTGGAGGAGCGGCTGGAGGAGCGCTTTCGGGTCAAGCTGTCGCTGCGCGACATCCCCGAGAACCTCGAGGAGCTCATCGACATCTGCTGGGACGCGCTCGAGAAGCTGTTGCTCGAGCGTGAGGAGATGTTTGGCCTGACGACTTATCTGTTCCACATCCGCCGGCTGTGGCTGGACGAGATCGACAGCCAGTGGATCGCCCACCTCAAGAACATCGAGCACCTACGCACGGGCATCGGGCTTGTGGGCTACGCCACCCGCAACCCGAAGAACGAGTACAAGATCCGCGGCTACAACCTGTTCAAGGACATGTGGGAGGGGATCGAGCAGACGGTGCTCGACAAGGTGATCAGCATGACGCTGACCGAGGAGGAGCGGCGTCAGGCCGAAGAAGGGGCCGAGTACGAGACGGCGCTCACCCGGGCCAGCGCGCGACAGCGCGGGGCAGCGCGGCGGGGAGCGGCCGGCAAGCAGCAGCTCGACAAGCTGCAGCAGGCGGCCCGCCGGGCGATGGAGCAGCTCCAGGCCGGCGCGGCCGCGATGGCCTCTCCCGAGGAGGCCACCGAGGTGGCGGCCAAGGCGGCCGCGGCCGACAAAGAGGTGCCGAGGGTGCGCCCCAACGATCCGTGCCCGTGCGGGTCGGGCAAGCGCTACAAGAAGTGCCACGGCAGGAAGAAGGCCAAGTCGGCGTAGCGTTGTAGCGTTCCGTGCCGGTCCTTGCGTTCCGGGGGCGAGTGGATCGTCTAGGGAGGGCGAGAGATTGGGGAGCTTGGCGCGGTGCGTGGAGGTTCCGGCGGGGGGCGCCTGTTCGCAGCGTTATTGTTTCCGCCCGTGCTCAAACAGTCCTCGCCGGATGAACCGACCCACCCTACGCCCGAGTCGGTGGACTACGTCGGCCAGCGTGGTCGGCTGCGAAACTGCGCGCGGGCGGAAACAATAACGCTGCGAGCGGCGCCGCTCGGGATCGACAGGATCTGCCCGCTGCGGGCAGGAGGGACGCTGTCGGAAGAGCGGCACAATGGCTCTACGAGCGGCGCCGCTTGGGAGCAAAAAGGCTGGCCCGCTGCAAGCAGGTGCGACGCTGGTCGATGACCTTAGGAAGGCAATTCCATGAAGCTGCGCATAAGCGGTTCATCAGCGAAGTCATCGACTGTGACGATGATGTCTACCTACCGTAGCTTGTGCTATGATTAAGCAGCTTCGAATGCTGCAGGCTCTCCTTCACCGCAAGTTGGATCGTTGGCTGGACAAGGACGTGTGTACCATCGAGGATCTACTGACCTCGGTCGTCCTGGGCAGCGCCTGCTACGCTCCACACGAGCAGGCGCTGCTACCCTTCCTGAGCCGGGCGGTCGACGAGCATGGCCAGACCCTCGCGCCGCACCTCGAGGGAGTCGGTCGCATGACCGCGGAATTCTGGCCGAATTGGGGAGCTCTTGAGGTAGACCGCGATGGCGACACGTCTTTGCTCGAGGATGAAGGTGGAGCCGACGACGAAGGGTATGAGGCGAGTCAAGGTGAGGGCGACGAGCAGGCCGAGGACGGTCCCTCTAGACACGTGTCGGTTCCTGCGTGCGAACCGGAGGTGATCATCGACCTCGAGTTCGTAGACGGCAGACACGAACTCATCCTCGTGGAGGCCAAGCTGCACAGCGGAAAGAGCTCGCATCCCACGGGGGGCGGGGCAGTGACCGATCAGTTGAGCAAGTACTGGCTACAGCTCGAGCAAGAAGCCGCCCGCCGGAACGCGATACCGCGCGCGGTCGTATATCTGACGGCGTCGAGTCGCATGCCGAAAGAAGAACTGCGTGCGAGCCAGGACGATCTCGTGCAAGCTTCGCAGGGCCGTGCGCCTCTCTTTTGGCTATCGTGGCGGTGGTTCGCAGACGTCGTCGATTTAGACGGAGCATCGCCGATCCTTCTCGACTGTGTGCGTCTGCTTCAGAAGCGATGGATGCTCGTCACGGTGCGTATGGAACGCTGGCCGATTCCACCGCCGATTCCACCACGGATCCAATTTCGGAGAGACTTCGCCTGGACCGCGCCAGACATCGACGAGCCCGCGTGGTCATTCGACCCACAAGGAGGTCCTCATGACGCATGTCGACGGTAAAGCAGTGCTCGAGGCCATTCTCTACGTTCGCGACTTTCATCGAACAGCGGCGAATATGCTGCTCGCAGCGGATGGGCCACTGAGCGAGCGCGGATGGGCCCCGCACTCCACGGCGTGGAAGCCAATTCCGGCCGCGACGCGCTCCTTGCAACATGCAGGGCGCTGGCTGCCACACTACATCCTACGCCAGTACTATCGAGAAAACCGTCGTGATGACCGTGAGCTACTCAGTCTCATCGTGGTCCCGTATGATCCAATCGACCAACGACTCGAGGAGCCGTTGTGCTTGGCCTCCCGTATGCGCGCGCTCACCGATGGCGACGAGCTCTACTGGCTCCCACAGCTCCAGCTCCGAACCAAGGCAGCCATCGGTCCCTTCGGCGAGATCCGCCACATCACCAAGCCGGACCTGAACCCGAAACCCGCTAGACTCCAACACTTCGAGGCGTCGGTCGGTGGTGGGGAATTGCTGAGTCTGGCCGTTCCGCTCATGACCATCACGGACGAGACGAGCCTCGTCGCTGAACTCATCAAGCCGATCCTCGATGCGCAGTACCGCGGCCTCGATCGAGAATCGAGTACCTCCGGAGCACCTACCGCAACCGACCAAGAAGATCGCGGATAGAGGTGCGCTACATTGACGGCAGTCGTATGACTCGCCGAGCCATTCCACCGTTCTGCCGTCAACTTCTCTCCTATACATAGCGGGCAGATCCTTTCGCTCCGAGCACCACCGGTCGTAGAGTCACTCCCCCGTTCTGTCATCAGCGTCCCTGCTGCTGGTAGCAAGCAGATCCTTTCGCTCCCGAGCACCACCGGTCGTAGAGTCACTCCCCCGTCCTGTCAGCAGCGTCCCTGCTGCTGGTAGCGGGCACCGATCTTCGATCCCAAGCAGCGCCGCTCGCAGCGTTATTGTTTCCGCCCGCGCGCAGTTTCGCAGCCGACCACGCTGGCCGACGTAGTCCACCGACTCGGGCGTCGGGTGGGTCGGTTCCGCCGGCGAGGACTGTTTGACCCCGGGCGGAAACAATAACGCTGCGAACAGGCGCCCCCCGTCGGAACCGCCACGCACCGCACCAAGCTCCCAAGTCTCCCATAATAC
>JBCCWC010000041.1:0-83183 GCA_039194325.1 Myxococcota bacterium
CCGCCACGACCTCGCGGCGCCGGTCGGGCGCGGCCGCGGGGGCCGCGCCGTCCCCGGACGTGGCGGCCCCGCGGCCCACGCGGCCGTCTCCCACCCTTGATGCGACCTCGTTCGCGCGCCGCCGCGATCCCTTCCAGGGGTTCGTCGCGTCCGAGCCGGTGCAGCCCGAGCCCGATCCGATCCGGGCGGAGCGCAAGGTCGAGCTTCGGCAGTACTCGTTCGACGACCTGAAGCTGGTGGCGATCGTCAATACGCGGCGCAGCGGGCTGCGCCCGCGGGCTCTGTTCGTGGCCGGCGACGGGTTCTCGGGGGCGGTGCAGCAGGGGCAGTACTACTCCAGCGCCGAAGTTTTGCTTGTCGCGGTCAATCGGGATTATGTCGAGATCGAGGTTGTGGACGAAGAGCTCGCCGCCGGCCTCGGTATGCAGCGGGGGGAGCGTCTGGCGCTCCACCTGCGCAACGAATGACCAGTAGCCTCCCGCGATCGAGAGCCGTGCACCGATGAGCCCGTCCAAGCCCAAGCCCCTCTCCATTCTGTCTCGCTTGGCGGCTCCCCTGGCGCTGGTGCTTGTCGTGCCCGGCTCGCCGGCGATGGCGGCCGGGCTCACGGTCCCCTGGGTCCCGACGCTGGGCGGGCCTCCGGTGGGCCTTTGGAGCATGGCCCCGATGCCCTCGGGGGATACCAACCGGATCGACGGCCTGAGCGTCGAAGAGCTCGACGACGGGACCACGGTGCTGCGGGTCGAGGGGACCCAAAAGCCCACGTTCAACGTGTATCGGCTGTCCGATCCGGAGCGCCTGGTGGTGGACATCGCGGGGAGCGAGCCGGGCAAGGTGGTGCCCCACGTGCCGCTGGACACCTGGGCCTGTGGTCGGGTGACGGTGGACGGGGTGCAGGAGCGCGACGCGACCCTGGTGCGCTTGGTGGTGGAGCTCAAGCGCGACGCGAGCTACATCGTGCTGCCCAAGGACGAGCAGCTGGTGGTCACGGTGACGCCGCGCGAGGTGGCGCCGGAAGCCTACTTCGCGCGCAAGAGCGCGGCCGAGCGTCGGGTGGAGATCGAGCGCAGCACGGCCAATGCCCGGGCACTCGAGGCCGAGGCGCGGGCCCTGAGCGCGGCGGCCCGGCAAAAAGCGGCCGAGGCCGATCGCAAGGTCGGCGAGGCGTCGGCGCGTGCCGACGAGGCTCGCCTGGCGGAGATCCGCGCTCGAGCGGCGGAGCGGCGGGCGGCGAAGGCCGAGACCAAGGCGCGCAAGACCCTCGAGCATGCGCGGGGAGGCAAGCTCAAGCTACGCCGAGCCCTACGCCAAGCCGAGCAAGCCCGGGCGGGGGCGGAGGCGGAGCGGCGGCGAGCCCAGGCGGCGCGCACCCAGGCCGAAGGCGCCCTTCAAGAGGCCCAGCAGCGGCTCGAGGCGGAACGTCAGCAGCTCGCTCGCGCTCGGGGGCAGACCGAGGCGGAGCGGGTGGCGCTGGTGAAGGCGCGCGGCCGGGTCGAGAAGGCGGAGGCGGCGGCCAAGGCCGAGCTTCGTCAGGCCCAGCAAAAGACCGAGCAGGCGGGACGCGAGGCGGCCAAGGTTCTCGAGTCGGCGCGCGGTGAGCTAACGTCGGCGCGGGCCGAGGCCAAGCGCTCTCGCACCCAGGCGGAGGCCGAGCTTCGTCGGGCGGAGGCGGCGGCGGCCCAGGCGGCCCAGGCGGCCCAGGCGGCCGATGCCGCGGCCCGCAAGAAGCTGGAGGCGGCGGCCCAGGAGGCCGATCGCCGGCTCGCGCGGGCGCGCAAGGAAGCGGCCAAGACCGAGGCACAGGCCCAGCGTGCGCTCACCCGGGCCACGGCGGCGGTCGAGCAGGCCGAGCAGCAGGCGGCGCAGCGGATCCGCGAGGCACAAAAGGCGGAGGCGCGGGCCGAGCTGCTCTTGGTAGAAGCGCGGGCCAAGGCCGAGCACGAGTCCTCGCAGATGCTGGCTTCGGCGCGGCAGGCCGAGGCCGAGGCCCGGCGCAAGGCGGAGACGATCCTCGCGACCGCGCAGGCGCAGGCCAAGGCCCGGGTCGAGGCGGCGGCGGCCCAGGCCGAGCGCAAGGCCAACGAGGAGCTCGCGGCGGCCAAGCGGGAGGCCGAGCGGCGCCTGGCGGCGGCCAAGGCCAAGGCGCGGGCCAGCGCGGTGAAGCAGGCCGAGCGCGAGCTGGCGCGGATCCGGGCCGAGGGCCAGCAGGAGGTCGAGCGCCAGGTGGCGGCGGCCAAGGCCAAGGCGCAGCAGCAGGCGCAGCGGGATCTGCAGCGGGCTCGGGCGCGAGCCTCCGCGCTGGAGGCCCAGGCCCAGGCCGCGCTGGCGGCGGCCAAGACGACGCTGGCCGATGCCGAGGCCGATGCGGCGCGGACCAAGGCCGACGCGGCGCGGACCAAGGCCGACGCGGCGCGGACCAAGGCCGACGCGGATCGGGCCAAGAAGGACGCGGTGGCGCTGCGGCAACAGGCTCGGGCGGCGTTGGCCCGGGCCGAGCAGGCCCTGTCGCAGGCGGAGGCCGAGCGCAAGGCGGCCGCGTCCGCGCGCAAGGCGGCCGACGAAAACCTGTCGCAGGCCAAGGCCAAGGTCGAGCGGGCCCGTCGTCAGGGTAAGGCCACCGCCGAGCTCGAGCGCTCGCTGAGCCGGGCCAAAAAAGATCGGAAGGAGGCGCAACAGCGCCTCGCGACGGCCAAGCGGGACATCACGCGACTGCGCAACGATCGCGACGCGCTCGAGCGCACGCTCGTGCAGCAGCGGGCGACCAGCAAGGCGCTGGCGGGCAAGATCGCGGCCCGGAGCCAGGAGCTGGCGAGCCGGGAGAAGAAGGTCGCCGACGCTCGCCGGGCGCTGTCGGGGACCGGTGCCGAGGTGAGCCAGGAGCTCTTTGCGGCGCGGGCCGACGCGCGTCGGGCCGAGGCGGCGCAGGTCCGGCTGTCGGCGGAGGTGGCGCGGCTGCGCAAGGCGGCGAAGGTGGCCGAGTCCAAGGCGGCGGCGGCCGAGCGCGAGGCGGCGCAGCTGGCCGAGTCTGGAGCCCGACGCAAGAAGATCTCGGCCGCCCGCGCGCAGGCCCAGGCGGCGCAGGCCCAGGCCGGAGCGGCGCAGGCGCGGGCTCGCGAGGCGAGCGAGCGCCTGGCGAAGGTCGACGCCAAGGTCCGCGAAGGACGGGCCGAGCTGTCGGTCCTCGAGCAGCAGCGCAAGGCCCTCACCGTCGAAGGGGCCTCGCTGCGCGAGCGCAACGCCGAGGCCAAGGCGCAGCTGGCGAAGGCGGAGGCCGAGCTGACCTCGCTACGGACCTCGTTGTCCGCCGAGAAGGACAAGCTGGCCGCGGTCGAGCGCAAGGTGCAGCGGGCTCAGCAGACCCTGGATGCCCGCGTCGCGTCTCGCGGCGCGGAGCGATCGGGTCCCGCCCGGGCCAACTCGGCCGCCGGCGCCACGCATCCCGATCCCACCGAGACCAAGACCAAGACCGAGACCAAGACGCAGCCCGACGCGGCGCGGGCCTTTGTGCAGGACGTACGCTTCGAGGACGACGGGACCGAGTCTCGGGTAATCGTGCAGCTGCAGGGTCCGGTCCGCTTCGAGGGCAAGACCCTCACGCCCGACATTCGGCTGCTGTCCCTCGAGGGGGCCCAGATCGCTCCCCAGCTCGAGCGCAGCCTCGACGCTCGCGCCTACGACGGCCCGGTCGAGCGGATCACCTCGTTCTCGGAGGACGGCGGGGCCAAGGTCATCGTGGCCACCCACGGTCCCACCACGCCTCGCCTCGAGAGCAAGGACGGCACGCTCATCTGGCACTTCCCGCATGCTCCGAGCCAAGCGGCGACGTCGGCGCGTCACGAGGTCTCGAGCTTGCCCGGCTCCAAGGTCGGAGGCTATGCCGCGGCGGCCCCCGTGCCCGTGCCACCGGCGACCACGACCGCGCGTGTGGCCTCCACCCTGGCCATGGCGCCGGGCCGCACGGGGGCGCGGAGCCTGCCCGGTAGCGCGGGCTCCGGCAGCCAGCCGATTATCCGCTCCAAGCGCTGGCGGGGCGAACGGATCGACATCGAGCTCCAGGACGCGCCCATCAAGGACGTGCTGCTGCTGTTCTCGGACATCGGGCGGGTCAACATCATCGCGGGCCGCAACGTCGAGGGCAGCGTGACGATGAAGCTCGCGGCCGTTCCCTGGGATCAGGCCCTGGACATCATCCTGCGCTCGCTGAGCCTGGGCATGGTGCGCGAGGGCAACGTGATCCGGGTGGCCACTGCCGAAGATCTGGACGCCGAGCGGCGCCAGGCGATCGAGCAAGCCAACGCTCGCGTGCAGCTCAAGCCCCTGCAGACCCGCCTGGTCCCGATCTCGTACGCCACCGTCGACGAGATGATCCCCAAGGTCCAAAGCGTGCTGTCCCCCCGGGGCACGGTGACGCCCGACTCCCGCACCAACACGCTCATCATCATGGACGTGGCGGACAACATCGCCCTGGCCGAGCAGCTGGTGGCGAGCCTGGACACCCAGACCCCGCAGGTGCTCATCGAGGCGCGGATCGTCGAGGCGCGCACCACCTTCGTGCGCCAGCTGGGCATCCAGTGGGGCTTCGACTTCACGGCCAGCCCGGGCACGGGCAACCCCACGGGCCTTTTGTTCCCCAACTCGGCCGGGGTGGGTGGCGGCGCGACCGGCATCCCCGTCGATTCTCGGGGCCTGGTGCTGCCGGGGGCGGCGGCCAACCCCAACTACGTGGTCGACCTGCCGGCGCCGGTCGGCACCGGGGCCGGTGGCGCGATCGGTTTTTCGTTTGGGAGCATCAGCGGCAATCTCAACACCAACCTCCGGATCAGCCAGTCCGAGGACACCGGCGAGGTGCGGATCATCAGCGCGCCCAAGATCGTCACCCTCGACAACAGCGAGGCCCAGATCGAAGATGGCGTGCAGATCCCGATCTCCCAGGTCAGCGCCCAGGGCGTCAACACCCGGTTCGTCAACGCCACCCTCTCGCTGCGGGTGACCCCGCAGGTGACCAACGAAGGCGCGGTGCTGCTCGATGTCCAGGTGCAGAAGAACGAGGCCGACTTCATCAACACCGGGGCCCGGGGCGATCCCACGATCCTGACCAAGCAGGCGCGTAGCCGCATGCTGGTCAACGACAGCGACACGGCGGTGATCGGGGGGATCTACGCCCGCAACAAGGCGGTCAACTTTACCAAGGTGCCCTGGCTGGCCGACATTCCGCTCGTGGGCTGGTTCTTCAAGAACAAGCGGGAGGCCGACACGCGCTCTGAGGTGCTGATCTTCCTGACGCCCAAGATCGTCAACCGTGCCAGCAGCATCGGCGGCTGAGGACTATATATATGCCGAGGCCGGCTCGGGATGCGCGACTTCGTCGCGCCCGGCTATCTATGCCGAGGCCGGCAGGTAACGCGCGACTTCGCCGCGCCCGGCCTCGGTCTTGCCCGCGAGACATCTGGGAAGGACGAATGTTGGCTCGGGGCCGGGTCGTCTTCGCCGCGTGACGCGATCGCGTGATGCATGGTGCATCCCGGGCGTGCCAGCCAGTAGATCCACCGCGGGGAATCGTCAACCCCCCGTGACATGCATCGACCCCTTGCTCGGAGCGCCCGAGCAGCGCAGGTTAATGGGGTGCAGCGGCCGCTGTTCCTGACCGGCATGATGGGCTGCGGCAAGACCACGGTCGGCCGCATTCTCGCCGATGATCTCGGGGCGGCGCTCGTCGACCTCGACACGAGGGTCGAGCACCTGTTCGGCCGCACGGTGCCCGAGCTGTTCGCCGACGGCGAGCAGGAGTTTCGCGCGCACGAGCAGCAGGCCCTGCGGTCGCTGCTGGCCGAGCCGGGTTTTCGTGGGCGCTCGGTGGTGGTGGCCACCGGCGGAGGAGCGATCCTCGATGCGTCCGGGCGCGAGGCGATGGACGAGGCAGGCCCACGGGTGTACCTGGAGGTCGGCGTGGACGAGCTGACGAGGAGGCTACGGATGGCCCGGACGCAGGATGAAGGCGCTCGGCCCCTCTTAGAGGGCCCCGAGCGGCTGCGGTTGCGGGTCGCGGAATTGCTCGCGGCCCGGCGGTCGCGGTACCGCACGGCGGCGCTGTGCATCGACGGCCACGGCGATCCGAGCCAGGTGGCGGCGCGGGTCGTGATGGCTCTGGGCGAGGGGCTGCCGGCGCGGGGTAGCGAGGCGGTATGAGCGAGTCGTCTTCCAAGCCCCTGGTCCTCGACGTACGCGTGCCGTCGGAGGATCTGAGCTACCAGGTGCGGGTGGGCAGCGGCCTGCTCGGGCGGCTCGGCGCCGAGGCGGTGCGGGGTCGCGAGCCTGGGCGGGTGGCGCTCGTCTCCGACTCCAACGTGCTGCCGCTCTATGGGGCGGCCGCGCGCCAGAGCCTCGAGGCGGCGGGCTTCTCGGTCACCGAGCACCGCGTAGTGGCGGGCGAGATGAGCAAGAACCCCGACGAGCTGGTGCGGCTGGTGGGCGAGCTGGTCTCGGTGGGCATGGGGCGCCGCGATCTGGTGGTCGCACTGGGGGGCGGCGTGGTGGGGGATCTGGCTGGGCTGGTGGCCGCGCTGTTCATGCGCGGGATCGACTTCGTCCAGTGCCCGACGTCGCTGCTGGCTCAGGTCGACGCGTCGGTGGGGGGCAAGGTCGCGGTCGATCTGCCCGGGGGCAAGAACCTGCTGGGTGCGTTTCACTTTCCGCGCACGGTGATCATCGACACCGCCGTGCTCCAGACCCTGCCCGACGACGAGCTCGCCTGCGGCCTGGCCGAGATGCTCAAGCACGGCGCGCTGTTCTCGGCCGAGCACTTCGAGCAATTGGTGGAGTCGTCGTCCGCCGTGTACGCGCGCGACGACGCGGTGCTGCCCCGGCTGGTCGCCACGTCGGTCGCGCTCAAGGCGGCCTGCGTCAGCCGCGATCCCCTGGAGATGGCCGAGGCGGGCAAGGGGCGGGTGTTGCTCAATCTGGGCCACACCGTGGGTCACGCGATCGAATCGGCGTCGGACTACGCGCTTCGCCATGGCGAGGCGGTCGCGCTGGGGCTGCGCGCCGCCGCGCAGCTGTCCGAGGCCAAGGGTCTTTGCGCCCCGGGGTTGCACGATCGCATGGTCGAGGCGCTCACCGCCCTGCGTCTGCCGACCGAGCTTGGGCCGTGGCTCGAAGGAGAACGAGGAGCTGCGGTGGAGCAGGCGCTGGCCAACGACAAGAAGCGAGGGGGCAATACCGTCACCTACATCGCGCTTGCCGGGGTTGGTGAGCCCCACACCCTTCAGCTGTCGCCGTCGGAGATCATGGGTTTGTTGCGGGGCTGAGCGCCGCGCTGCTAGGCTCGATCCCGACGATGCGATCGGTACGAACGATAGGACGGATACGTCGGATACAACGGACCGGCGCGTTCGCGGCCTTGGTTGCGGTCCTGGGGGCAGGCTGTGCGGATGAGCAGGAGCCCCTGATCGTCGTCAACTCGCCGGGGTGGCAAGATTTCGCGTGCGTTGCCAACCCCGACTCTCCGACCACCCTGCAACGGGGGCTGGTCGACGTAGGCTTCAACACCGCCTATACGCTGCCCATCTCGCTGCTCAACAACCTCGCCTCACGGCCGGGCACCACGACCAACACCGGCATCGAGGACGGTGAGCTCCAGCTTCGCGACGTCGATGTGTCCTTGTCGATGCCCCAGGCGACGGAGGTGATCCGACAGGTCGCGGCGGCCAACTCCGCCAACGTCGAGTTCGCGGCCGTGCTGGCCACCGATTCCCTGTTGCCCGGCGCGCAGAACGGTGTGCTGGTCGACGTGCTTCCCCAGGCCACTGCGGCGGCGTTCCGCGATGCGATCCTCAGCAATCCCAACCTCGGCGCGGACGCGCAACCGATCCTCGCGGCGACCCTGGTGTTCCACGCCACCCGCACGGGCAATAGCGCGGGCTCGGTCGGGGTGATCGACGCCCGCGAGTACACGTTTCCCATAGAGATTTGCATCGGCTGCATCGGGAGGGATTGCTCGGGATGCGAGGAAGAGAGCGATTGCCAGGCCCCGTACGCGGGGATCTGTGGCAATGCGCAAGACGGGCCGGTTTGGCCCACAATCTGTGATCCCCCCACAGGATGAGCGAGGGCCCGCGGGGCTGCGGGACGGCCGAGGGCCGTAGGCCGCAGCTGCGCTGATGGCGCTTGACCGATCCTCGCGGCTCTGCCACTCTGCCGCTGCGGGGCCCGCCACCGCGGGGCCCCCGAAAGCACGGCCATGCTGTTCGATACCCTCCGCAAGATAGTAGAGGAGACCCCCGGGTCCACCGGAGCCATCCTGATGGGCTTCGACGGCATCGCCGTCATGCAGCACCTGGCCAAGGGCCAGGAGACGATCGACATCGAGTCGATCGCGATGGAGTTCTCGTTTCGCTTCATCGAGCTGCGCAAGGCCGCGCAGTCGCTCGAGCTGGGCGAGGTCAGCGACATCACCATCAAGGCCGACGGGGCCACGGTGCTGTGCCGAGTACTCTCGGAGGAGTACTTCGTGGCCGTGGTCATGCACGACTCGGCCCACTTCGGCAAGGGTCGCTGGATGTTGCGCGCCACCGCCGGTGAGCTCATCGCCGAGCTTTGAGCGGCGACCGACGGCCTGGGCCGCAACCCCGGGCCGCAGGTCTGGACGATGACACGGGACGACCGAGTGGGGCGCCCGAGTGAGGCTACGGGGTTTCGTCGACGGAGGTCGGCTTCGGTGTGAGTCAGCGGGGGCTGGCGCTGCCGCGCGATCCTCGTCCACAATATCGCGCGTCTGTGACCAACTCAGGGACCAACTCAGGGACCAACTCAGGGACCACTGCTGGGACTGCCTCCACGTCCACCTCCGCGCTGTGCGTGATGGTCGTTCACGGGCCCAACCTCAACCTGTTGGGTCAGCGCGAACCGGATGTCTATGGCCACCAGACGCTCGCCATGCTGGACCAGTCGCTGCGAGCCACGGCGGAGCCACTGGGACTGACGGTACGCTGCGTCCAGGCCAACGGCGAAGGGTCCATCATCGACCTCCTGCACGAGGCGGGCCGCACGTGTGCGGGGGTGGTGATCAACCCCGGAGGGTACACCCATACCTCGGTGGCCATCGCTGATGCCCTGCGAGGGATCGCGATTCCGGCCATCGAGGTGCACTTGTCCAACCTCTATGGTCGTGACCCCCTGCGCCACCGGTCGTTGACCGGGGCCGCCTGTGAGGGCGTGATCATGGGCCTGGGCGCGGCGTCGTACCATTGGGCCCTCCACCACCTCGCGGCGCGGCTAAGGCCCGCGTCCTAGTCCCGCCCCTGCCCCTTCATCGCCTCGCACGGAGCCATTATGTCCCAGTCCAAGGACCTGCCCGATCTCGACTACATTCGCGAGCTGGCCAAGGTGTTCCAGCGCTACGAGCTCGACGAAATGGAGATCGAGACCGGGGAGCAGCGAGTGCTGCTGCGCCGGGGTGACGTCCCGGTGGCAGCGCCCGTCCCGGTCGCGCCCTCGGCCGCTCCGGTCGTGGTACCGGCCGCTCCGGTCGTGGTACCGGCCGCCCCGGCGGCTCCCCCCGCCGCCCCCGCTGCGGCGGCGCCGACCGTCCCCGTTCCCGCTCCGGTCCCCGAGGGTGACTTCATCACCTCGCCCTTCGTGGGCACCTTCTATCGGTCGCCCCGACCCGACGCGGCGGCCTTCGTCGATATTGGCGCCCGGGTGGAGGCCGGAGGCACGGTCTGCGTGGTCGAGGCCATGAAGCTGTTCAACGAGATCGAGGCCGAGTTCGCCTGCGTGATCGAAGAGGTTTTGGTGGACAACGCCCAAGCCGTCGAGTTTGGCACCCAGCTATTCCGGGTACGCAAGCTGTGACCCAATCGATCCGAAAGGTCTTGGTGGCCAACCGCGGCGAGATCGCCTTGCGGGTGATCCGAGCGTGTCGCGAGCTGGGCATTCGTACCGTGGGCATCTACTCCACGGTGGACGAGGACGCCTTGCACGTGCGCTTCGCCGACGAGGCGCTGTGCGTGGGCTCGGGGGCCGCGTCGGAGAGCTATCTGAACATCCGCAACCTGATCGCCGCCGCCGAGCTGGCCGGAGCCGACGCGGTGCACCCGGGGTATGGCTTCTTGTCGGAGCGGGCCGACTTCGCGGAGGTCTGCGGCAAGTGTGGGCTCAATTTCATCGGTCCGCGGCCCGAGCACATGTCGCTGATGGGCAACAAGGTCCGGGCCCGCGAGACGATGCAGGCGGCGGGGGTTCCGGTGCTACCGGGCACCGGGGTGCTGCAAAGCACCGACGAGGCGGTGGCGGCGGCGCGGGAGATCGGCCTGCCGGTGATCCTCAAGGCGTCGGCCGGGGGCGGAGGCCGCGGCATGAAGATCGTGCGTGATCTGGCTCGGTTGCCGGCAATGGTGGAGACGGCGCAGGCCGAGGCCCAAGCCGCCTTCGGCGACGGCTCGATGTACATCGAGCGCTATGTGGAGAGCCCGCGCCACATCGAGGTGCAGGTGGTGGCCGACCAGCACGGCAACGTCGTCGATCTACTGGAGCGGGAGTGCTCGGTGCAGCGTCGGCACCAAAAGGTCGTAGAGGAGGCCCCCTCGGCCGCGCTCGACGACGATCTGCGGGCGGCGATCCGGGCGTCGGCGGTCACCGCGGCCAAGGCGATCGGCTACTGCTCGGTGGGAACGATCGAGTTCCTCCTCGACGGCGACCGGTTCTACTTCATGGAGATGAACACCCGGATCCAGGTCGAGCACTGCGTGACGGAGATGATCACCGGGATCGACCTGGTCCAAGAGCAGATCCGGCTGGCGACCGGAGAGCCCCTGGGCCACCTCGATCGCGAGCATCGCGCTCACGGTCATGCGATCGAGTGTCGGATCAACGCCGAGGATCCGGTGACCTTCGTACCCCAGCCGGGCATCATCACTGCGCTCCATTTCCCGGGGGGCTACGGGGTTCGCGTGGACAGCCACGTCTACCACGGCTACCAGGTCTCGGCGCACTACGATTCCATGCTGGCCAAGCTCATCGCCTACGCCCCGACGCGTCCAAGGGCGATTGCGCGAATGCGCCGCGCGCTGGGCGAGTTGGTGGTGGAGGGGATCCGGACCAATACCGCCCTTCATCGGTGGATCATGGGGCACCCAGCGTTCGTCGAGGGGCGCTACGATACTCATTTCCTCGAGTCCAACCTCGATCCGGCCGCAGTCCTCGCGGTCGCCGAGGATCACAACTAGAGTTACGGGTCACGAGGGTCGGTGGCGTTCAGCAAGCCAAAGGCGCACGAGCGGGCGGAGCGATATGCCGCCAAGGGGCAGCACGACAAGGCCGCGCGCGAGTATCAGTCGATCGTCGAGCACGACCCCAAGGACATCCGGGCATGGCTGATGCTCGCCGATTGCCTGGTGCGCACGGGCGACAGGACGGGGGCGATCGAGCGCTACATCCGCGTGGCGGAGTACTACGTGGAGGGCAAGGAGCACAACAAGTCCCTGGCCGTCTACGGGCAGGTGCTCGCCCTCGATCGGGGCCGGATCGACATCCAGATCAAGGTGGCGGCGCTCAACCTGCAGCTGGGGCGCACCGCCGACGGGATCGCGATCTACGAGCGGGTGGCCCACGCCCAGATGCAGATGGGGCGGGTGGCCGATGCCTTGGCGACCTATCGGATCGTGGCCGATGCCGATCCCACGGTGGTGGCCCGGCGGCTGCGGCTGGCCGAGCTCTACTCCCGAGAGAAGCGCACCGCCGAGGCGGTCGAGGCCTTTCGGGCGGCGGGCGAGCAATTGCGCGACGGGGGGCGTGTACCCGACTTCGTGCGGGTGGCCGAGCGGCTGCTCTACCACGACGCGGGCGATCTGCCGACGATCCGCGCGCTGGCCCGGGCGTACCTCGAGCTTCGAGAGCCGCGGCGAGCCCTGATGAAGCTCAACGGCCTTCTGCGGGCCAACCCCAAGGACGAGGAGGGCATCGAGCTGCTGGCCGAGACCTTCATGGCCCTGGGCAAGCCGGAAAAGGCCCTCAGTGCGCTCGAGGAGCTGGCCCGGGAGCTGCGGGCCAAGGGCCCCGATGCCCGAGACGCCACGATCCGGATCCTCCGTCGGGGGCTGGAGTGGCGGCCCGCTCACGCCGAGTTTCGTGAGGCCCTGGCCGAGCTCGAGGGGCGACGGCGTGCCGAGGTTGCGCGGGAGGTTTCGCCGCCCCCTGAAGAAGAGGAAGAGATCGACGTCGAGACTCTCGACGAGGACGACGTGGTCGAGCTCGACGACGACGACCTGGTCCTCGAGGAGGACGTCGGGGGCGATCACGAGGGCATGGTCTTCCCGACCGAGGTGCCCGAGGCGGTGTCGCTGCCGGAGGCCGAGAGCTCGGCGCCGGGGACCCGGCGCACCACCGAGATCGAGGCGATCCCCTCGGTCGAGCCCTCGCTGACCCAGAGCGTGCTCTCCGAGGTCGAGTCCGAGGCGATCCCGGCCGATGTCGAAGGGCTCACCGACTTCGACAAGATCTTGTTCGAGGCGCGGGTCTACATCAAGTATCGACTCTTCGAGCACGCCCTCGATCACGTCCAGATGGCGCTGTCGCAGCAGCCCCGCCACGTGGGGGCTCGGAGCTTGCAGGCGCGGGCACTGACCGAGCTGGGGCGCGCGGACGAGGCGGCCGACGTGCACCTGCAGGTGGCCAACCTGGTCATCAACCGCGATCCCAAGCTCGCTCGTGAGCACGTGGGGGCCGCCCGGTCCCTGGCCCCCGAGCACCCACAGGTCCACGCGCTGAGCACGGTGCTGTCCGAGTCGGTGGCGGCTCGGATCTCGCCAGCTCCAGAGCCGGAGCCACAGCCAGTTCCGGAGCCGGATCTAGATCTAGCGCTGGAGTCCGCGATCGACATCGCCGCGCCCGGGACGGTCGAGGACGAAGGTGATAGCGGCGCGTTCGACCTGATCAGCGAAGACTTTGACGATTTCGTCTCCGACGCGATCCAGATCTCCGAGCCTTCGGCCGAGCTATCGATCGATCTCGGGACGACCGAGCCTGCGCCCGAGCCCGAGCCGGAACCCGAGCCCGAGCCGGAACCCGAGCCCGAGCCGGAACCCGAGCCCGCGCCCGCGGCCGTGCGCCATAAGCGGCGGCCCAAGACCTCGCCGTTCTCTCCCGAGGACATCGCGGCGGTCCGGGCCCTGTGGCGTAAAGAGACGGCCTTCACTTCGGGAGCCGGCGGGGCCCGCCGGACGCCCGTAGTGGTCGACGACGATGGTCCCGAGCCTGCGCAGACCGGCCGAACCCTCTTGCCTTTTCCCGCGGTTACGGATGAGGGCCCGCCGGCGCCGGCCC
Source organism: Myxococcota bacterium (assembly GCA_039194325.1). GTDB lineage: Bacteria > Myxococcota_A > Polyangia > Nannocystales > Nannocystaceae > Paraliomyxa. The sequence continues at coordinate 13,318 of JBCCWC010000041.1, forward strand.
CGTTTCAGCACGAGCCTGCGAGGACCGGTCGCACTGAGATCCAGATGCCCGCCATCGATGGGGGTCCGCCGTCCGAGGTGCTCGATGCGCTCGAGCGCGATCGCATCGGCGACCAGGCCGGCAACTACGCCGAAGGACGGGTGCCCGAGCCCGAAGAGGAGGATGTCGATTTGGATGCGCCCACCGAGCCCACGTCGATCATCGATCCGGATTCGGACGACGACGATCTCGAGTTCGATCCCGATGCCGAATTCGAGATCCTCGATCTGGATCCTGATCCCGAGCCCGAGCCCGAGCCTGAGCCTGAGCCCAGGCTGGAGCCGCGGCCGAAGATCCAGTCCAAGCCCGCGCGCATGCCCTTGCCTCGGCCCCCGTCGGAGCCGCGGCCGGCAGCGCGCATGCCTCTGCCCCGGCCCCCGTCGGAGCCGCGGCCGGCAGCGCGCATGCCTCTGCCCCGGCCCCCGTCGGAGCCGCGGCCGGCGGCCCAGCCCCGAACCCGGCCGAAATCCGAGCCCGCGGTCGCAGCTCGTACCGCCTCTGGATCGGTGACCGGGCGGACCTTGACGCCGATGCGGGCGCCAACGCCCGCGCCCATCCCCGGAGCGGCGCGAACACCTACCCCCACCCCCGCGCCCATCCCCGGCGCGACGCGAACGCCGACGCCGACGCCGACGCCCACCCCTAGCCCCACAGTGGCTCGGGTCCCGGCGCCGACGCCCGCCCCCGCCCCGAGCTCGCCGCCGGCCGCGGCCGCGACCCCGGCGGCTCGGTACCCGGATCTCTCCGACGATCTGGCCGAGATCCGCTTCTATATCGATCAGGGGCTCGAGGACGATGCCGAGGCTGCGCTCGATGATCTCGAGGCGCGCTACCCCGGTCACCCCGAGATCGCCGCGTTCCGAGGCATCGGGCCCGCCGAGGAGCCGGAGGTCGGGCTGATCGAGGCCGACGCAGCCGAGCCTCTGATGAGCTTCGAGGACAGCGAGGGAGGCGCTGAGCCACCGATGATCCTCGACGAGGACGAGGACGAGGACGCCTACCTCTCGGCGATCTTCGCCGAGCCGTCCGAGAGCAAGCCCAAGGCGGCCGCCTCGACGTCCGCGTCGGGCGCGGGGGCCAATGTGGCCGAGGGACAGTCGGTCGACGCCGCGACCGCGTTCGATCTCGGGGTGGCCTACCGCGAGATGGGCTTGGTCGATGCGGCCATCACCCAGTTCGAGACCGCGGCCGGTGATCCGAAGTGGAGGGCTCGGGCGCTGACCATGCTGGGGACCTTGCGGGTACATCGAGGGGAGACCGAGCAGGCGATCTCGGATCTCAACGAGGCGACCGGGCTGGCGCAGACCCCCGCGGAGGCCTCCGAGGCGGCCTATGAGCTCGGGGTGCTCTACGAGATGCTCGGGGACACCGGCTCGGCGATCGCCCAGTTTTTGCAGGTCGATCCGGGGTATCGAGACCGCGACGAGCGCCTGGCCCAGCTGGGGGCCTGAGCGCCGGCTCGAGCAGCGGGGGGTGCTGTCGTGGACCACGGTTGCACGCCGCGGTTGCGGACGGGGCCGAAGCCGCGCCATGGTGGACGCGTGAGCGACGACGAAGCCGAGCGCTTGGGCTTGTCCACCCTGGCCGTGCACGGAGGTGAGCCGGTGGTCCGGGAGGATCGCTCCTTGACCACCCCGGTGGTGCATGCGAGCGCCTATCCCTTCGAGAATACCCAAGAGCTCTACGAGTTCATGCAGGGGGAGCGACCGCGGCCGGCCGAGTATGGTCGTTACGGCAACCCCACCGTCGAGCGGGCCGAGGCCAAGGTCGCCGCGCTCGAGGGGGCCGAGGACGCGGTGGTGATGGCCTCGGGGATGGCGGCGATCACCACCACCCTGCTGGCGATGCTCCGCGCGGGGCAGCACGTGGTGTTCACCCGCGACGTGTATCGCAAGACCCGGGTGTTCGCCCGCCAGGTGTTGGCCCGCTACGGGGTCGAGGTGGACATCGTCGAGCCCAGCGCCTCCGCGGTGATCGACGCGATGCGGGCCAGCACCCGCATCGTGTTCACCGAGGCGCCGACCAACCCCTATCTGCGCGTGCTGGATCTGGGGGCGGTGGTGCAGGCGGCCAAGGAGCGGCGGATCAAGACGATCATCGACGCCACCTTCGCGACCCCTGTCAACATGCAGCCGCTGGCCCACGGGGTGGATCTGGTGATCCACTCCGCGACCAAGTATCTGGGGGGGCACAACGATCTGCTGGGCGGGGCGGTGGCCGGGCGGGCCCCTATCGTGGGGGCGATCCGGGAGTTCTTGGGGATGACCGGTGCGGTCCTCGATCCTCACGGCGCGTACCTGCTATTGCGCGGGCTCAAGACCCTCGCGCTCCGGGTGCGGCAGCAAAACGAGAGCGCCCGGCGGCTGGCCGACGTGCTGGCCGAGGATCCGGCGGTGGCTCGCGTGTGGTATCCGCTGCGGCCCGATCATCCCGACCACGACCATGCGGCCCGCTACCTTCGCGGCGGCGGCGGCGTGGTGTCGTTCGAGCTCCACGGGGGCCTGGCGGCCGGCACCCGCCTGGTGGACGCCCTGCAGATCCCCAAGCTGGCCCCGAGCCTGGGAGGGGTGGAGAGCTTGGTCGAGCAGCCGGCGTTGATGAGCTTCTTCGAGCTGTCGCCGGCCGAGCGCGAAGCGATCGGGATCCGCGAGGGGCTGGTGCGACTGGCGGTGGGGGTGGAAGAACCCGACGACCTCGAGGCCGATCTTCGCCGGGCGCTGGCGCAGCTACGGTCGTGAGTCGGTCGGGCCCGGTTCGTATTCAGGGCCAACTCCGGGGCCAACTCCGGGGCCAACTTCGGGGCCAACTCCGGGGCCAGATCGCGGCAGTAGCGCGACTTGTGCCCCGCAGCCCACGCTGCTATTAGCCCGGCTCTTTCGGGTACGAGCGATGGAAAGCAGCATCGAACGGATCAGCGCGGTCGAGTGTCGGGTCAAGGTCGAGATCCCTTGGTCGGAAGTCTCGGGGCGGCTCAACAACAAGATGCGGGACCTTCGTCGTCGCGCCCGTTTGCCCGGCTTTCGCCCCGGCAAGGTGCCGCTTCAGGTGCTCGAGCGGATGTTCGGCAAGGGGGTCCGCCAGGAGCTGGCCGGGGAGATGGTCCAAGAGACCTTTCAGACCGCGGTCACCAGCCACGACACCACCCCGCTGACCCAGCCGGTGCTCGAGTCCAGCTCGCTGGAGAAGGGAGCGCCCTTCACGTATGAGGCGCGCTTCGAGGTCCCGCCGGTCATCGAGCCCAAGGACTACACGCAGGTGCCGGTGCGCCGTCGGCCCGCGGTGGCGGCCGAGGACAAGGTGATGGCGCAGATCGACCAAAAGCGCGAGGAGCTGACCGAGCTGCGCCCGCTGCCCGAGGACGAGACCCGTGAGATCACCCAGCCGCTCGACGTGTGGACGGTGGACATCGACGGCCAGATCGCCGGTCAGAAGGTCTCGCGCAAGGACGTGCAGGTGGAGATCGGGTCCACCAAGGACGAGTTCGTTCCCGGGTTGGCGGCGGCGATGTTCGACACCCGGCTCGACCAGATGGGCGGGATCCGTACGCTGCGCTTCACGCCGCCGCCCGAGCGCATGCGCCAGGAGCTCAAGGGCAAGGAAGCCGTGCTCCAGATCGGCCTGCGCGAGCTGAAGATCAAGGTGGTGCCCGAGCTCGACGACGACTTCGCCCGGGATACCGGCGACGCCGAGTCGATGGAGGAGCTGCGCACCCAGATCGAGCAGAAGGTCCGCGAGGCGGACGCCGAGGACGCCGAGCGTGAGGCTCGGCGGCGCCTGGTGGAGTCGTTGCTCGAGCGCAACGAGTTCGAGCCCGCGCCCTCGATGGTGGCGCGCGAGGTCTCGGCCCAGGTTGAGCAGACCAAGCGTCAGCTCGCCAACCAGGGCATGCGGCTGTCGGCGATCGGCACCACCGAGGCCCAGCTCGCGCAGCGGATCCGTCCGCAGGCGGTGTTCAACGTCAAGGCGTACCTGCTGCTCGATGCGATCGGCAAGGCCGAGTCGATCGAGGTCTCCGACGAGGACTTCGACAAGGAGCTGGAGCAGATGGCCGAAGACAGCGGCCAGAACCTCCAGCGCATGAAGACCACGATGGAGAAGAATGGTCAGCTGGTGCTGCTGCGGGCGCAGATGCGGGAGGAGAGGATCCTCGATCTGCTGATGGACAAGGCCGAGATCACCGAGGCCGAGGATCCGCCGCAAGAGCAGGAGCAGGAGCAGGAGCAGGAGCAGGAGCAGGAACAAGACGAGCCACCCCCGAGCTTCGACGCCGTACTCGAGGACGCCAGGGCGGGTGACCAGGCCGGGGCATCGGCGGATGGTGAGGCGTCGGCCGACGGCGAGGCCGGGGCATCAGCGGATGGTGAGGCGTCGGCCGACGGCGAGGCGGCCGACGGTGGCGCGGAGGCGGCCGACAACGCGGACGCCGCGGACGACGCCAAGTCCTGACCGCGGTTCGGTTGAGTGGGCGCAGTGGAGTGGGTTGGGTGAGATGAAAGGGGTTCCGATCGGGGACCCTTGCAGTGGGGGTGATCCACACGCGCGAGCTTCCGCACTACCCCCTACCCAGGCGGGTGGGTCATCCCTCCCCAGCTGGGGGGCTCTCGACCCGGCCCTTTCTGCCAAACGCGGTTACCGTGGGGTTTTCGGGTCGATTGCCGTCGGTTGGCCCGTGCGCGCGCCACTTGCAAGACCCCCCGAGCGCGTACACCATAGCGAAGCGGTGGGGCCATGGTGTGCACGCGATCGGTCTGGGGACGAGCCCGGCCCATCGCGAACGCCGTGGATGTCCATGCCCCGCCCGAACGTCATCCTTCCACGTCAGGACGAGCGCTCCAGATGAGCTACGGCGACCCCTTCGATCCGACCTCTTTATACGGCCCCCCCTCGGCGAACATTCCTTTCGTCATCGAGCAGACCCACCGCGGTGAGCGCTCGTGGGACATCTACAGCCGGCTACTCAAGGATCGGATCGTGTTCCTGGGCACGCCGATCAACGATCAGGTCGCCAACATCATCATCGCCCAGTTGCTGTATCTCGAATCGGACGACGCGGAGAAGGACATTCGCCTCTACATCAACTCTCCGGGGGGCGTGGTGACCGCGGGTCTGGCAATCTACGACACCATGCAGCACGTTCGGCCGCCGGTGGCCACGTACTGCATTGGCCAGGCGGCCTCGATGGGGGCGGTGATCCTCGCTGCGGGCGCGGCGGGCAAGCGAACCGCGCTGCCGAACGCGCGCATCATGATCCATCAGCCCCACGGCGGGGCCCAGGGGCAGGCGACCGACATCGAGATCCAGGCCCAGGAGGTCTTACGCCTCAAGCAGCGCCTCAACGAGATTCTGGCGTACCATTGCAAGACCGATGTCGAGAAGATCCTCCAGGATACCGACCGGGACAAATTCATGGACGCCGAGACGGCCAAAGGCTACGGTTTGGTTGACGAGGTTCTGGCCAGACCCTCAGATCCGGCCGCCAAGGACCGGCCATAGACCGGGGAGCGAGAGCTCCGAATACCGAACGCATGAGCTCCTCCAAGCGCGATAACGGCCACGGAAACCTGAGCTGCTCCTTTTGCGGCAAGAGCCAAAAAGAGGTCAAGAAGCTCATCGCGGGGCCCTCGGTCTACATTTGCGACGAGTGCATCTCCCTGTGCAACGACATCCTCGCTGAGGAGGTGCAAAAGGAGGAGCGCTCTCAGGGTCAGGGCAAGGTTCCCAAGCCCAAAGAGATCCGCACGATCCTCGACGACTACGTCGTGGGCCAGAACCTGGCCAAGAAGATCATCTCGGTCGCGGTCTACAACCACTACAAGCGGATCACGGCCAAGAAGAAGCCCGACGAGGCCGAGCTGCAAAAGAGCAACATCCTGCTCATCGGTCCCACCGGCTCGGGCAAGACGCTGCTGGCCCAGACCCTCGCGCGCATCCTCGACGTGCCCTTCGCCATCGCCGATGCCACCAGCCTCACCGAGGCCGGCTACGTGGGCGAGGACGTCGAGAACATCATCGTCAGCTTGCTGCAGAACGCCGACCACGACGTTGAGCGGGCGCAGCGGGGCATCATCTACATCGACGAGATCGACAAGATCGCCCGCAAGGGGGACAACCCCTCCATCACCCGTGACGTGTCGGGTGAGGGCGTGCAGCAGGCCCTGCTCAAGATCCTCGAGGGCACGATCGCCTCGGTGCCGCCCAAGGGCGGGCGCAAGCACCCGCAGCAGGATTTCTTGCAGGTCGACACCACCAACATCCTGTTCATCTGTGGTGGCGCCTTTGCGGGCATCGAGGACATCATCGATCACCGCATGAGTGCCCGGACCATGGGGTTCGGCGCCGACATCCAAAAGAAGAAGGAGCTGCGGCAGTGGGAGCTGCTGCAGAGCGTGCAGAACGAAGACCTCATGAAGTTCGGGTTGATCCCCGAGTTCATCGGTCGTCTGCCCGTGGTGGCGCCGCTGCAAGAGCTCGACGAGGAGGCGCTCATCAAGATCCTCACCGAGCCCAAGAACGCGTTGGTCAAGCAGTACAAGCGGCTGCTCGACATGGACGGGGTGGAGCTCAAGTTCACCGACGACGCGCTGGCGGCCGTGGCCAAGAAGGCCAAGGCGCAGAAGTCCGGTGCACGAGGGCTGCGATCGATCCTCGAGCGAGCGATGCTCGACGTGATGTACGACATTCCGAGCGTGGACAACATCGCCGAGGCGGTGATCAACGAGGAGTGCATCGCGGACGACAAGCCGCCGGTGGTCGTGTATCGGAACGAAGAGAAGGAAGCGAGCTAGCTCGCCGAGTGACGCTGCGCGCAGGGGACCAAGCCCCCGGCGTGCTGGTCGGGCGAGTCGCTGAGTCTCGGCGTGCTGGTCGGGCGAGTCGCTGAGCCTTGGCTGGTTGGTCAGGCATGTTGGACCACATGGGCGAGCTCGCAGGTCGAACCGTGCGTGCAGGCTGAGCGAGTCGTCGAGCCCCGTGTGCTGGCCGAGTCACACGACGCCTCGCAGCGTCGCTTTGGCTCTATGGTGATGGGGCGCGGTGGGGTGCTCGATCTCGAGCATGCGCGAAAATTGCGCGGAGGACTCGGTTTGTTGGTTTTGTGAGCTCATCCTCACTGCAACCAGTGGTCCTTCAGTCCGTCTGGACGATCGGGGCGGTCAATGATGCGACGGGCGAGTCAACGACACGGGGGTTGGAGATGTAGGCGAGCGATCGGGGTGCTGGGCATCACGGTCGCGTTGACGGGATGTTTCTCCGAAGACGTCCCCGAGATGAACGACGACGACCAGGAGGTCCCGGGGAGTGATTCCACCGGGGACGCGCCGATCGTCATCGAGACGGGCGGGCCAACTCCAGATCCCACTGGGCAGAGCGCCGACAGCGGCAGCGACGACGGTGTGGATCCCACCACGGGCTCGGTGGACGACAGCACCGGCAGCACCGATGGCCCGGGCCAAGAGTCGAGCACCACGAGCACGGTGTTCGAGGACACCTCCACCGGCGAGGCTGCGCTGTCGATCGAAGAGCTCGGGCCCGGCGATCTGGTGGTGACCGAGGTCATGACCAACCCGTATTGCTCGCAGGACGATTGCGAGTGGATCGAGATCCTCAACGCGACGGACATGCCGGTGAACCTGATCGATCTCTACATTCAGGACACCGACTACAACGCGGGCAACCAGGGTCGAGTGACGCGGGACCTGGTGGTGGGGCCGGGCGACGTGGCAGTGATCGCTCGGGGGGTCAGCTACTGGAACTACGACTTCGACCCGGACGCAATCTACGGTCCCAACCCCGGGCTCAACAACGGCTCGCCCGACCGGGTGGTGCTGCTCAACTCCACCGAGATCCTCGACGAGACGGCGCTGCTCTACGACGGCGAGCAGGGGGTCGCGTGGTCGCTCTCGGGCAACTACCTCGACGCGGTCAGCAACGACAGCGGCAACTACTGGTGCGGCGCGGTCGATCTGCTGCCCGCGACCCCAACCGACGAGTGGGGCAGCCCGGGGGTGATCAACCCGCCCTGCTGAGCGAAGGGGTCCTGCTCGCCTGGTGGTTCAGCGGCGCACTCGAAGGAATTCGATGAAGCCCGCCAGCGGATGCTCGCTTGGTGGCAGCGAAGCGATGTAGCGGCCAACCGCCAGAGTAAGCTGACCGCGGTAGTGGACGGGGTCACTGGTGTAGCTGCCATCCTGCGGGGGGCCGATCGCCTTCCAATGGGGCTTGGCCTTGGTCACCGACCATAGCGCCGCGACCAATTTGCTCGGTCTTCGCGTCCGCAAGACGCTGGCCGGCGAATGCGGCTTGCCAGCTGTCTCGTAGCGTGTCGATGCTGGTGAGATCGAGTGAGCGCAGCGCGCCGAAGTGCTGGAGTCGCCGCTGGGCGACGGGGAAGTGCTCCAACAGATCGCGGTCCAGCGTAGGTGACGCGGGATCGAGGGCGTGCAAAGCACGCTCGTAGAGATCCCCGAGGTCGAGCGTTGTGTCGTCGAGCAGCGGTGCGTTGGGGTGTGTGTCGAAGACCTTTTGCATCGATGGCAGGAGGAAGAACGCCTCCTTGTGGATCAGGGCGGTCACCCAGATCCGATGACGCTCGTCGACCGGCTGGCGCAGCGCGGCCTGGTCGTAGAGGTTTTCGTAGACGGCCTCGGTATTCGGCCAGCAATGGTCGCTCAGGGGCGCGGGCTGGAGATCGAGGTCGACGACCGCATAGAGCTTGCCTGGGTCGAGGTAGGACTCCGTAGGGGATGTGTCGTGCAGCTGCGGCAGCCGAGCGAAGGTCTGGAGGACATCGTGTCGATCGCCGCAGTTGAAGAAACAGGGGAGCTTTCGGTTCTGCCAGCTGCGGGGGACACAGCTCAGGTAGAAGTTCGCGTCGGGAAGTTGCTCGTGCCGACGGTAGGTCTGCGGGCTTGGGGCCTTACCGTGGTCGGGGGCGGCCACGCGGTCCCCTTCGCACAGCACCACCAGCTTGCCCCGGATGCGACGGGAGCGCAGGATCGTGCGGGCGTGTTCGTCGAGCGCCTCAGGATCGAGGCTCACCGCGGCCTCCGTCGGTCAGCTTGGGCTCGAGCTCGCGTACGTGGGCCGGAGTGACGGCTCGGCAGATGTCGTAGGAGTGGGTGGCGAGGAGGAATTGAGTCTTGGGGGCCCACTCGGTCAGATCCTTCGCCACCCCATACTGCCAGTCGGGATGGAACGAGACCTCGAGCTCGTCCATCAGCACGATCGCGTCGTCGGTCTGGTTGGCTTTGAGCCACGCGTAGACCATCAGCCGCTTGAGCTCTCCCCGAGAGAGATCCTCGGGTCCGAGTGCTCGGGTGGCTCCGTCGGGGCCAACGATCGAGAACTGCACGCCCGAGAGATCTTCGAGGGGTTTGACTTCCTTGCCACACAGTAGCGCGTTGAGGTCCTTGAGCATGTCCGTGTATGCAGAGCCGTAATTGCCGGTCTTGACCGCCTCGGAGAAATCCTGATCCCGGGATTGCCGAAATAGCTCGACCAGCGGCGCGACCGATAGCCAGTCATAGGCGAAGAATCCCGGTAGGTCCCGGGATGCGAGCTCGAGTTCTTTGTGGTACGCGACCGATGTGCTCTCCTGACTCTTGCCTGAGCGATCGCGTGGCTTGGGGGGCGTGGCGATGAATGATTTTCGGCTCGACGGAGGGAGGAAGAGATATGGTTGAGATGAAGGCGCGAGCATGAATATAGAACCCCGACACCTCTGGAGCAGGGAGTCGATGTCGCGCTTGGTCGAGCCATTCGTCCGTGCCACAAGGGCATGCCGAACGGTCTCGCTCGAAGGCTCAGGGTACCAGGTGAGGTAGGTGTCGTTCTTCGCCGCGATTGTGTGTAGTACGCGATCGGCGAGATCCACATCTGTATCTTCAAGGGGCTCTAGTAAGTCGAGCGGATTGAATTTACGCTCAGCTGAGCGTGATCGGTTTGCTGAGTATTCTTGCTCGATGAGCCTGCGTCGGTCCTCGGACACGCTGGAGACGATGGCGGGATGTGCTAGGAGTTGGCGTACTCTTGTTGTGTCTTGTGGTGAAGGATTTTGTATGGATAAAAGGTGGAAGAGCTCCTTGAGTCGTCTTATGCCTTGTTCGAGCAATTTGACTTTTCTTATCGCCTCGAACCCGACATCTTGGAGAGCTGTCCCTAACGCGTCTTCTAGATATTTGGGCCCTAGCGATACGAATTCGATGTCGTGAAGCTCTTCGCCATCCCACAGCTCAAACCTTGCCAGCAACTTCTCCGCCTGATCCTCCGGGTGGTGGAACGACGCCATCAGGTTACGAATGAAATCGGCTCGTTCTTCGTCTCCCGCGCAGTGCAGCAGCACGAACACCAACTGAAGCAGGGTGCTCTTTCCTCCTCCGTTCTCGCTGCCGATCGGAAACAGCTGGGGGTCTGCGGCTGCATCGAATTGGAGATCGATCCCCCGCAGCGCGCGATAGTCGGGGACCTGAATGCGGCGGATCTGCATGGAGAGCTCCCGGGGGATGGGCGGGCGGATATTGCGCTTTTCGGGACGCTGGGCGGCGTTCCTGCTCGCGTGGCGTCGTGTCGATCGATGGTAACCCCCGGTGTCGTTCCCCAACCACATCGGCAGGGGTCATCATCGGGCGCCTGAACAAAACTCCAGACGAACACCTCGTCATGGCTGAATATCCGGCCACTACCACACCATGCGTGTGGCCGGGTGGTCCCGACGTGGGCCATCCAGCCAGCGTGCCGTGCTCAGGCCTCGTCGCCCACCGGCGAGCCCGACCCGGCCAGATCTGTCCCCGGCTCTGACCCGTTGGCTCGTTCAGCGCAGGGTGTCCACCTGGAGCTTGCCGTTGCTGGCGAGATCGGCCTCGTTGGCGCGGGCCTCGGCCAAGCCGCAAGTGCGTAGCGCCCACATGCGGCGGATCGCGACCACCTCGTCGTCGTTCTGGACTCGGGCCTTGTCAGTAACGCGGCCGCTCAGGCTGCTCCTGAGCGGCGAGATTTCGAGCGCTCGCGGGTACTGGCCGAGGAGCTTGACCTTACCCTTGGCGCCCTCGACCTTGCCCTTGCGTACGGGGCAATCGCCCTGCTGCTCGGCGAGGGCGTGGCTACCAATCCAGGGCTTCAGGCGCGGCGTCGAAGAGCGCCGAGATCCCATCGAGGTCCTCTCGCTGGCGCTTGATCTCGGCCCAGACTGTCGGGTGGTACTCTTCACGGAGATCGTCTCGCAGGCGAGAGAGCTCCGTCAACGTTGCACCCGCCTGCTTCTTTGCACGTATTCGAACAGCCGCGCGCGGTAATTCGTGAATGCATGCCTCCTGGCCTGGACGAGCGACTCTCGCTTGTTCAGCTCGAGGCATTGCTCGACCGTCCACTCGATCCTGGCCAGGTCTCTCGGCGTGAGGCCGTCTCGTGGGAGGAAGTAGAAGGATTCCCCGGTGATGTCGAGCTCTAGCAGCGCCATCGGGTCCTCTCGCCGGGGATCGATCCACGCACTGGGGCCGAATTGCGGCGGGACGACCGGGTCTTTTCGGCGTCGAGTGACCTCTTGATATTTGCCCGGCTTGGTCAGGATGGCGTGCCGACTCCCCTTCGAGCCGTTGCAGCTCCCGCAGGCACACACGAGGTTCTGCCAGCGCCAGGTGGCTTCCGGGAAGAGGGATCTCGGCCGGGAATGCTCCACATCTCGACCTTCCGAATCCTCGCAGAAGACACAACGATCGCGGCCGGGGCGAGCACTCTTGAGCTTGTCTCGCGCCGTGCCCAAAGACGCGGCATTCCACCGAGACGTCGCCGCTTTGACTCTGTGGGTATAGCTCGGCAGCGCGTCGATGCTTGCCTGGTGCTTGGCTAGGTGGTCGTGCTCCTCGTCCGTCAGAGCTTGGGGGCGGAAGGCGAGCATGTTGGGCTTATTGCTGGGTGTCGGGGTTGTCGGAAAAGATCTCCCGCAGGCGTCCGCGGAGTTTGCTCTCCGCCGGATCGAGCTCTCTTTTCCGGGCTTCTCGATTGAGTCGGGCGAGTTCTCGCACCTTCTGTCTCCCCTCGTCGGAGCGGCTGAGGCGAAGAGCGAAACCTTGGGATTCCAGGGCGCGGTGCAGGCTACCAAAGCGGAGCTTGTCCCTTTCGATGTCCTCGATCGGCTGCAAGGCGTTGTCGCTCTCGCTCTGGGAGCCTGGAGCTCGCAGACGGAAGACCTTGCCGTGATCTCCGATGGCTCGACAGACCAGGGGGCTGTGCGTCGCGACGATGAATTGCATGTTGGGGAATCGGCGGCGGAACCAGGTACCGACGACCGCTTGCCATGTAGGGTGGAGGTGCGCGTCGACTTCGTCGATCAGCGCCACTCCGGGCGGGTCGACGAATACATCGCCCTCCTTTTCGGCAAAGACATGGTCCTCTCCGTAGGTCACGACCATCTGTCGGATGAGCTCGAAGGTCAGGCTCAAGATCGAGCGGTAGCCGTCTGAGAGCGCGAGCACGTCGACGGTGACGCCGTGTCCGTCGGAGAACAGGAGATCGTCGCGAGTAATCTCGTCGAGCGTGACCTGGTGCGGGAGTAGCTCCGTGTCATTGACGAGACGCTGGACCCACGGGATGAGCTTCGTGGAGCAGCGCCCATCATCCTCATCGCGCCGTCTGGTCTTGAGCCATGTCAGGCTCTCGGAGAGCGCGACTTCCTCGCTAAAGGCTGACAGGTGACGTGCGACGCGAGGGTTGGCGTAGAACAGCCGCTCGTAATCACTGCTGCCGCCACTAAACCGTCGAAAGGGGCCGAACGACGAGCTGAACCACCCGTAGCCATTGCCCCACAGATAGGGAAGGAGCGTGCTCCGGTTGGTGGCCTTGAGCGTGGCTCGTCGCCCACCCCATATGGGTCTGGGCCCAGGCGTGTGCCCGTTCGATTCGGCGAGCCGTAGCTCGATGGATGCTGTCAGCTGTCGAGCCGTGAGGTCGTGTCCCGTCCCCTCGGGTCGATCCCACTGTCCGGGAAAGTGCACCTGCAGGGAGATCCGCGCGTCGGTTTGTCCCCAGGTGATCCAGCGGCTCCAGTCTTCTCGAAGCGCGGCGGCCTCATCGGGTCCCACCAGCGCCAGTGCAATACTCCGGATGAGCGCGGACTTTCCCGTACCGTTGTCACCGAGCAAGACATGCCACCCCGCCTCATGTTCCTCGTCGAAGCTGAACTCGACGTGGCGCAGGCCCTTGATATTGGAGATGGTGGCGCGGCTCAGGTACATCAGACCGTGTAGGGGAGGGCATTGACCCCAGTGTCCACGTTCCAGCACCTCGCGAGTCCGTCGTCAAGGCAGAGGCTTGGTTCGCCGCTGGCCGGCGAGCCGGGCCAGGTGGTCTGCTTCCGGCCCGGCCCTCCCGCTCAGCGCAGCGTATCGACCGACAGCTTGCCGTTGCTGGCGAATTCCGTCTCCTTGGCGCGGGCCTCGGCCAGGCCGCTCGTACGCAGCACCCACATGCGGCGGACGGCGACCACCTCGTCGTCCTCGCGGGCGTAGATCTCGAGCAGGTTGTTGCCCGGGGTCAGCGGGATCTCGGCCGAGAAGTCGAGCGAGCCGGACTCGGGGGTGGGGCTGGCCTCGTAGAAGACCTTCTCGCGCTTGGCGAACAGGTCGCGCGAGGGGTTGGCCACGGTGATGTAGACGTCTTGGACTCGGGTCTCGTCGCTCACGCTGCCGCTCAGCTGGAGCGAGGTGTCGTCGGTCTGGGTGACGGCGCCGGTGAGGCTGATCTTGGGCGGAGAGACCTCGAGCACCGGCTGGTAATCGCCGGGGGTCTTGACCTTGCCCTTGGCGTCCTCGACTTGTGCCTTGCGCACGAAGGCAAAGCCGCCGTCGCCGATGTCCACCCGGATCCACTCGCTGGTGTGCCCGGTGGCCCGGAAGCGCTGGCCCGTGGGGGCGAGCCCCACCCGGTGATCGGGGCGCAGCGGGCTGGCGTAGAGCGCCACCTCGCCGGTGGTGACCACGCCGCGTCGATCCTCCTCGATCGCCTCCTGCCCGGCGACGATCGGGAAGACGAGCTTCTCGGAGAGGGCCTCGCCCACCTTGGTGTCGGAGACCGACAGCTGCACCCGCGCCTGGCCTCCGGAGGGCCGCTGGCGGAGCTCGGCGTCGAGATCGATCACCCGGGTCTGTCCCACCTCCAGCTTCTTGATCCGCTCGCGACCCTCGTGGATGAACAGGGCGTCGCCGGAGAGGTTGCGCAGGTTGACCCAGGTGTCGAGGGCCTCGCCCTCGCCCTTGTTGGTCACGTGGACCCGCAGGGTGACGCGCTCGCCCACTTGCCAGGCGCCGTCGCCGTTGCCCTCGATCGGGGTGCCTCGGGTGGGCATGTCGAGCACCTGGTAGCCGAACGCGAACTGGGGCCGGGGCAGGCCCTGGGCGCTGATGTCGATGGACGACTGCGAGCCGGCGGCCAGCTTGGCGCCGTGCTGCTCGAACAGGTGCAGATCGATCCGATCGGTCCGTGACAGCTCGCTTTCTCCCACCGCGAGCTTGATCGTGTAGTCCTTGGAGGCGCCCGGCTCGATCCGCCCGAACAAGAGCTCGCGCTCGTCGAAGTAGCGATAGTCGCTGTCGGTGATCGCCCGCACCTGATGGGCGGTGGCGTCGCCATCGTTGGTGACGGTGACGGTGATGGTGCCCTTCTCGCCGCCCTTGATGGTGTTGCCCGGCTTGTCGCTCTTGACCGCGACCCGCAGCAGGGCGCGCCCCGACGCGGGCTTGGGCCCCGGGGCCCAGTCGATCTCGCGCACCGACAGGCTGCCGGTGATCCGTTCTTGCTCGGTGCGCTGCTGCTGCTCGACGAACTGGTCCATTTGGGCCAGGATCTCGTCCCGGTCGCTGCTGGGCGCCCACAGCACCAGATCGCGGGCCATTCGGATCTCGGGATCCTCGAGCAGCAAGGCCGTGCGCCGGTCGGCGTCTTTGTTGCTGTCTTCGCGGGGCGGAGCGATCTCGCTGCGGCGATCGGCCCGGGCCTTGTCGTCGGTCTTCTTGTCGGGGTTGTCGGGGTCGAGCGAGCCTTGGTCGAGGTAGTGCAGCGGGCCAAAGGGGCTGCGCCGCAGCTGCTCGGCCTTGTCGGACTCGAGGTGCGCCGACAGGGATTCCTCGCGCAGCAGATCGAAGCGCTGCCGGCCGAAGAACGAGATGTGCTCCTTGGAGACCCACACGGGCACCGTCTCGACGTCGGGCGCGACCCCCACCGACTGGATCGAGACGTCGCCGGGGGTGAGGTACTGGGCCACGGTGAGCTTGAGGGCCAGCTCGCTGTCGGCGACCTTGCGGTCGCGTAGCTCCTGCACCGAGCCCTTGCCGAAGCTGCGGCGGCCCAGCAGCACGGCCCGGCCCCGGTTGCGCAGCGCTCCGGCCACGATCTCCGAGGCGCTGGCCGAGCCCTGATCGATCAGCACCACTAGCGGCAGCTCGGGGAAGTCATAGCGACCGTCGGCCCGGCTCTCGCGGCGCGGTGAGGCCACGCCCACCGTGGCCACGATGCTGCCCGAGGACAAGAAGGCGTCGGCCACGTCGACCGCGGCGTTGAGCAGGCCCCCCGGGTTGCCGCGAAGATCGAGGATCACCCCCTGGACGCCCTCGCGTTCGAACTCGGAGAGCTTGTCGCGCAGCTCCTGCCCCGTGTTCTGCGAGAAATTGCGCGGAATTTGGACCAGGCCGACCTTGTGCGGCTTGCCGGCGGCGTCCTGGTCTTGCAGCACGTCGCCGATCACGCTGTCCATCTGGATCGTGGCCCGGGTGATCTCCAGCGGCTTGGGCTTTTGCAGCCCGTCGCGCATCACGTAGACCTTGACCATGGTGCCGGCGGGCCCGCGCAGGCGGCTGACCGCGTCGTTGAGGTTCATGGTCACCGTGGACTCGGCGTCGATCTGGACGATCTTGTCGCCGGGGCGCATGTCGACCTTGGAGGCGGGGTTGTCCTCGATCACGCGGATCACGGTGATCGACCCGTCACGCATGCCGACTTCGATGCCCAGGCCGCCGAAGCTGCCCTTGGTGCTGGCCCGCATCTCCTCGTAGTCGTCGGGTCGCAGCAGGTTGGTGTGGGGATCGAGGGTCGAGAGCACCCCGCCGACGATGGCGTACTCGGCGTTGCGCTGCTCGTCTTCGTCGAGCCCGGTGTTTCGGTTGATGAAGCGGAACACCTCGCGCACGTGGGGCCCCACCGCCCACAGGGCCTCCACGTCACCGATGTTGAACTCTCGCTCGGCGGTGCCCACCCGCACTCGGACGGTCTTGCCGTCTTCGGCCGGCTGCACCAGCACCTGGGCGATGTCCTGCTCGAGTGCCTCGAGGGCGGCCAGGGTCATGGCCTGGGGGTCGATCCGCTCCGGCTCGACGTAATATTTGGACACGTTCCACAGCGTCCAGTCGAGCACTCGCAGCTCGGTTGCATCGTGGTCGGGCACCAGGCGCGCGTGCTTGCGGGGGTCGGTGCGCTGGGCCTGGGCGTAGGTGTCGCCCAGGGCGGTCAGGCCCAGAGCGGCCAGCAACGAGCCCACCACGATGATCGGGACCGATCCTCGTCCTTTGGCGGGCAGAGAGCGACCGGATGCAGGAATTGTCACCTCATCAGTCTACCGTAGCGAACCGGTGGGGCCAGCGAGCAAGCGGGGGTCGTGCGTGCTCGGGATGGGCGCGGGATGGGCTCGGGATGGGCTCGGGATGGGGCGCGGGATCGGGCGTTCGGCGCGCCACGGCCGCGAACTCGACGTTGTTGGGGTGGGTGAAACAACCGATCGAGCCGCGACGGTGGTTTCGCGGTGGACGCGGGGATTACACTGCCGCCGACCATGGCGAAGGCCAAGTCCAAGGGTGGCGCACGGGCCAAGCGGGGCAAGGCGGCCGAGCCGGTCGAGGTGGAGGTGCTCGACACGCCTCCCGGGGACGCCGCCGAGGACGCTGAGCCCAACGAGGACGAGATCGGTCAGGAGGCGCTGGCCGAGGTGGAGGTCAGCGATGCCGAGCTCGAGGTGATCGCCACCGAGCTGGCCCGTCAGACCAAGGCGGCCCCCAAGGGATCGACGGCCCTCGCGCGCCGCGATCCGATGGCCGCGTACATGTCCGAGGTGCGTCAGCACCCCTTGCTCTCTCGCGAGGAGGAGTACGAGCTGGCCGTGCGCTGGGTGGAGGAGGGTGACAAGGAGGCTGCCCGCAAGCTGGTCACGTCCAACCTTCGCCTCGTGGTGAAGATCGCCCACGAGTACCGGCGCGCCTACCAAAACCTCCTCGACCTGGTGCAAGAGGGTAACGTGGGGTTGGTCAAGGCGGTGCAGAAGTTCGATCCCTACCGTGGGGTCAAGCTCTCTACCTACTCGGGCTGGTGGATCCGCGCCTACATCCTCAAGTACATCCTCAACAATTGGCGCCTGGTCAAGATCGGCACCACTCAAAACCAGCGCAAGCTCTTCTTCAACCTCCGCAAGCAGCGTGAGGCTCTGATGGCGGCGGGGATCGATCCCACTCCCGAGCGGATCGCCAAGGAGCTCGATGTGTCCACCAAGGAGGTGGTGGAGATGGAGCGGCGGATGTCCTCGCCCGACGTCTCGCTCGACGCGCCGTTGGGCAGCGAGGACGGTGACGGCTCGCGCACCCGGCTCGATCTCATCGAGGACGACTTTGCCGATCCCGAGGACAACGTCGACGCGGTCGAGTTCAAGTCGCTCTTGCAGGACAAGCTGCTCGCCTTCGGTGCCGACTTGCAGGGTCGCGAGCTCGAGATCTTCCGCGATCGCCTGGTCTCCGACGAGCCTGCCACGCTCCAGGAGTTCGGCGATCGCTGGGGCGTATCCCGCGAGCGGGCTCGCCAGATCGAAAAGCGCCTCGTCCTCCGCCTACGCGCCTACCTCCAGCAAGAGCTCGGCGACGCGGTCCAGATCGCCCTGGGCCACGAGGTCTAGCGCTCGCCCATCCTGCCACCGATGTCCCTATTGCTCGCAGCGGGCAGTCTTTGCCGATCCCGAGCAGCGCCGCCTCGTAGAGTCATTGTTTCCGCCCGCGCGCAGTCTTGGGAGCGCTCCCCGCGAGGGGTGTCGACTCGCCGGCTCGTGCGTCTCGAGCGACGTGGCACCGGGCGCGTAACCACTGTTTGAGCACGGGGGGAAACAATGACTCTGCGAACAGGCGCTCCCCGCCGTAGCCTCCCCGCACCGAACCAAGTTCCCGAGCTCTCACGCTCCCGAGCTCCCGAGCTCGGCCATCCGGAGCTCTAGAACGTCATCAGCAACCGCAGATACCCGTGTACATCGACGATGTCATCGACCACATAGCGCCGCCCGACATTGTCGACCACGTCTCGGCGCAGCGGGTTGACCTCGATCGTCCCCTGATCGACCCGGTCGGGATCACTATTCGGCTCCGCGTCCGCATCTCCCCGGCTGGTGAACGTCACGAAGTGTCGCGTATCGGTGGCGGCCTTCACCCCGAGGTTGACCCGCGCGTACTTGCCCAAGTGCAGGTTGAGCCCGGTGTCGAAGCCGAAGGTGCCGAAGTCCTGCAGGTCGGTGACCCCTTGGAATTTGTCGCACGCATTGCCACCGGCGGTGAGGTAGTCCGAGCTCCCCGGGCTGGCCACCGAGCTTTGCAGCGCGAGGTCGCGGTCACAGTTGGCGCTGTCGACGGGGTTGTTGGTCCCCACCATGGCCGGGCTATCGGCCAGTAGCTCCCAGATCTCGCTGTAGCCACGACCGCCGTAGTGCAAGATCGCCGTACCCGATAGGTAGAGCGAGACCTTCATGCCCTTGGCCTTGCGCTCCCAGGGGACGACCTCGCTGCCGAAGGTCATGCCGGCGGTGGATTGCGGTTGCACGTCGCCCTGGGAGCCGAGGTTGCTGAAGTCCTCGAAGATTCCGCCCGAGGCGCGGATCGACTGCCGCCAGTAGGCGGTGAAGAAGGGGTCGAGGAAGCGATAGCGCCGCGAAAGCGCCGTCCACACGCCCAGCTCGTGGATCCGGCGGCCCACCCGGGTATTGCCCTCGGGGCTGCTGTTGATGATGTCGCGGCTGAAGGTCATCGCGCGGCCGACCGCGAAGCGTCCTTCTAGCCCGATCAGCCAGTTGGGCATATGGGGGCGGGTGCGCTGGCTGAGGATCCCGTACTTGAGGCCCACGTGGAGCTGGTCGAGCCCGCGGCGTAGCGGCCCTTGGAAGATCGTCTCGGAGGTGGCGCCGCTGAACTGGCCGAAGGGATCGGCCGAGTTGGTGGCGTCGAACCCGGTCTCGGGCACGATCCCATCGCGGATCGTGGTGCTGTTGGCCTTGTTGACGCAGTTGGCCTGGGGTGACTCGCCGAACACGCAGTCGTCGGGACGTTGATCGAACTGGTAGCGACGGGTGTCGCTGAGCACGATCGGCATCGTCAGATACAGCGCCAAGTCGTGCCACAGCCCGATCTCGACGGTGGGCGTGAGCGTATGGCGCTGCTGGAAGAACAGCAGATCCTTGACCAGGCGGTTGCTGTCGTCGCCGGGGCCGGCGTTCCACTCGCGGAGGATCGCGGCCCGCTTGAAGTTGTAGTCGTAGGCGACCCCGAAGTGGATGTCGAACTGGTTGTCCTCTTCGAATGCGGTGGCGACCCGCGTGACCTCCGCCGCGTGGGCGGATGGGCTCACCCCGGTCGTGACCACTGCCGACAGGAGGACCGACAGGGGGCCCAGCAGGGGGAGGAGAGGGCAGAGCTTCCGCATGCGGTCGTTCCTCGAACGGCTCGCGGCACGCTACCAGCGCACGGTCGGTTCCGTCAATATTTCCCGTAGGATGCGCGCCTACCTGGTGCGCGCCTACCTGGCTGTTGCGCGCCTACCTGGCTGGTGCTCGCCTACCTGGGAGGATCCGAGGCTGCGGGCTCGTCGGGTGTGGGCGGGGATCCCCGGGTTAGGAGGGCGCGGTGCCCTTGGGGCCATCTTCGGTCGGGGTGCGCAGCCCCAGCTCTTTCATCTTGGACTGGAGGCTGCGACGACTGATCCCCAGCAGTCGGGCCGAGCGGGTCACGTTGCCCTGAGTCTGGTCGAGGGCCTCGGAGATCAGCTCCGTCTCCACCAGGCGCGAGCCCCGGCGGACGGCTTCCTTTAGATCGAGGCTGAGCGACGACAGGGGCAGGCGCAGCAGGCGTTCGCCCTCGAGGGGCTCGTCGGCGGGCGGGGGTCCGGGCGTCGGGGGGATGGTGGCCGCCGGGGAGGGCGCCTCATCGGGCGTGGGCGCGGGCTCGGTGGACTCGAGGAAGGTGTCGGGCAGGGCGTCGCGCTCGATCGTCGGGCCCGAGGCGAACAGCACCATGCGCTCCACGAGGTTCTCGAGCTCGCGGATGTTGCCGGGCCATCGGTAGCGGGCCAGGGTCTCCAGCGCGGGGGGCGAGAATCCCTCCACCGTCTTGTCCAGGCGTTCGTTGCAGCGGCGCACGAAGTGCTGGATGAGCGCCGGTAGATCTTCGATCCGATCGCGCAGGGCCGGTAGCTCGATCGGCACCACGGCCAGGCGGTAGTAGAGATCCTCGCGGAAGCGGCCGGACTTGATGTCGGCCTCGAGGTTGCGGTTGCTGGCGGCGATGAGGCGCACGTCGACCCGGACCGTCTTGGTGCCGCCGACCCGCTCGAACTCCGACTCTTGCAGCGCGCGTAGCAGCTTGACCTGGATCTCCAGCGGGATCTCGCTGACTTCGTCGAGGAACAGGGTGCCGCCGTTGGCCAGCTCGAAGCGTCCTTGTCGGCTGGTGATCGCCCCGGTGAACGCCCCCCGCTCGTGGCCGAAGAGCTCGCTCTCGGTCAGGCCCGCGGGGATCGCCGCGCAGTTGACCCGAATGAACGGTGCGTCGCGTCGGGGGGATCCCAGGTGCAGGGCGCGGGCGACCAGCTCCTTGCCGGTGCCGCTCTCCCCCGCGATCAGCACGGTGGTGGGGCTGGCCGCCGCCGTGCCCACGATCTCGCGGACCCGCTGCATCTGCGGCGAGTCGCCGATCATGCCCACCTCGTCGATCGGATCGGTGGCCTCGGTCGAGGGGGTGGCGCGGCCCTTGCCCACCGATGCGCCCGAGCGCTCGCGGGTCGCCAGCGCCTTGGTGAGCACCGACTTGACCTGCTCTTGCTCGAAGGGTTTTTCCAAGAAGTCGAACGCGCCCGCCTTGAGGGCCTCGACCGCCAGATCGACCGAGCCGTGGGCGGTGAGCATGATGACCGGCAGTCCCGGATCCTCCTCGGTCAGCGCCCGCAGCAGCGCCATGCCGTCCATCCGCGGCATGCGAATGTCGGAGATCACCGCGTCGAAGGTGCCCGAGGGGGCGCTGCTGACCCGGCCCAGGGCCGCCTCGCCGTCCGGCTCGGCGTGGACCTCGAAGCCGGCCTGCTTGAGCAGGGCCCCCAGGACCCGGCGGATGTTGACCTCGTCGTCGACCAGGAGAATTCGTGGGCGGGGCATGACAGGCGCTTCACCCTATCGTAACCGGTCTCGGGTCGGGGCCTGGGCCGCAGGCGCGGTCATGACGCGGGCCGTCCGGGTAGCCGCCCGCGGGAGCGTTGGCGGTCGTGGGGCCTGGGGCGGCCTTGCGTGCGTCGCTGGCCTCGACCGATCCCCGGGAAGGGGAAGGGGAAGGGGCGTGGGCGCGGGCCAGGGGCAGGTCGTCGGTGGAGTCGACCTCGCTAATCCGAGAGGCGGTGCGATCGACCGGTAGCAGCACGGTGAAGCGCGCCCCGTCGTCGTCGCTGCGGCCCACCTCGATCGCTCCGTGGTGGTTTTGCACGATCCGCTGGCTGATCGGCAGCCCCAGCCCGGTGCCTCCGCTCTTGGTGGTATGGAAGGGCACGAAGAGGTTGGTCATCGTCTGGGCCGACAGGCCCGGCCCGTTGTCACACACGTGCAAGGCGACCGCGTCGCCGCGGAGCAGGCCACGCCGGCGGACCCCCAGCGAGATCGAGATCGTGCCCTCCCCGGCGTCGCCGATCGCGTCGAGGGCATTGAGCACCAGGTTGAGCAGCACCTGACGCAACGCATCGGCGTCGCCGCGCACCCCCGGTAGATCCGCCGGCGGATCTTCTACCGTGATCCGAGCCCGCGAGGCCTCGGGCACCAGGCGCAGGGTCGCGGCGATCACCTTGCGCAGATCCACCGGCGCCATCTCGCCCTTGAACGGTCGCGAGTAGGTCAAGAACTGGGTCACCACCCGGTTGAGGCGATCGACCTCCTCGAGGATGATGTCGAGGAACTCCCCGGTCTGCGAGTCCATCGCCGCCCGGGCGGCGGGATCGCCGGTGCCCAGGCTCGAGGGATCGGGCCGTAGGACCTGCACCGCCCCCTTCATCGCGCCCAGCGGGTTGCGGATCTCGTGGGCGAGGCCGGCCGCCATCTCGCCCAGGGCCGCCAGACGCTCCCGCTCCTTGCGAGCCTCGTAGACCGCCGAGTTCTGCACCGTGGTCGCCGCCTGGGCCACCACGCCCTCGAACAGCTCGACCTCCTCGCGAGCAAAGGGCTCCACCAGCCGCTGGTCGTCCACAAACAGCGCGCCCAGCAGATCGGGCTCTTCGTCGGGCTGGGCCGAGGGGCGCCCGAGGATCGGCAGGGCCAGGCTCGCGTCCAGGGCGGTCAGCGTCTCCAGGATGTCCTGGGCCTCGGCGCTCTCCTCGGGGCCCGCCCGCTCGCGCTCGCGCTCGATCACGTCGCGCAGCACCGTGCCCTGGGCCTGCATGCGCTCGAGCAGGGGTCGCCGGGTGGCTAGATCCAGTCGGGCCATGGGAGCCGGAGCGTCCTCGTCGGCGGCCGTCCAGCGCTGCAGGGCCAGTGCCGTGCCCTCGCGGTTGAGCAGGTAGAGCGTCGCCTGGGTCACCCGGCCCGAGGACTCCAGCGCCTCGATCACCAGGCGGGCCATCTCGTCCGCGTCGATCACATTGAGCAGCCGCTGGCGCAGGCGCACCAGCATGTGGCGCAGCACCGGGCGGTCGTGAAACAGCCAGCCCTCGATCCGGTAGTCGATCTCGCGGCGGACCGGATCGAGCAGGATCACCACCGCGAACGAGGCCACCGCCGCGTTGAACATGAACAGCGAGGGGTTGTCTTTGATCCAGACCAACAGCCCCGCGTAGAGGCCGGTGACCGCCACCACCAGCACGCTGAGGCTGAAGATCCGGGTGGCGATCTCGGGCAGATCGAGCAGGCGTTCGCGGCGGAGGGTCTGCTCCACGAAGTAGAGGTAGACCGCGGTGACGATCGGGCCGACCCCGCCCGCCCACGAAAAGCCGAACGCCAGCGCCACCAGGCTCGCGTAGAACAGGTAGCGCAGCCGCGGGGCCAGGGCCGTGTTGCGCGTGGTCCGGGCCGCCCACCAAAGCCGCATGCTCGCGAAGAACAGGCCGCCGATCACGTAGATCGCCAGCACCCAGGGCACGATGTCCCAGCCCTCGTACTGCTTGACCACCGGGGCGACCAGCGAGACGGTCTGGATCACCACCAGGGCGATCCCCAGCGTGGTTCGTAGGCCGCTGCCCGGTTGCCAGCGCCGCGAGCCCGACGAGGGCACGAAGCTGGCCAGCAGGCGATCGGCGGTCCACGGCAGCAGCAGGGCCACCGTGTGCCCGAACCACTCGAAGGGCTGCCAGCCGGCGAAGCCGTAGAAGAAACTGGCCACGTGGTAGAGGCCCAGGTTGAAGCAGAAGACCGCGAAGCGGACGTTCTGCGTGCGCGTGCGCTCGCGCAGCACCATGCTGGTGCCGATCGCGAACGCCACCGTGGCGGCGAGCAGTGAGCTGAGGCTGGCGCTGTCCACCGGTGCTGCGATCATACGCGGACCGGGGCCGGGTCGGGTTGGCGTGGGTCTGGCGTGAGCCTGGCGTCGGTGCTGGGGAGGCGTCCGGGCGTTGTCGACGAGCAATGACAGGAGCGGCGCAAGTGACGCGCCATTGAGGCCAAGGCCTCAATGGCGCGGTCGCTCGAACCGCGTCAGAACCGAACCTCCAGCCCGCGGACGCTCGCGGTCACCCGCTCCTGTGTTCGGGTCTCGAACCGACGGTGCTGCACCAGCGACACCACCATCACCGTCAACCCCGACACCACCAGCACCCCACCGGCCGCCCCGCTCGCCCACGCCAGCCGGTTGTATGTGGTCCCGGGGCCGATGAGATCTCGCAGCTCGTGGCGCCGCGGGTTCGGGTCGAGTGCCAGCGTCTCTCCGTCCCGCTCCACCCGGGCCCCGAGCGCCAGACCGGCCGTCATCATGCTCAGCGACACCACCCCCAGGCCCGCCGACGAGCCCCCGAGGATCATCGACAGCCGAAACCGGCGTCGCTCGGCCTGCGCCCGGGCCTTGCGCTCGGCCTGCTCCCGCTGCTGCTGTCGCGCTCGCTCGGCCGCCAGAGCTTCCGCCGCGGCCTTGCGCCTCGCCTGCTCGAGCCGCTCGGCCTCCCGCCGCCGAAGCTCGGCCTCGATCTCCGCGAGCTGGGCCTGCGTGTCGGCCCGGGCCTGCTGGTTGTTCACCCCGATGGAGTCGAGGTTGTACGTGTACATCGTCTTCGCGCGCTGCAGGTGTTCCTCGTTCCCGCTGCCATGGTACGCGCTCCAGTACGCCGACCCCAGCGGCGCAAACAGCTGGCTACGCTTGCACAGCGGCAACAGGTCGTAGGCCTCCTGCCATGATTCGATGGCGCCGGGGTGGTCCCCGACCTCGAACTTTGCCTGTCCTTGCCCAAACAGCTCTCGTGCGCGCATGAGCAGCTCGACTTCTCGTTGTTTCTTGAGTTCGAGCTCGGACGCGGACTCGCCCTCGGGCGTCGCCTCATCATCGGGCGTCGCCTCGTCGGCCGGTGCGGCCTCGAGCGCCACGGACGTCGTCAGCACGCATCCCTCGATCGTCGGAGCGGCGCTGGCCACTGCGCCCGGTGCGAGCATCACTATGATGATCGCGAAGCTGATGATCGCGAAACTCGAACTCATCCACTTCATCTTCATCGCTCCGGGCGCTGCCCCCCACGTCGAGCACGACACGCGATCGAGAACTCCCATCATCACGACACTATAGTTGTTTTGTACTCACGCCTCATCTTGCAATCGGCTGAAATCGCAGAACTGAGTGTTTATTGGCTCTTGTGGCCAACCTGAGGCCGAAGCCGCGAGGGGGGCAAGTCCGCGCGAGCAACGATCTTCGAGTTCAGCTGGAGTTCGATTGGAGTTCGATGACATGAGGTTAGTCCGTTCATCCCCGGAGCCCCGGACGAGCAAGCCGAGGTGTCGTCGTGAGAGGGAGCCGCAACCTGCCGAATCTAGGCCATTGTTCGATTTCAACGGATTTCAGCCTGTGGAGGACATTGCTCTGCCTCGGGACATGCGGTAGAACTCCTCGTCGACAAGGGGGAGAGGGAGGAGAGGCATGAGAGGCATGAGAGGCATGAGAGGCATACCTTTCATCCTTCCGACCCTCGAGTCATGAGTGCATGGTTGGCGCTGGTCATTGTTCTTCTGGCATTTTTCGACAAGCGCGATGAGAGTTCGAACTCGAGTTTCAACCGATTCGAGGTGATATCCTGACTCGCCTCGGGATCAGGACATGAGGCATTATGCGGAGAAAATTCCGATGGCGCTCTGCTCGCTCGATTCTGGGCCTGCTCAGTCTGGCGTGGTTCGGGTGTTTCCGCGGGGAATTCCTCGAGGGGGTGCCGTGTAGCTCGGACGACGACTGCGGGCCGCAGGTGCTCTGCGTGGATGCCGTGTGCGGAGGCAACGTGTTCGGGTCCGGCGGGGGAAGCTCCGATGGAGGCGTAGAGCCGGGCTGCGGGAACGGCATCCTCGACCCGGGAGAGCAGTGTGACGAAGGCGTGGAATCGGCGACCTGCGATTTCGACTGTACCGAGGTCTCCTGTGGCGACGGGGTGATCAACGCGGCCAGCGGCGAGCAGTGCGAGGCCGAGGATCGCGGCGGATCCACGTGCCAGAGCCTGGGGTTCTACGGCGGCGAGCTATCGTGCAGCGTCGAGTGTGCCTACGAGACGATCGGCCACTGCTACGATGCTCCAGCCGCTCCCGTGTTGACGCTGGCGCTGTCCCAGATCAAGCGCTTCGACTTCAGCTGGGTGCCCGTGCTGGGGGCCGAGTACTATCAACTGTTCGAGAGCCGAGAGCCCGAGGAGCCGTTCGAGCCCATCGGCGAGGCCATGCTCACGGGGGACTCGACCTCCTCCTCGATGCCGCTGCACCTCTTGCCCGATGCTCGCTACATGCTGCAGGCGTGCAATGGAGCGGGGTGTACGAGTTCGGAGTCTGTCGGCGTGGCCGACTCGCTGGTCGGGGCGGTGGGCTACGTCAAGGCATCCAACACCGACCGCGAAGATCGCTTTGGCAACAGCGTGGCGCTCAGCGATGATGGTCGCACCCTCGCTGTGGGGGCGTTTTGGGAGGACGGCAGCGCGTCCGGCGTCGACGGGGAGCCGCTCGAGCAGCCGAGCCCTCGGTCGGGTGCCGTGTATGTCTTCACCCGTGACGAGATCGGTGCGTGGATCCAGCAGGCCTACATCAAGGCATCCAACTCGGACAGCGAGGACTATTTCGGCAGCAGCGTGGTGCTTAGCGCCGACGGCCGCATCCTCGCGGTCGGGGCGCCCCTAGAAGACAGCTGCGCACAGGGCGTAGCCGGCCCGGAGACCAACGAGCTCGACTGTTCCAACTCGGGCGCGGTCTATGTCTTCGAGAGGACCGTGAGCTCGTGGTCTCAGCGAGCCTACATCAAGGCTTCCAATACCGGCGCGTCCGACTACTTCGGCGAGAGCATCGCGCTCAGCGATGATGGCCGCACCCTCGCCGTTGGGGCTCATCGAGAAGACAGCAATTCAGCCGACAACGAGGGCAGCAATTTCCTGGTCAACGCCGGCGCGGCCTATGTGTTTGCGCAGGACGGGCGGGGCATATGGAGTCAGCGAGCCTTCCTCAAAGCCTCCGCTCCCGATGCCGGAGACTTCTTTGGTAAGAGCATCGCGCTCAGTGGTGATGGCCGCACCCTCGCCGTGGGGGCGATCCTCAGAGGCCCCGGCGGTAACGTCTCCGTGTTCGTTCGGGAGGAGGCGGGCACGTGGCCTCTGCGAGACCAGGTTACGGCCTCCAACTCCAGCGATGACGCTCGTTTTGGTCGAAGCGTGGCCCTCAGCGACGATGGGGCCACGCTGGTCGTCGGTGCTCCTTGGGCGGACACCGCCGGCTTGCTACAAGAGGCGGGTGCGGCCTATGTATTCACGCGCGACCGTTTGGACCAGTGGGCGGAACAGGTGGTCCTCGATGCCTCCAACGCGGAGCAAGGCGACGAGTTCGGCATTAGCGTGGCGCTCGGCTCCGACGGCAGGACCCTCGTCGTAGGTGCGCAATCGGAAGACAGCGTGGCCCTGGGGCTCGATGGCATTCCGTCCGATCCCTATGGCAACGGAGTCGATTCTGGCGCGGCCTATGTGTTCGTCCGCGATGGCACCGAGGGTTGGGCGCAGCGAAGCTACGTCAAGGCCTCCAATACTGGCGCGGATCAGTTCGGCACGAGCCTGGCCCTCGATGGATCGGGCGACACTCTCGCCGTTGGTGCGTGGCGAGAAGACAGCGGCGCCGTCGGCATCGGTGGCGACCAAGATAACGACGACGCCCCCGGTGCAGGAGCCGTCTATCTCTACTAGCAACCCGAGAAGAGCAGGTTGGTGATGAGCACGAGCAAGCAGACACCCTCTCGGGCGACCGGGGTCGCGGCGCTTTGTTGGCTGGTCGGTTGCGTTGGTTCCTGCGCAGACGATGCTCCCTCTCGAGACCCCGATGGGACACCGCCCTCGTTCACCGGAACCGGAGATGCTCACGTCCAGACCGGCAAGACCACGGCGGTCGATGATACCGCAGCAAGCACGGCGGGCGACGACGCCTGCAACGACAGCATCTGGAACGGCGACGAGACCGACGTAGACTGTGGCGGCCCATGCTCGCCATGCCCCGACGGTCAAATGTGCCGCGAGGATCGTGATTGCATCTCCACGACGTGTGAGCGGGGCACCTGCGAGCAGCCCGCGTGCCGGGTCGACGGGATGCGTAGCGAGGATGAGACCGACGTAGACTGCGGTGGTGGCTCGTGTCCACCATGCAACGATGGGCGGGCATGCCTCGAAGATTCCGATTGCGCGTCGCGAACCTGCCGATCAGGCCTGTGCATCGCACCGAGCTGCAACAACGGCATCCAGGACGGGACCGAGACCGACGTGGATTGCGGCAACACCTGCGGACCCACGTGCCGCCCCGGCGAGGGCTGCGTGCGCGGGAGCGACTGCATTACCCGTGGCTGCGACGAAGCGACCAACACCTGCAACGACCCCCTCACGGTCAGCGCCTGGCCGGTCTGCTCCACCTTCTCGGGTACGCCCGTGTCGCTCGCCGCGGCCGCGACAGGGGGCTCGGGGACGGCCTGGTACACCTGGGCTCCCGACGACGGCACGCTGAGCGATCCCAACCTCGCAACCCCCGAGGTCAGCCCCGAGGGCTTCGAGGCCTATACGGTCACGGCGGAAGACGGCTTTAGCACCGCCGAGGACCGCGTGATCGTCCTCGACTCCAACCCCTTCGATCTCATGAACAACTGTACGCTCTACACCGCCGACTACGGCATCGGCGCCGGGGCGCCCGCGAGCATCACCTACGACATGGATGGCACCAGGGCCTGTGAGCTCGGAAACGGTGAGTTTGGCTTACACCTGTGCGAGGGGTTCTTGTTCGAGTCCGTCCGACTGCAGGCCCAAATTTCGGTGAGCGATCCCACCGGAGACGATGACTGGGTAGGCCTGGTGTGGGGAGCCCAGGATGCCTCGCACTTCTACTCGATGGCATGGAAAGGAGGGGAGCAGAACAACTTCGGATGCTTCGTGCCGAGCGGGATCATCGTGCGGATCGTGAACGCGGCGAGCTTCGAGTCCCTGACTTTCGACGACTTCTTTTGCGAGTACGATACGCCACGGTCTACGTTGATCCTTGGCCCGAGTCAGACAACCATCGCCGGCTGGGAAGAGGGCGAATCGTACACGGTGACGATCGATAGGAGTGTCGGGGCTAACTTTGACGACGTCACGATCGAACGTAACAGTGACCAGGTCGAGATCGCGTGGTTCACCGTGGCTGGCACCTCGTACGACTCGGGGTTCTTCGGTTCGTTCACCGCCTCGCAGCAGGGCGCTTGTGTGGGCCCGCTGCTCGTCGAGTGTCTGTGAATCCACGCTTGGCGGGCTCCGGACGCCGCGTGATGGCCAAGCTCCGGGCGGCCACCGGCGGCTCGCGGGGCAACGAAACCGCGCGCAAGGCCTGCGGCAGATCGGTCAACCCCATCGTCTCGTGATGTATGAGGGCGGGGTCATGGCCTGCGGCAGCACCAACGAGACCTCGAGCAAGCCCTGCGCCAATGGTTCGATCGCTACGTGCGCGACGGGGAACAGGTCCCCACGCCGCCTTCGCCTCCGCCGGTAAGATCCGGGGACATCGTCCCGGTCAAGGACGAGGGGACGTCACCTAGCCCAGCTTCGGGTGGCTCGACCGGGTAATCCAAGGTAGGTAATGGTGGTTTCGTCGTCTGTTCGGGCCCGAGTTTGGCTCGCGCCCGGCGCTCGTGGCATGCTTGCAGCCTATGGCCTCGATCATCGACGACGAGAAGCGGGCGCAGCGAAAGGCGCGAGCCATCGCGTCCGACATCTACCTCTACAACAAGGCCAAGATCGAGGAAGCGCTCAAGAACGACAGCTTCTTCGAGGATCTGTCGGAGTTCATCACCGAGGGCCGCGACCTGTTCCGCAGCAGCGTGACCCCCGAGCTGTTCAAGAAGAACTTCTACGATCGCGCCATCGTCGACCGGGTCATCAAGCCGATGGCCGCGCTCAAGACCCCGATCTGGTAGTCGAGCCGCTGCCTTCCTCGGTGCGGGAGCGGCTGTCGGTGCAGCTGTGGCCGCGCTCGCCCCCGCAGCGCTGCGATCGCGCCCTCGTCGACGCGCTGCAGCAGGCCGGGCATACCTGCACGCGCTCTTCGCTGGCTCGGGCGTTCGAATCCGGGGGGGTGACCGCGGGTGGGCGTCCGCTCAAGCCGTCGGTGCGGATCGAAGGGCCACTGGAGGTCGAGGTGGTCCTGCCGCGACCCGAGCCCCTGCAGGCCGAGCCCGAGCCCCTGCCGCTGGCCGTTGTGCATGAGGACGAGGATCTGCTGGTGGTCGACAAGCCGGCGGGCATGGTCGTGCATGCCGGTCCGGGCCATCACACGGGCACCTTGGTCAACGCGGTGCTCCATCACCTCGGCGTGGGGCCCGACGGGCTGCCGGTGCTGCCGGGCAACGATCCCTGCCGGCCGGGGATCGTCCATCGCCTCGACCGTGACACCAGCGGGGTGCTGGTCGTCGCCAAGCACGTCGCCGCCCAAGAGGCACTCGCCGCTCAGTTTCGGGTTCACGCGCTCCGTCGGCGCTACCTGAGCGTGGTCGAGGGCCGGCCCTCGTGGGACGAGCGGAGGGTCGAGACCGGGCACGCCCGCGACCCCGCCGATCGCCGCCGGTTTGCGCCGATCGAGGGCGCCCGGCGTCGTGCCCGGAGCGACGTGGCCGTGCAGCAGCGGCTGGCGGGGGCTGCCGTGCTCGCATGGACGCTGCACACCGGGCGCACCCACCAGATCCGCATGCACGCCCGCCACCTCGGCCTGCCGATCCTGGGCGACCGCCTCTATGGCCGCACCCCTCGCGCGGCCAAGCTCCGCGAGGCCGTCCGGGGGCTCACCCGCCAGGCCCTGCACGCGGAGCTACTGGAGCTGCGACATCCCCGGGACGACCGGCTCGTGCGCTGGAGCGCCCCGCTGCCCCCCGATCTGGTGGCGCTGGTGCGCCGACTGAGGGAGGCCGACTGAGGGAGGCCGACTGAGCTATCTATGCCGAGGCCGGCTCGGGATGCGCGACTGCGTCGCGCCCGGCCTCGGTCTTGCGCAAGCGGAGCGAGGCCGAATGAGCGAGGCCGACGAAGCGAGGCTGACTGAGCGAGGTCAGACCGGACACTCGCGCTGTAGCGATTCCTCGAGGGCCGAGCGCAGCGCGGTGAGCACCACCCGATTGCGCGTGCTGACCCCGGGCCGCCGCCACGCGGATAGCTCGGTCTGGTGAGTCGTGCGCAGACACTCGACCGGGCGTAGCTCGTCGTGGTTGAGCTGACACCGGATCATCACCTCGGGCAGGTACGCCAAGAAATGCCCCTCCAGCACCATCTGCACCGCCATCTGCACCAGCTCGACGGTCGCGCCGATCGTGCGCGGGGGGCCGCCCTTGGGGTAGCGATCGCCCGGCGTGTGCTCGCCGAAGTATCGCGGGACCACGAAGGGGAACTGGACCAGCGCCTCGGGGTCTACCTGGCCCGCGGCGAACAGTGGGTGCTGACGGCCGCAGATCAG
Source organism: Myxococcota bacterium (assembly GCA_039194325.1). GTDB lineage: Bacteria > Myxococcota_A > Polyangia > Nannocystales > Nannocystaceae > Paraliomyxa. The sequence goes on from JBCCWC010000041.1 coordinate 44,762, forward strand.
GCGCTCGGGCGAGCACAGCAGCACCTCGGATTCCAGCTCGGCCGCCACTGGCGCTACGCCGGTGACCAAGCCCAGGTCCAGCTCTCCCTCGAGCAGCCGCCGCTCCACCTCTTGTGGGCCCATCAGGTACGTATGGACGCGCAGCTCGGGGTGCTCTTGGGCCAGGCGCGACAGCGTGCGGGGCAGCGCGTCGGCGGCGAACTCCTCGGTGGAGCCCAGGTGCAGATCCCCGCGCACCCGCCCCAGCGCGTCGTCGGTGGCATTGACGAGCTGATGGAGCGAGCCGAGCACCCGGGTGGCGTGCTCGAAGGCGATCTCCCCGACCTCGGTCAGCGCGACCTGGCGGGAGGATCGGTCCAGCAGCACCGCCCCGAGCGCTTCTTCGAGCTTCTTGATCGCCTTGCTGACGGTCGACGCCGAGACATGGGCTCGACGCGCGCCCTCGGCAAAGCTTCGGGAGGTCGCCACGCAATGGAAGTAGCGGAGCTCACTCAGCTCGATATCGGGGACCTGCATTGTGGAGTTAGAGTAAACGTCCACGGGACGTTTGGGTTACTGCGGTGGCCACGATAGAGCGCGGTCACTCGACCGCCGACAGCAACCAACCGACCGGGGTGACCAGTGAACCGAACATCATCAACAACACCATCCCTGCGAGCATCGAAACACCTTTCTTTCTACGAGACTTCTAGTGGTATACGCGGTGGGTTGCGTGTTCGCCGCTGAAACGAATTCGTCGGGGTGTTGAACCGATCGAAAGGGTTCGCGGCCGTTTTTGGCCGGGGGCCTGTGTGGTCGACAAGGGGGCGGCAAGGGTCGCGGTCGGGTCGACACGCGGCGCGGCGAGTCGGGCGCAGCGAGTCGGGGGCGGCGCCCGCTTGGCACCTCGGGCCGGGCGTGCGATGTAGACCGCGCCCATGCTCGAGCGCGCCGAAGATCTACGGGCTCTCGCCCCGACCCTCGTCCACGGCTTCACCACGCGTTTGGGGGGGTACAGCCAAGGGCGCTATGCCTCGCTCAACCTCGGCCGCAAGTGGGGTGACGATCCGCAGGCGGTGCAGCGCAACTTCGAGGCGGTCGCGCAGGCCGGAGGCTTCGAGCTCCCCTGGCTCGTCCGTGTGCGACAGGTCCACGGCGCCGATGTCCTTCGCGCTCGGCACGTCGGACCCGACAGCGAGGCCGACGCGCTGTGGTGCCATCGTGACGACGGGCCCTGCGTGGTCGGGGTGCTCACCGCCGATTGCGTGCCGGTGCTGCTCGCCGATCGCGAGGGCGCGGCGGTGGCCGCGGTCCATAGCGGCTGGCGGGGTACGGTCGCCGAGATCGCCGTGGCCACCGTGCGCGTGCTTGATGACGCGGGGATCCCCCCTGAGCGCCTGGTGGCGGCGATCGGCCCGTGCATCGAGCAGGCCGCGTTCGAGGTGGGCGAGGAGGTGGCCGAGCAGTTCGACCAAGCCTTCGTCGAGCGCGAGCGCTGGCCCAAGCCCCACGTCGATCTGGTCGGGGTGGTGCGCGCTCAGCTAGTGGCCAGCGGGGTGCCGGCCGGATCGATCGTCCGCGTGGGTGGCTGCACCTACGGCGATCCCGAGCGCTACTTCTCCTATCGCCGCGATGGGCGGGGGATCGGGCAGATGATGTCTTTCATTGGCCTGGTGCCGTAGAGGGCGTCGAGGGCCATGGATGTCCTACGCGCGACACTCGCTCGTGTCGCGCGTAGGGATCCCGATGGCCGTGGACTACGGGTATTGGACCTGGAGCGAGGAGATCTGGTCGTTCCAGGCGACGCCCACGTACGTCGTCGTATAAAAGTTCGCGCTTGCGCCGCCAAAGTTGACATCTTCGTAGACCCTCGCCTTGGCGTTCGTGCATTCGATCGACGAGATCCGGTCGTTCCACGTGTTTCCGATCCAGTAGATATTGAATCCCCGAGCGTACTGGATCGACGAGCCCAAGAACCAGTGGTCCTCGTAGAACCGGCAGTATGCGGTCGATGTCTGGGCGTTGGTCGTGGTGAGGGAATTGATGGTCGTGTCGAACAGCGCGTCGGCCTCCGCGATCGTATCGAAGCACTTGAGGTTACCCGCGTGATCTCCGGTGCAGTGCACCTCCATGTCTTCGATATCCTCCATGGTGATCACGTCACCGTAGTAGGTCATCATTGTGTCGTCGTTGTCCTCGGGCTCCAGAGCGTCGAGCTCGGATACGCTACGCTCCGAGATATCGCCATCGGGCGCGAGGCCGCCGCAGGCGGTCAGGGTGGTCAGGGTGGTCAGGGTGGTCAGGGAACCGAACAAAATGATGCACTTGGTCTTCATGGTGTTTCCGGTGTTTCCGGTGTTGCTACCGTGGCTACTGGTTGATTGGGGGCCCTGCCGATATTTCGGGCTCCGCTTCCGTCGTCTCGTACCGTCGGTGTGGCGGTATGGCGGTATGGTGACCGCCCGTTTTGATTGCGAGTTGGGGAAAAAAAGTTCGTGACCCGTGGCGCTACACACGGGCGCTCCTGGTGCCTGCGGCATACGGCGAATTCGCGAGGGGGGGCGGCTATCCCGCTCTGCTGCTCTGCTGCTCTGCTTCGGTTTGGGTTGCTCGCTCGCGAGCGGACGGGAGCAACCAGCGACGGGTCGGTGCCTACATCCTCGGAGCTTCGCGGTCGTGCAGGGCACGCGGTCCGCATCCTCGGGCGCGGAGGTCTCCGGTCTCCATCCGCTTCAGTTGCGCCATGGGCTTGCGTGTGGTCACGTACGAGCCACCATCGACGACAATTGTGTGCCCGCGAGCACCGTGCGAGGTTTTTCAACGCCGGGCACAATGGTCGAGACGAGTTCGAGGATGACGGAACGATTCTACCCCATCGGTACCCCCGGCCAGCCGTGGACCGACGCCGACAAGGCGCAGTGGCGGCAGTCGCAGGCGATCCAGCGCAGCTATCGTGAGCAGGTGCTCGAGCGGCTCGAGCGGCTCGACGCCGCGTTCGAGGTCGAGTCGTACGGGGCGCTGAGCGTCGACCCCGAGCGCTACCCGCTGGTTGCCGTCCGTAGCGCCCGCCCGGCGGCCGGAGGTCCGTGGGCCCTGATCACCGGCGGCGTGCACGGCTACGAGACCAGCGGCGTGCAAGGGGCCTTGCGATTTATCGACACGGTGGCATCGGCGTACATCGATCGCGTCAATCTGCTGGTGGCTCCCTGCGTCAGCCCCTGGGGCTACGAGGTCATCAACCGCTGGAATCCGCAGGCGATCGATCCGAACCGTTCGTTTGTCCCCGAAAGCCCGGCCGAAGAGTCGGCGGCGCTGATGAAGCTCGTCGGCTCGATTCGTGGGCCCTTCGTGCTTCACATCGACTTGCACGAGACCACCGACAGCGACGAGAACGAGTTCCGCCCGGCGCTTGCCGCTCGCGACGGCGAGGCCTTCGAGCCCGGGATCATCCCCGATGGTTTCTACACGGTGGCCGACAGCGAGAACCCGCAGCCGGCCTTCCAGGCGGCCATCGTGGCCGCCGTCGAGGCCGTGACCCATATTGCTCCGCCCGATGTTCGCGGCCAGATCATCGGCTCCGACGTCGTGCAGCCCGGCGTGATCCACTACCCGTTCAAGGCGCTCGGTCTGTGCGCGGGGGTCACCGAGGCTCGCTTCACCACCACCACGGAGGTCTATCCGGATAGCGACGCGGCCACCCCCGAGATCTGCAACGAGGCCCAGGTCGCCGCCGTCCGTGGTGCCCTCGACCACGCGCTCGACGCTGCCGGAGCGTGAGCGACGTGGCCAGGGGGTCCTGAGCGGACGTGCGATCTAGCGTCTTGCCTTGGTTGACTGGGGTCGACGCTATTCGTCAGAAGGTTGGGTAGAGCTGCTCGAGCACGAACAAGTCGTGGTCCCGGAAGCTCCCGTCGGTATCGTCGGAGTCGCACACGATTATGATCGGGGGGAGCTTCATATTGTCCAAGACCGCCGGTTCGCAGCCGTGTGTATCCCAGTCTGTGTCACGCAGCCCGAGCGCATGCCCGATGTGGTGCTTGACGACGTGCACATGTTCGTCGGGGCTATCGGTCAACATCAGGTCGAGCATGATCTCGGGGTACGGATCGCCATTCGAGGGAAAACCCGACCAGGCGCCGGATTTGCTGCGGTGCAGCAGGTTCTCCTCGGGCAGACGTCCTATGACGATCGAGGAGTCGCAGTCGCTGTCATCATAATCATAGGATTCGCCATCGTCGGTCAGCGTGGCCTCGACGACCAGAAAATCCAGTGAGATCGACAGCGCGTTGTAGTCGGAAGCCGCGTCTTCGACCGCGTCATGCAGCGGGTCCGTGAGATCTTGGTCGATGACCGCGAGGCAGATCGTGCTCCCAGGGTCGACCATCCCGAACACCAGCTGATCCTCGATCTTCTTGAATCCCTTAGCGTCGCGGAGCTCGCGTGATGCCTCCAGCGAGACATGCACGTCGCCGTCCACGTAGACCTGGGTCATCGGGGCCGCTAGAGGCTCGCGAAGGCTTGGAACGTCGACGATGTCGATATGGTCCTCGAGCACGCCGGCATCGACCAGGTTCTCGCGGATCTCGTCGAGGTCGGAGTCGACCGTCGTGTATGCGGCGGTCTCGCTAGCCACCTCGACATCTTCGTATTCGTAGGTATCCGTAGTATCGGGGATGGCGGAGTAGTGCTCACATGTCGGCGTTGTGCCGGCTGCGAACGCGGACACGGTAGTAAGAAGCCGCGGAAATACGAAGGGCCAAAGAAAAGGGGTCGGCATGGTTCTTCCTCTCGTTGACTGGACTACGTTGGGGCTCTCGGCCCTCACTTGGGTCGTTTCGCCACCGCTGGTTGCGATCTAGATGCATGGCCTCGTCGAGCGAGCCATGCGATGGTCGTGGTCAGTTCCTCATGGGAGGCCGGGGCTCGCTCGGCGTAGGTAGCCCGGGCTCGCTCGGCGAGTTCGAGCGCTCGCTCGCGTTGTTCGTTGTCGGCCCACAGCGCGCGGGCGAGCGCGAAGTAAGCTGCGGCGCGCAGTTCGGGATCATCGACGACCTCCTCGCTGATGGCCACCGCCCGCTCGGCGTGCTTGCGGGCCGAGTGGACGTCCCGCTCGGCGAGCTCGACCTGGGCGAGCCCGACAAGCGGCTCGAGTGACCACACGCTCTCAGACTCCAGCATTCGCTTGCCAATCGCCAGCGAGCGCTCGTAGTAGGGCCGCGCTTTGGCCCATTGACCCGATTCGGCGAACAGATCCCCGAGGCTATTGAGGCTATCGGTCAGCTCGGGGTGATCGAGCCCCAGCACCCGCTCTTGCAGCGCGAGCGCTCGTTCGTGCTGACGCCGGGCGCGCTTGCGCCGTCCTCGATGGCGGGCGACGATGCCCAGCTCGTTGAGGATCTTCGCGATCTCCGGGTCCTCGGGATCCTCGGGGCTCTGGGTGGTCTCGTAGAGCGCAAGCGCTCGCTCGAGGTGCTTCTGCGCGGCCGCGTACTGCCCTTGGTAGAGCAGCGCGCTGCCAAGATGGCTCGAGCTGATGGCGACGAGCCGATGCTTGGGTCCGCGCGTATGCTCGAAGATCCGTAGCGCTCGTTCGAAGCCGTGCTCGGCAGCTTCATACTCCCCCTGGTTCATCAAGACGTTGCTTAGGTTGCTTAGAACCATGGCGACGCGGGGCACGTCTTCCCCGAGCACGCGCTCCCAAGTTCGCAGCGCCTGTTGATAGTAGTATTTGGCCTCTTCGTAGCGGCCCTGTCGCTCGAGGCTGATTCCCAGGTAGTTGGCGCTATTGGCTCGATCCATATGGTCGACCCCAAACGCGCGTTCCCGAAGCTCTAGCGCTCGCCGTAGCTCTACCTCTGCTTCTTTGTATCGTCCAACCGTGATGAGTAGTCCCCCCAGATGATGGTGGCTAGCCGATACCTGGGGGTGGTCGGTGTTCAGCACTCGTATGCGCAGATCCAGTGTCTGCCGGAACAGTGCCTCTGCCTCCTTATGTTGCCCCTGATCCCAACGCACGTAGCCTAGGGCGGCGATGCTCTCGGCCACGTCGGGATGCTTCGCTCCCAGCACCCGTCGCCGGATCTCCACAGCGCGCTGCAACAACTGCTGCGCCTCCTCGTATCGTTGTTGCTGCCACCGCAGTCGTCCCAGGGCGTGCGCCCCCTCGGCCGTCAGTGGGTGCTCGTGCTCGATCGAGCGCACCAAGATCGCTCTAGCGCGTTCGAAATACTGGTTGGCTTCAGCTAGCTGACCTCGGCTGCTGAACACGAGGCCGAGGTTCTTGAGGCTGATCGCGAGGTCGGGGTGGTCCGGCCCCAACCGTTGCTCCCGAATGTCCAGCGCGCGTCGATGGTATCGCTCGGCCTGTGCGCCATCCCGCAGCGCGTGGTACACGAGTCCGAGGACACTGGCGGTCTCCGCCACCAGCGGGTGGTCTTCACCCAGGGCTTGCACGCGCAGTCTCGAGGCGAGCCCGAGGAGCTCCTTGGCATCGTCGTAGTGTCCTCGACGGTACCGTACCTCCCCAAGCAGGGTCTGACTCAGCGCGAGATCGGGGTGCTCCGACCCGAGTGAGGCTTCGTGGATCCGCAGGGCTTCGCGTAGCTGGAGCTCGGCGTCCGCATAGCGGCCGCGGCGAAGCAGAAGCGCGCCCAGATCTTCGAGGCCGTAGGCGATCGACGGGTCTTCGTTGCCCGAAATCTCGCGCCGAAGGGCCAGTGCGTCTCGTAAATGCCGCTCGGCCTCGTCGTAGCGACCCTGGCGGGTCCGCACCTTGGCCAGGCTGCTCGTACTGTGCGCGAGGCCGATATCGTCGCCGACGAGTCGGGCCAGGGCCTGCGCTTCTTGGCCCCACCGAAGGCCCTCCGTCGGCTGCGCCTGTCGGTCACCCACCACCACCGCGAGACTCGTTGCGGCCGCGAGCATGACCTCATGGTGCTCGTACTTGGCGGCCAAGTTGTATGCTCGGGTGAGCACTTGCTTGGCGATTTCGTACTGGCCATCATGCTTGAGTAGTTGCCCATGAAGCCGCTCGACCTCGGCCAGCAATGGCTCGTAGGCGAGCGTCTGCGCTTCACGCAGCACCGGATCCAGACCATCCAGTGCCCCAGCGAGGTCGCCTTGGGCGAGCTGGGCCTCCAGCTCGATCATCTGCGTTCGCAGCTCTCCCACCGCCGTCACCTTCTGCGGGGTGTCGGGTGTCAGCGTGACCAACTTCTCGGCATCATCACACCGGGGCATGCTCGGCAGTCGATCGACGACGTCGATCGCGTTGTGGGGGACCAGATCCGCATGGCTGAGCGTCCGCGTGACCGCCCCCAGGGCTTCCCGGTGGCGTTCGAGGCAGCGCTGTCGCGCGTTTCGTCGCTCCAGCTCGATCTCGTCAAACTCCGGGGCCGCCTCGCAGAGCTCCTGATGGATCTCGAGCCACTGATAGGCATAGGCATCGAGTACCTGCTCGACTCGGCTCAAGGTCTGAGTGGCGTAGGGCTGGCCGCTGCCCAGGATGGTTCGCTCGACCTCGGCTCGCCGGACGTCGTCCCAGATCCCCGCCAGCGGCTGTGCGCCGTGTTCGCACTCGGGCTCGGGTATCGCCTGCCCCCCGAGCGTCACGCCCAAGGTGATCAGCACCAGCTCGAGCCCCAGCTTTCGTCGTGAGCGCCGGCTCGATCGGAGCACCTGCCGCAGCTCGGCCAGCAACTCCTGCATCGAGGGCCAGCGCTCCTCGGGTTGCTGGGCCAGCCCGCGCTCGAGCACCTTGCGCAGGCGAGCCGGTATCTTGACACGCTGGGTGAGCGGCTCGATGGAGCCCGCGCTCATCTGAAACATCAGGCTCGCCATCGAGCGGCCGAGATAAGGGCGTTGGCCGTACACCGCCTCGTAGAGGGCGACGCAGAAGCTGAACTGATCGCTGCGGGCATCCGCGTGCGTCCCCAGCATCTGCTCGAGCGGCATGTACGCGGGCGTCCCGAGTACCGTCCCCGTGCGGGTGAGTGAGGCATCGAGCAAGTGCGCGTCGATCTCGTCATCGCGACCCCGCTGAACCATCGAGTCATGGACGTCGGCGTCGTCGACCTGCCGGGCCAGGCCGAAGTCCAGCACGCGAACCCGACCCTTCGGGTCGATCATCGCGTTGCTCGGCTTGAAGTCGCGGTGGACCAGTCCTCGCTCGTGAGCCGCGGCCAGGCCCATGCCCACCTGCAAGAAGACCTCGACGCATGCCCGCCAGGAGGGCCGCGGGCTCTGGCGCATCCATGATCGGAGCGTCTGGCCCTTGACCAACTCCATCGCGACGAAGGTCTGTCCCTCGAACTCGCCGACTTCGTAGACCTGCACGACGTTGGGGTGCGAGAGCTTGGCCAGCGCCTGGGCTTCTCGTCGCAGCCGGGTGGTGTGCATGGAGCCCAGGCCCTTGTGCAGCACCTTGAGCGCCACCATGCGGTCTAGCTGGGGGTCGAAGGCGCGAAGGGCGGTCCCCATGCCTCCCTGTCCCAGTGTTCCCAGTACGCGATAGCGACCGAGCGTCGTCCATCCCTTCGTGGGGGTGGGAGGGGCCTTGTCCGCTGGCTGGTGCATACGACCGGGGAGATCCTCGGCGATGGGGTCTTCGGCCGTCTCCGGATCGGCTCCCTGGCCGGCGGAACCCATGGCCTGCGCCTTGTCCTTTGCCGGCCCCGAGCCGGTAGATCCCAAGCACCATTCGGTTCCCAATGAATGGTGCGGCTGGCACAAAACAAGCTGCCCCGCGACCGACTGTCCCATGGCGCGTCCCCCCCCAAACGCCGCCTGTGCGGCGAGCCTTTTTGGGCTCCACAGTTAACGTACGCCGACCTCCGATTTTGATTGGGCTCACGGTGATTTTTTTTGGAGGTAAGTCAATGCTCTACATTGGATTACATAGTTCGTCCGATCAAGAAATCGTTGGTGCGTATGTCTCGGGCCCCTGAGCGCGCGTGACGTCTGGGGTCAACCAGACGTTGCGAGCACCCCAGGGGCCCGAGTCGGTGTCATGAGATCAGGACCTCTTCATCACCAACCGCAGTTCTCCGAGGGAGGTGTTCCTCCGGCGATCCCAAACGTAAAGGTAGAGAACCTGAAACATCCAAGCTGGTACGTTATTGCACCGGTGGCGACACGGAAGGTGTTGCAATCGCCGGCGTCCCAGTTGTCCGGGACCACCAGCGTGTCCCGCCAGCCGTTCCCGATGACGCTGCAGATCTTGTGGAATCCGTTGTCGATCTCGGTGACCGGAGTCTCGTTCACCAGCTCGTCCGCTCCGTCGGGCATGTCGAGCTCTTCTTCGTCGGTCGGGACCATGCCCTCGCTATCCTGCTGTTCCTCGATCTCGAGTGCCTCGCCGTCGAACTCGCCGGAGTCGGCCTGGTCGCATCCTCCCAGGGTCGCTCCGGTCAGCAGCAGGCCGAAGATCGTCGAGATAGCGGTGAGTGATCGATGGTTGTGCATCGTTGGTTCTCCTTGTCGTCTGTGCTTGGGGGTAATGGCTCCCACCGATCCCGCCGAGCCCGGAGGTGGTCTCGCCCGCCGGTGACCGCAACGACCGACCTGGAGCGCGTCGGGTGATCCGGTCGCCTTGCCGGGGCCGAGGAGGTCGTGGTGACGGAGACGAGGGCCAGCGATCCGGTCGCTGTCATCCGGGCGCGACGGGGGAAGGAGCGCTCAGCAAGCTAGACGAGCGTCAGATCGAGTGTGACCGGCCGCGTCGAAGAAATCGGGCGTATGCCTTCGATGCGCTCGTCGGTGCGGCCGGCGCGGTGAGCCGGCGCAGGAACGAGCCTTCATCGAGCAAATCGTGGCGGGCGCCGGCGACCCGCGTGCGGGGCATGTGCGAGCGGCTCGCATGTGCGCCGACCGAGCCGGAGGCCATGGACCCCGACGTGGTCGTGACCGGGCGACGGTGAGGGTGCGCGAAGGCTCGGCGGGGCCTGCTACGATGCCTGCACCATGGACTCCCCGAGTCGTTCGACCTCCTGGTGGCGCCCGCTGGTCGTCGCCGTCCTGGGCGGCATGCTGACCGTCGCCTGCGATCAGACCGAAGAGCCCACCGTGCAGAGCGCTGACCTGCGGGTCCAGGAGCTCGAGGCTCGTTGCGAGTATCTGGTGCGCTGTCACTTCATGCCCGACGAGGACACCTGCATGGCGTCCGAGGGCTACGATCAGGGGCTGGTCCAGTCGGTGGGAGCCAGCAGCTTCGATCGCGTCGGCTACGATCCGCAGCAGGCGGCCGCTTGGCTCGACACCCTGCGCGACCTCACCTGCGACAACACCCTCGCGAACGCGCGGGTTCTCGCCGACGCTCGAGCCCCGGTGTTCGCGGGGCGGATCGAGCCGGGCGGGTCGTGCTTTGCCGATGACGAGTGCCAAGGCGATGCGATCTGTGATCGGTCGCTGTGCCAGGGAGGGGCGCTGTGCTGCACCGGCGAGTGTATCGAGCAGCAGCAGCTCAGCGTGGGCGAGACCTGTCCTCTGCCGCAGCCCGGGACTCGGCTGTCGGCCCGGTGTGAAGATCTGGCGTACTGCGAGGCTCCGGCCGACGACGGCAGCGAGATGCCGCCCACCCAGGGCCAGTGCGTGGCGCGATCCGACAACGGCCTGCCTTGCACCGCGATCGACGGCTGTCTCGACGGCCAGCGCTGCAACGTGGGCGGCTCGGGCAATTGCTACCAGCTCGCGGAGTCGGGCGTGGAGTGCAACCCCATGCTGCAGCAGGGATCGTGCCTGGCGATCAACGACGTATGCTCGCCCGACTCGTCCACGTGCGTGCCTGCCCCGGGCCCCGGGGAGGCCTGCGTGCTCGGCCAGTGTGCGCCCTGGGCGGTGTGTATGGAGGGGATGAACTGCGTGGCCCGGCCCCGCGCCGGTGAGGCCTGCGACGGCACGCTCCCCTGCCTGGGTGATCTGGGCTGCAACGCCGACGGGATCTGTGCGCTGTCGACCACCCTGCTGGTGTGCATCGAGGGTGAGCCTCCGCCTCCGCCCGAGATGGAGTGACGCGCGGGCTCAGCCCGTGCGCGAGGGCTTGGCCCGGCGCGCGTGGTGGCGCGAGCGTCGACGCTGCGCCCCGGCGACATGGCCGGAGGGGGTGGCCTCTCGCAGGTGCTGCCGGGCCGCGTCGAGCACCTCGTCGCGGCCGGCCCGGAGCCCGGCGATCGTACGGTGCACCTCGATGTCAGGCTCGACCCCGCCGCCGTGGAAGGGGCGGCCGTTGTGTCGGGTGACCCGCATGCCGCTGAAGATCACGTAAAAGCCGCCCAGGGTGTCCAGCCGCACGATGTCCCCGTTGGCCCCCGCGGTTGCGGTGCCCACCAGCGTGCCCAGTTCGTGAGCCTCGACATAGCTGAGCATCGACTCCGCGTAGCTTATCGCCTCGGCCGAGATCAAGAAGGTCACCGGAGCCTCGATGTGGGGCGCGGCGGGGCGCCGATGCCAGCCCAGATCGTGCCAGCCCACCACCTCGCCGTCGGGCTCGACAACGCGGGGCACGTGCATCCACAGCGTGTCCTCGGGCTCGTCGAGCAGATGATCGAGGATCGTATCGTTGTGCGTGGGGTAGCCGCGCAGGTCGAAGACCACCCCGCGGGCGCTCGCGAGCTCGGGGAGCACGACTTCGATCTGAGACCATTCGGCCCGGGTCAGATCGACGTAGGCGATCCCGTCGTCGAAGGTATGGATCGCTGGGGGCCGCGGCGGCAGCGGGGTGGGAGCGCGCTCGGCCTCCACCTCCACTCGGTGCGGCCTTCCGTCGCGTTCGACCAACAGCTCGATCCGGTCGCCGAACAGAGCCCGCGGGATCTCCCAGGCGGCGGCCCGGAAGTTGCGCCACTGCGGGGTGCCCGACAGCCGCTGGGCGAGCCCGAGGATCTGCGCTCGGGCGGGGGCGTCGCCGATCTCGAGCACCACGTCGCCCACCGCGAGCTGCTCGGGGTCGCGGGTTCCGGTGATCACCGGCTGACCTTCGACCAGCTCGAGCCGTATCGGGAGCGTAGCCTGTCGGCCCTGGCCCCGGTGACCCACGTAGCCGTGGCCGTCCTCGAGCGGGGCCAGCAAGCCCCGCAGCGTGTTGCGGACGTCGTCGACGCTGCTGTCATCCTCCGCGTCGCGCAAGCTGGTCTTCAGCATCGCCGCCCAGTCCAGCGACAGCTCGTGCTGGTACGGATAGAAGTGCCGGAGCACGTTCCATACCTCGATCACCGCCGCTTGTCGTATCGCGAGCGCGTCGTGATCGCGGTCGAGATCGAGATCCGGCCGCAGCGAGGGCGGCGGGGCCCCGGTGGTGCGCTCGGCCTGCGCCGCGCTGAGCACCACCGGCAGGCGCATCCACAGCCCGGGGGCCAGCTCGGTCTGCACGCGGGTGTCGGGCGCGGGCGCCTCGGTGAACCGGCGACGCCACGTCTTTTCCGGCTGCACGCGGACCTTGGTGTAGGGGGGGCTATAAAGGGAGATCTGAGAGCCCACGAAGCCCTGGTATTGCCAGTAGACCAGGCCGTCGCGTCGGGTGGGGACGGCGGGCTCGGCCGGCGGCGGCTCGCCGTCGACCCACAGCGCCAGCGTGGGCGCCAACGGCCCGAACAGCGACTCGAGCCGTTGCGCCAGCTCGTCGTTGGTCCGGGCTTGCCGCACCTGCTGCACCCCAACGACCGCCAGCCGGCGCCAGTCCGCATCGTGCGATGCATCGGTGGGGTGAAAGAACCGCACGTAGCCATAGAGCCGGGCGAACGCGATGAGGTTGTGCTCGATCGATGTCGCCCGGTCGCGGGCCGGCGCGCGCCACCCCGGCGGCTCGGCGGTCGGCGTGGCCCGGTGGGCACAGCCGAGCGTCAGACAGACCAGCAACCCAAGGGCCCAGCGCGGCATCACCCTCACTGACGCCCAAGCCCGGGGGAAGGTTCCCGATGGCGCGCATAGTGGCCTCAGAACGTTGTTCACGATGCTTGGTCCGAAGAGTCGGCGCGAGGGGCGGACCTTCGAGCGCGAGCAATGTCAGCTTTGGCCGCCCATGGAGCGCAATGCCGATGATCGGCACCTGCGGTCGGGCGTTTGGGGGATAGGTATCGATCATTCGCTTGCGTTCACAATGAGCGCAAGGAGAGTCGCCATGCAAACGTCGATGCTGTGTTTTGCTGGTTCCGACGATCTTGCCAACTTCTTGATGTCGCGGATGATGCCCTTGAATTCCCGGAGGATTTCACGGTCTTTGCTCATTACGCCATCGGCACAGTGCTTCACTCCCGCGATGAGGTCCGATTGCACGCCTGCCTCCTTTGCAAGATCGAGCAACTTGCGGATCTCTGGCTCATGCGCGTTTGCCTGCCAGCGCAGCGCAACCGCTTCCTGTTGGATATGCTCAGGGGCCCGTAGGTACTGTTTGACGGTCAGTTTTGCGGGGGCAACGACATGCCTTGCGATCTTTGCTCGCAGAGCGCCGAGGTGGTCGCGTGTGGTCTGAACGTCGAGTCCTTCTGGGATATAGGCTTGAATGGCCTTATCCGCGCTGCGGATCGCATCGAGGTTCTTCTCGGCGTTGGCATAGTGTCTAGCTGCATCATAATAGCTCTTCTGCTGCGCAGCCTTTTTTCCGCGGTCGAGGTTGAGTTGTAGCTGGACGATGGATTGCTTGAGGCTTGATCGAGCGGATATTTGCTTCTCGAGGGTGGCGACTTGTTCGTAGAGAGGCCGCACTGTGCCGCGTGCGGTTGGTAGCTCCTCTAGGTATGGCTTCATCTCATCATGAATCTCTACGAGTATGGTCGTTGCCGAGGAGAGACTCTCTTGGTCTGCTTGGAGCTGTGCTTCACTAATCCGTGTTTTCCAGCGCTCGATGTCCTTGGGGAGTTCCCGCTCCAAGTCGGCCTGCCGCGCTGCTTTCGCTTCAGCTTGCTTTCGCTCTCGCTCCTCATTGGCTTCTTTTTCTCGGCGTTCGCGCTCGGCGGTCGCTTCTCGTTCCCGGTGTTCGCGTTCTGCGTTCTCAGCCTTGACTCGTACTCCAACCGCTCCGCAGGTCGCGAACAGCAAGCCTAACCCAGCAGTGGCTACCCCATAGATGCGTGCGTCCTTTTTCAAGAGTAGTGGTATCAAAGATGGCTTGTTCTTCGTTGCGCCATGGATTCCCCAGGCTAGTAATGGAACACCTATGAGAATCGCAATCCAACCATTGATGAAGCTGGAGAGTACGACGAGTGCGGTGATGGCGATGAGAACTGCGGTTCCCGGATCGATGCTGTTGTTCGGTTGGGGAGGCTTGAGCGGTTGAGCTGTGAGCCCCAGTGGGGCTACCTGATTCGTGGCGTGGCAAGAAGGGCAGGTGAACATGCCGCCGAGATTGGCAGCCTGGTCGGGGACGACTATTCCACGGCGGCAGTGAAAACACTGAATTTGCATGGCGTATTTAGTTAGTACTACACATCGAAGGTTTGTGCTTCATGGAGGGTGACCTTCATAGAAGAATGGTTTTTGCAAGGGTCCAAAATAACCATTGGTTGCGGTTGCTACCGCATGTGGACGACATCGCGCGTCCTGCTGATTTCCTGATGAGTTTCGCGAGAAGGCCCAAGATCGGGGTCGAGAGCAGAATGGGGGGTCAGGGATGGTTCGAGTGACCCTAGGTCGAGGGGTTGGCGGGGTTGCGGGACACCAGCTCCTGGACCAGCGGGTGAGGGAACCGCCGCGGCAGGGTGATCGCATAGAACGTTTCCTCCAGGTCGGGGATCCGGTGCAGCTCGACCAGCCGCCCTTCCTCCAGCTCGTGGGTGACCACGATCGGGGGCACCACCGCCAGCCCCACCCCCGAGCGGGCGACCAGGCGGAGCATCGCCATGTCGTCGACCTCGGCCACCACCCGGGGTGAGATCCCCAGCCGATCCACCAGCGCGTCGAAGCCGATCCGAATGCTGCTGTCGTGCGGGGGTACGATGAGCGGCTCTTGTGCGAGCCACGCGCGTAGCGAGCGATGCTTGCCCCGATGGTGCGACGGCCCAACCAGGCTCACCGCCTGCTCGGCGATCCGATGGGAGACCCACGAGCTGCCCTCTTCGCGCGGCGCGAACCGGTTGGCCAGCACCACGTCGAGACGATGCTCGCGCAGGGCGACCAGCAGATCGTCGAACACCCCCGAGACGATCCGCAGCTCGAAGTCCGCCCGGCCCAGCATCGGCTCGAAGAAGCTGAACTGGAAGTTCCGCGACAGCGTAGCCAGGGCGCCCGCGCGCAGCACCATCGCGCGCGAGCCGGTGTGTGCGTCGAGGGTGGCGAGTAGATCGTCGCCGGTGGCAAAGATCGCGTCGGCGTGATCGAGGGCGATCCGACCCACCTCGGTGAGGTGCAAGCGTCGCCCCCGACGCTCGAACAGCTGATGCCCCAGCTCGTCCTCGAGCTTTTGGATCTGCACCGACAGCGCGGACTGGGACAGCCGGAGCGACCGCGCGGCCGCGGTCAGGCTGCCTTCGTGGGCGACCGACCAGAAGTAGCGAAGGTGGTGGTAGTTCAGCGAGCCCATGGCGTCCTTACTTTCATAAAAGCGAACGATTATTGATAATCTTTGTATTTTACATATCAAACTTCTATCGCTAAACCAGGGGTGGCCCCGGCACTGGGCCCAGAAATTCCCATGAATTCCCTCCTGAGCGCGCTTATTGGCGTGGCGTTCACGGCGCTGCTTGCCGTTGCGTTCACTGCGCGATTTTGGCCACGGCGTCAAGTGCGCTATGGCGTGATGGCCGGTCGGATCGCCGCTGCCCTCGGCTTGATCGTGGCCTTCGTGGCCTGTCTGGCGGTGGCGATCGACGGTTCGATCGTGGTTCCGCTGGTCGAGTGGGCCGGCTGGGGCCTGACCCTTCGCTTCGATCCGCTCAGCGTCACGATGCTCGGGCTGGTGTCCTTCGTCGGCGTGGTCATCGTTCGTTTTAGCACCCACTACCTCGCGGGTGATCCTCGCCAGGCCGTGTTCGTGGGTCGGCTGTGCCTGACGCTGGCCGGTGTGTCCCAGCTAGTGCTCGCGGGGAACCTGCTGCACCTGGGGCTGGCGTGGGTCGCCACCAGCCTGGCGCTCCAGCGATTGCTGCTGTTCTATCCCGAGCGCCCGCGCGCCCGACAGGCCGCCCGCAAGAAGTTCTTCATAGCCCGGGCCAGCGACGTGTGCCTGCTCGGAGCGCTCATCGCCCTGGGCATGATCGCCCCCAGCGCCGATCTCGGCGAGCTGTCCGCGCGGATGCAGGGCTGGGCCGAGCAGGGCACAACCCCCGTCGCGTTGCACCTGGCTGCGGTCGCGCTGGTCCTCGCTGCGTGCTTCAAGTCTGCCCAGGTGCCGGCGCACGGCTGGCTCGTCGACGTCGTGGAGACGCCGACGCCGGTCTCCGCGCTGCTTCATGCGGGCCTCATCAACGCCGGAGGGTTCCTCGTCATTCGCTTGGCCGATGTGGTGGTGCTCAGCGGTCCCGCCATGACCACCCTCGTGGTCGTGGGCGGCGTGACGGCGGTGGTCGGCTCGCTGGTGATGCTCACCCAGACTCGGGTCAAGAACGTCCTGGCCTACTCCACCGTGGCGCAGATGGGCTTCATGCTCTTGCAGTGCGGGCTGGGGGCCTTCTTCGCCGCGCTCATCCACTTGGTGGCCCACTCGCTCTACAAGGCCCATGCCTTCCTCAGCTCGGGTAGCGCGGTGCAGATCTGGCGTGCACGTCCGCCGCAGGAGGCGTCCTCGTCGGTCCATGGCGGGCTCCGGCTCGCCGTCTCCATGCTCGTTGCAGCCGCGATCTTCGTGGGGGTCGGGAGGCTCTGGGGCTTTTCGGTCGACCACGAGCCGGGGGTCTTCGTGCTCGGCGGAGTGCTGGCTCTGGCGTTGGCCATGTGGCTGGCCGAGGCTCTGCCGACGCGCCGGCCGCTGGGGACCTCGGTTTCACGAAGTGTCGTGATGCTTGCGGGGATGCTCGGGGCCGTGACCGGGATCGCGGCTCTCTACTTCTCGCTCCAGGCGCTCGCCCGCCTGCTCTACGGGGAATTGCTACCCGCCCCGTCGACACTCCCCCTCGGCGCCCTTATCGCGGGGGCCCTGGCGCTGGTCGCCTTCACGGCGGTCGTGCTCCTGCAGTGGAGCCTGCCCCGAGCCCCGACCTCCTCGTGGTGGATTGCCGCCTACGTTCGGGTCAAGAACGGCTTCGATCTCGACACGCGCATCGACCAGTGGCTTCGCTCGTTGAGTCGACCGCGTTCCCGTCCATCATCTTCTTCCGCACCGTATTAGCTGCCCATGAAGATTCTCGATACTGATCCGTCGTCTCGGTCCTTCGGTCTTCCGCGACCCGTCGTGCGTCCGGACGAGCTCCACGAGGCCCTCACCCGCACCGTGGACAAGGTCGCGCCGCTGTGGCCGCTGGATGCCTTCGTCGCCGTCAACCCCTTCGTTGGCCTGGGGGGGGTGCCCTTCGACGAGGCAGCGCGCATCATGGGCCAGGTTGCCGGGGCGCGGCTGACCATGCCTCGCCACTTTTACACCGAAGCGCTGGACTCCGGAGAGCTGAGCCTCAGCGATCTCGAAGCGGTCGCCGAGGCTCACCCCCTGGCCGAGGCCCCTCCGTTCGAGGATCAGGCCGTCGACGGCGCCGAGCTGGCGCGGCTGGCCCATACCGAGCCCTCGTGCACTCGGCCCACCCCGCTGGCTACGGTGGCCGATCTCGCCGGTGCGCAGACCTCGACCGACTGGTCGTCCCTCGTGGTGCAGCGGATCGGCGCGTGGGCCGAGGGCTACTACGACGGCGGACAGTCGATCTGGTCGTCGCCCGGTCGCACGCTCCGACCCTTCGAGGCGTGGCGGGCCGAGGCATCCCACGATCGCACGCCTGAGCTGATGGGCCTTCATGGGTTTCGGACCCTCGTGCGCGCCTTGCCTTCGTCGGCGCCAGACGCCGTGGTCGAGGCGGTCCATGTGCTGGGCCTGGGTCCTTCGCACCTTCACACCTATCTACATCGGCTGGCCATGACGGTGGGCGGCTGGGCCTCCTTCGTGCGCCAGCGCGGCTGGCACGACGAGGCAGGGGGATCCCGCTTCGAGGAGCTGCGCGAGCTGCTGTCGATCCGCCTGGTCTGGGACGCTCTCATTTACCAGGCGCTCTATGGACCCGAGCTTCGTCAGGCCTGGTTGTCGCAGCACGACCGGTGGGCGGCGGCGCCCCGGCTGCCTCGCGATCTCGAGGTGGATCTGCGACTTCACCAAGCCTACGAGCGCGGCGCCCAGCGACGCCTGATGGCCCGGTTCCCCGCCAAGCCGCGCCCCAAAGCAAGCGATCGACCCCCAGTCCAGGCCGCGTTTTGCATCGACGTACGTTCGGAGCGGCTGCGGCGGGCTCTCGAGTGCCACCATCCCGGCATCGAGACCCTGGGAGTCGCCGGGTTCTTCGGGGTGCCGATCGAGGTCCTGCCCTTGGGACACTCGCACGGTGCTGCCCACTGCCCCGCCTTGATCACCCCGTCGTATGTGGTCGAGCAGGGCCTGCCGCACATCGGCGAGGCCGAAGCCGACACCCAGGCGAAGCGACGGGGTGAGCGTGGCCGGGTGCGTGGAGCTTGGTCGTGGCTGCGGCGCGCGGCGGTGTCGTCCTTTGGCTACGTGGAGGTGATGGGGCTGGGCTACGGCCTGCGGCTGGTCACCGACGGGCTGGGGTGGACGCGACCGGAGCCCGACGCGGCCACGGTGGATCTTGATCGCTCCACCCACCGGCACCTGCGACCCGATCCTCGCCCGGGCACTCGGATCGCAGGCGCGTCTCAACGACCGAGCGGGATTGCGGGACCGGCGCGGATCGATCTCGCCGAAGCGCTGCTGACCGCGATGTCGCTACGCAGCGGCTTTGCGCGGCTCGTCGTGCTGTGCGGCCACCGGGCCACGACGGTCAACAACCCGCACGCGCACAGCCTCCACTGCGGCGCGTGTGGCGGGCAGAGCGGAGCCGACAACGCTCGCGTCGCCGCCGAGCTGATCAATGATCCGGCCGTGCGACAGGAGCTGCGGTTGCGGGGGATCACGGTCCCTGCCGACACGATCTTCGTGCCCGCGGTGCACGACACGGTCACCGATGAGGTTCAGATCCTCGACCCCGAGCGGATCCCCCGGAGCCACGACCTCGATCTGGATCGTCTGCGGGGGTGGCTGAGCGCGGCGTCCCAGACGGTGCGCGCCGAGCGAGCCCCCACGCTGGGGGTGACCCGGGCGGATCGCGTTCATCGTGACCTCGTCGCCCGCAGCCGGGACTGGTCGCAGGTGCGCAACGAGTGGGGCCTGGCCGGTTGCTCGTACTTCATCATCGCCCCGCGCGAGCGCAGCGCGACGCTCGATCTCGACGGGCGATCCTTCCTGCACTCCTACCAGTGGCGCGACGACGATCGGTTCGCGGTGCTTGAGTCCATCATGACCGCGCCGATGGTCGTGGCCAGCTGGATCAACCTCCAGTACTACGCCTCGTCGGTCGACAACCGCGCGTTCGGCAGCGGGAACAAGGTGCTGCACAACGTCGTGGGTCAGCGGGCGGTCACCGAGGGCAACGACGGTGACATCCGTGCGGGGCTACCCCTGCAATCGGTGCACGACGGTGAGCGCTTTGTTCATGCCCCAACGCGGCTGTCGGTCGTCATCGAGGCGCCGGTCGCCGCCATCGACGGGGTGCTGCAGCGGCACGCCAGCGTGCGTCAGCTGGCCGACCACGGCTGGCTCTACCTGCTGGCCATGGATGACCGCGGCGCGATCCGGGCTCGCTATGCGGGCGGTGGGCAGTGGGTGAACATCGACGTGCCCAACGCTGCCTCGCGCTCCGCTGCTGGCCATCGCATCGCATCTTGAGTGATCCCCAACAGTGATCCCCAACCTCTCGTCGAACAATGCGTCCATGAGATCTTTCACCACTTCTGCCGCTCGACCGGAGTCGCCATGAAGTGGCTCAACTATCATCACCTCCTCTACTTCTGGATGGCCGCGCGAGAGCGGGGCATGAGCGCGGCGGCGCGAAAGCTCAACGTCACCCAGCCCACGGTGAGCGGTCAGATCCGCGAGCTCGAGCAGCGCCTCGGAGGAAAGCTGCTCGTTCGCATGGGCAACGAGCTGCAGATGACGCGGCTCGGCGAGCGGGTGTTCTCCTATGCCGACGAGATCTTCAGCCTGGGACAAGAGCTGCTCAAGTGCCTCGAGCAGCCGGGGCTCGACGAGCCTGTGCCCTTCGCGGTG
The DNA here is from genome assembly GCA_039194325.1 of Myxococcota bacterium. Taxonomy (GTDB): domain Bacteria; phylum Myxococcota_A; class Polyangia; order Nannocystales; family Nannocystaceae; genus Paraliomyxa. Next base: position 64,962 of record JBCCWC010000041.1, read on the forward strand.
GGCGTGGTGGACGCCATGCCCAAGCTCGTGACCTACGAGCTGCTCGAGCCGGCGCTCTCGCTGCCGGAGCCGATTGTCTTGCGGGTGACCGAGGGTCCGCTCGATCAGCTGTTGGGGAGCCTGTCGACTCACAAGCTCGATCTGGTGCTCTCGGACGCACCGATCTCTCCGCACTTCCACGTGCGGGCCTTCAACCACCCGCTGGGCGAGTCGGGGGTGGGGATCTTCGCGATCCCTCGGCTAGCCGTCGCGCTACGCGATGGCTTTCCCCGCTCGCTCGACGCCCAGCCGTTCCTCTTGCCCGCCAAGTGGACGATGCTGCGGCGCTCCATGGAATATTGGTTCGATCAGGTGGGCGTCAGCCCTCGCTTTGTGGCCGAGTTCGACGACAGCGCGCTGCTCAAGTCCTTTGCCCACGGAGGGCTGGGGGCATTCGCCGCGCCGACGATCATCGCCAAGGATCTGCGCGAGACCTACGGCGTCGAGCCAGTCGGCCGCTGCGAGGGGGTGACCGAGCGTTATTATGCGATCAGCGTCGAGCGACGGATCCAGCACCCCGCGGTAGCGACGATCGCCCGGTCGGCCGGCGCGCTGCTCGAGCGCAGTGCTTGAGCGTGCTGTGTCGCTCGAGTCTAACAGGCGCTCTCGCCAGTACGGCGAAGCGACGTTATAGCGTGGAGACGTCTAGCCTATCGAAAGATCCTATGGCCTCAGCTCGAGCCCTGACGGGCCGAGCTTTCATGGCGTGACCTCGGCCGGTGTGACCTCGGCTGGCGCGACCTCGGCATAGTTGCCGTTGAGTCGACTCGCCAGGGTGTCGAGCCAGGGCATGAGCGCCGACGTGATCACAAAGCCCAGGACGACGACGGTGATGACCTCGACGCCGACATGACCCAAGTCGTGCCCCACGTAGGTGATCACCAGCCCAAGCTCGGACAGCTGGGCCATCTGCGCGGCGACAGCGGCGGCGAGCAGCCGCTGCGTGCCGCCCAGGCGCAGCAAGGGCGCGGCCACGATGAATCGCATGGTGGACACGAGGGCGACCAGGAGCGCCGCGACGAGCAGGTGGGACGTCTCGATGGGCCACGGGATCGCCATGCCGAGGCTGACGAAGAAGAACACGATGAGGAAGTCGCGCAGGCCGATGAGGCGGTGCACGATCTCTCGTGCCTTGGGGAGGCTGGCCAGCGTCACTCCGGCCACGAAGGCTCCCATCCCCGCCCCGCTCGACAGCGGAATTGGGCTGCTCGCCGATCGCGTGAGGTCTTCAAGGCCGCCTGCGACCACCGCACAGACCAGACACCAGCCCACCGCGGTGAGCCCCATAAGCTCGGGGCTGCGGTGGAACCGGGCCACGAGACCCCCGATGATCCGCCGCCCGGGCTCGAACGCCAGCAGCGTCACGACAGCGGTCCCCACCAGCGGAGCGGCGAGCGTCGCGAGATCGGCCGACGGCGCCGGCTGCAGCGCGAGGATGAGCAGCGCCCACAGGTCCTGCGCCAGCAACAGTCCGATGCACAGCGTGCCGAAGATGCCGTGCATGCGCCCCCGGCTTTCGAGCGACTTGACCACCAGCAGGGTCGACGAGAACGCGCAGGCCATCGCCAGATAGAGCGCCTCGGTGGCCGAGAGCGACCAGCCCGCGCCACGAGCGATCAGCAACCACAGCACCAGCGCGGCCCCGATGGTCAGCGGGACCTGTAGGGCGCCGGCGATGAGCAAGGCCCGCCCTCGCCGCACGAGGGCCTCGAAATCGAGCTCGATCCCGATGAGGAACAGGAGCATGACGATCCCCAGATCGGCCATGATCTGGATGTCCTCGGGGCTGGACACCAGCATCAGGCCCGGGGGGCCGATCGTGAGCCCCGCGGCGATGAACCCGAGGGCGTGGGGCAGCCGCAGGTACTCGCAGATCACGGCAAAAACCACCGCGGCGCACAGGCAGATCGCGAGGTCATGGACCAGGGGCGGCAATGCCCCGGCGGCGAGCATGGCGCTCGCCAGGCTCATGCGCGCGTCTCCAGCTCCAGCGCGGGCGCGGGTGCCGAGGGCATGACGCCGGCCATCGGTGCTGCTATGGTTGATCGAATCATGAAATCATTTTCAAGCATGGATTTTCATGATTGTATCGGCAAGCAAATATGCTCCAGGGCCTCGGGATCCGCACCGTGGGCTGGGGCCGGCTCGGCGATGGATCCGGCCGTCGCCTTGCAGTGGTCCGGCGGGTGCTTCGCAGCACAGGGCACCCGCCGGGCGGTGGTTGGTCAGCCGGCGGTCAGCCTCGACCGATGGTGGCCGGGCTTGACCCGCCGATCGAGCGTACGACGCATGGTGTGACGAAATCGACGCAGCGCAGCATCGAGGGCCCGATGGGGACGTGCGTCGGAGCCGGTGACGTGGAGTGTTCCTCCGCCGTGGAGTGCTCCCGATACGCGGCATGCGGTCTGACCCCCCTCGCGCAGCGTCGGCGTCGACACGCTGACCGTGAGGGCGGTCAGCTGAGGGCTCAGCCGGGTCAGGGTGGAACGAGTACGACGCTCGATGGCCTCACGAAGGATCGGGTGGTCGAGCGTGTTGGTGAGGCGGATGTCGATCTGCATGATGGAGTGCTCCTCGACGAACAGTCGGGGCCCGCGGTCCGATGGTTCATGGACCGCGGGCCCCGCCCGTGATGGCGGGGTCATGGCCGTACTCCCCGTTTTTGTACGGCCGTGTCCCTATTCGGTTGGTGTGTGGACGCGCCTTCTAAGGGCGCGCGGCACACAGAGTCTAGGCACGACCCATCGGGATGCCATGAGGAACTCACGCTTTGGGTTATCGAAAGAACCTATCGGTCCGTGTATGTCGAGTCAGTGTACGCACCGAAGGGTCTCGGTTCCTCCGATGGGGGAGGGCCGCGAGGGGAGGGCGTCCAGATGCACGCGGCCCTCCCCTTTGGGCAAGCCCGAGCGTGTGGTGTCGGAGAGCCGCACGACCTTGCCGACCCGCGCCCCATGGGGTGATCGATGGGGCGATGGGATCGGTCCGGATGGGCTTGTCAATGAGCCGGTGGAACGGCTCGGGCTTTGGCCCCAGGAGGTTTTTCCTGGGGCATTTGCTTGACATTCACTCGCGTCGAAGTAGGACTTAAGGTCTGCTCCCTTGGCCGGAGCAACCCCGTTCGGGGCTTCCCACGCCATGAGGCTCTCCGCGACAAACCCGACCACGAACGAGGCGTCGACAGCCGCGTTCGGGCTCATCCTGATGCCTGCGGGTGTCGGCTTCGGTGTGCGCTCGCGTGGAGTGTCTCTCAAGTGGGTGAGCCCCGCTAACATTGTTCAATAGGTCCTGGGGCGCAATCGCATAGATTCGCTCGGGATAGATTCGCTCGGGATAGATTTGCTCGGGATAGGCTCGCGCGGGGATGGGGCTCGCAGAGCCGGCGAGTCACGCTGGCTGGCAGCGCGAGTCGTGAGGTCGATTCCGGCTATTGCTGTTGCTTGATGCGAGGTGGGCTGTTGGCTGCCCGCTGGGTCTCATAAGCCCGGTGTACGTCGGTTCGATTCCGGCTCTCGCTACCGAATGGGGCCCGGCGTTCGGCTCCGCATGTCCGAACCACACACTAAGGATAGCGCAACACCCTGCCCCACAGACTCTTGGGTCCCCAGGTTCCCGAGCGCAGGCTCTCCAGCTGGATGATCTGCGAGTGGTCGACGAAGAGGTTGACGTCGCTGCCGTAACTCTTGACGTACCACCGCAGCACGCTCGGGTCGGCGGCCTGGAACATGACCCGCTCGGTTCCCAGCTCGGTCGCGACGCGGGAGATCACGTCGGTGCGCCACTGGGTGACGTTCTCGGTCACCCCTTCCGCTTGTAGCATCAACATCCAGGCGCCTGCGTCGAGCAGTCGACGGCCCAGGGCGATGACCGCGGTGGTGTCGCGGGTTCCCTCGGCCTGGAGCTCGGCGGTGGCGGTGCTGCTGCCCGCTCCCAGCTGGATTCCGATCTCGGCCTTGGCCTTCACGCCTGCCGCGGCGACGCGCTCGACGATACGCACGAAGTCCTCGTCGGGGAGCACGATCATGCCGTTGGAGACCTCGATGATGTCGAAGCCCAGGTGCGCGGCCTCGTCGATGTAGCGCTCGACGGCCTCGGGACCGTGGGGGAGCACCGCCTCGATGAATCCCCCCGTCGACACCAGCACGTCGTGCTGGTGGCACAGGTCGATGAGTTCTTGCACGACCTCGCGATCCATCAGCATGAACGAACCCCCCGAGAACTTGAAGCTGTCGATGTAGGGGCCCATCGTCTCGAGGAGATCGGCGAGGTATCGCTTGCCGACCACGGTGTAGTAGGGCCCGCGGACCTCCGTCAGACCCCGGGTTCGCGGCTTGTCGGGGCGTGGGTTGCGTCGCAGGAAGTCGAACGCGAACCTCGGGCCGTGGGGATGGGTCGTCGAGTCGGACGACGAGTCGGATGTCGAGTCGGACGACGAGATCGGCGCACGAGGGCCGGGGGCCTGGCTCGCGGTCTTGCCCGAGCAGCCGAGCAATCCGGCCAGGGCGAGCGGAAACAGCCGCGAGGTTCGTGGGCAAAGGGTGTGCATCGGCGATCGATCTCGTGCCTCGTTGCGCAACAGGCCCTCGAGGAGGATCTCGAGTGCATAGGGAAGTCGCGCGACCTTCGGGTGCCGTGCGGCCAGAAAACAGCGTCACCATAGCACGGCATTCGAGTCTTGGTCTTGGTAAAAGAACGGAAGTCTGCGTGTTGCCATCGAGGTCGGTATCGAGCGGTTCAGATGTGAACGATGTCGTGACGTGAATTGATAAAACTGTCGACAGGGCGGACAGAGTGCTCCTGTTTCCGGTGCGTGGGGCGTAGGGGGTGGAGATCTACAGTTGGCGCTGTAGTCGCGGAACTCGAGCGTTGGGGGGACGGGTCGATCGAACGAGTCGTCGGGCTCGTGATACTGCACGAATACGAGCAGCCCTGGGAGCGGATTGGCATAATCGAGCAATCGGCTGGATCCTCGATTCGTGAGCTCTGATCTGAACCAAAGTGCCGAGGAGATCTGCGGGAGATCTTTGTCTGTGCTCTGGCAGAGATCTGCTGGAAAGCGTCGGGGGATATGATTGTGTGAGTCGAATCAGTGATCTGATCTGAGAGACTCGGTCTTCGTGTAGTCTCGTGGTCTCGGTAGTCTCGCAGCGTCTGCAATGTAGATGTCTCGGTCATATGTTGTTTCGAACGGCCCGCGCTCTCGTGGTGTCCCCTTATATGTCGTCGATGTTCGATCTCCGAATCTCAACTGGACCTGCGGCGATTGATGAACGTCGACTATGAATGCTCCCCGGCGATTGACCGAAGTCGCCGAGAAGTGACGAGCCAATGCTGAACATAGACTCCACTGGCAAGGTGACGACACCGAGTGGCTCGGCGGGAGCGGTTCCGTCGCGCTGGTGGCCACCTTGGCGGTCATCCCCGAGATCTTGGTCGACGCGGTCGCGAGCATCGTGGGGATCGGCCGGTTCATGTCGGAGGCTCGGGTCTTGGTTCGCGCGGTCGCCAACGTGATGGTCGTGGTGGTGGTCTGTCGGTGGCAGGGCGCGTGTAACCCAGGAGTGCTCGCACCAGAGCTCGACCGGGGCGCCGGATGAGCCGGTCTTCGCCGACTGGTGGCCGCCCGTGGTGACTCCGTCACGCGTACACATTCCTGGTTGTGTACCGTCCTCTTCCGACACGAGGTGTGGCACCATGCCTCGACGGGGAAAGGCGCGACGGCCGCGAAGGCCCTCCGCCGGTTCCACACCAGGGGTTTGGTGCTCGGTCCGAATTCTGCAAGCAGGGTCCCGCCGGTGGCGAACAGAAGTAGCCGATGCCGGTCGGGTCGCTGGCTCGCCGCGATCCTTCTCTGGCCCGTGATGGCGGCAGCCGAGCCTGCACCCTCGCCTGTGCAGGGGCAGGTCGAACAGCCGGTGGTCGTCGAGCCGGCTGACCTCCAACAGCAGCCCGAGGCGGAGCCCGGGCAGGTCGGAGCGGAGGTCGATCCACCCGCCGTGGATGAGCCGCCGGTGCGGCGCAGCGTGGCGCAGCAGCTGGATCGCTGGCGTCTGCACCTCCTCGCGCTCGAGGCGGGGGAGCTCGATCCGGCCATCGACGCCGACGCGTTGCTCTCGCTCGAGCTGTCGACCGATGCGTTGCTCGGGGCGGCCGATCTGCAGGCATTGCGCGACGCGCTGGGGGCCGAGGATCCGTCGGGCTTGCCCGAGGACGCCGCGCCCGACCAGCCGTCGACCGATCCCGAGCAGGCGAGGGCTCGGTTGGTCGCCGTGCTCGCGCGCTGGCTGAGCAAGGATCCGGCGCAGCGCGAGGCCGTGCTGGTGGCCCACCGCCAGGCCTCGCGGGCGGCCTCGGAGCAGCGGGCACAGCTCGAAGCGCGGCTGGAGCGAGCGCGGCGCGGCAAGGCGCAGCTGGATGCGCTCGTGGAGGGCACGCTCGACCCCGCCGTCGACCCGCGTCCGCTGCTGCGGATCCCCCTGGCCGCCGGGTTGATACCGGATCCGCCGACCCCGGCCGATACGCTGCGGCAGCGGGTGCGGGTGGCCGAGCTGGAGCTACTCCAGGCGCAGCATGCCTTGCTGGAGCGGTCGGCGGACGAACGTCGGGCTCTGCTGGCGGCCCATCAGGCGCGGGCCGAGGCCGCCACCGCCCAGGTCGAGGTCGAGTCGGTTCCCGAGGTCGAGCCGCCGGAGGTGGCGGTCAATGAGGCCGAGGAGGCGGCGGTTGCCGTGGCCCGCGAAAAGGAGCGGGCGCTGGCCCAAGCCCGCGCCGCACAGACCGAGGCACGGCGTTTGCTGGCCCAAGAGCTCGCGCGGCTCTTGGGGGTCAAGGAGGAGCAGGCGCGCTTCGAGGTGGAGCTGGCCGAGCGGCGCTTGGTGGCCTCGGAGCATCGGCAGCGGGTGGAGCAGTGGCAGCAGCGCGTCGTCGACATGGTCCAAGCGATCGAGGCGTTCAGTCCACCCGCCGAGGATCCCGACGTGCTCTATCCCAAGCTCCGTCAAGAGCTGGCCGAGGCCCGCGATCGGCTGGACGCGATGCTCGCCGGTGTGGTCTCCCGGCAGTCCGATGTTCCGCGACCCGGGGCGCTGGTCGAGCAGAGCGAGACCGTCGATTCCACCGAGCTGCGGGCGCTGCACCGCGAGCTGGTGGCGAACGCCGATCAGCTCGACGCGCAGGAGGCGACGCTGCGCTGGGAGCTCGCCGACGGGTACCGAGCGGACATCATCGATCTCAACGCCACGCGGCTGCGCCTGTTGGGCATTACGTCGTCTTCGCTGCAAGATCGAGTGACGGGATTCGGACCCGCGGGGGCTCGGCAGGTCTCCGATGAGGTCACGCAGATCGGGCTCGAGCTGCACTACCGGGGCCTCTCGTTGCCGCGCCACCTGCTCAAGCTGTGGTCCGACCTGCGCACCTCTCCCGTGCTGTTGTTGGTCGGCCTGCTGAAGCTGGTGGCGATGGTGCTCGTGTTTCGCTGGTGGAGGCGCCGGGCCCCCGAGTTGCTCGCGGCGCTACAAAAGCCGCCGGCCGAGGAGCGCCGCCGTGCTCGCCGTGCCCGCCGCGGAGGCATGGCGACCGCGGCATGGTACCTGGCCCGCATTCGCAAGCCCCTCGAGTGGTTGGCCCTGGCCGCGGCGGTCGTGCACGGGACCTCGGCGGTCGAGGTGTTCCCCGAGCTTGCGCTCGTGTGGCTCGTGGTGTTGTGGCTGTTGCTCGGCTCGATCGGCATCCTCCTGGTCGACGCGATCGCAGCGCGCGAGAATCGGCGCCAGGGAGGGCCGAGCCCCACGGCGTCCGTCCGCATTCGCTCGCTCCGGCTTATTGGGCTGTCGGTGGCCTATACGGGCCTGGTCCTGTCGTTGGCCGATGCGCTGGTGGGCAAGGGGGCGATCTACGCGTGGGTCTTGGGCACCTGCTGGCTGCTGGCCATTCCGATCGCGCTGCTGCTGACGCGCTGGTGGCGGACTCACGTGTTGGCCGCCTACGAGCGCGAGCCGGCGGGGCGCCTGGCCGACTGGGTGCGTGCTCGCCAGCGTGGCTGGGCCAGCTATCCCGCGGCGATGATCGGGGGGGCGGTGCTGGTGGGGCGCGGGTCGTGGCGATGGTTGGTGCGCCGTGCTGCGAGGTTCGAGACCACGCGTCACCTGCTGGCGTATCTATTTCGCCGCGAGGTCGCCCGCCAGGCCGAGGCCTCGGGGCGGCACGATGCGGTCGTACCCGCCGAAGACGAGCTGCGGGCGCGCCTGGTGGAGCCCCTGCCGCATCGCGATGCACTGGTCGAGGTCGGGGAGGCGTCGTTGCGTCGGCTTCAGGAGGCGGTGGAGCGTCCCGGCTCGACGTTCTCGGTGGTCGTGGGGGAGCGAGGGATGGGCAAGACGACCCTGCTTGCTCGGCTGTGCGACCAGCACGAAGGACCGACCATGCGGCTCTCGTGTCCGTCTTCGGGGATGGCGGGGCTCTTGGCCATGATGGCGCGGCAGTTGGGTCTGTCTGCCGACGCTGGTCTGGACGACGTGGGGGCCGCGTTGTGTGAAGGGGGGGCTTGCCTGGTCACCCTCGACGACATCCAGCGCCTGGTCCAACCCACGATAGGTGGCATGCGAGGGCTCGATGATCTCGGCCATCTCGCTCGGCTCGCGGGTCAAGACGTGGCCTGGATCGCGACGATCGGCGCGGCCGCGTGGCAGTACGTCAGCCGGGCGCGGGGAGATCGTCTGCACTTCGACGATGTCCTGCGGCTCCAGCCCTGGGACGAGGCGCAGATCTGCGCCCTCATGCAGCGTAGGTGCGAGCGGCTCGATGCTCGGCCCTCGTTCGAGGGGCTGGTCATCCCCCGGCAGTACGACGACGACGAGCTCGACGAAGACCGGCGGGCGGAGATCGGCTACTACCGCATCTTGTGGGACTATGCCGGGGGGAACCCGCACGTGGCCAGTTGGTTTTGGGCGCAGTCGCTGTTCCGCGACGCGAGGGGGCAGCTGGTCGTGCGCCTGTTTCGGGAGCCGCCGGCGTCCGAGCTCGATGCCCTGCCGCTGACCTTGCAGTTCGTGCTGCGCTCGCTGGTGCAGCTAGAGACCGCGACCAAGCCGGAGGTATCGGCCGCGATCCGCATGCCCTTGGCCGAGGCCGAGGATGCCCTGCGCTTTGCGCTGGGCCGCGGATACGTGTCGCAGGAGGAGGGAGTCTTCTCCATCACGTGGCCCTGGTATCGGGCCATCACCCGCATGCTTCAGCGTCAGCACCTCTTGGCGACCTAGGAGCGCGAGTTCGCCATGCATCGTTTCGTCGTCTTGCTGATCCTGCCCGTCGTTGCCCTGTTTCCCGCGGTGGTGCTCGCCGGCGAGCCGGCCATGGATGTCGTGGAGCCCGAGGCGGTCACGCAGTTCGCCCGCATGATCCGCTGGACCGGGGTCGTGACCTCGTTGCTGGTGATCCTGGGGGCCTGGATCGCGTTGCGGCTGATGAACGATTTCGTCGCTCGCGTCTCTCAGCAGTTCGCCACGCGGCGGCTGCTGCTGCAGAAGCTCGCGACCGTGTCTCAGTTCTTCATCTACGTGGGGACGGGGCTGACAGTGGTGATGCTCAGCTTCCGCATCGACGAGCGGGTGCTCGCGGTCATTGGGGGCACTATTGCGGTCTCGGTCGGCTTTGCCATCAAGGATCTGGTGGCGTCGTTCATCGCGGGGATCATGATCATGCTCGACCGGCCGTTCCAGGTGGGAGATCGCGTGTCGTTTGGGGGGGAGTACGGCGACATCACGGCGATCGGCCTCCGCTCGGTACGCATGCAGACCCTCGACGACAACACGGTCACGATTCCCAACAACAAGTTCCTCAGCGAGATCACCTCCAACGGCAACTACGGGGCGCTGCACATGCAGGTGACGATGACGTTCGACATCGGCATCGATCAGGATGTGACCGAGGCCCGCGAGATCGTGACCGAGGCCGCGGTCTCCAGCCGCTTCGTGCACCTGCCGATGCCGATCGTCGTCCACGTGGAGCAGGTCATTCACGACAGCTATGTGACCATGCGGCTTCGGCTCAAGGCCTACGTGCTCGACACCAAGCACGAGAAGAACTTCCAGACCGACGTGAACCTGCGGGTGTTCGCGGCGTTCCGCAGCCGGGGGATCCAGCCGCCGGCGGTGCTCCATCGCGGTCTGACAGCGGCGGTGCGGCCTTCCGTGGTCCCCACGACTGTCCCCACGACTGTCCCCACGTCTGGGGCAGGTTGACCGCAGCTGCGCCGGTGCTCGGGGCTCGTCGCGATGGGTCTTCGGGGCCGTCGGCGGGGCTGGTCGGCGGGGCTGGTCGGCTCACCGCAGTCGATGGGTGTTCAGCCAGGCACGGATCTCGGCGATCCCCTCGGCATGGTGGTCGGCGTGATTGCCGGTGTCTTGTTCGTAGTCGGCCAGCGCGCGCTGAGCCAGCGCCCGGGCCTGCTCGCGCTGGGCTCGGTTCGCGTGGGTGAGCCATTGGGCTCGGGCCAGGGTGAAGGCCGTGTGGGCTCGCTGCTCGGTCGGGATGTCATCGCGTTGGTGTCTGGACCAGGCTTGCTCGGCGAGCGGGAGCGCCTCGGAGGCTCGCCCTTGGTCGACCAGCAGCTGGGCGAGGTAGGCCCGCGAGAACGCGATCGACGGGTGGTCATGGGCCAGCAGGGTCTGCTTGAGGCCCAGTGCTCCGCGGAGCTCGATCTCGGCCTCGGTGTGCTTGCCCTGCTCGAGCAGCACGAGGCCGAGGTTGCTGCGGGTGCTGGCGACCTCGGGGTGCTCGGTGCCCAGCACCTCGTGTGCGAGGGCCAGCGTGCGGCGTAGCTGAGCCTCGGCTTCCTCGTAGCGATGCTGCCCCTGCAAGCTGAGGGCGAGGTTACCCATCGACATCGCGACCAGCGGGTGTCGAGGGCCGAGCGACGCTTCCATCGAGGTGATCGCTTGGCGCAGCTCGGCTTCGGCTTCTTCGTACCGGGCCTGGGAGTAGAGGCTGTTGGAGAGGATCAGGCGCGCCTTGGCCAGGTCGGAGTTGGTGGGATCCGGCGTTTGGCCCAGTTGGGCGAAGGCTCGCCGAGCTTCGACCTCGGACTCTCGATAGCGCCCCTGCGCGTGGAGGACGTTGGCGAGGTTCATGGTGAGCGTGCTGTTTTGGGGATGATCGGGGGCCTGGGTCGACCGTAGGATCTCGAGGCCGCGGACGAGCTCGGCCTCCGCGTCTTCGTACTTGCCCTGGGCTTCCAGTACGATCGCGAGGTTGCTGCGGGTGATCGCGACCCGAGGGTGATCGGGCCCTAGTGCTTGCACGTGCAGCTGGAGCGCCTCGCGCTGCTCGATCTCGGCCAGCGCGTGCTTGCCTTGTCGGTCGAGGGCGTTGGCCAGGCCGCCGCGGATCGTGGCCAGCTCCAACCGATTGGGCTCGGGCGCCGATCCGTGCAGATCCAGAGCCCGCCGATATTCGTCTTCGGCGTCTTGGTACTTGCCCTGCACGAACAATACGTTGGCAAGGTTGAGCGTGGCGGTGCCGCGTGCTGCCGGATCGCCCCGGGTCAGCCGTTGGGCGAGCTGCTGGTAGCGGAGCGCCTCGTCCGGGCGCTTGAGCTGGTACCCGATCACGAACATCAGGTTCGTGGCCGCCTTTTGCATCGTGTCCCACTGGTCGGCCTCAGCCGCGAGATCGAGGGCTTGCTCGAACGCGGTCACGGATGCCTCGTACTCCCCGACGAATTCGAGCACCACGCCTTCTTCGAGAGCGACCTCGGTGCGCAGGGGCCCGTAGCTCAGCGCGGCCGCTTGCTCCTTGGCCGCGGCCATCGACGCCCGTGCGATGTCGTAGCGGCCGGCGGCCCGCGCCGTTGCCGTCTCCATCAGCCGTGCACGAACCTCCTCGACCGCGGCGGCGTCCTCGGGCCGCGGCGGATCCGTGCCTCCTTGCAGGGCATGGAGGTCGTCACAGGTCGACAGCGGCGGGAGCTGCTCGAGCAGCTGGTGGGAGCGCTCGACCGCGGTAGCGTCGGCGCTCGCCAGGAGGGTCGAGATCGCTTCTAGGCCGACCCGAGCTCGGTGTAGGCACTGCATGCGCAAGTCCAGCACCTCGGTCGACAGCTCACCGCGTATCGTCGTCGCCTCGCAGGCCTCGGTGTGCATCTGCACCCACTGGGTGGCGTATCGATCGAAGCGAGTCTCGACCTGGGCCCATGCTTGGGCGGCGTACGACGTGTCGAAGCTCGTGATGGCCTGCTGGATCTGGGCGCGGGCCTGGGGGCCCCATGCGTCCTCGAGCTGCGCGTGGGCTCCCGTGCAGCGCTTCGCGTGGCTGGTCGTCCACGAGCGCCAGCCGACCGTGGCGACGGTGGCCAGCGAAAGGCCGGTCAGGCCCAACCACCACCGTGTCCGCCGGCGGGAGCTTGCGTCGGCGAGCGCTTCGATGAGCGCTTCCATGTCGGGCCAGCGATCGGCGGGACGGGGGGCCAGGCCGCGCCGGATCGTGTCGACGATCCGTTGGGGCGCCGCGACATTGCGGGGCCAGCTTGGCGGGCCGTCGAGCTTGGCGCGAGTCAGGGCCCCCAGCGAGCCGCGGAAGGGTCGCTGTCCCGTGATCACCTCCCACAGCGTCAGGCAGAAGGCGTACTGGTCCGCAGCGGGCCCGGCCCGGCTCCCGGTGTGCTGCTCCGGGGCCATATAGGGGGGGGTGCCGACCACCATGTTGGCGCCGGTCGTGATCGTGACCGACGCTTCGAGGCTGTCGCCGGACAGCGAGCCGAAGTGCTCGGCGCTCGCGCGGTTGTCGTCGCGGTGGTCGGAGGCCGGCTTGGCCAGGCCAAAATCCATGACCTTGGCCTGCCCTTCGTCGTTGATCATCACGTTGGCGGGCTTGAAGTCGCGGTGGACGAGGTTGGCGTGGTGGGCCGCGGCCAGTCCTCGCCCCGCCAGGAGCATCACGTCGACGCGCGCTCGCCAGGGGTGGGGTCGCTTCATCCACTCGAGCAGCGTCGATCCACGGACCAACTCCATGGCCACGATGAGGCCGCCCGATTCCACGTCGACGTCGTAGACGGCGACCACGTTGGGGTGACTGAGCTGGGCGAGCGCTCGGGCCTCACGCACCAGCCGGGCCTCCGACTCTGCGTCGGCCATCGCGGGCCGCAGCCGCTTGAGCGCGACCTCGCGTCGCAGCTTGGGGTCGTAAGCCCTCAGGACCGTGCCCATGCCCCCTGAACCCAACGTTCCCAACACGACGTACCGACCGATCGTCGAGCCGGCGGGGGTCTGGGAGAACTCCCGAATGCTCGTCATGTGGTCCAGGACTCGATCGGAGGGCGCCGTCGCTCCTTCGACTTCGATCGACAGCGAGATCGTGTCCGGCGGGGACGGGTCCATGACTCGCCCAGGGTAACAATGGGCGAGTGCGCTGCCCCGGCAACCACCAAGCGTTGGCCGAGCGCGGGCCGAGCATTGTTCGAGCGCGGTGGTGAACGGGTGGTCGGCTCACGGAGCGAGCGCAACCTGCTACCATCGCGGCCCGATGGACCCCACGCCGGATCTCGAGCTTCTGCGGGCCTGGCGCCAAGGCGACCGTGACGCGGCCAACGAGCTGATGGGGCGCTACTACGTGGGCGTTCACCGCTTCTTCACCTCCAAGGTGCCCGAGGTGGCCGACGATCTGACCCAGCAGTCGCTGCTGGCCTGCGTGGAGGGGCACACCGCGATCCGGGACGGGGCCAGCTTTCGCTCGTATCTGTTCGGGATCGCCTGGCGCAAGCTGCTCGACCACCTGCGCCAGAAGGATCGCCAGGCTCGCCTGGCGACGGCTCAGGCCGCCCAGGGTCCGATCACCGAGCTGACCCCCAGCGGGGTCGTGGCCCGGCGTGAGGAGCAGGGCTTGCTGCTACAGGCTATGGGTACGTTGCCGCCCGAGATGCACATGACCCTGATGCTCTTTTATTGGGAGGGCATGTCCACCGCCGAGATCGCCAGCACGCTGGATCTTTCGGTGACCGCGGTGACCAGTCGCCTGTCGCGGGCTCGTGAGCGGCTACGCGAGGCGGTGACCGAGCAAAAGGCCCCGCCCGCGCTGCGTGAGTCGCTGCTGGGCAATCTCGATGGTTGGGCGCGCTCGCTGGTCAATGGCGGTCGCGTCGGCTGACCGGGGACCGGGGGACCGGGGATCGGGGCAGTGGCCGTCACTGCCGGTTGGCCGGGTCGCGCTCCCCGAGCGCTAGCAGCGCCCGAGCGCTCCGCTCGTTGCTCGTGGGGCGATCTGGTGGGCCGCCGCGGTCGCCACTGGCGTGTGTTCGTGAACCGCGACGGGTTTTCTAATCGGCTCCGGTGACAACCCCTCGGCGGGTCCGACTTTTGTGGGTGAAGCCATTCGCAGTCGCCGGTGCTGCCACCATGTGGCGCTATTCGCCAACTCTTCGTCACCGGTATTGAACCACGGCTCGACCAAACTCACGGTGAGCCGAGGGCGATCAGGAGGCTGTTCGTCTCTCGGTGACCGGGCCACGACCTCGAGTCATTCGACCCTTTTTGACATGCGGAGATCAACCATGAGCAACAAGACATCCACCGATCAAGTCGTACGACGGGTTTTGTACCTCGGGCCCGCCCCCGATGACGATTCTAGCGTGGTGGTGACCGTAGAGCTCACCTGCGGTTGCGAGGTGACTCGGGTGCTCAGCGAGCGAAGGGTCGCCAAGCTCAACGAGGGAGGATTCATCATCAAGGGGGATATACCCTGTCCCAATGGGCATCCCTCGCCCGCATGGCTGCACGAACGCACCGCTTGGTTTAGCAACCGAAACCGCCTGGCGCGGACGGGCTAGCAACTGATCCGAGACGGCACTCGACGACGCGGGAGCACCCCGGAGTACGGGCCGGGGTGCTCCCGCTGACCTTTCGTAGTGCGCACGGACGAGATCGACCGACGCGGATCGAACCGCGAGGATCGAACCGCGAGGATCGAACCGCGAGGATCGAACCGCGAGGATCGAACCGCGAGGATCGACCATGGCAAAGAGCGCGGCTCTCTTATGGAGAGGCCGCGCTTTGTTCGTTGGAGGTGTCGACAGCTTCGCTGAATCGAGTGAGTCTATTGTCGGTGAAGGCACGCCGGGTCATCGTCATTGAAGGTCCACGCCATCGACGGTCGTGATACTTGGGGGCGTGATGCATGGTCGAAATCTCATGGCGGTATTGCTGTTGGGCTCGTGGCTCGTGGGAGGTTGTGACGATCCGGATGGCTCGCCCCCGGATATGGACGCGACCTCGGCGGGCTCGACGGGAGCCGACGAGCCCGTTGGTACTACCGAGTCCCCGGGTGAAGGCAGTGAAGGCAGCGGGGGCAGCGAAGGCAGTGGGGCCCCGGGGGAAGGTACGACCGGCGAAGGCGACACGACCAGCGGCAGCGAGGACAGCTCGGGCGGTGGGGCGGAGCCGCCCGCGGTGGACACCTTCCCGGGCGGGGCGGATCTGGCATGTGGCAACCAGGTGCTGCCCTTCACGCCCCCCCTGGACCTTACGGGCCTGACGCCCGAGGACGCCTACTGGATGATGTGGTTTGCGCGGCGGACCCCACTATTGGGGCAGCCCCAGGTCCCCGCCGAGCTCGCCACGATCGGCTTTGACGACTACGTAGAGATCGAGGTGCCAGCGGTGAGCCTGCAGGCCTTCGTGACCGCGCGCGAGGATGCGGTGGTGGTGGCGTTTCGCGGCTCGCAAGACATCACCGACTGGCTGGTGAACTTCAGCTTTGCGCAGGTCGACGGCGATCTCTACGATCTGCCGGGGCGAGTCCACCTGGGGTTCTCGTCGGCGCTCGCGGCCGCCTGGGAGCCGCTGGTGGCCGCGGTCCAGGAGCGGGCGGCCGGCGGGGTGCCGGTGTGGGTCACCGGGCACAGCTTGGGCGGGGCGATGGCCACGGTTGCCGCGGCTCGTTTTTTGGATCTCGGCCTGAACGTCGCGCCGGTCTACGTGTTCGGGCAGCCACGAGTGGGCGACCAAGAGTTTGCCGACGCCATGCAGGTCGAGTTCGCCGAGCGCTTTTATCGCTTTGCCAACGGGCTCGACGTGGTTCCCCGGGTTCCTCCTGCGGGGGAGTCGGCGGCGGCGGCCTCGGCTGTACTTCCGATCGGCGGAGGCTTGACCGAGCCGTTGATCGCGGGGCTGGACTACGCGCACTTGGGCACGCTGCATCGGTTCGAGGACGGGGCGGTGGTAGTTGACCCGCCGATGGACGACAGCAACGACGTGGCCTACTGGGAGGCGCTCGACGCCGCGGGTTGGCTCGCGCTCATCACCGCCACCCAGCAGGGCACCTGGCACTCGCACGACGAATACCTGTGTCACCTGCGGCAGTGGGCCTTCGGCGGGTGACCGGGGTGCCGGGCGCCGGGCGCCTCGGCGCCTCGGCGCCTGGCCGACGCTCGATAAGGCTCCGCTGGGGGTCTTTGGGCACTACGGACGTAACCCGCGTACTCGGCCCGACGGCAGAGGCGAGCGGGAGCCTGCGGCGGGTACGGTGCCGGTTGTGTAGGTTTTTGAAAGACAACGTGTGACAAGCCTGGGGTCCGCTCGACTTCCTTATTGAATCGCGAAGTCGACGATTCCTGGACCTGCTGATGGAGTCGGGCATTACGACCCTGCGTGGTGCTCGGCTCCGCCGGTGCATCGAGCCCAGCGGCTGGGGATCGGTGCGTGATCAAGGACGAGACCATGTACGACATCCCCGAACTACGCTCCTATTGTCCTCCTACCCGCGGTCACGCGTCGGGGCGTTTGTGCTTCTCGATCTACTACGAGGTCCCCGATCGAGCGTTCGAGTACGCAGCTCGCACGTGGGTCGAGGCGGTCAAGCGACAAGAGAGCTTCGGTACCAAGGACGAGGTCCGGCTGCTGCCCGTCAAGACCGAGCGGGATTTCAAGTTGGCCTGGGGTCAGATCGCCAGCGGCCAGGGGTCTCGCCGCGTGGCCGCGGGCTCGGTCTTCTCTCACGCCGAGAAGACCGACGACGAGGACGACGGCCTCGAGTTCAAGCCTGGGGGGCGTGATGACGGGACTTTGGGGGGTCGCGAGATGGACGCGCTGCCCGTCTTGAAGTGGACCTCGCACGGGTGGCTGTTGCTGGCCGGCTGCAACACCGGATACGCGGGCAGCCGGGGCTGGACCCCGGCCGAGCGCTTCGCTCGGCGGCAGCAGGTGGTGACGGTGGGGCAGGTGGGGTTTGCCTACTTCTCGTGCCAGTGGCATCGGTTCGGGGCCAAGTCGCCCAAGAACACCCGGATCTCACTTTGGGCCTACCGGCGTGGTCAGAACCAGTGGAACGGCAACGGGGGGCGGATCCCCGCGCAGGTCGTGCGGCCCTGACCGCAAGGCCCGTCGCGGGTCGAGATCATAAGACGTAGCACGTGGTACGTGCTCTGGCCTTCGAGGTTCTCCCCGAGGGTCGGGGCGCTCGGGGCCCATAGTGGCTCCGTCCATAAAGAGTGGAACACTCGCGGCAGCGAGTCGAGTTGAAGAGGATGCGCTGATGTCGAAATCGGATAGCTGGAGCGCGGTGTTCAAGCACCTATCGTTCATCGAGAACAACGCGGGGTTCAACGGGATGGCCACCTGGGGCGTCGAGGACGTCTACCCGTGGGACATTCCCAAGGTCAATGTTCGCAAGGTCAAGTACGAGTACGGCAAGACGGGTACGGCGGTCGAGAACAAGGCCGTGGAGATCGAGGTCCCGGGGCCCGTGTTCAGCCTTCCGCCGGCGATCAAGATCAAGCTCTACGGGACCCGTCGGGACGCGAGCTTCCTCTTCGCCGGGGAGTTGCAGCTGCTGAGCTTCAAGACGCTGATTCAGAAGCTCGGGCTCAGGGTACTGCTGCACCCCCACGTGCAGAAGGTAGCCAAGCCCGTGCTTCCCACGCTGCGGCAGTGGTTTGACAAGCTGGCCGACAAAGCGCCATCCATCGATCTCTCGGGGGCATTCGGTCTTGGGCTAGGGATGACTCCCGACAAAGGCAAGCCCTACATTCGCTTGCTGACCAACGCCGAGATGAAGTTCAAGGTCGGGGGCCTGGGCGACGAGGCGTTCGAGGGCGCCGCTCGGATCTTGCAGCTGCACGAGGTCGACCTGACGGGCGGCGTAGGGGGCGGGCGCTCGTGGCAGCTCTCGAGCCTCGCCAACATCCCCAGCCGGTTCTAG
>JBCCWC010000042.1:0-81575 GCA_039194325.1 Myxococcota bacterium
ACAGCACCACGCGCACGGCATTGGCGCCCGCCCCCGCCATGTCGGCAAACTGCTGCTCGGTGTCCGAGCGCCAGGAGTACCAGGCATAGGGGTAGTTGATCCCTCGGGGAATGAACTCGTTGCAGTGGACATCGAAGAGCTTGCCCCCGTCGATATAGAAACCGTCGTGGCCGCAGCCGGGGCTGGGGCCATCGCCCACCGGAGGATCACCCCCGCCCGGGCCGTCGATCTGACAGGGCTCGCCCGACTGGGCGGGAGCCGAGCCGTCGACGATGCACGATGCGTCGTTCTCCCAGCCCCAGCCGTCCCCGTCGGGGTCGATCGCGCCTGCCCCACACACGGCAAAGCACGTGCCGCCGACCTCGATGCCGTCACTCGTGGGGGCAGGATCCTGATCGCCACACGGGGTAGCGCCCATTGCGGGGGACGAACCGTCGACGATGCATGATGCGTCGTTCTCCCAGCCCCAGCCGTCCCCGTCGGGGTCGACCGCACCTGCCCCGCATACGGGGAAGCACGTGCCGCCGACCTCGAGCCCCCCTTGTCCTCCATCGCGACCGTCCTCGGCCTCGCTCATGAACAGGTCATCGCGGCCCGACGGCTCGACACAGGCGGCCGAAGCCGCGACGGCCAGCAGCCCCAGCACAGTCCCGGCGGTCGAAGAAGCAAGGGTGTAGTGGTCTCGATTCGTCTTCATGACTGGTCTCTCGCAGGCAGACAGAACTCACCGCGCCAGACGGCGGCGAGGCCTCGGTGGCCAGGCGCCAACCGAAGTCCCTGTCGGTGTCGGGGGTAACCACGCGCGGGCTGAAGCACGGCGTGCGTCGAGTTCCGCGGATCCGGGCCCGGATGTCGTCCTATCGTCCGGGCGCTCGGTGTACAGGTATCCCTACGCCGGCGAACGGCTCAGACCATTGCCCGATCCACGTACATGCCCGGGCTGTATCCCGCATGACGTCGCGGGCAGCGAAAGCCCCGTGGACCGCGCTCACCGGGCATACCAGCGGTCAAACGCCCGCCAACGGGCCTCGGCCCGCTGCTCGGCCGAGCGCTCGGCCCACGCCCGGGGGCTCGCAACGCAGCGCCACAAGAAATCGAAGAGCGTGAAGTGCCGCCGGCGGATCCGCTGCTCGCGGTGAGGCATCTGGGGATTGAACGGACCAACCCGTGAGATCAGCTGCCGGGGGTTCTTCTTGACCCACTGCCAAGAGCCCATCTCCAGGGTCAGCGGCACGAAGGATCCCTCGGGCTGTGCGTCGCGGTAGCCGTCGTATAGGTAGTCCCAGACATCACCCGAGATCGTATAGGCCTGGGCCTGTGGCTCGATCCGATAGAAGTGCTCGGGGTGCGTCACGTCGAACAGCTCGGCGATCCGGCCGACCTCGGCCAAGTGATCGATCGGGACCCGGGTGTGCGCGTAGGGGAACCACAGCCGATCGCGAAAGCCAAAGCCCGAGTGGACGTCGATGGCCACGACGGTGGGACACGTAAAGGCGTGACGCTCGACCACGTCGATCAATGCCTGGGTCTCTACCTCCACCTGCCCCGGTACGCCCCCGCGAAACCACGGCAGCGCGGGGCTCAGGCGATGTCCGCCGATGAGCGGCGTCGCTCCGCCCGAGTCGGGGATCGGCGCGTTGCGCATCAGGTCGACGCCGTTGGGGTTGGAGCGCTGCCGCAGCGCGATCCCTCCCGGGTTGACTACCGGCACGAACAGCAGGCGCGTGTGCTCGAGCTTGCGGCGCAGGGTCTCGTCCCACGCGAAGCTCTCCAACACCGTGCGCAGGTAGGAGAGCACCACGCGGGCCCCGATCCGCTCGAGCCCGTGGACCCCGCCGACCACGATGAACAAGGGTGCGCGCGGATCGGAGCACCCCAGCAACACGCTGGTGATCGGCAGCCGGATCGAGTCGACCTCCACCACGGCCAAATCCTCGACCGTGCCTTGCTCCCGTGCGATCCGGCTCAGCGACTCGAGCTCGATGCACTCGGGGGGCAGATCGACGGGCACTACCTAGGACGGTAACAGAGCGCTCGCGATCGAGCAGCGGGCGGCGTCGGCCAGGGCCCGGGCGGTGGGGAACCGGCGGGGCTCGAGGGCATCGAGCACCGCCAGCCGCCCGCGGGTGACCGGACGCATCGTGGTGCGCATGTAGTGGGGGACGAACATCGCGTCGCCGACCCAGGCCGCCTCGGGGCCGTGGTAGTGGATCGCGATGGGGATCACCGGCACGTTGCAGCGCTGCGCGAGGCGGAAGACCCCGCGGTGAAACCGTGACACACCGAAGCCGAGCGTGGTGCTCCCCTCGGGGAACGCCAGCACCCGGTGGCCTCGCCGCAGCGCCGCTTCACACCGGCGCAGGACTCGAGCACCGTCGAAGACGTCGCCGCGCCGATAGGGGACCATGCCCAGCTGCATTGCGATCTGCCCCAGCAACGGCCACTGGGAGACTTCCTTCTTGGCGATCGAGAACGCGGGCAGCTGCGCGAGGATCGCCAGCGGATCGATGTAGCTGATGTGGTTGGCCACCAGCACCGCAGACTGCTCGAGCAGCGCCGCTTGCCCGGGGCGCAGATCCATCACGACCTGGATCCCATGGATCGTGCACAGGTTGCCGGCCAGCCACTGCTGAAACCGCAGGCGCTCGGGGTCCGCATCGAGGCCGCGGGCCTGCAGCCCTTCGATCCTACGCAGGCTCGCCGCGATGTTGGCCGTGAGCGTGGCCGTGTGCGTCAAGCGACGGGTGGCTCGGGTCACCGAGCGTGGCGCCTGCACCGCGCGCTTCCACAGGGTCGTGACCGACGCAGAGCCGCGCGGGCTCGGATCCAGGAGGAGATCGTGGGACTGGAGCACCGTGAGCGCAGTATGGACGCTTCGTGTGTCGCCGCCGTCACCGACAAGCAACGCTTGACCGGTACCATGGGCCATCCCTTCGCTCTTCAGCCTCGCGGTCGATGCCACGCTGGACGTGGTCCACTTGCTGGGCCGAGCCTGGAGCACGGTGCCCCTGCGCGAGGGCGCCCGACGAGTTCGTAACGTTCGCTATGGCCCCAGCCCTCGGCATGGCCTCGATCTCTACGAGCCCGCGGTACCGCGAGGGATCCACGTGCTGTTCATTCACGGAGGCAGCTTTCGCACGTGCTCCAAGGAGACCCATCAGTATGCTGCGCGCGCCTTGGTGCAGCAAGGGCTGCATGTATACGTCATCGACTATGGTCTCGCGCCCCGGCACCCCTACCCCGTCGCTCATCATGACGCCTTTACGGCGTATCGCTGGCTCGCGGAGGGTCCCGGTCGGGGTGCCCGCCTGGCCACCGCTGGAGACTCGGCCGGCGCCAACATGGCGCTGTCGGTCGCGGTGACGCTGGCCGACGAGCGCCGTACCGAGCGCTGCCCGCCGCTTCGGGGGATGCCGATGCCGTCGGCGGTGATCTGTCATAGCGGGCTGCTGCGGGTCCGGGGGAGCGCACGAGCGTACCGGGATGATCCTCTCGCTCGTGCTCGGCTGACGCGGATCGAGCAGGACTATCTGGGGTCGGAGGAGGATCCATGGCTCGCCGAGCCCCTGGCGGCGATCGAGACAACGGACGATTGGGTCGATCGACTCCCGCCGATCTTCATCGGGGTGGGGGATCGAGATCCGATCGTGCGGGACAGCGAGGCACTGTGGGGCGCCTTGCCTCGCGCGGCGCCCCACCGCATCGTGCGCTACCCGGGCAAGGGGCATGCGTTCATGATCTCTCCGCTGTCGCGTACGGCGGCGAAGTGCTGGTCAGATACCGGGGATTTCCTGATCGCACCCGGCCGGTAGGTTTGCCGTAGTCCACGGCCCGGCAAAGACCTGACGGCGCCAGAGATCGACGGGCCCCGACGTCTCGTCGAGGCCCAGCGCCCGGGTCGGCTCAGCGTCGGCGTCGGCGAAGCGCGATGAGCCCCATGACCAACAGCCCGCCGAGCCATCCGGCCCCCGACCCGGACCCCGACCCGGCCCCCCCAACGCGACACAGGCCGAGCGACCCCGAAGGTAGCGAGGGCCGCTCGCCCAGCGCCACGTCGACGGTGACGTCGATCTCCTGCTGTTGCAGGGCATCCATGCAGGGGTCGACGTCGTCGCCGCCGGCCACGAATTGCCCGTCGCAGTAGATCGTCCCCGAGGTGCCGCACGAAGCCCCGCACTGGTCGACCGTGTCGAACTGGCACGCCTCGAACACGTCGCCCTGGCAGCCGATCTGGCAATCGAAGTTGGCCTGCGCGGTACAAGACCCGATGCAGCACCGGTTGCAGTGCTCGTCGCACGAGGCGTCGAGCGTCAGCTCGCCGCAGGCCTGGTCGCACTCGCTGGCGCAGGTCGCCTCGCAAGACGCGCGGCACTGCCGAGGATCCTCGGCGCCGGCGCAGGTGTCGACGCAATTGACGCTGCACTCCTCGGCGCACTCGTCGTGGCAGACCACGTCGCCGGTGAGACAGCGCTGCTCGCAGGTGGCCCCGCAGTCGTTCGAGCACTGAATGTCGAAGTCGAAATCGCACTGGGCCTTGCAGCTGGCGGTCAGCTCGGCCGCACAGGCCATCAGCACGTCGTCGAGCTCGCACGAGCTCTGGCAGCCGATCTCGATCCGCTGCTCACACTGCGCATCAGCTGCGATCGCGACACCGCTGCACTCGGGAACGGTGGCGGCGGCCGAGGACGGCAACGCGAAGGCGACGAGGGTCGATGTGGTCAGGCCCAGGAGGGTGGATCGAAGCAAGGAACGCATGGTGCTCGGTGAAGTCTCGGTGAAAGTGCCACCTTCGACGGCCGTCGCCGCCACGATCGTCACCGGAAATTCGATCAATCTCGACCTGGCCTGCCGGCGGGGTCCAGATCACGAGGGTCTTCGCGAGCCGACCCGGGGATCCACCGGGGGAACCCTGGGGGAGACCCCGGGTCGAACGGGGAATCGAACCTTCGTCAGGCCCGATGAGGAGTCACTACGAACGCCCATTTTGTTCAACCGAAATCCAAAATGCCAAAGAACACCAGTCAGCGTGGCCCAGAGGCGCCGACAGGCCAAGCGCGCTCGGCGCACCAACGCCTACTCGATCGGTGCCTTCGCCGTACGGCGGCACGGCCGGCCGTTCGAATTCACGGGCGATGGCAACCCCGACAACGCACCGACAACGCTCCGACAACGCACCGACAACGCACCAAGAATGCACTACGCATCGGGCCGACGCGTGCCATCCTAGAGTGGATGTTGGAACTTCGACCCGAGCAGCTGACGATCCTGCGGCTGCCCCACGCCGAACGGTTCCGCCGCGACCTCGTCGAGCACCTGCAACGGTTCTTCGCGGAAGAGACGAAGCAGCTCGGCCCGTCACAGCTTCCCGCCTGGGTGAGCCGGGTGCTCACGCGGGGCCGCGTGCATGGCTTTCGCAAGGGCCCCGACTTGTGCATGTTCGCCAGCCTGGCCATGATCTTCGGTGAGCAATTCGACACCGAGCCCTGGGCGCTCGAGGTGCTCCGTTCTGCGCGATATCAGGGCGATCCATCATGGCGGATGCGCCGGCTCTACCTGCAAGGCATGCGGCAGCTCGAGGACGACGATGACGACCAAGGCTGAAAAACGCGCCAAGCTCGAGGCCAGCGCCGAGGCAGCCGAGACGAACTTCGGCGGAGTCGATGATGCCGAGGCAACCCGCGAGTGCCCGCCGACCCAGCTCCAGGTACGCACCGAAGCGACCGTCCAGACCCTCTCGCTGAAGGCACGCCACGAAGTCGAGCCCCCCGAGGGGCTGAAGATCACGCTCCGCGCGATCATCCCCGCGCTCGACTCAGAAGACTCGGAGATGGATCCCCCCTCCGACCCCGACTGAGCCGCTCATCCTGCTGCTGTTCCCTCTTTTCCCCGCATTCTCTTCCCAGCATTCTCTTCCCCGCATTCTCTTCCCCGCATTCTTTGTCCCCGCCTCCTTCCCCTCATTCGTTCTATCGCCGAGACCATGCCGGACGACAACACCTACGACGACAAGCCGATCCCCATCGAGGCCATCCTCACCGGAACGACCATCGGCTACAACCGAGCCCAGTTCTTCTTCACGATCACCAAGCAGGACACCAGCACGGCCCAAAGCAACAAGACCGGCACGATCGAGGGCTTCCCCAAGACGGCCAAGTGCGAGTTCGGGCCGGTCGCGGTGGCCAGCACCGACGACTACTACGATCTGGACTACTACGTCGAGGTGTCCAAGTCC
Organism: Myxococcota bacterium; assembly: GCA_039194325.1. Classification (GTDB taxonomy): domain Bacteria; phylum Myxococcota_A; class Polyangia; order Nannocystales; family Nannocystaceae; genus Paraliomyxa. The sequence continues at coordinate 6,233 of JBCCWC010000042.1, forward strand.
GGCCGCGACGCGCAGACGGTCCATGGCACGACGATCCGAGTCTGGCCCAAGCGGGTGAACATCGCGTTCACCTCGGACAGCGAGATCCACAAGAAGGTCCCCTTCGTCATCAAGGACAAGGCCGGCACGAACAAGCTCGCGAACCAAAAGGCCGACAACAGCGGCAAGTGGAAGGGCTTGATCGGGATGAAGGAGTACTCGATCGACGTCGAACCCCCCTACGAGATCGAGGATCGTACCGTCGACCAGGGCCGCAAGCGCAAGTACAAGGTCAGGAAGGCCGCGTTCACGGCGGTGTTCTGCGCCCTCGACCAGACCGAGCAGACCAACCAGAGCCTGCGCCAGTACGTCAACATGACCGCGGGCAGCGACACCTGGTCCAAGGATGCCCCGCGCGGCGACACCATCGTGCTCGAGGTGGCCAGCCAAGACGACGAGGCCGAGGTGGGCGACATCGTCCACGTCGAGGTCCGCTTCAACCGAGCGTCGGATCGCACTCGACCCGAGCCCCGGCTGCTGAGGACCGGCCTCGAGGGGGGCACCCACCAGCGGGAATCGGCGCGCAAGTTCAAGGGCCAGGTGAAGCTCGACGGCTCCAAGAAGGGCAAGATCAAGGTCTGCGTGGGCATCGCCGGGGGTGACGTCTGCACGATCAAGCTGGGCTCGACCAGCGCGTGCTCGGACGCTCAGCTGGTGCTCACCAACTGGCGCGTCATCAACTACGACCTGGCCCAGCCCTCGAGCACGGGGGGCGACAAGCTGACCGAGTTCACCCTGACGGGGGGCGACGGGCTCCCCGGCGGCATGACCACCGCGATCGAGGGCAGCCTCGACAACGTCTTCGTGGAGTTCAAGCCCAAGACCCAATTCTACTTTGATCTGTCGGATCTGCCGGAAAAGTTTCGACGCAACTGCATGGATCGCGGCTACTTCGACGGCGGAGGGAACGGCACGGTGCTGGTGCTGGCCCACGAGGATCTGCTGACGCACATCTTCAAGAAGAAGATGGTGTGGAACAACCCCAAGACCGTGCGCATGACCATGGCCGACTACACGGTGTCGATGGCCAAGTGGCGGCAGACGATCGAGGTCTACAAGGAGAAGCGATTCCGGCCCAACGGGGGAGACAAAGCCTTCCCCTATGTGCTCTCGGACGAGGTGCTCAACGCCAACCGGGGCGAGTTCGCGCACGGCGACTTCGCCATCAAGAAGGTGTCGTGGCGGGCGATCAAGTACATCCCCGTGGGACAGAGCAAGACCACCCGCAGCGGCGACTGGTCCAACAACTGGCGCGACATCACGACCAACACGGATCCGGGCTACGGCCTGAGCGGGGAGTTCACCGACGAGACGGACATCCGGCGCATGGTGGAGTTCCCCAACTGGCGCTACCTACAGCTGCGCTTTCCCAACCGCGTGGGTTACCCGGGGGTGATCGCGCAGGGCGGTCGGCTCCAGCAGATCAAGCTCGGGACCACCTACGAGATCCTCATCGAGATCACCTTCGAGGGGGTGGTTGGAGAGTCGTACCTGGGCTCGGCCTCTCGCGGCGACATGGTGATCCGCACCGACGCGGGCCGGACCAGCGCCCAGTCGATCGCGTCGACGATCGTCCACGAGCTGGGCCACAACATGGGCCAGACCTACTACCGCCGCGACGCTAGCCACGACATCCCCGGCATGCCCCCGCCCGGTGGGGTGCCGGCGCGATACTACTACACCCGTCACGGCCACCAGGGCCCCCACTGCGCCCGCGGCCTGAACTACGCCAAGCGGCAGGACACAGACTTTCGCGGGTATACGCGCGATGCCACCTGCGTCATGTTCGGGGAAGGCGCGACCAACATGGACTTTTGCGACAAGTGCACCCCCTATGTCAAAGCGGAGAAGCTCGATGACATACGAAAGGCCTGGTGACGATGAGTGACCGCGTCGGACCCCTGGGGATCACGGGGGCACAATACTGGGACTCCCCCTGGCTGAACACGGACGCGCTCTACGACGAGCTGCGGCCCAAGCCCGGGACCACGCTCATCCTCGACGCCCCCCCCCGGGTCGACGTGGAGCAGCGACAGACCCTGCCGCTGCTGGCGTACCACGCCGGCCGCAGCCTCGAGCTCTATCGCGTACCCTTCGAAGGGCACGGGCTGGTCACGGCCATGGACGTGGATCGCAACGTTGTGTACGCCAGCCCGGTGCTCCCCGTGGAAGCTCGCGATCCCATCGAGGACCCGGTGCCCGGCTTCCATGCGGTGGCCCGGATCCTCGACCTGCGCGATCTGCTGGGGCTACTGTGGCGGCCCAGCCGCCTGGTGGTCCGCGGGTTCTTGCTGGACCAGAGCGTCGACCCCCTCGAGGTGGAGCTGGTCCCCGCCGCCCGGGTCTTCGACGACCCCGCGATGAACGCCTACGTGACCGAGCGCCGCGACGCTCCTCGCCCGCCACGGGTGAGCCGACCCGAGGACGTCCCGGTGACCGGGTTCCGGGCCGACGCCAAGAGCCCCGAGCCACCCTCGCAAGGCGGGCTCGCCCTGTCGGTCGACCGTATCGCCGAGGCCCAGCCCGGCGCCCGGCACCTGCTCTACGGATCGCTCCGCGCGTCCATCCGGGCCACCGAGCGGGTCGAAGACGGCGTCGACGTCGGTGACCCCGACGCCCACGCCGTGGTACGCGTCAGCCTGCTGGTATCCGGGGCCGAGAACAAGGCCCTGAGCGTGGTCCCGATCAACGTGCCGATCTACGAGCTCGAGGGCGAGTCGGGAGTGGGGACCTTCGCGGTGGACCTGCTGCGTCTGCACGGGGTGGCCGACATCAGCCAGACCTACTTCGTCTACGGCTTCGTCCATGAAGCCTTCGTAGGCCCGGTGCCGATGTCCGTGGTCACCCCGGATCTGCTGAAGTAGGGCCGGCTGGAGCCGGGCACCACGGCCCGCCTACTTGAGGATCAGGTCGCCCTCGTCGATCTCGAGGTCACGCTCGGGCAGGGCGATCTCCGCCCAGGCCATCAGCACGAGCCGACCCGGGGATCTACTGGGGGCATCCCCGGGGGAGACCCGGGTCGAGCGAGCGTCGATCCGGGTGACGACCCCCACGGCATGCCTCGACCCGTGCACGAACGCCCTCGATCCCGGTATCCTGGCCGGGCCTGCCATGTTGGATCTATGGCTAGTTCGACACGGGGAGAGCCAAGGGAACGTCGATGGCTCCCAAGCCGACACGCCGCTGTCGCCACGAGGCGTTCGCCAGGCCCTCGCGCTGCGCTCCGCGCTAGCGTCGATGACCTTCGACCAGGTGTTCACGTCTCCACTCGTTCGCGCCCGCCAGACGGCGGCCCATGCGATGCCCGAGGCCACCCTGGTGGTGGAGCCCGCGCTGCGCGAGCTGTGTCGACCACCCGACCGCTTCATCGACACCTCGTCGCTGACCCCCACCGATCTTCAGCGCCTGGCCGAGGCCACCGAGGCGAGCCCGGCCGAGACCGGCCCGGAGTTTCGGGTCCGGATCCGTCGGTGGCTGCTCACCCTCGGCGATCTGAGGTCGGTGATCGCATTCACCCACTACGCCGTGATCCGCGAGGGGATCTACGTGCTCGCGCCCGAGCTGGGGTTCGTGCGGAGCGTGGGTCATTGCTCGATCTTCCGGCTCGAGATCGACGAGGGTCAGGCCCGCCTGCGGTGGCAGGACCGTTGCGAGCACCTCGCCTAGCTCGAGCACTGATCGCGAGTCTACCCGGGGATCCGCGGGTGCTCGCTCGACTCGAGCGGCCCCCGCGGCCCCCCGCGGCCCACCTACTCGAGGATCAGATCGCCCTCGTCCATCTCGAGATCACGCTGGGGCAGGACGATCTCCGCCCAGACCACCAGGTGGTCGCTCACGTCGCGATGGGGCGCCGAGTCCACGGGGACCGAGGTCCACGGCAGGTTCGAGGGATCTTGCTGCTGGCGAACGATGAGATCGTCGCCCGAGGTCTCGGCGGCCCGCATCTCCAGGCCGCACGAGAAGATCCGGTCGACCGCGCCGTTGTCGTTGACCGCGGTCCGCCGCGCCATGACGTCGAGCCCCGAGTCCCGGCAGTCGTCACTGGGCTGCGAGTTGGTCTGCCCCGAGAACACGGCGGCGGCGCTGTCGTAGTAGTCGTTGGTCTCGGGGAGGGTGGAATCACCCAGCGTACCCAGCATGAGCACGGGCTTGTGCTCGGCGACCCGTGAGGCCCGCCGCTTGAGGGATCGCGCCATCTTCATGCGGCGCTCGACCGCCCCCTTGTTCTGACCCTCGGCCAGGTGCATGGCCAGCACGGTGATCTCGTCCCCGGTGGGCAGCTCGACGTCGACCGCCATGTGCATCGGCGCAAAGGAGCCGGTGCGCCGCTCGTTCTTGAGGGGAAAGCGAGACAGGACCGCGACGTGCTTGCCAAAGACCATGTCTCCGGTGCCGACCATCGCGTACTCGTAGTTGGACGCATCGAGGTTCGCGCTCATGCTGCTGACGATGTCGTAGAGCTCGCGCGGGCCTCCTAGCTCGGTGAGCACGACGATGTCGAGCTTCTGGGCGAGCAGCACGTCGACGATGCGGTCGCGCTTCCACTCCCACGCGTCTTCGTTGGGAGCGATGTGGGGTCGCGCCCACTTCGTACGGCGATCGGGGTGGTCGTCGAAGGCCCAGTCGAGGTTGAAGGTACCCACGGCAAAGGCATCCTCGGGCACCCGAGCGTCACGACGCTCCCACATCCAGCCCCAGTCGGTCCTCGACGGAGAGGCCGAGGCCGAGCTGGGCGGGGACACTGATGTCGTGGACTTGGCGCTACACCCGGCGGCGAACCCCGAGGCGGCCACCAAGCCGGCGACGAACACGAACGAAGAAGAACATAGACGAATAGACATCGCGACTACCTCTTTTTGGCGTCAGATCCTCACGATCGACGGAGAAACCGAAGATGTGATCCGAAATGGATCACTCGGCGGGATCAGCTAGAGTGGAACAGCTGGAGTGGATCAGCTGGAGTAGATCAGCTGGAGTAGATCAGCTGGAGTGGACCAGCTAGAGTGGAACAGCCGGCTCTCAGCGGACTCATTCGCAGGCAGGGTGAAGACCGCGGCCTCCGTCGGTGACGGTCACCCCATGCGCGAGCCAGCGAGAACAGCGGTCGCTCGGCTTTGGTACGAGCCTGTTACCGCGACCATGATCACGATAGCCCCGGTCATTCGAAGCGTCACCTGTCAGATCTACCGGTTATGGGCCGGATCCGACGCCAGCCGTCCTCACATGTTCCAACCCGAAGCGATCGAGACGCGATCGAGACGCATCTCTAGAAGGAACCATCGTGCAAACCGCGCATCCGCCAACCGCCCGAGACCTCGCGCAACTCAATGATCGACCCGTGCGACGGCTGAAGCGTCGCGTGTGGAGCCGACCAAGCACCGCCCCGACCTCGACGGGCACCGGGAGCCTCGACCATGGCAACTCTCGCGAACGGTCACTCCTACTTCTTTTTGCGCTTGACCGGGCCCTTCGGGCTGGGTCACATCGGATGGGGGCTGCAATTTGCCCGGCACCACTGGCTCTTTGGCTCGCTGGAGAACCAGGACGGGAAGATGTCGGTGGGCCGCAACGGGGACAACGACTACTGGTGGTCGTGGAGCCATAGCGAGGCCGAGATGTTCTGGCACATGCGCACGATGCTGAGGGCCGAGCAGCTGTGCGATCGGGCCCACATCGCGCCCTACACGTACTACAAGAAGATCCGCGTTCGCCGGGCCCAGCCCAACAAGGCCGAGGACGTAGCCTACGCGCAAAGCGGCTACGGGCTGACGTTCAACAACTGCCTGGACAACACCGCCCGCATCGGGGACGCCTACGGCGTGCGGGTGTGGTCGTGGTCACGGCACATCCCTTCGTTGCTGAACGTGAACATGTCCCCGAAGGGCTTCTTCTTCCACACGCTCCATCGCTACCATCATCGCTCGCGGTAAAGAGGGCAAGGTAAAGAAGGCAAGGTAAAGAAGGCAAGCGACAAGGCGCCCTCGGCTCGCGAGGCGAAGCGCGCGGCGTACTCTCGAACACCAACTCGGTCGATCGACCGATGCGATCCCGCGATCCCGCACTGGATATTCATCCATTGGAACGAATCGCCAGAAATATTCATACGCTCCTTTCCTATCGTGCCCCTCCGGGAGTGCGAGTCACGGACACCCGGGGCTCGACAGGCGCCATCGCGCCCACTCGCACTCGAGGATCACGACACCATGAAACTTCCCGAAACTTGCCTGTCCATCGCCCTGCTGACCACCGGCCTCGGCGGCTGCGTCGAGCCCTCCGGGCCCGGGGCCCGGGGCCTACTCGACGAGAACAGCGAGCGGGCCGGCTCCCCTGGCGGGGGCGCTCGCAACTTGTTTGCCAAGATCGGCAAGTCGTCGGGCGCTATCGATGCCAAGGTCGACGAGATCTGGGACACGCTCGTCGAGACGGGCATCTACAACGAGACCGGCGATATGGCCTATATCTACGCCGAGGATTCCAACGACGTCCGGTCGGAAGGCATGTCGTACGGCATGATGCTCGCGGTCCAGCTCGATCGAGAGGCGGACTTCCGGCGCCTGTGGAAGTGGGCTCGCACGCACATGTACAACGAAGACGGCCCCTTCGAGGGCTACTACGCGTGGCAGTGCGACAAGTTCGGCAACAAGCTCGATCCCGGGCCTGCGCCCGATGGTGAGCTCTACTTCGCCGCCGCCCTGTTCATGGCCGACGAACGCTGGGGGAGCCAATCGGGGATCTTCGACTACCGCGCCCAGGCCAACACCCTGCTCGACGACATGCGTTCGACGCGGGGCTCGCACGTGGACATGTTCGACAACGCGTCGAAGCTGATCCTGTTCGTCCCCCAGGCCCCCGGCGGCCTGGCCACCAACGGCGATTGGCTCACCGATCCCTCATACCACGTGCCCACGTTCCTCCACCTGTTCGGGAACCAGGCCGACAGCCACAATGACTTTTGGTACGCCGCGGAGGACGCAGCCCGCGAGTTCTTGCGTAGCAGTACACACCCGGTCACCGGGCTGACCCCAGAGTACGCGACCTTCGACGGCGCGGGAGCCAATGCATCGTGGAGCTCGGGCAAGGAGGATTTCCGCTACGACTCCCACCGCGTGATCGGCAACATCGGCATGGACTACGCGTGGCGAGGCGTCGACAATAACTGGCAGCACGAGCAGATCGGCAAACAGCTGAATTTCTTCTGGGGTGAGGGCATCGACAGCTACCTCGACACCTACCGACTCGATGGCTCCAACCCCGGAGGAAACCGGTACCGGGCCAATAGCCTCATCGCCATGAACGCGGTGGGCTGCCTGGCCGCGAACATCGACACCAATGAGTTTCACTGCCAAGACTACGTCGAGCGCCTGTGGGATCTGAACTACGTCGATAACCAGTATGCGTACTACCCGAACCTCGTGCACGCGTTTGCCGTGCTGCACGCGGCGGGCCGGTACGAGATCTACGGCCTCGACAACAACGGCGACGGCGGCGGCCTCGACGGCACGGTGCACCGACTGAACGCCAAGCACTCCGGCCGATGCGTCGACGTGGCCGGCGCAAGCACGACCAACGGTGCCCACATTCAGCAGTGGGGTTGCTACGACGGCAACAACCAAAAGTGGCGATTCGAGCGATCGGGCGACGACTTCCGGATCGTCTCAGTGAGCTCGGATCGCTGCATGGAGGTCAAGGACGCGAGCACGGCCAACGGCGCCACGGTGCAGCAGTGGAGCTGTCACGGCGGCGATCACCAGCTGTGGACGGTGGAGTCGGCGAACGGAGGGGCCCTGCGCTTGCGCAACAAGAAGTCGGGCAAGTGTCTCGACGTCGCTGGAGTCAGCCAGTCCAACGGAGCGCACATGCAGCAGTGGAACTGCAGCGGAGGCGACAACCAGGCGTTCAACCTCGACTGAGCGCCGCACCGCGTCGACCTCCTGGTGTCGCCCCTCCGTAGCCGAGGGGCGGCTTTACGCCGGGCAAGGCAAGGCAAGGCAAAGGCAAAGGCAAAGCCGCCCGGATCCCGGGCGCCCGCGTCAGCGGGGCGTCAGCGGGGCGTCTGGCCCATGGCCAGGCGAAGTGCGGCCCTGGCCAGGTAACGATCGTAGGTCGCGTCCACCAGCTGTAGGCGAGCGTTGACGTAGGTCGACTGGGCGTCGGTGAGCTCGACCAGACGGGCGAGACCCTCGGCGTAGCGACCGGCGAGGGTCTCGAGCGCAGACTGAGCGGCCTGCACCCCGGCCTCGGCGACGACAGCGGCCTTGTCGGCGGCCCGCACGGAGGCCAGCGCCTGCCTCACCTCGACGACGATCGCCAGCTGCACCTCGTCGCGGGTCTCGGCGACCGCGCTCAGGCGGGCTTCGATCTCTTCTTTTTGCTTGCGCACCCGCAGCCCCTGGAAGATCGGCACGCTCACCACGACGCCGATGTTCCAGTTGAGGTTCTGGAACGAGTCGATCCCTGCGGGGCGGGGCATCAGCTGGCCGCGGGAGTGCACGCCGGCCAGCGCGTCGATCCGCGGGAGCTGCTGGCCCTTGGTGGCCTTCATGCCGGACCGGAGCGCGTTGCGGTTGGCGTCGAGGATCCCGAGCTCGGGCCGATCCCCCAGCGCGGTGGCGATCGCGGAGTCTTGGCCGGGCACCGACGGAAGCTGCGCGTCGGCGGAGGCGGGCTCGTAGTGCGCCGTGGCATCACCGAGCACGCCCGCCAACCGAGCGCGCGCTCGCTCGAGCGCCCCCTCGGCTCGAACGACCCGGACCTCGGCCGCCGCGACGTTGGCACGCGCCCGCGCGGCCTCGCTGGGCGGCTTGAGCCCGGTGTCCTTGGAGGCCTGGGCGAGCTCCATGATGTTGTTGGTCGTGACGAGCAGTTCGTTGGCGACGCCGACGGCCTCACGCGCGGCGAGGACGTCGTAGTACGCGCGCGCGACCTCGAAGACGATCTGCTGCTCGGTCTGGATCTGGACTTGCTCGGCCTCCATCACGGCGGCCTTTTGCTGACCCACGGCGCCCTGAGTCCGCCCAAAGTCCCAGATCTGCTGCTGGACGGCGACCCCGACCAAGAAGTTATTGAACGAGTCGGTCCCGGCCACGCCGTCCCGACGCGCGCTGCCCACACGCGACAGGCCCCGAACCGAGTGAAAGGACACCGTGTTGCCGTTCTCGCTGGCGCGCAGGTACTGCAACGAACCGTCGATCCGCGGCAAGTAGCCGGCCTTGGCCTGCCCCACCCGCGTGCGCGCAGCCTGGACCTGGTGGCGGGCGGCCTCCAGCCGCGGACGCTGCTCGAGGGCCAGCGCGATCGCCTTGTCGAGGGTGACGACCTTACCGTGGGCCGCGAGATCGGGCTGGTCGTCGGGAGCGTCGGGGTCGTCGATCTCGACGGGGGAGCGTAGCCCCTCTTCGTCGTCGGAGGGCGACGGGTCACCCTCACCCTCGGGTGGAGGATCGCCCTCGGCGGCGGCCGCAGGCTCGGCCGGCGAGGTCGCCGGCGAGGTCGCCGGCGAGGTCGCCGGCGAGGTCGGGCCCGCGGGAGCGTCAGCCTCACCTGCAGGGGCCGGTGACGGAGACGAGTCGGGCGCGGCGGCGGGGACCCGCAGGGCCAGGGCGAACAGGAGCGAAGCTGGGAGCATCATGAGCGTGGCTATGCGGCGTCGATGATCGCATCGTCGGCCTTGCGCTGTGCGGCATCGGTGGGGAATCGCGACTCGACCAGCGAGTACAAGACCGGGATCACGTAGAGGGTGAGGGCCGTGGAGGCGATGAGGCCCCCCATCACGGCCCGCGCCAGCGGAGCATACAGCTCCCCACCCGGCCCGCCGATCGCCATGGGAATCAGGCCCACGACGAGCGCCAGCGAGGTCATCAGGATCGGTCGCAGGCGGACCCGAGCGGCGGCCAGGGCGGCGGGCTCGGGGCCGTCTCCTTGCTCGCGACGGCCGTTGGCGTAGTCCACCAACAAGATCCCGTTGCCGACCACGATCCCGACCATCATGATGATGCCCATCATCGACGTGGCGGAGAACGTGGTGTTGGTCAGCCACATGGCCACGAACACGCCCACCAGGCCCAGCGGGACGGTGAACATGACGATGAAGGGGTGCAGCAGCGATCGGAACTGAACCGCCATGACGATGTAGATGATGAACATCGCCAGCCCGAGCGCGCCGACCAGGCTCTTGTTGGTCTCCTCCTGGTCCTTGGCCTGACCGACCAGGTTGACCTGGAAGCCCGGCGGGACGTCGAGCTGACCGATCCCGGCGTTGATGCTATCGGCCACCGACGAGACGCTCGCCCCCGGCGAGATGTTGGCGGTGACCTCGGCGATCCGCTCGATGTCACGGCGCTCGATCAAGAGCGGACCCGATCCGCGCTCCATCTCGGCGAACGACTTGAGCATGATCGGCTTGCCCTCGTGCTGAAGCGTGATCTGCTCGAGATCGGCGACCTCGTCCCGGTGGGGCTCGGCGAGGCGCGTGATGATGTCGAAGGGGAAGCCGGTCTCGGGATCGATCATGAAGGGCGCCCGGGACATATTGCCGAACACGCTGCCGAGCAGCACCCGCGCGACGTCTTCTTGGTTGATGCCGAAGCGAGCGGCGCGCTGCCGATCCACGTTGATCTGCAGGTTCGGATAGTCGTCCTGGCGGACCGACTTCACATCGGTCAGGCCGGGGAGCTTCTGCATCATGTGCTCGATCTTCGACGCGAGCGCGGATCCCTGCTCGAGGTCGTAGCCACGCACCTCGACCACGATGGGGGCCTTGTAGCCAAAATTGATGATCTGCTTGATCGTGCCCCGCGGCACGAACACCACCGACACCCCCGGGAACTCGGTGGCCGCGCGCTCCCGCAGCTGGCTGATGTAGTACTCCATGTCATGCTCGCGCTCGCCCGGCGGGGTGAGCTCGACGCGTAGCGTGATCTCGTGGGGGCCGCCGTTGGCGGCGAGCATGGCCCGCAGCCCCTGCTTGGCGGCGCCGATCGAGGTGTTGGTGCCGACGAGCACGTCGGGGGGCACGACCTCTTCGACGAGGGCCTGGACGCGCTGGGCCAGCTTCTCGGACTCTTCGACGCGGGTGCCGATCGGACCGCGCACCTTCACCCGGAACTCCCCCTCGTCGATCGGGGGGAAGAAGTCGGAGCCCAGGTTGGACGCGAGCACGAGCGAGCCGCCGAACGCGAGCGTCACCAGGGCGAGGAACAGACCCTTGCGACGCAAGACCGGGCCGAGGCTTCGATCGTAGCGCGCCTCTAGCCGCTGTTGAGCCCGCTCGAACGCGGCGAGCAGGCCCTTGGGGGGGGCGGCGCTCGGTGAGGCAGCGCCGGCCTGGTGGTCGTCCGCGGCGCCCGGCTCGTCGTCGCCCGTGTGGGCTGGTTGGTCGGCGTCCGTGTCGTTTGCTGAGGCGGGCGCGTGGCCGAGCCTTCGCATCAGCGCGGGGATCACCGTCAGCGACACGATGTACGACGCAAACATCGAGACGCTGATCACCAGGCCCATGGGGCTGAACAGGTACTTGGAGATCCCGCTGAGGAAGAAGACGGGCAAGAACACGATGACGGTGGTCAGCGTGCCGGCGAACACCGGCGCCGCGACCTCTCGCGAGCCGTCGAGGGCGGCGATGAGCGGGGTCTTGCCCTGGCGCTGATGGCGATGGATCGCCTCGAGCACGATGACCGCGTTGTCGACCAGGCGCCCGATCGCAAGCGCGAGGCCGCCGAGGGTGAACACGTTGAGGGTCTCGCCGGTGAGGTAGAGGGTGGCCAGCGTGGCCATGAAGGCCAGCGGCAGCGAGAGCCCCACGATGATCGTGCCCGAGACGCTGGCCAGGAACAGCAACAGGGTGATCATCACGATCCCGGCGCCCAGCATCGCGTCGACCTGCAGCGCCTTGATCGCGTTCTCGATGTAGGTGGACTGCTCGAAGGTGGTGTCGAGCTTGACCCCCGGCGGCACGTTGTTGAGGGTGGGCAGGGCCTCCTTGAGCGAGGCGACCGTCTCGATCGTATTGGCGCCGGGCTGCTTGTAGACCTTCATGTACACGGCGCGCTCGCCGTCGACGTGCACGACCTGGCTCTGCTGCCGGTGGGAGTCGGTGACCTCGCCCAGATCCTCGATTCGGATCGGGACCTGCGACTGCGCGTCGGTTTGCGGCTCGACGGTCTTGACGACGACCTGCTCGACCTGCTCCTGCTGGGTCATCTGCGAGTTGGAGAACACGTCGTACTCCATCAACCCGGCGCGCAGGGTGCCCGAGGGAACGAGCACGTTGGACTGCTTGATGGCCTGCTCCACATCGAGCAGCGACAGGCCATTGTTGCGCAGCTCGTCGGGGTCGAGGTCGATGTTCATCTGCCGGCGTCGGCCCCCGGACACGGTGGCCGCGGCCACGCCCTCGACGGCCGACAGCTGGGGGGCCAGCACGTTATTGGCCAGCTCGAAGAGCTCACGCTCGTCGAGGCCACCGCCCTTGACGGTGACGAAGGCGATCGGCAGCGAGGACAAGTCGAACTTGGAGATCATCGGCGGCCGCGCGTGCTCGGGCAGCGTGTCGCTGATCGCCTGAACCTGCTGCTGCACGTCGAGCAGCGCCGCGTCGATGTCGCTGCCCCAGTGAAACCACGCGTAGACCACCGACAGGCCCTGCCGCGTGGAGGACGTGACGGTGTCGATGTTCCACGCCTGAGCGACCGCGCGCTCGATGGGGAAGGTGACGCTCTGCTCGACCGTCTCGGGGGGGGCCCCCCGAAAGCTGGTGCCCACGATGATGACGGGCACGGAGAGCTTGGGGAACAGATCGACGGGCAGACGCTTGGCCGTGATGCCCCCCAACAGGAGCAACCCGATCGAGAGCATCAGAACGGCGACGGGGTTACGAAGTGATGCCTTGACCATGGGAAATCCGGGGGGAGCTCCGGGGGGAAATCCGGGGAAAACTCCGGGGTCCGCGAAGGACTCGACAGCAGCTCAAGGCTCGCTCTTTGCCGCACCCGAGCCGGCGGGCTTGACCGGAGCGGCGGTGGCCTCGGCCCTCGCGGTGCGCTCGTCCGTACCGCCGCCCTTGGAGGGCTTGGGCTTGCTCTTGCTCTTGCTCTTGCCCTTGCCCTTGTTCGGGACCGGGGCCGCGGCGGAGCCGGTTGGAGACGAGGCCGGCGAAGGCGTGGTGGGGGCGGGGGTCGCTTCGGTGGCGTCCGCCGCTGGGGATGACTCTGGATCAGCGCCCGGCTTGGCCTTGGCCTTGACCTTGTCCTTGTCCTTGTCCTTGTCCTTGCCCTTGCCCTTGCCCTTGCCCTTGCCCGGCACGGCGGGCTCTTCGACCTCGGGCTCGCCCGGCGGCTCCAGGGTGGAGACGGCCGTCCGCGTGGTCTGCGGCCGGTCGAGCATGGCGACGGTCTCGGCCAGATCGACCTCCGTGCCGTCATCGACCAGATCGCGCCCCACGAAGATCACGCGATCTTCGGGCGTGATCCCGGAGGTGATCTCGAGCCAGTCGCCCAGATCGACGCCAAGCTCGACCTCGACGCGACGGGCCCGATTGACCCCCTGCTCGTCACGCACCACGTAGACGTACGCAACCTCTTCGAGCTTGAGGACGGCGGTGAAGGGCACCAACATGGCGTCCTCGTTGGTGCTGATGACGAGCGAGGCTTTGCCGGTCATGCCCGGCAGCATGACGTCGGTACTCTGAGGGATCGCCATCTCGACTCGCAGCGTCCGGGTGGCGGGGTCGAGCGCCCGACCGATCCGCGCGACTTCGGCGGTGAAGGGGTTGTCGGGGTACGCGTGCAACACGACCTCGACCGGAGCCCCGCGCGAGACCTTGGGCGCGTCCTCCTCGATGATCGAGGCCACCACCCGAACGTCGCGAGACTTGACCAACTTGACCACCGGCTGCCCGCCGGGGCCCACCATCGCGCCGGGATCGAGGAAGCGCTCGGTGACGAAGCCCCCGAAGGGCGCGGTCATCGAGCAGTACCCCTGCCGCTGCCCAGCCTCGGAGAGCTTGGCCTTGGCGTCGGCGAGCTCGGCTTCGGCGACTCGCGCGTCGGCCTCGGCGCGGTCGAGCTCGGCGGGCGCGACGAGCCCCTCGCCCATCTTGGTCAAGCGATCGAGCTTGCTGCGGGACTCGTCGACCTGGGCCCGCCGCTTGGCGATGACCGTCTCGGCCTGGGTCCGCTTGGCCGCGTACTCGCGGCAGTCGACCAGCGCGATGAGCTGGCCCGCGCTGACCTTGTCCCCCACGTCGACGAGGACCCGGCGCAAGAAGCCACTGACCGCGACCGGGGTGATCGAGACCGCCTCGTCGGCCTGAAGCTCGACGGGGTAGCGCAGCTTGACGTCGACATCCTGGACCACCGGAGGCGCGGATTCGACGAGGACGCGTGTGTCGACGACGGGTGCTTGCTCGCTGCAACCGGGCAAGAGCACGGCAGCGGCGAGACAGAAAGTCAGCAGGGCTGGGCGATGATTCGACACGGTGGATTTCCAACCTACGCGCCAACGGGTAGGCCGTCGATGGCCAGTCCGCGGCAGGTTTGGTGAAGGCAGCACATCGTATCGATGCGCCGGTGCCAGACGACACATGGATTTCCCGATGATGCGTCGGCGACAGGGTGATGCAGACGGCAACATCCGGTCAGTATCCCGTGACGCACCCGTCCAGCACGCACGTACATTGCGCCGGCGACTTTACACACCAAACGTTAGGGGCAAAAGCACAGCGCCTATCACGCGGTCGCGTATCGAACCCGGGCCGACCCCAGGCAGGCTCCACGCCAACCCCGGGCCGACCCCGGTGAGCAGGGACCTGGGGCGCAATACGCCAACCTGAACATCCCGATCGAACGGACACGGCCACCATCGAAGACATGACTCTCATGTAGTCGGCGCACAGACTCGGAGGTCACTGAACCGTGCCGAAAACGAGCATCGCGGTCGAGTGCGGTGCCCCTCGTCGGCCGTGGAGATCGCCGTGGAGACCGGCCGAAGGTGGGGTGCCACGAACAACCGACGAGGCCTGCACACCTCGACCCTCCTCACGGGCGTGACGTCTCGGTCAAGTCCCATGCGACGTCCCCGGGGGACGAGCGGCTGGGGCTGCGCAAGTCTCGAAGTTCATGCGGCCGCCGAGGCGGCACAGCACTTGCCAAAGAACCGGTGGGCGAGACGCCGCTGATGACGTCTCGCGATCACGCACCTTACTTTTTTCGACTCGAAGCGATTGACTCGATGAACACCTCGAAGACCCACCGCTCCCTGCTGATCGGCGCCGTCGTCGGCGCCACCACCTGGGCTGTGGCCAGCACCGCCTTGGCCGCGCCCCCCTGCAACGTCACCCTCTTCGACGACGACATCAGCCTACCCGGCACGCTGCGCTACTGCGTGGATCAGGTCAACCAGGGGATCACCAACGAGATCTTCATCCAGACCTTCCACTGGTACTCCCCCAATAGCCCGCTCGTGTTCGAGCGCTCGGCTCGCGTGGTCGGCTACGGGCGGATCGTGATGCCCGGCGATGAGTTCGTGGGCGACAGCCTCTTCGTCGTCGGCACCCAGTGCCCCGGCGCCGGCTGCCAGGGCTTCGCCGACGTGGAGATCGAGGGGCTGGAGCTCGGCGCGGTCGGAGCGGGCGGGATCCGGGGGATCGACGTGCTCGATCACCACAGCCTGCGGCTCGAGAACGCGCAGCTGTACGATTTCTCCAAGCCGGGCAGTAGCGGCGGCTGCATCCGCGCCGGCCAGGAGTCTTCGCTGACGATCGACGGCGGCACGATCGGGGGCTGCTCGGCGGACGACGGAGGGGCGGTGTTCTCGGAGGCGACCTCGACCTCGATCACCGGCACGACCTTCACCGGCAACACCGCGGGCTGGAACGGCGGCGCGATCGCGATCGGTACGGCCAATTTCTTCAACCGCACGCTCTGGGTCGCCGACGCGACCTTCGAGCAAAACGGCGGCAACTGGGGCGGCGCGATCAAGGCCACGGGCGGCTATATCGAGGTCGACGTGACCGGGAGCTCCTTTCTCAGCAACACGGCGGTCCAGCGCGGGGGCGCGCTATACGGCAAGGGCACCTTCGACACGTGCCTGTTCCAGGAGAACACCTCGGGGTTCCGGGGCGGTGGCCTGGATCTGGTGGAGGACGGCACAGTCCTCGACTCGACCTTCTGGGGCAACCAGGCGGTCCAAGGGGGAGGTGTGCACTTCATCCCGGCCGGTACGTACTCGCTGGACCTCGAGGGCAGCACGCTCGCCTACAACATGGTCGCGGGCGATGGAGCCTATGGTGCGGGACTGGCCCTGGTCGGAGGCACGGCCCAGGTGCTCAACTCCACGTTCTCCGAGAACATCGCCAACGACAAGATCCAGACCTCCTACGGGGGCGGGATCGCGGTCATGGGTGCCTACACCGAGCTGCAGCACGTGACGCTGGCAGACAACACCGCCACGGTGGGCGGGGGCATCTATGTCGACACGGTAGGTGAGCTGATGCTGGCGAGCAGCATCGTGGCGTACTCGAACGGCAACGACTGCGAGCTCCTCGGTGGCTACGGCACGGTGACTTCGCTGGACACCGACGGGACCTGCGGGGTGGACTTCCCCGGCACCGACCCGGGCCTAGACCCACTGGCCGACAACGGCGGCCCCACCCAGACCCGCTGGCCTCATGCCCTGGAGGGCTACGACGTCGCCGTGTGCTTCGCCCCCGAAGATCAGCGCGACCTGCCGCGGGGCCAGATGGACTGCGACATGGGCTCTGTCGAATGGTAGCGGCCACGTGAGCAAGACCGAGGCCGGGCGCGACAGCCGTCGCGCATCCCCTTGCCGGCCTCGGCATCAAAATCCTCTCTCTCAACCCGCGCTCAACCCGCGCTCAGCTCACGCCGGGACCGCTCGAGTCGCTGCCGCGCCTCGTCGATGTCGGGGTGCCCGGCGCTCAGTACATCGGCTCGGATCGCCAGCGCCCGTTCGAACACCGGCACGGCCTCTCCCGGCGTGCCCCGGAGCATCAGCGCGTCGCCCCGAGCCAGCAACGCGGTGGCGACCTCGGGATGCTCTGATCCCACGGTAGCCTCCCAGATCGCGAGCCCCCGGGCGGCGGCCGCGAGCGCGGCTTCGGGCTGCCCTCGCGCGACCTCAGCCAGCGCCAGGTTCACCAGCGTGCGCGCCAGCTCGGGATGCTCGGGCTCGAGGTGGGCCTCGGCCAGCACGAGGGCCCGACGATGGGAGGCTCGGGCCGACGCGGCGTCTCCGAGCCCGAGCTGGGCCACACCGACCATGTTGAGCGTCTGGACCAGGGCCGGACTTTCGGGGCCGTGCTGGCGCTCCTCGATCTCTCGCACTCCTTCAAAGATCGCGAGGGCTGCGGCGTACGAGCCCCGCCTCCAGTACATCGCCCCGAGGTTGCGCCGTGTCGCGAGCACATGCGGGTGCTCGGCCCCGAAGGCCCGGGTGGCGATGTCGACTGCCCGTTGCTCTGCGTCGAGTGCCTGGTCGAGCTGGCCGCGCGCTGACTGGATCCCCGCGATCACGTTGAGCGCCCTGGCCATCATGGGATGGTCACCCGGTAGCTGATGCTCGAGGATCGACGTGGCGCGCTGCTGCGCCTGCAGGGCGGCCTCTTGATCGCCGAGCATAGAGTGACAGTAGGCCACCGGCCGCAGGTATTGCGCCACGGCCAGATCATGGGGCCCGACATGGCGCTCGAGGATCGCCAGCGCCCGCTGGTAGACCCCCAGCGCCTCGGCGTACTCGCCCCGAGCATTGTGCACGTTGCCCAGATCGCTGAGGTAGGCGGCGACGGGCAGCTCGTCGTCGAGCCCCAGCCGGTCGAGCTCCAGCCGGCCCTGCCGCGACCACCGAAGAGCATCATGGGGCCGGTGGAGCATGGGCCCCACCACGGTCATCAGCGCGTTGCTGGCCGACAAGGCGACTTGCCCCAGACCGGCGTGTCCCGCCGTGAAGAACGCTCGCTCGTACATCGGCTCGGCCTGCTCGGGGCGCCCGAGGATCTGCAGGCCGAGGCCCACGACGTACTGAGCCCGCGCCACCAGTGGCGCCCACCCCAGCGCCTCGGCCTCGACGAGGACCGCCTCGGCCTCGGCCAGCGCGTGCTGGGCGACGTCGGAACCCGCCGGAAACCGGAGATCGACCGTGACCCGCGACAGGCGCTCGCGCAGCGGGAGAATCGCCGCGCGCGTAGCCTCGTCGTGCGGCGGATCGGCACGCGCCCGCAGCAACTCGGGATCGGAGCACGCACTCGAGTACTGGAGCTTCGACGCCCATAGCGGCGCGTCACGAACCACTACCGCCTCGGGCGCGCCGAGCCGATCCACCAGGGCCTCCAGCCCGAACCGAGCGTCGTCGAAGCACTCCCGCGCGCGCGCCAGCTCCCCGGGCGAACGCACCTGCTCCACCTCGACCGCCACGCACAGCGCACGACGCTGGCGGGCCCAGTCTTCGGCATACACGTCCAGCTTTGCCTGCGTGTGGGCCCAGGCCTGGGGAGCATGGGCAAGCCCGGTGGCGTCGAAGGCCGCGGCCAGGGTTCCGGCGCGCTCGTCGTTCCACGACGCGAAGATCTCCGCACCTTCGCGCGCACAGGCCCGCGCACTCACGACCCGCTGGACCGAGGGCCAGGCCGAAAGCCCGGCCACGACGAACACCCCACTGGCCACGAGCAGCGTGGCGCGACGCCGACGCCGAGGATCGCGCTCAAGCGCGGCGAGCAAGGCATCCATCGACCGGTAGCGATCCCGCGGATCGACGGCGAGCCCTCGCAGGAGGATCTTGCGCAGCCACGCCGGCACCGCAGCAGCCCGCGGTACGGGACGGATCCGGCCGCCGGTGATGTTGTGGGCCAGCGTGTGCTCATCGTGCCCCTCGAAAGGGCGCTCCCCATAGAGCCCCTCGTAGAGCGACACGCAAAACGAGAACTGATCGGTGTGCGCGCTGGCCCGGCGCCCCATGAACTGCTCGGGCGCCATATAGGCCGGGGTCCCCACCAGCGATCCCGTGGCCGTCAGCGACTCGTCGAGGCTGAACCCCACCGCTGGATCCAGCGAGGGCTCGTCGTCCTCGTCGGGCGGCCACGAGGTCGACAGCTCGTCGCCGAGGCGGGCGAGCCCAAAGTCGAGCACCCGAGCGCGCTCGCTCGCCTCGTCACCGTCGGCCGGCCCGACCACCACGTTGCTGGGCTTGAAGTCGCGGTGCACCAGACCGCAGCGATGCGCGGCCGCCAGCCCGCGACCGGCCTGGACGTACATGCGCAGGACCTGATCGACGGGACGCCCCTTGACCCACTGGCCGAGCGTCTGCCCCTGGACGAGCTCCATCGCGATGTAGAGCTCGTCGGCGTACTCGCCCACCTCGTAGACCGCCACGACATGGGGATGACTGAGCTTGGCGAGCGCTTGAGCCTCCCGCAGCATCCGGGCTCGCCGCTGGGCGTCGGCCTCCCCTCGGATCACTTTGAGGGCCACCCGACGACCGAGCCGCTCGTCGTACGCGGCATAGACGGTGCCCATGCCTCCCTCGCCGACAGGCTCGAGCCGACAAAAGTGGCCAAGCCGGCTACCCAGCCCGCGGGGCGAGCGAGCCCGTCGCTCGGCCCGCCGCTCACATCCCACGGTGGAGAACCCGATCTCTTCGGGCAGCTCGCGGGGCGAGCGAGCCGGCCCCCGGGCCCCGGTTACTGTCGTGCCGCCGAGATCCCTCATGTTCACGCTCTAGTCCCCGCGCATGGGCAGATCCGTCACAACAAACGCCCGAGCATCATGGCCCGAAACTCTACGGCAATCATCGCCTCGGCGCGCGTGGCCGATCTCGCCGGTCTCGCCGGTCTCGCCGAGCTCCCCGGCCTCTCCGGATCTCCCGCGCGGACCCGCCCGTCACCCCGCGGGCAGCACCGTGCCCGACTGTTTGCGCAACAGGTCGCGCAAATGAGCCGCCATCGCGCCGACCGATGGATAACGCTCTTCGGGCTCGACCCGGAGGCTCTTGCGGAGCACCGTCTCCACCTCCGCCGGCACCACGGTATCGGCCGGCGTGCAGAGGTTTCCTTTGAGCGCAGCCAGCCCGATATCGACCACCGTGTGCCCCGTATAGGGGGGTTCCCCATAGAGCGCCTCCCACAGCACCACCGCCGCGGCGTATTGATCGGCGCGCGCATCGACGGGATGCCCCAGCAGGTGCTCGGGCGCGATGTATCCCACCGTACCCAATAGATCGCCCGTGCCCGTGAGCGCCTGGCTCATGTGGGTGAGACCTTGTGCGTCGCTGTCGGGTAGCGGCTTGGCCAGCCCGAAGTCCAACAACCACGCGTGGGACGGCGCTTCGACCAAGATGTTGCCGGGCTTGAGATCGCGGTGGAGGATCCCCCGCTCGTGCGCGGCGGCGAGCGCCTCGAGCACGGGCAACAGGCAAGCCAAGATCTCGGACCACGAGCGCGCCGTGGCGAGCCAGGACCGCAGGCCCTCGCCCTCGACCAGGTCGAGCACCACGTAGACCGCCTTGTCGTGGGTGCCCACGTCGTGCATCCGCACGATGTGGGGATGCACCAGGGCCGACAGCGCCCGCCCTTCCCGGCGCAGGCGAGCCAACGATCGCGGATCGCCCGACTCGACGATCTTGAGCGCATAGGGCTGCCCGTCGGGGCCACGCACGGCGAATACGGTGCCACCACCTCCCTGCCCCAGCTTGCGCTCGACCTCGTACCCGCCGATCCGAACGGTAGGCCGCCGCTCACCAAACAGCCGGGCTCGCAGCTCGCCGTGCAAGCGCTGCCGCTCGACCTGCACGACCGAGGCCACCGCCCGAGGTCGACGCACTCGGCCCCCGCCCTTGGGACGCGAAGGATCGGACTTATCGCTCACGAACCCCCGACGCGGTCGTGTCTCCGCGATCCGATGCGTTGCTCGACGCCCTCGCCCACGGCAACGAGTATAGCGCGGGAGTGTGGACTCACGGCGTGGACTATCGCCGACCGGCCCACGTGACCGCACACCATCGATCCCACGCGCATTGTCATTCCGACCGCTGCCCATCCGTCCGGGGCACGGTCACGGGGGGCCTGGCCGAGCCTCAGCTCCCTGGTGTGGAGTGATCTTCGCGGATCTGCGAGGCGAGGGTGTCCATGCCGGCGCGCGCCCGCTGCAACTTCTCGGGATCCTTGATCAGCTGCGCGAGCACGGCCTCGACCTCCTGGCGGGCCTTTCGCAGGCGCGTGCGAATGGTGCCGTGGGGGGTGTCGAGGATCTTGGCGATCGTGGCGGAGGTCATCCCCTCCCAGTAGAACAGCTCGAGCACGACCTGTAGCTGCAAAGGGATCATCCGCAGCGCGACGAGCAAGAGGCGATGTTCGTCGCGACGCGCCATCATGGTCGCCGGGCCAGGCGACAAGTCGGCGGCGGTGCTGGTGCTGGGGTCGAAGCGCTGGCCCTGCTTGCGCGTGCGCTCGTAGTGCCGCCGGAGCACATTGTAGGCAACCCCGAACAAGTAGGCCGCAAAGCCAGCGTCTTCGCTGAGCCGATCGCGACCTTTGACGCAGGCCTCGAAGGTCTCCTGGATCAGATCGGCCGGATCTCCGGCGATCTTGTTGGCAAAAAACCGCACGATGGCCGGATAGTGCCGCTCGAACAACTCACTGCCGGCCTCGCGATCTCCCTGGCGCCAGGCCTCGAGTAACTCAGCATCAGCGTGCACGGGTAAACCTTACCCCCATGGTCGATAATCGGAGGCTTCTGCCGATCTCTCCGCAGACTGCGGCCTTCCCGCATTCCCGCCAGTGCCGGCAGAACCTCGGGAGAACGGCGTCGGCCTGTCACCTTGGAGCCATCGGCACGACCCGGCGCCGGCGGGTACGCGCGGGTCCGCGGTCTGGACAAGCGATCGGTGCGTGGGGGACCCTGAGCTCGATGTTCCGAGCCCCGCGGAGCTGCCGCGTCGTCGCGTGCGGACTCCCGCTGCTGCTGGCGTTCCCCGTCGGTCCCGCGGTGAGTGCGGCGGCCATGGTCGCGGCCGATGCCCCGGCCGATGCCCCGGCCGATGTTCCGATCGACCAGCAGCTGAGCGACACGTTGTCCAAAGCCGAAGCAGCCCGCCGCGCGCGACAGCACGCCGAGGCGGCGGATCTCTACGCCGAGGCGTACCGGCTGACGACCACCGACGACACCTTCCGCAACTCCGAGTTCGCCGCCGACGCGGTGATCCAGGCCGCCACCGCCTACCGCAAGGCGTTTGCCCAGTCCGACGACGACTACTCGCTGTGCCGAAGATCCAAGCGGCTGCTGGACACGTTCCGCGCCGACTGGGAAGCGGCGGGCAAGATCACCCCGAACCCGGTGTTCGATGAGCTGCGGTGGGTCGAAAAGCGCCTCGAGGAAGACCCGGAGACCAGCGTGCCCCCTCCGGTCCCCGTCGAGCCACCAACGAAGCCGCCCCCGGCCGACGATGCCCCCGACGAGCTGGAGATCCAGGCTCCGCCGGTCGAGCCCGAGCCTACAACGGGCATGGACGACCAGTCGGGGTCGTCACCAAGCGCGTCGCGGATCCTCGGTATCGCCCTGCTCGCGGGCGGCGGGGCGGTTGCCGCCACAGGAGCGGTGCTCCTGGGCGTGGGCATACCCCTGCGGGGCCGCAGCGAGCAGTACCGCACCGACACCCTGGCCTCCCCGGGATACATGGAGCTGCCCGAGGCCGACCAGCAGGTGGCCACCGAGTACCTCGACCGCTACGTCGACGACGAACGCCGCCGCGGCGTCACCCTGATGGCGACCGGGGGCGCGGTGCTCGGGGTGGGCGTGGCCGCGGTGGTCGTCGGTGCGATCACCCTCGCCCGGGCCAAGCGGGACGCACCGGGCTCGCGCTCTAGCTCGACCCCTCGACTTCGACCCCGCGCGAGCGTGCGCCGGCAGGAGGTCACGCTGGGGCTACGGGTCGACTTCTGACGGAGACCGTGCGTGTCGACCCCCTCCAACGGATCTGGATCATCCTCGCTGTTTCCCCGACCGATCGACGACGGCGTCGTGGTCGACGGGCGCTACCAGATCATCCGTGAGCTGGGCCGAGGAGGCATGGGGGCGGTCTACGAGGCCGAGCAGATCAAGCTGAAGAAGCGGGTCGCGCTCAAGGTCCTCCAGGGCGATCGGATCCGGCGCGACGACGGGGGCAGCAGCCTCAAGCGCTTCTTGCGTGAGGCCCGCGCGGCCTCGTCGATCAAGCACCGCAACGTGGTCGACATCATCGACTTTGGCGATCTGGACGATGGCTCCACCTACTACGTGATGGAGCTGCTCGAGGGGCACGACCTGTCGTCGCTGCTCAAGACCGAGGGGCGCATGGAGTGGCCCCGCGCCCGACTGCTGCTGCGCCAGGTGCTCAGCGCCCTTTGGACCGCCCACGACAACGGGATCGTCCACCGCGACATCAAGCCGGCCAACATCGTGCTGCTCAACGAGCTCGACGAGTGGGGCGACGAGTGGGTCAAAGTGCTCGATTTTGGGATCGCCAAGGTCCAGTCCAACGACGAGGACAGCCAGGCGCTGACCGGCACCTCCGAGCTGCTGGGCACGGCCGCCTATATGGCACCCGAGCTGGTCCGCGGCGACACCCCCGATGCCCGGGCCGATCTCTATGCGGTGGGGATCGTCGCCTATCAGCTGCTGACCGGATCGGTCCCCTTTTCGGGGGCCAATACCTTCCAGGTCCTGCTCCAGCACACCAACGAGTACCCCCAATCTCCGCGCGAGCGGGCGCCCCAGCTACCCCGCCCCGTCGAAGCCTTCGTGCTACGAGCGCTGGCCAAGGAGCCCCAGCACCGCTACCAGAGCGCCGCGGAGATGATCGAGGCGATCGATGCCCTGGGCGATGCGCCGTCCGAGGATCTCTCGTTCGATTCCCGCCCCGTCGAGCCCATCGTGCGGGTGAACTCCACGGAGGTCGCCGATCGCTTCAACCTGGCCGACCGCCGGCGCGCCGACACCAAGCCCAACCAGCGCACCGAGCTGCACCTGACGCCCCCCAGCGGCCCGGGCACGGATCCGACCCGGCGCCTGGATTCCCAGCCGATCGATCCCTCGCAGGCCACCGTACTGCTCCACGACTCGGCACCACACCAGTCCTCGATTGCCCCGGCGCCCAAGAACCGCTGGGTCATGCCGCTGCTGCTGGTGATGGTGACCGCGTTGACCGCGGTGGTCGCCTGGCTCGTGATCGAGCGAACGAGCTCCGAGCCGACCACGGTCTCCGCGGCTTCGCCTCGTGCCGATGGCGGCCCGTCCGAGCCGGCGGCCATGGGCGAGGGCCCCACGTCGACACCGACCGACCCGGCACCGGCTCGGGGCAGCGGCACCGGCGGCCCGGACCCCGCAGACGTCCGCCCCTCCGATGGCACGAGCGATCCAGAGCACACCGACGATCCGGATGACACGGACGGCTCGGGCGATACGAGCGACACCGACCCCCCGAGCGAGCGCGAGGAGGATCCGACCACCGGTCGCTCGATCCCAGTCACCCCGCCCCCGGTAAGCAACAGATCGCCGCGGTCCTGCGGTTATGCTTGCCAGCAAAAAAAAGCCGAGAAGAAGCTCCGCAGCGCCGTCAAGCGCCAGTGCCGAGCCAAGAGCAACGGGGACACGGTCACCATCAAGCTCACGATCGGAACCGACGGTCGAGTGCTCATGCCTCGCGCCCTCGCCCCCCACGGTCACACGGCGCTCGGTCAGTGTGTGGCCGACGTGGTGGCCGGTGCCAAGTTCCCCGCTCCTCCACGGCTCACCTCCAAGCAGCTGAAGTACAAGCCGTGAACACGACCCGCCTTCGCCACCTCGGCGCATCGATCCCCCTGGTCACCGGCCTGGCCGTGGCATCCTGCACGCCGGGGACCTTCGAGATCCCGCTGTCCTCGACCTCGAGCTCCAGCACGACCGGCCCCACCACCGGCTTGGCGACCGAGCCCAGCGACACCGAGCCGATCGCCACCACATCCGAGACCGATCCCGAGCCCGGACCCTCCTCCGGCGACACCAGCGGCACGTGCACGCCCATAGAGGAGATGGAAGGGGACGAGGGCTGGTGGGACGACAAGTGGCTCCGGCGGCGCATGGTGGAGATCGACACCTCGATCTTCCCCGGCGCCGTGTCCAACGTCCCGGTGCTGCTCCGCATGGACGCCTCGTCCCTGGGCCCCACCTGGTCCGAGCGCGGGGGTGCCGATCTGCGCGTGCGGGCGGCCGACGACGGCGGCACCCTCGACTACGAGATCGACGATGTCGACGCAGACGGCCAGCTCTTTATGTGGGTCAAGCTGCCGCAGCTCGACCCGGCCGCGGGCTCGCAGACGGTGTGGCTCTACTACGACAACGCCCGGGCCGACCCCTGGCTCGACTCGGATCGGGTCTGGACGGGCTTTATCAGCGTGCACCACCTGGGCTCGGATCTCGACGACGCGGTGGGCGGCCACGACGGCAAGTCCCAGTGGGAGCCCGAGCTATGCGACGGACGCTGTGGTCCACGGGTAGGGATCGCCCGAGACTTCGTGCCCGAGCTCGCCCACGAGGTGGTGCTCGACGGCGAGCAGGACTTCGACCTGGGCAACGATCCCTACCAGCCTACGATCAACTTCACGGTGTCGGTGTGGATGCGCAGCTCCTTGCTGGCCGACTACGGCTGGGGGGGCGTGGTGGCCAAGGGAGACAGCACCTGGCGGCTCCACACCACCGATCTGGCCGGCGAGCAGGACGAGCGGATCGCCCTGGCCTTCGATTGCTACCTGCCCACCTGCGCCGGGATCGTCGATCCCTGGTTCAACTACAACGTGGTCGGCTACGACCCGACGGGCACCGCCGAGGACGACATCAACGACGGGGCCTGGCACTACGTGGTCACCACCTTCGAAGACGTGGCCCCGCCGCCGGTGCTGCCCGCCGAGTACCTGCCCACCGTGCAGGTGCACATCTACATCGACGGGGCCCTGGTCGCCGCCAGCCCGGAGCTGGAGGAGGTCCTGATCTGGGAGGACGACCAGCCGGTTCGCTTCGGCCACAACATCAACGGCGCCGAGCGCTTCGCCGGCACGCTCGACGAAGTCCGCATCATGACTGGGGTACGATCGCCCGACGAGATCGCGGCCGACTATCTGACGGTGGTCGAGGACCACGTAGCCGTGGGAGAGGAGCAGCAGATATGCCCCTGAAGTCGACCACGATCGCAACCTCGACAGCCTCGGTCGGGCTGGGCCTGCTAGCCGCCGCGACCGGCTGCCCCACCGCGCAGCCGGTGATCCCCGAGCGACCCGCCACCACAACCGATAGCGACGAGCCATCGACCGGGCCCACGACCACCTCCTCGGGCCTCACCGAGCCCGAGACCAGCGCGAGCTCGTCGGGCTCCCTCGGCCCGACCACCGCCGACATCACCGAGGGCAGCTCGACCACCCTTGGCGAACAGGCCTGCCCCCTCGAGCTGCGCTGCTCGCCTTCCGCCGACGACTGGTGGGACGACGACTGGGCCTACCGGCGGCGGATCGACATCACCTCGACCCTGGCCAGCGATCTGAGCGACGCGGTGGTGCCGATCCGGCTCGACGACACCTTCGAGCACGGTTGCGCGGCCGCGGACGGCGTCGATCTGCGCTTTGTGGACGAGGGCGGCACGGTGCTCGCCCACGAGCTGGACGAGTGGTCGCCCGAGTCGGGCAGCGTCGCCTGGGTGCGCCTGCCGCTGCTGACGCCCAGCGGAGCCTCGATCTGGCTCTACTACGGAAATCTCGGCAACCCCACCGCCGGCCCCCCGGCGACGGAGGTCTGGCCCGGGTCGCTCTACGAGGCGGTGCTGCACTTCGGCGGTGACCTCGAGGACGCCCGGGGGATGCACGATGGGCAGACCCCGGGGCTCAGCCCCGTCTTCGCGGGCGACGGGATCCTGGGCCAAGCGATCCACTACGAGCCACGGCTGGTCGACGCCCGAACCGAGCTGTCCGACTCGGCGAGCATCGACGATGCGATCATCGCCAGCGAGGCGCTGACCGCCACCGCGTGGATCCGCTCTACCCCCGACGTCGCCTCGGACACCCCGTTCCGCGGCATCGTGGGCCGAGGTTCGGACCAGTGGGGGATGACCGTCCACGACGTCGAGGAAGGCTACGACTTCCGTCCTCCGTGCTACGCGATGTTCAACACCGACTGCATCGCAGACAATTGCGATCCCCCCGTGGACTTCGCCAATAATCAATTCCTCACCGGCCAAAACCCGGTGATCGAAGACCTGGTGGTCGCGGTGTGGCACCACGTGGCCGTGGTGTACGAGCCGCTGGGCGATGATCTGTTCCACAAGCGGATCTATGTCGACGGCGTGCTCGACGTCGACTTGGTGGGCACGCTGCCCATGCCCTGGGAAAACCTGGGGCTGCACGTCGATCCCTACACGATCGGCACCGGGCCGACCGACTCGGAGAGCGTCATGTACCACGGTGAGATCGACGAGGTGCACCTGGCCAGCGTCGCCTGGGACGGCGAGCGGGTCCGAGCCGAGCACGATTTCGTGGGCGACCCGAGCCTGGTGGCGCTGGCCGACGCGGAGTGTCGCTGACCCAGCCACGCCCGCCGGCGGTGTCTCGCCCAGTGCCACCCAGGCTCAGCGATCGGCCATAATGACTGCCGCCACGTCGCGTGGCGCGTCGACCTGCACGAAGTGTCCCGCGTTCTCCAGCAGGTGCAAAGACGCCCCCGGGATGTTGTCGGCGAAGTGCTCGGCCACCGCCGGGTTGAGGTAGGGGTCGTCGACCCCGAAGACGATGTCGACCGGTAGCGTCAGCTCGGCGAGCGCGACCGCCTCCTGGGGGCTTCGCGTCCCGACCTCGAGGGGCAGACGATTGGTCAGGGCGACAAACGCCGGCCGGGCCTGCGGCCACAGCGACCACAGGTCGTCGACGAACTGCTCCTCCGCTTCGGCGGCGACGATGAACTCGTCCATCTGGAACCGGTAGTAGGCCTCGATGGCGGCGGGATCGCGCTGCATGGCCGCCTCGGCGCCCTCGAGGCGAGGATCGGAGTGGATCTCCACCCCCTTGGGAGGGCGCAGGGCCCCGTTGGCGTGACCGTAGAGGGTGTTGAGCAGCACAAGACGGCCCACGCGATCCAGGTGCCCCCGGGTATAGTCGATCGCCGGAGGGCCGGAGGTGTCGTGGGCAACCAGCACTGCGTCGTCGACCCCGAAGGCGTCGAGCACTGCGGCGATCTCGTGCTGCTGCTGGTCAAAGTCGTAGGGATAGGCGCCCGGCAAGGGCCGAGACGAGCGCCCCCAGCCGACGAAGTCGAACGCGATGATCCGACGACCGACCAGCTCAGGATAGAGGCGGTCGTAGAGGTAGGTATTATCGGGAAGGCCGTGCATCAAGACCACGGCTGGCTCGCTACCCGGTCGCTCGAACGCGAAGATCTCCTGTTCGTCGATGAAGACCGGTCGCTCGACGGCCCCGCTAGGCAGCGCCGGAGGCGTCCCGTTGAGGACCTCGGCGATGGTGTAGGTGCCGGTCTCGGTGGTGAACTCGATGAGCGTGGGCTGATCGTCGCGACAGCTTCGGGTCGAGCCTCCATCGGCGCCGACATCGGCGGGATCGCAGCCGCTGGCGAACGGGAGGACGAGGAGCATGGCCAGGAGGTTCTCTTTGACGGTGAACATGGGCATCCCTTGCGGTGCTCCTGGTCTGAACGAGAACTTGTCATTGTCAAGTCGAGGACGAAGAAGGCGGTGCCAACGGCTCGTCCGAACGCGGCAGATCCGTTCAGAAGCTCGAAATTCTGCATCTATGGTCGACTATGTGCCGTCTACCGTCGACGAGTCTTCCACGGCACGACTTGTCATCGTCAAGTCACGTTGCTAGGATCGGTGCCGGGTGGGCCGTCCTCCCGGCAGCTTGCGCACGGCGTTGGTCGACGCAGCGCTCTCGCTCATCGAGAGCGAAGGGCTCGCGTCGCTCTCGCTACGCAAGGTCGCCAGAGCCAGCGGGGTCAGCCATGCTGCTCCGGCGCACTACTTCAAGGATCTGCGAGGGCTGCTCGACGCGGTCGCCAGTCGTGGCTACGCCGGGCTCCTCGCGTCCATGCAAGCACCGATCGCCGGCAGCACGAGCCTCGATCGCTTCGGCCAGGTCGGGCGGGGATACGTGCTGTTCGCGGCCCGCCACGAGGGGCTGTACCGGGCGATGTTCCACCCCCAGCTTGCCAAGGATCCGCAGCCACACGACGAGCATCGCAAGGCGGCCGAGCTGACGTTCGCGTACGTCGTGTCGGTGGTGGCCGCGTGCCAACGAGACAACCTCGTGCGCGCCGGTGACCCGATCGAGCTGTCGACCCTCGCGTGGTCCACCGTGCACGGTGCGGGCGCCTTGTTGCTCGACGGACACATCCCAGGGCCCCCGCAGTCGGTTGCAGACTCGGTCGTCCACAACCTCTTCCTCGGCTTTCGCGTCGACTCTTGAGCTCCATGACCGACCAAGTGCTGACCGAGTTCGCCGAAGGGATCTGGCTGACCACCGCGCCCGTGAAGATCCTCGGCATGCCGCTGTCGACCACCATGACCGTGCTCCGCTTGGGAGACGGAAGCGTGCTGCTCCACTCTCCGATCCCCATGACCGATGAGTGCCGCGCAGCCGTGGAGGCGCTCGGACCGGTCAAGCACCTCTACGCACCGAACACGCACCATCACCTGTGGGTGAACGATTGGGCCGAAGCCTTCGATTCCGCGCAGGTTCACGCCCCATCGGCGCTGACCAAAAAACGCCCCGACGTTCGGATCGACCGGGCCCACGGCGCAGCGCTAGGATCCACGCTGGCCGACGTCATCGACGAGGTCTGCATCGAGGGTTTTCTGCTCAACGAGAGCGTGCTTGTCTACCGACCGGCCCGCACCCTGGTGGTGGCCGACCTCGTGCACAACATCGGCCAGCCGACACACGGCTGGACCAAGTTCTACACCCGAATGATGGGGTTTTATGACCGCGTCGCCCTCAGCCGGATCATCCGCTGGACGGCCTTCAACGATCGAGCGGCCGCCCGGCGCAGCCTCGACGCGGTGCTCGAGCATGCGTTCGACCGGATCATCGTCGGGCACGGGACGCCGATCGTCACCGACGCGCGACAGACACTGGCCACCGCCTACGAATGGCTGCCCGCCAGCGGGTGAGCCCACGGCCCAAGGGCGTGCCATCCCACGCCCCCGAGTGTTCCAGGATGACGAGGCGGGCCTGGTTGTGTCAATGGCACACTCATCCCCCATGCCTGGCCGCTTGCTCAAGCTCACCATCGGATACATCGGGACGCTGATCACCCGCTACACGCCCCTCGACCTCTCGCGTGACTCGCTGGAAGGGATCTTCAGCTTCGCGCGCCTGACCGACTCGATCATGACGAGCGGTCAGCCCACGCAGAGCCAGTTTCGTTTCGTCAAGGACGCGGGCGTCCGCGTCGTCATCAACCTCGCCCCCCACGGCGTCGAGAACTCACTGCCCGACGAGGCCGCGACCCTTCGCGCGCTCGGACTGGAGTACATCCACATCCCCGTCGACTTCCGGAGGCCAACGGAGGCCAAGTTCACCGAGTTTTGCGCGGCCATGGAGCGCATCGGCGAAGCTCCCGTGCTCGTCCACTGCGCCGCTAACGCCCGCGCCTCAGCTTTCATGTTCCGCTACCGCCGAGACATCCTCGGCGAAGAGCCCGAGCTCGCCGAGCGCGATCTTCACCGGATCTGGAAGCCCTACGGCGTGTGGAAGGACTTCATCGCGCCCCGACCGGACTGAACCTCGACCCGAGCTCGAGCCACTCGGCTTCGCTACGAGACCGGCACGTTGCCAGCCCGCCGAGCCTCGGCCGTCTTCACCACCGTCCAGCCCGTGGCCTCTGCTCGACGGGGAGGTAGCGACGCGCGTTGCCCAGGTCTCGAGCTGGGCCCATCGACCTCGTCGTTACCACGCGACCAGATCCGCATGGTAGGACACAGCCCATGGCGATCTTCGAGCGAGACGACGTCCGGATCGGCTACGAGGAGCACGGCGAGGGCTTCGCCGTGCTCCTCATCGCGCCCGGCGGCATGCAATCCCGGCGAGCGGCGTGGTCCCGGGCTCCCTGGAACCCCATGAAGACCCCGACGCTGCGCGATCGCTACCGCGTGATCGCCATGGATCAGCGCAACGCGGGCGAGTCGACCGCTCCAGTCTCGGCCGAGGACGGCTGGGCGACCTACACCGCCGATCAGCTCGCCCTGATGGATCACCTGGGGATCGACCGATTCGCCGTGGTGGGCATGTGCATCGGCGGCCCCTACATCATGGGGCTTTGCCGTGCCGCCCCCGAGCGAGTGGTCGCGGCGGTGATGCTCCAGCCGATCGGCGAGCAGGGCAACCGCAAGTCGTTCTTCGGGCTGTTCGACGGCTGGGCCGAGTCGATCCGCGCCGAGCACCCGGAGGCCGACGCGTCGGCCTGGGAGTCGTTTCGCCACGCCATGTTCGGCGGCGAGTTCATGTTCGGCGCGTCGCGCCAAGACGTGGCGTCCTTGACCGCGCCCCTGCTCGTGCTGATGGGCGACGACCTGTTCCACCCCGCGGCGATCTCTCGCGAGGTGGCCGATCTGGCCCCGAACGCGACACTCATCGAGCGCTGGAAGGAGGGCGAGGATCTGGCCGCCGCCGACGCGGCGATCGGCGCATTCCTCGGGCAGCACACCACGACCTGACGCCCACGCCGGCTTCAGGTCAGCTGTCGCAGCGCCAGCTGCACAAACGGCCCTTCGCGCTCCAGCAATTCCTCGTAGGTCCCCTCGTCCACGATCCGCCCCTTGTCCATCACCAGGATCCGGTCGACGTTCTGGATCGTCGACAGCCGATGGGCGATGACCACCCGGGTAACCTGGAGCGCCTCGAGGCTCTCGGACACCACCGCCTGGGTGCGGTTGTCGAGCGCGCTGGTGGCCTCATCAAACAGCAGGATCTTGGGCTCGTTGACAATAGCCCGCGCGATCATCAGCCGCTGGCGCTGCCCCCCGGAGAGGCTGGTTCCCCCGTGGCTGACGATCGTGTGTAGCCCCATCGGCATCGCCTCCACGTCGTCGGCCAGCCCAGCCCGCCGCAGGGCCCGCCAGACCTGGTCGTCGTCGAGCACGTAGGCCCCGCAGATGTTGTCGCGAATGCTGCCCGAGAGCACCCGACTGTCCTGCAGCACCACCCCCAGCTGCCGCCGCACCTCGGGGACGTCGAGGCCCGACAGCGGCTGGCCCGAGTAGAAGACGGTCCCCGTCGCGGGCTGCTCGAACCCGAGCAGCAGCCGCAGCAGCGTGGACTTGCCGCAGCCCGACGCCCCCACCACGGCCACGAACTCACCCGCCTCGATCCGAAGGTTGACCTGGTCGATCACCATCGGCTGATCGGGGGTGTACCGGAACGAGAGCTGGGTGACCTCGATATCCCCCGTGAGGCGCCCGGGGTGCTCCTTGTGCGGATCGGCCTCGACCTCCGCGTCGAGGATCGGCCGCACGCGCTCCCACTGGGGGATCGTGGACACGAGCACCAGGCCGCTCTCGAGCAGCTGCAGCAGCGACCCCATGAAGATCGTGAACGCGGCAAAGAACGCGAGAAACTGCCCCGTGCTCAGCCCCTGCGCAGGGCCGGTGGCGGCGAAGTAGAAGATCGCCGAGGTGGTGATCGCCGGATAGAACTGCCGCACGCCCCCCACCCAGATGTCGACCAGCGTGGAGCGGTACCGGATCATCCGCAGGGTGCGAAACTCCCGGGCCCACAGGTAGAAGGCGGCCCGCTCCAGGCCCGCCACGCGGATCTTGGCGATCCCGTCGAATACCTGCAGCAAGATCCCCAAGATCCGTCCCCGTAAGGCGGCGATCCGACGCTGGTAGCGCAGCTGCAGCAGCGACGAGCCAACGCTCAGCGAAAGCGGCACGACCAGCAGCCCCATGGCGACGAAGGCCAGCCGAAGGTCGTAGTAGAATAACAGCAGCAGGTACCACGTGGCGAAGATCGCCGAGAACATGCTGGAGACCACGCTCCCGGAGAGCGCCCGATGGATCCGGTCGATCCCGGTGGCCCGCTCGGCCAGGTCACCGGCGGTGTAGTCCCGAAAGAACTCGACCGGGAGGTTGAGCAGCCGATCCCAGGTGGCCGCCTGGACGCCGGTGCTCATCGTGGTCTCCACCCGGAGCATGGCCACCGAGCGCACCAGGGTGAGCACGGTGCTGCCGATCGCCAGGCTCACCAACAGCAGCACGATCTGCACCAGCAGGCCGCGCTCCGCCCCGGGGATCACCGAGTCGAAGATCTGCCCGGTGACCAGCGGGAAGGCGATCCCGAACAGCCCGACGATCGCCCCCAGCGAGAGGGCCACCGTCAGATCCCGCCGGATCCCAAAGAACGCGAACTCCAGCAGATCCCGCCGGCCGAGCGAGGTGCCGGGCAGGGTGCGAAAGAAGCTGTACCCGAAGGGGGCGAGCCGCTCGACGGCCTCGGGCGACAGCGCGGAGGTCCGGCGCGCCTGCGGGTCGTAGACATGGTAGCGGCCGCCCTTGCGCAGCAGGGCCACCGGCCGCCGCTGCGGCCCCACGAAGGCGAGCAAGGGGCCGTTGTCCCGCGTCCACCACCGGTCCTCCAGCAGCACCCGCCGGGTCCGCAGCCGCAGGGCGCGGGCCAGGTGCCGCACGCGATCGTGGGGCGGGCCCTCGACCGCGGCCAGGGTCGGCGCCTGCTCCATCCCGAGGCTACGGGCGATCTGCAGCAGCGCCGCGGCCACGGGATCGCGGTGCTCGACCGGCGGCGGCGGGGCATCGACCACGTCGACGAGCGCGGCCATCATCTCGCGCAATTGCTCGTCGTCGGCGTCTTCCTTGAGCTGGATCCGCTCGCGCTCGGCGAGCTCATCGGCCCGCGCCCGAGCCTCGAGCGCCCGCCGCACGGTGCGATGGAAGGGCTCGAGCGCCGACAGGGTGTGGTCACGCTCGAGGTAGTCGGCCGTGGACCAGGCCGGGGCCACCACCGCCTCGTCGGCGCGAAACCACCCCCGCGCCCCGATCGGGAACAGCGGCGTGTCGGGCCCGACCACGCGGTGCACCCCCTGGATCGCCAGCGTCGGGGACTTGGGGATCCACACCACCTCCCCGCCCCCGCGGGCCGAGCCACCGGCGGAGAGCTCGAAGATCTGCCCTGCCCGCAGGCGCGCCGAGCCGCTGGGCGCCGGCGAGCCCCCCAGCGCGTGGGACATCAGGTTCACCCAACGATCGACATGGGCCCGAACCTCTGCGCGGAAGTCGTCACCCCGGGCCAGCTCGCCCAGCCGCGCGACCTCGACCCGCCGCAGCCGGGCGTCGGCATCGGCGACCGCCAGCACCCCCACCGAGCTGCCCACCGCCTCGTGGGGCACCCCGAAGAACACCTCGCCGGGGCCGAGCTCGCCCAGATGACGACGCAGGCCCACCGGCTGCCCGTGGCGGATCGGGACCCAGAACAGATCGACCCGCCCCGCCTCGATGTACCAGGCGCTCCCATGGTCGGACAGCAGGATCGGGGCCTGCACGGACACGCGAGCCCGGCGGGCCTCGCTGAGCATGATCCGCCGCAGCGGCGAGTCGGGGGCAGGCGGCGCGTTCATTCCACGGACCGGATGAGCTCGAGGTAGGCGCCGGCCTGCCGCACCAGCTGGTGATGGGTCCCGCGCTCGACCACCTTGCCGCGGTCGAGCACGATGATCTCGTTGCAGTCGCGGATCGTGCTGAGCCGATGGGCCACCACCACGCAGGCGCAGCCCCGGCGCCGGATGTTGTCGTCGACGCGCTTCTCGGTCACCGGATCGAGCGCGCTGGTGGCCTCGTCGAGCACGAGAATGCTGGGCGACTGGGCCAGGGCCCGAGCGATCTCCAGGCGCTGCCGCTGCCCCCCGCTGAAGTTGCGGCCGCCCTCTTCCACCCGACTGTCGTAGCCCCCCACCCGCGACATGATCTCGTCATGGATCGCGGCGTCTCGGGCGGCGCCGATCATCACGTGATCGGGGATCGTCGGATCCCACATGGTGATGTTCTCGCGGACGGTCCCCTCGAACAGGGTGATGTCCTGGCTGACCAGCCCCAGGGTGCGATTGACCACCGAGCGCGGCAGGCGTCGCCGATCGACACCCGCGAGCATGAGGGTGCCCTCCCAGGGCTCGTAGAGGCCGCAGATCAGCTTGACCAGGGTCGACTTGCCGCTGCCCGAGGCGCCGACCACCGCGACCCGGTAGCCGGGGTTGAGCACCAGGCTCAAGCCCTCGACCAGCGGCGCCTCGCGGCGGTTGTAGCCGAAGGTGATCTTGTCGACCACGAGGTTGCCGGCCAGCCGCACCGACGAGGCCTGCTCGAGGGTGGTGGTGACCTCGCGATCGGGGTCGAGCATGGGATCGGGGGGATAGCCGAGCACGTCGTCGAGCCGGGCGAGCCCGCTGTCGAGGGTCTGCAGCTCGGTGGCAAAGCGAGCCACCCCTTGCACGGGGCCCATGAAGCTGACCGTCAGGGCCTGAAAGGCCACCAGCGTGCCCAGGGTCATGTCGCCGTCCATGATCCGCAGGGCCCCCACGGTCAGCACGAGATAGCGGCCGAGGCTCGACAGCAACGAGGGCACCACGTCGTACACGAGGTTGGCCTCGCGAAATTGCTGCTGCACCGAGACGCTGCGGGCGTAGTGGCCCGACCAGCGGGAGAAGAAATCGGGCTCCGAGCCGCTGGCCTTGATGCCCTCGATGAGCTGCAGGCCCCCCATCGAGATCCCGGCGAGCGCGGCGCTCTCCTTCTCCATGCGCCGGGCGTGATCGACCCGCCGGCGCACCAGCAGCTTGAGGGTCGCCAGGTGCAGGCCCGCGAAGGCGAACACCAGCAGCGAGAGCCATGGATCGTAGTACGCCAGCATCGCGCCGAAGAAGACGGCGAGCACCAGGTTGAGCACGGTCTCGGCCAGGCGCCCCGAGATGATCCGGGCCAGGGTGTCATTGACCCGCAGGCGGCTGGCGATGTCCCCGGCCAGCCGGGCCTCGAAAAAACGCATGGGCAGGCGCAGCACGTGCCACAAAAATCGGCTGGAGCCGGTGGCGTCGATCCGCAGCGAGAGCTTGAGCAGGGCGAAGCGCCGCAGCATGGTGATGATGGTGCTCGCCCCGTAGGTGGCGCCGACGGCCAGCACCAGGGCGAGGATCCACTCGGTCTTGCCGTCGACGAGGATCTCGTCGATGAACACCTTGGAGAACACCGGGATCAGCAGGCCGGGCACCACCAACAAAAGCCCCAGCAGCAAGACGTAGAGGATCCCCAGGCGCGCCCCGGGCAGCCGCTCCCGCAGGCTGCGGATCACCGAGCTGCGCGGCCCTCCGCGCTCGAAGCCCTCGCCGGGCGCAAAGGTGAGCACCACGCCGGTGAAGGACTGGTCGAACTCTTCGACGCTGACGGTGCGAGGCCCGGTGGCGGGATCGTTGAGGTAGACCCGCTCGGAGCCGAAGGCCTCCACCACCACGAAGTGGTTGAAGTTCCAGTGGGCGATGAGCGGCAGCTCGATCCCCGCCAGCTCTTCGGGCTCGCCGCTAAACGCCTCGACCTCCAGGCCGTACTGCGCGGCGGCCCGGGCGATGTTGCTGGCGGTGCTGCCGTCACGCGAGACCCCGCAGTCCTCCCGTAGCTGCTCCAGGGGCACGCGACGCCCGTGGTAGGCCAAGATGATCCCCAGGCACGCCGCGCCGCACTCGGTGGCCTCCATCTGGAGGACGGTGGGCGTGCGCCGGCGGCCCCGCGAGGACCACCGCCAACCGGGCCACCGTGGCTCGCTCACCACGCCACTAGCCTTCGAATGCCCGCTCGAGCGCGGGCAGCACCAGAGTGATCGGCGCCTGCTCCCGCACGATGATCGTGGCCGTGCAGGGGGTGCCCGAGGTCAATAGCTCGTCGGGACCTTCGCCCGACGACCAGCGAAACCCGCTGGTCGTGTCGGGATCGCGCGACAGGGTGGCGACCACGCTGAGCGCGGGACCGGCGGCGAGGAATTGCTCGACCAGCTCCTCGTTGCCGAGCACCCGCAGCATGCCCCGCCGAGACACGGGAAACTGAGAGACGGACGCGACCTGACCCTCGATGAAGCCGAACTCCTCGCGCTTGGCGGTGGAGGGCGAGATCCTCACGCGCATGCCCGGCTGCACCTTCTTGCCCTCGGCGGCCCGCACGTAGAGCAGCACCTCGAGCTCGGAGGGATCGGTGTCGACGGTGGTGGGATCGATGCTCAGCACGGGAGACCCCGGGGCGACCAGATCGCCCGGGTTGACCCGCTGCTCGACCACGCGCCCCACGTGCGGACTGACGATGGTGGAGTTTTGGCCGAAGCGCTCCTGCAGCACCCGCAACGATCGCTCCGCCTCCCGGATCCGCATCTCGCTGGCCTGGATCTCGGCCAGGCGGCTCTCCTCGGTCTCCTCGCGGGAGACGCTCGTCTCGCTCAGCTGCGCTCGCCAGTCGCGAATGTCGGCCTCCTTGTCGGTGATCTCGAAGCGGGTCTGCTGGACTTCCTCCTCGGTGATGATCCCCTGCTCGAGGAGCGCTCTTTGGCTGGCGAGCTTGTCCCGCAGCCAGTCGAGACGACGTCGAGCCGCGTCGATATCGCGACGCAGGTTGCTCCGCGCGATCCGGGCCTGCTTGGCCCGCTTGGCGATGTTCTCGGTGCCGAAGGTCAGCAGCTCCTGGTGCCGGATCCGCAGCTCGGAGAGCTGCGCCTGCTTGTTGTCGATCTCGGTGATGAGCTCGGTCTGCGCGATCTCGGCGACCGCGTCGCCCTCCTGCACGAAATCGCCGATCCCGGGGTGCACCACGGTGACCTGCCCGGTGGCCAGCGCCACGATGTCCTGCATCCCCCCCTGGCGGATGATGATCCCCTCGGCGGCGATGTTGGTGGGCAACGACCCGTAGATCGACCACACGACGACGGCGGCGGTCAGCATGGCGAACACGAGCCCGGCGAGCCACTCCTTGGGCCGAACGAGCGTAAGCAAGCGGTCGAGCTGCTCGGGCGAGGACACCCGATCCAGAGCGATCCGTCGAAACACATGGCTTCGCTCGTTGGCCATGGACACCCCGAGCAGGCCCCCCGGGCGGGGAGGAGCCCGCGTGAGCAGAGCCCGGGCCCCGCTCGTACCGTGATCTATAGAGTAATAGAGTAGAGTATGCTCTGCACCATCGCCATAATGCGCCATGATGAGGGCCTGACTCGTGAGTGAATTACCGCTCCTGGGGCGCCTCGCGCTGCGCGAGGGTCTGATCTCGGAGGCTCAGCTCGAAGCGGCCGTGCGCGCCCAGGGGCGCTCGTTCGGCCAGCGAAGGCTGGGCGACATCCTCGTCGCGCGGGGCGACCTCGACGAGGCCGGGCTCGCCCGACTGCTGAAGATCCAGCGTGAGTCGACAAGCGACCCCGACGCGCTCGTCCGTCGCACGCACGCCCCCTCGGTCCCGGCCACGCTGCTGTCCGACGCGATCTCGGTCCAGCAGATGCTGGACACGTGCGCGTCGCGGCCGATCAACGACCTGCTGCTGGCCGGCGGGGAGCCGGTCCGGGTGCGCGCCGTGGGGCTCGCGGGATCCAGGCGCCCCCCGGCGCTCGAGCCCAAGACGATACGCACGCTACTGGGCGAGCTGCTCACCAAGCCGCACCGGGACCAGCTGGACCAGACCGGGTGCGTCCGGTTCATGGGCACCACCTCCGCACCGGGGCGGTTCCGAGCCATGATCTACCGCTGCGAGGCCGGCCTGGCCGCCACGTTTCGGCTGCTGCCCGCTGGGCCGCCCACGCTGTCGGCCCTCCAGCTGCCCACCGCCCTGGCCCGGCTGGCCACGTTCGAGCGTGGGCTGGTGCTCGTGGCCGGAGGCGTGGCCGCCGGCAAGACCTCGACCGCGGCCGCGCTGGTCGATCTGGTCAACGAGGATCGCTCGGAGCTCATCATGACCGCCGAGCAGCTGGTCGAGCACGTTCACCCCTCCAAGCGCTCGGTCGTGCAGCAGCGCCTGCGCGACCCCTCCGAACCGCTAGCGCGGGTGTTCCAGCCGGCCCAGCACCGTCCCAGCGTCCTGCTCATCGACCCGCTCCATGGCGGGGCGGATCTGCAGGCCGCCCTACGGCTGGCCGACATGGGCCACCTGGTGTTCGCAGTGACCCGCAGCGTCGACGTGGAGTCGACCCTGCGCTGGGCCATCCGCCGGGTCGACCCACGCGCTCGCGCCCGACTGCGCCACGAGCTGGGCCGGACGCTGCGCGCGGTGGTGTGCCAGCGCCTGCTGCCGCGGGTCGGCGGCGGCCTGGTGCCGGCGGTCGAGCAGATGATCGTCGGCGACTACCTGGCCGACATCATTCGCAGCGGACGCTTCGACGAGATCCACTCCGTGATCCAGGCCGGTGAGTCCAAGGGGATGCTGGACCTCGAGCGCTCGCTGCACCGGCTTCGAGCCCAAGGACTGGTGGCATGACCCTGGACCAAGTCCGCCGCCTCCTGCTGGAGCACGTGCTCACCGGCGGCGAAGATCTCTACGTGATCGGCGGCGCGCCCCCCCGGGCCGCCACGGCCACGGGCCTGTCGAAGGTCGGCTCGCCGATCGACAGCGAGCGCCTCGCCCAGTTGCTGGCGACGATCGCCACCCCGGCCCAGCAGCGCCGGCTGGAGCAGGCCGGCACGACCAGCCTGACGATCGATCTGGCCGGGGTGCGCCTGCGCGCGATCTTCTTTCGCGTCGCCAGCGGGCTGGCCGCCAACTTCCACCGACTCACCGAGCAGATGCCCGACCCCGGGGGCTTGGGATTCTCCGAGCCCATGTTGGCGCTCACCGATCCCCGGCCGGGGCTGGTGCTGATCACCGGTCCGCAGGGCTCGGGCAAGTCCACCGCGCTGGCCGGCCTGGTCGCCCACGTCGGCCGCTCGCGGGCCGAGCACGTGGTCACCGTCGAGGATCCGATCGAGCGGGTCCTCGACTCGGGCCTGGGCCCGTGCTCCCAGCTCGAGGTCGGCCGCGACGTCCCCACGTACGTGCACGGCCTGCGCCTGGCGGTGGATCTGGGCGCCTCGATGCTGGTCGCGCGGGATCTACCGCTGTCGGCGATCGAGCCGGCCCTGACCGCGGTCGAGGCGGGACTGCTGGTGCTCGCCTCGATCGCCACACACGACGTGCACGCGCTCGTCGGCGAGATCGCCCATAGCCTGTCCCCTGCCGATCCACCGGCCGCCCGACCCACCCTGGAGCGACTGCTGCGGGGCCTGGTGTTCCAGCGCCTGCTCCCGGACGGACGAGGCCAGGGGTGGCACGTCGTACGCGAGGTGTATGGGCCGGCCCCCGCCAACCAGCCCGCCAATCAGCCCGCCAACCAGCCCATTGTCGACGAGCCCAGCGCCCCGGCCGAGGATCGAGCCCCGCCCCTGCCCTCGCTGCGGCGCCGCACCCCGCCCCTGCCGGTCTCGCTGCTACGGCTGGTACGTGAGCGCCGGGTCGCGGTCGACGACGCCCTGCGCGTGGCCCCCGATCGCGTGGCCTTTGCCGACGAGGTCGAGCGGATCGACCCGAGCACGAGCATCCTGTACGAACGACGGATCGACCCCCCGTGAGCCGGCAACTGCACGACTTCGAACTGCTCGCACGGCTAGGCGGGAGCGACTGGGCCAACGTGTTCCTGGTCCGCGACCAACGGATCCGCCCGGCCCGGCTGCTCGCCCTCAAGGTCCTGCTGCCCAGTGTGGCGACCGACGCCTCCACCCTCGACGTGCTCTTTGCCGAAGCCCGGATCGCCGCCCGGATCCGGCACCCCAACGTGGTCAACACCACCGGCTTTGGCCAGATCGAGGGGGTCCACTGCCTGAGCATGGAGTATGTGTTCGGCGCCCGGCTGACCGATCTCGTGGAGCGCCTCGGGGCCCTGGGTCGCCCGACCCCGCTGGCGTGGGCCCTACGGATCGTTCGCGCCGCCGCCGAGGGCCTGCACGCCGCCCACGAGCACCGCGACGACGACGGCCGCCTCGCCGGCGTAGTGCACCGCACGGTCAATCCCCGCAACATCCGGATCGCCTTCGACGGGCGGGTCAAGATGATGGACTTCGGCTCGGTCATGGCCCGAGCCCGCGGCTTCGAGACCCACCACGGCACGATTAAGGGGAGCGCGGGCTACCTGTCGCCCGAGCAAGCCCGCGGAGAGCCGGTCGACCGCCGCTCCGACGTCTTCAGCCTGGGGGTCGTCGCGTGGGAGCTGCTGACCGGCCAGCGCCTGTTCCCCGAGGACATGGCCTCCTCCATGGCGCGGCTCGACGATCTCTCGGACGAGCCGATCCCCCCCCCGAGCACGCTGCGCCCGAGCCTGCCGCAATCCCTCGACCGCATCGTGCTACGCACCCTGGCTCATGATCGCGAGCAGCGAACCCCCACCGCCCGCGCGCTGGCCGAGGAACTCCACGACCTGCTGACCCGCGCCGGCCTGGATCCCGACGAGGCCTCGGTGGGTCGGCGGGCATGCGCGCTGGTGGGCCCCGAGGTCATCGAGCAAGACCGGGCACTCCAGGCGGCGATGGACGGCGAGGACATCCCGGAGCTCGCCGAGCGCTTGGGGGCCAATGCGCTGACCGACGCCGACATCCCCGTGATCCCCGGGGGGATGACCGCCGACGATCCCCTGCGGCTGTTCGAGCACGAGCGCGGGCGCATCGAGCCCCTATCGCCGCTGGAGCTGCCGCTGACCGACGACGCCGAGCTAGCCTCGGTCGAGCAAGCCGAGCAGCATGCCCTGGCGGGCCTCGACTGCCGGGCCGATCCGAGCCCCGCGCCCGCCGAGTCCAGGCCTGGCGACGGCTCCGCGCCGGACGAGTCCCCCGCCGGCTCTACCTTTCGCGGATCCACCTTTCGCGGCTCCATTGCCCGAGGATCCATCTTCGGCAGATCCGAGCGCCACACCGTGCCCCCCGCCCTCGTGGGCGGGGTGATCCTCGCTATCATCCTGTCGATCGCGCTGTGGCTGTGGTGGCAAGGGTGAGGTCGCCGATCGGATCTCTTGGCCTCATGCCCGACGCAAGAGGATCGCCCGACGCTCGATCCGATCGACCGCCGCAGGACGCCCTCCGAGCCCAAGCATCGATCGGGTCACGCTCAGCTCGGGCTCGACGCGCTGCCCGAACCGATCCCGCAGGGCATGCCGGTGGGCCCAGCGACGCTCGTGCTTGGCTCGCATGATCCTCCGCCACGGCTCGGTCAGATCCTCGATGTGCTCGACGGACCAGTCGAGCGACCGCGCAAGCGCCTCCCATGCGGTGGGGACCGAGCTATAGGCGGTGAACGTGAGCAACCCACCAGTGCGGAGCACCCGACCGATCTCCACCAGCGCCGCCCGAGGCTGTTCGCTCATGTAGAGCGCATCATGCGACAGAGCCGCGTCGACCGACCCGTCGGCCAGGCCGGTGGACGCAAAATCTCCCACCACGAAGCGATCGTCCGGCCGGTCGCTCCGCACCGCCGTGGCCTGCTTGATCGCCTGCTCGATCGCGATGGGCGAACCGTCCACTCCCACCAGCCGGGCGGACAACCGGGTCGCCAGCCGGCGGCCCAGGGATCCGCGACCGCACCCGAGATCGAGCAACCAGGGCGGCTGAGCCTCCGTGCTCGACAGCGCCGGGGCCAGATGCGTCACCAGCCGCTCCAGATCCTCGACCACCAAGAACCCGTTGCTCAGGCCCGCCACCCGTGGATCGGTGAGCTCGTGGGGCCCTAGCGCCGCGAGCTCGGTGAGGATCGGGTTTTGGTAGATCCGATCGTAGGCCTCGGGCTTCACGGCCGGATCACCCCGGGCTCAGTTGCCCTCGAACTCTTCTTCTCCGCCGACTTCATTTTGGGTGATGTCGTTGAACTGAGCCAGCCGCCGCCGCATGGTCTCGCGGACGAACGCCCCCTGGCCGCCCTCGATGAGCTCCTCGAGGAGCCGGGCGGTATAGGCGATGTGCGCGGTCTCGTCGGCCAGCAGCCGATCCATCACCTTGGCGATCTTGTCCTGGTGCTCGGGTACCGCATACCCGAGCAAGGCCGGCCGAAAGAGGGTTTGGTTGACCCGGGTACGGATCTCGCCGATGTTCATCTGAATCAGCTCGTCGATCGTGCGCTGCTGCGGCTGGAGCTGCGCGGCGCGCTCGGGTCGATCCTTGCGGCCGTACCGGGGAGAGTGCTGCTGAAGGCGGCTCTTGATCTCCGGGGTGATCGCAAAGGTCATGTCCAACAACGAGACGTAGAGGAGCGCATGGCGCGACTCGTCGATGGCGTGCAGACGCACCAGATCGGCGATCTTTTCGTCGGCGGCACAGCCCGCGAGCCGCCACAGGCTGCGAGAGCCCAGGCCCTCCTTGCTCGCGTTGCCACAGAGGCTATGGGCCAGCCATTGCTTATCCCGAGCGAGCCGGAAGAACTTGTCGCCGTACCACTTCGTGTCGAAGGGCGGCGGAGTGGCCTCGAAGGCCCCCCGGAGGCACTCGGCGTACCGGGGCAGCGGCTCTACACCGCCGTCTTTCATGGAGTCAATGATCGTTTCGGCGAGGGACATCGACGTAGTCCAGTCACCAAGGCGCCGTGTTCGACACGGCGCCTTGGTCG
Organism: Myxococcota bacterium; assembly: GCA_039194325.1. Classification (GTDB taxonomy): domain Bacteria; phylum Myxococcota_A; class Polyangia; order Nannocystales; family Nannocystaceae; genus Paraliomyxa. The sequence goes on from JBCCWC010000042.1 coordinate 49,913, forward strand.
AAGAAGCAAACTGCTAGTTACTTGTACGCTGCATTGCAGGCGTCATACGCCGCATTACAGGCGTCGTACGCCGCATTGCAGGCGTCGTACGCCGCATTGCAGGGATCGTACGCCGTTCCCCCTGTGACCTCGTCGAGTTGATCGAGATCGATCTTGACTAGCTTTTCACTACCAGTTGCAAGCTTCTTCAATTTCTTCTTTTGTGTATCGTCTTGTTCAGCCATAACCACACTCCTCGGGCCAGCCCTCTCCATGGCGTAGGCCCTTTAGTCTCGGTAATATATCCACGGTTTAGCACCCTCGCAACGCGCGATGTCGCGCAGGTTTGGAACCGCCTGTAAGTGTTTCACTGACTCGAACGTAGTTTGATCCCAATGAATTTCGACATGGGACACGTGGAATTCGCATGAGGCCGAACGGAATTCTACGCACGAATTCCATCTGATCATCTGGCACGCCCGTAACCGGTTTGGTTTCGAATCCAGGCCGCAAGACCGAATTGCAAAACCGAATTACAAAACCGGGCCGCGAGACCGGGCCTCTAGACCGGGCCTTCAGACCGAATGGTAAGACCACCACGCAAAACCAGCGCGCGATCGCTCTCATTTTCGCGCAGCCACGAAGCCGAACTTCATCAGCCACAGTAGATGCCGGAGCACCCGGCTTGGATTGCCGCCGCGGGCAATGAGTGCGTCGACGGTTCGAGACCGAGCCTGCAGCATCTCGAGCAGCTCGAGCAGGAGCTCGTCGTCGTGGATCTCGAACCGCCCAGAAAACGGTAAAACATCGTTTCCCTCCAGGAGAGACCGGCCAACCGGTGTCAGCTCGACCGGCTGCTGGGCCGTGAGGGTCCGCGTGGCGTAATGACCCACCGTCCCGTAAAGCGGAGGATCGTAGGGCGAGGGTCGTGGATCGCTCGAGGTGGATCGGGCGATCGGCTCGAGCTCCGCCCATAGCGACTCGTAGGCGCCGACGATATGGGGCCAGGCAAATCGAGCCATCGCACGGCGTCGGGATTGCTCGGCCATCCGGCCCCGAAGATCGGGATTGTCCGCGAGTCGACCGATACACTCCTGAAGATCGTGCAGATCAATGACGACCGACTGCCCGGCACGCATGTCCCTCATGACATCCCGAGTCATGCCAATTGACAGATCGGAGTCACAGTCGGCCCAGATCGTGGGGACGAGGAAACCGGTCGATCCGTGCTCGACGGTGTCGCGATATCCGTCCCAGTCAGACACCACCTGGGGCAACCCCGACGCCATGGCCTCGAGCGGAGTGAGCCCAAAACCCTCGTCGATCCAGTCGGTAGGGGCAACGAAGATATCACCACAATTGTAGATCATGTGTCGCTTGTGAGGCGGTACGTGACCGAGGAAGCGAATGCGCTCCCCGACCCCCAGGTGATCGGCATATGAGCGTATGAGCGCCTCATAGCCCTTGACCTCCACCCGGCCGGCGATCACCAGGAGCAGATCGCGGGTCGAGCCCGCCGACAGCTCGGCCAACACCCGCAACAGCGGCAGCAGATCGCCCTTTTGCACCACGCTGACCCGCCCCACGTAGAGGAGGATCGTGGCGTCGGCAGGCAGATCCAAACGCGCGCGCGCTTGTGCCCGATCGCGAGGCCGGAACCGCTCGACATCGACCCCCCAGGGGATCGTCTCAATCCGGCCGCGATAGGCGACCATGGATCCCAGCGAGTCGCGGACATGGGCCAGCAGCCGACCAAGCGCCTCGGCCAGGGATCGCGAGGGGCACACGAGCGCATCGCAGGGGTAGGTCGGCCCGAGCACGAGGGGCAGCACGATCGTGTTGAGGTGACGATGAGGGTGGCCGTTGTGGACCGAGAAGGTCAGCGGGTGCACGCGTGCGGCCGCCCGCTGCCGCAGAAGGATCGGCCGGGTCATGTCGTGCACCAGGTCGTGCCAAACCGTCACCGAGCCCTCCCGTATGCGAGCCTCGGCGTCAAAGACGCGGTGGGTGGCGTGGTCGCCCGTACGCTCGACCGCCGGCGCGGTCGCGGGCTCCATGAACACGGCCAGGCGACTGGACTGGCCGTGCTCCATGACCGCCGCCATGAACTCCTCGACGATGATGGTCAGGCCCGAGTCCCGCCGGGACTCGGGGGGGTGGTACAGCCCAACGGTTCGTGACGGCGTTCCCATGGTGTGCATCAGCCGTAGAGGATCGGAGCTCACAACGAGGACCGAGCACCGACATAGCACGGGGGGCACTGGATCCGCCGGGACCAACCGCCCGGCCGCTTCGACCGCCGCCCCCTCATCCAGATCAGGGAACCGGACGGCAAACCGGGTCGGTCACATCCACGCGAGTCTTCGTCTACCTCGGTGATGAACGCCCCCCGCTGCTCACCACCACTCCGAATACGTCGGTGCCCGGCTCATCGTCCCCGCTCTCGCCCTGTGGGTGGGACCATGGAGACCGCGCGGCCCTGAGCTCCCGAGCTCAAGCCTTCATCTGGTCGCGCAAGCGGACGACGAGCCGCTCGAAGCGCTTACGCAACCGGGCCACGGCCGCACGATCGGGATCGTCGAGCATGATCGCGGCGATCTCTTTCCAAGGGAGCTGACGATCGACACGCAGGACCAGCAAGGTGCGGTCCTCCTCGGGGAGCTGCTCTCGGATCGCCGTCAGGCGATCCTTGGCTTCGGTCTGGAGGTAGGACGCGGTGCGGCTGCGGACCTGCGCCGCAACCCGCGAGAGCTCTCCGGTCAGCGGCGAGCGAACCCGATCGCGCTGGCGCGCGCGCCATCCCCCGATCAGTAGGTTCCGGATCACTCGATACGACCAGGTACGGATCGTGCTGTCGCCGCGAAAATTCGCGAGGCCGCCGAGCAAGCGCTCACAGTAGCCGCTGAACACCTCGTCGGCCTCGTCTGGCGAGGGCGCCACGGCGTGTAGATAGCCGAGCAGCTCCGGGCCGAGCGCACGCACCACCACCTCGGCCGCTGCGCCCACGTCCCCTTGCTCGAGCAACGCACGAGCCTGCTGCTCGAGCTCCGCAAACTTCGACGACTCCGACGAGTCGCTCATCGTGAGATTCTACGCTTACGCCTCTGCGCACGCCACATCCGACAATGAGCGCCTCTGAGACACGCACCCGAACGGCCCAGAACGACGAGCTGGCCTCCCTCGCCAGCGACGAGCTCGACGTCCTGCGCGCAATCGCGGCGGCCCCCCCTCGGCACCACGCCCAGACCCTCGGCCTGGCACCCGGCACCGCGCTCACCGACCACCTACGGATCGAGCGACACCTGGGCAGCGGAGGCATGGGCGCCGTCTATCTCGCCCACGACCGAAGGCTGCAGCGGAAGGTCGCGATCAAGCTGCACCTGGGCACCAGCCCGCGCGAGCTCGCTGCGCTCGAGCGAGAGGCCCAGGCACTGGCCAGGGTCGCTCACCCCAACGTGCTGGCCGTCCACGAGGTGGGGACCGTCGGACCGCGGCTGTTCGTGGCCACCGAGTACGTCGAGGGCCAAACCCTCGCCGAGTGGATGCGAGCACCCCACGACTGGCGCGAGATCGTAGACCGCTTCATCGCGGCCGGCGAAGGCCTCGCGGCGGCGCACGACGCCGGCCTGGTCCATCGCGACTTCAAGCCGAGCAACGTGCTGATCGGCACCGAGGGTCGGGTTCGTGTCGCCGACTTCGGCCTGGCCCGCGCGGTCCCCGACTCGACCGACGCGCCATCCGTCACCTCCCCCGTCACCGCCCCCGGCGGCAGCACGAGCGACGCCCACCCGACCCGAGGATCTTCGCGGGCGGTCGCCGGCACCCCGGCCTACATGGCGCCGGAGCAATTCGAGGGTCGGGCGAGCCCGCGGACCGATCAATTCGCGTTTTGCATCGCCCTGGCCGAGGCGCTGACCGGCGCTCGCCCCTACCCGGGCTCGTCGTGCCGCGACGCGATCGCGGCCGACTTCTCGCTGTCAAAAGGTCCCCGGGGGCAACCCCCGCGGCGGCTGGCCCGGATCGTGCGCCGCGGCGCGGCGCTGGACGAGCGCGAGCGCTACCGGGACATGGGCGCGCTGCTCACCGAGCTTCGCCGCGCCCTCTCCCGCCGGCCCCGCACGATCACCCTGGGTCTGGGCCTGGCCACGCTCGCCCTCGCGGCCCTCGGCTTCGGACTCCGGCCCCGGGATCGGGCGCCCGAGCCCGCGAGCTGCGACGAGCTCCCCGCCGACATGGAGGAGATCTGGAATCCCGCCCGAGCGCGCTCGCTGGCCGCGGCCTTTGCTCGTGCCCACCCCACCACCGGCGCGGCCACCTGGGCCCCCCTGCAGCGGCGCACCGAAGACTACGCCCAGGCGTGGGTCCAGGCCCGCGAGCGCTCGTGCCGCGCGACCCGGATCGACCAGACCCAGAGCGCCCGTGCGCTCGAGCAGGCCATGGCGTGCTATGAGCGCCGCCGCGCCGAGCTCGACGCGACCCTGCGCGCGCTCAAGCACGTGGTGGGCTCGAGCGTGTCCACGGCCTGGCGGACCTTGCCGACCGCGACAGATCTCGCGGACTGCCAGGACGAGGCCCAGCTGCTGCGCTGGGCGGACCATGGCGCTCCAACGCGAGACTTCGCCACCGCGCTCGCCCACGCCCGAGCTCTGCGCAAGCTGGGCCGCATCGAGCTGGCCCAGCGCGAGCTCGGTGAGCTCCGTGAACGCGCCGAGCTTCGGCAAGACGCACAAGGCGTCAATGCGGTCGAGCTCGAGCGCAGCCAAGCCCTGCTCATGGCCGGCGAGCTCGACAAAGCCGCCGCGAACATCGAGGCCACCTACTTCGCCGCTCACGAAGCAGGACACAATGATCTCGAGATCGACGCGGCCACGACGATGGGGATCCTCGAGGTGCTCCACCGCGCCGATCTGGGGGCGGCCAAGGTCTGGCTCCGCATCGCGCGTGCTCTGGATGACAGCCCGCGCGTGTTCGAAGAGTACACGCGGCTCGAGGGGATCATCCTGGCGCAACAGGGCCGAGCCCCCGCGGCAATCGAGCTGCTCACGACCGCCCTCGAGCAGCTGCCCGCCACCGCGACCATCGAGCGCCTCGCGCTCCTCGACGCCCTCAACCCCGCCTATGACATCAATGGTCAGACCACTGAGGCCCTCGCCGTGGTCGAGCAGGCCCTCGTGCTCATCGACGAGCTCTCGGGCGAGCACAGCGACCAGGCCGGCCCATACCTGACCAACCGGGGCCTGTACCTCAGCCGACTCGGGCGCCACCAAGAGGCGATCGCGTCGCTCCGCGAGACCGTGGCCCTTCAGGAGGAGCTCCTCGGGCGCGAGCAGGTCTACTCCAACGGCACCGCCCTCAACCTCGCTGTGGCCCTGACCAACGCCGGCCAACCCGCGACCGCGCTCGAGCTCATGCCGGAGATCCTCGCGACCACCGCGCGCATGCTCGGCGAGGACCATCCGGATCTCGCGCTGGTTCTCGAGCTCCGCGGCGAAGCTCGACGCGATGTGGGACGAGTCGAGGAGTCGCTCGCGGACTTCGACGCGGCGATCGCCATCGCTGGCGAGCACTACGGGCCCATGCACGACGATGTGGCCACCTACTTGATGCAGCGCGCCCACTCGCTGCGTGTGCTCGGGCGCCGAGAGGACGAGGTGGCCGCGGCCACCGCGGCGATCCAGATCTTCCGGAGCGCCGGTATGCTCGAGCACCCCGCCACGCGCCGGGCCTCGCTGGAGGCCGCCGAGGCCACCCTGGCGATCGAGCACCGCCTCGACGCCATGGACTTCGCGCAGATGGCCCTCGGCGACAGCTTCAGCGACGACGAGCTCCGCCGGCTGTGGGTGATCGCGGGGGCCCTGGGCAAGGCCGACGAGACCGCGGAGCCGGCCAAGGCCCTGCTCGCACGGATCGAGACCACGGCCGCTCGACGCGATCTGGCGCTGGGTCGGTGACCGCGTGGGATCACCGGCGACGCTCGCCCACGGTGGCCTGCCACGGCTTGGCCGCGGATCTCCGGTGAGCCGCCCGGGCCCGCCCTTTGTCCCGATCGCACAGGCCGGTTAATCTCGATCGCGTCGTGTTCGAGCTGCGGCCCTACCAGCGCGACTGCCTGCGCTCGATCTTCGCGGCCTACCGGGCGGGGCGTCGCCGGGTGCTGGTCTCGCTGCCCACCGGGACCGGCAAGACGGTGGTGTTCTCGGAGTTCCCGCGCTTCTTTCGCATGAAGCGTCGCCTGCTCGTGCTCGCCCACCGCGAAGAGCTGCTCGAGCAAGCCCACCACAAGTTCCGGCGAGCCCACCCCACGCTGCGGGTGGAGATCGAGCAGGCCGGGCGCCAGGCCTCCGCAAAGGCCCAGGTGGTGATCGCCTCGGTCCCCACCCTGGGTCGCACCGACGGCAAGCGCCTGTCCCGGCTGCGGCGCGAGGATTTCTTCTTGGTGGTGGTCGACGAGGCCCACCACGCCGTGGCGCAGAGCTACCTGCGGATCTTCGACCACTTTGGCCTCCGCGAGCCCGACACCCCGCGCATGCTGGTGGGCTTCACCGCCACCCCCTACCGCAGCGACAAGCGCGGCCTGGGCGACGTGTTCGAGGACATCGTGTTTCGTCGCGACTTGCGGCAGATGATCCGCGAGGGCTATCTGAGCCGGATCCGAGGGTGGCGGATCTCGACCAACGTCGACCTCGACGACGTCAAGGTGCGCCACGGCGACTTCGTGGAGTCCCAGCTGGCGGCCGCGGTCAACGTTGCGCTGCGCAACGCGGCGGTCGTCAAGGCCTACCTCGACTTCGCCCCTGGGCGCCGTGCAGTGATCTTCTGCGCCGACGTGGCCCACGCCCAGGCCATGGCCGCGGCCTTTGTCGACGCAGGCGTCCCGGCGGCGGCGCTGTGGGGGGCGATGCCCAAGGACGCCCGGCAGGCCACGCTGGCCGCCTTTAGCGCGGGGCAGCTGGCCGTGCTGACCAACTGCATGGTGCTCACCGAGGGGTTCGACGAACCCCGGGTCGATTGCGTGATCTTGGCCCGTCCCACCAAGTCGCGGCTGCTCTACGTGCAGATGGTGGGCCGCGGCACCCGGCTCCATCCCGACAAAGACGATCTATTGGTGATCGACGTGGTCGACAACTCCCGCAAGCACCAGCTGGCGGGGATGCACGACATGTTCAAGCTCCCGCCCGCCCTGGGCCTGCGCGGGGAGGATGTTTTGGAGATCGCCGACCAGGTCGAGCAGATCAACGCACGCTACCCCTGGCTCGACCTGGGGCGAGTGACCGAGACCGAGACGCTGCAGATCGCGGCCCAGCGGATCGAGCTGATGGAGCTCGAGCCACCGCCGGAGGTCCGCACCCAGAGCCACTACGCGTGGTGCTCGACGCCCGGCGGAGGCTATCGCCTACCGCTGCCCGAGGACGAAGCGCTCGTCGTAGAGCGCAACTTGCTCGACGAGTGGGAGGTGCTCCATCGCCGGCCCCAAGGGCCGCTGAAGCTACTAGGCAAGCGCAAGTCGCTGGGGGCCGCGCTCCGCGACGGCGATCGACTCACGCGGCAGCACCGGCCCGAGGCGGTGCGCTTGCTCGACATGCGCGAGCCCTGGCGCGGGCAAGCGCCCACGGGCAAGCAAGAAGCGGTGCTGCGCGCGATGGAGGTGCCTATTCCCCCGGGGCTGACCCGGGGAGGTGCATCGTGGATCATCGCGCTGGGCCGCCGACGGTAGGCCGCGCCTACAGCAGCCCGCCCCAGCGCCACGACTCGGCGTGACCTATCTTGGCCAGCGCTCGGCCAAAGGCCCGCACCCCGTCCTGACCCCAGTTCCACACCTGGTGGCCCCCCGCCAACAACCCGGTCCCCGGCCACAGCGTCACCCCAATCGCTCGGGCGCCCCAATAGAGCCACCCGCGTGCGGTCGGGCTCGACTCGCTGACCGACACGTTGGTCACGCCCCAGTTGTCGAGCATGTACGCGGAGTAGTCGTGGCAGATCCACGGCCCCCACGGAAAGATCGTGGAGTAGGTCAGGTTCAGGCCATCGAGCACCTGCTGCCAGGTCAGCGGAATGTCGTCCGACTCGGGCCAGTCAGCCCGCCTGTCGGTGTAAAGAGCGGGCCCCAGCATGTCCAGCTGGAACTTCCCGCAATAGTACCAGTTGCAGTACAGGTTGATCGCGGAGTGATGGGCCGCACCGGTCGAGACGGTCAACTTGGCCCGCCAGTCGCGAGCGTCCGCCCCTCCCAACCCCTCGAGATAATCCAGCGCTTTGGATCGACTATCGAACGCAGATGGCATCGCTTCCCCTCTCCGCTAGGTAGACGCCGGCGAATCGAGCATGTCGCACCCGCGGTATTGAACGTCGAGATCTCGCGCCAAACGGGGCCGGTCGACCCCATGAACCGATGGATCGAGCGGTTTGACGCCTAACCACCGTTTTGCTGGTCGACTCTCGGTCGAGCTCGGAGCCCCTGTCTCCGGCTGCGACACGATCGCTGGTTTGCAGGGTAACGTGCCCGGCATGCTCGGCATGCTCGGCATGGACAGGCGGGATTTCACAACGGCCGCGTGGCTCGGGCTCGGCGTGCTCGCGGCGCTCAGCTGCGGCGACTCGGCCGTCAGCGAGCCAGACACCGGGTCGAGCTCGGGCCCCGCCGCCACGAGCGCTCCCATGATGGAGTCCACCACCGGCCTGGACGGCACCACCACTACCACCGGCCTGGACGGCACCACCACCGATCCGACCGGCTCGACGACCATGGGCGGCGAAGCGGTCGAGCCCGCCCCGCTTCAGGCCGGCGTCGCCATGCGCTACCTCGATCACCCGGTCGGGATCTCCATGGCGGGCTACGGGGGGCGCACCGGAGGCATGACCTCGGTGTGGTCGGGCCTGTTCTTCGCGTCGCGGGGCTTCTACGCGCTGCCCACCATCAAGGCGATGGTCCTGCAAGCCGGCGACGAGCAGCTGATCCTGCTCAAGACCCCGGTGATGAGCTCGGAATCGGGGGTCACCGATGCGCTGATCGCCACGATGATGGATCGCCACGGGATCGATCTGCGCGGCCGGATCATCACCGCCGCCACCCACTCCCACCACGTTCACGCCCGCTACTGGCGACTGCCCGATCAGCTGGCCGACGCGGGCATCGACACCGTAGACGAAGAGGTGATCGATCTGCTCGCGACCGCGTTCGCCGACACGATCATGGACGCTGTCGACGACCTCGCACCCGCGCAGTGGGGCCATGTCTTGCAAGAAGACTGGGATCCTCAGGATCTCGTCTATCGAGATCGCCGCGGCGAGAACGACCACCTCTACGGCAAGGATCCCCGCCTGAGCCTGCTGGCCGTGCAGCGCCCCGACGGCACGCCGATGGCGGCGATCCTCAACTTCGCCATGCACGGCACCCTGCTGGGCGGCGACAACGAGCTGCTCACCGAGGACGCGGCGGGCGGCCTCGAGATGGTGTTCGAGGAGCAGTTCTTCGCCGCCCACGGCCAGCCGATCTTCGGCCTGTTCATGCAAGCCGGGGGAGGTGACGCCTCGCCGGCGGGCGGCCAGCTCGGGCACGACGGGATCGCCCGAGCCGAGGTGATCGGCCAGGCCGCGGCGCCTGCACTCCTCGGGCTCTACGAGCAGCTCCAGTGGCGCGACGAGATCGCCCTCGACGTGCACTCGCGGCGGATCGAGCTGACCTGGGAGACCTTCGGCTACGATCGCAGCAACGAGTTCACCGGGGAGTGGCTGGGCAACCCCGTCGAGTACATCTGGGGCGGCCTGCAGTGTGCCAACGACCAGGTGCCCGCCGACGACGACCCGGCCACCTCGATGGAGGGGCTCGACAAGAACTGCATCCCCGTCGAGGTCTTGCTGGGCGGCGCCGTACCTCACCCCGAGATCCACCAGACCTACCTGACCACCGCGCGCCTGGACGATCTATACCTGGCCACCGTGCCCGGCGAGCCAGCCTACTCGGTGATGCGCTACCTCCGGGACGAAGTCGACACCCGCGCGCCCGAGGCCACCGTGATGGGGATCGGCTACTCGCAAGATCACCTTCTTTACTTCACCCATCCCGACGACTGGTACCAGGCCGGGTACGAGTCGGAGCTGAGCGTGTGGGGGCCGTTCGGCGGGCAGACCATCATCGATCGCCAGGTGGAGGTGATCGAAGACATGCTCACCGGCGTCGACCAGCCCGCCTTCGTCCAAGAGGCTCCCACCCTCGCCGAGCCCCAGCCCTTCGAGCCGCGGGACTACGAGGGCAGCGACAACGCCGGCGCCCTGGTGCAAGACATCACCATGGGCATGCTCCGCACCGAGGTGGTCCGCTTCCGCTTCGGGGGCGGCGACCCCTCGCTGGGCGCCCCCCGGGTACGCGTGCAGGTGGATCCGGGCGACGGGATCTACGTGGACGTACCCAGCCCCTCCGGCTGGGCTGGCGCGGCGCTGGACAACTCGCGCTATCATATGATCACCCACTTCGAGCCGGATCCTCCGCCCTCGGACGAGATCATGGCCTCGCGATCCCACGAGTGGTACGTGGACTGGGAGATCCCCGCCGACCTGCCCGCAGCAACCTACCGGCTCGTGGCCACCGGGCCGTGGTGGGGCGAGGGGGCCGGGGCCGTACAGGACTACACGGTGATCTCCTCCCCCTTTACCGTCAGCCAGCACAGCGGAGCCACCCTCGATGTACAGCGGGCCGGCACCGTGCTCACGCTGGAGCTCCAGCTGCCCGCCACTACCGTCACCGTCGAACAGACCTGGCCCGTCTCGGGCTGGCGAGTGCTCGACCCTCAGGGAGGGTTTGGTCAGCCGATCACCGTGCGCGCACCGCTGAGCCTCGGTTTTGCGATAGACGGCGTTCCCCAGGCAGGACGCTACCTCAGCGAGTGGGACGAGGCCGCCGGCGGACATGTGTTCGACCTGGCCACTGCGGGGATCGATCCGACGGGCAGCATGGTGAGCGTCGAGGCCTCGCTCGCCGCCGACATCGATCCCGACCCGATCGCCTCGCCTGTGCCCTGAGACCGAGCAGTGCTCGAGTGGCGACCCGAGCGATACCTCACTGCTAGTGACTATGGTGATCATGTCTGCCTCTCGCTCCAGTACCGAGCGAAACCGACCCGAACAGATTGCAATCCACTGAAATCCACAGACCGAGGTTCGCGGTTGACGAACCGCCGACTGCCTCGTAAGAACCTCTTGTTCGAGAGGGCCGCAGGATGCGGCCCGACAAGAGCGAAAGGAATTCGACACTATGGTGACAATCTGGAATCGCGGGGGTTCTCGCCTCGGCGCAAGCCTTCTTGTGCTGTGCAGCTGCATGACCGACGCAGGGGAGCCGTCGTGGCTCGTCGATGAAGACGGTGACGAGCCGAGCACGATCGAGGGCGCGGCGAATTCGCTGGTCGACGCGCGCGAACGCACGCGAGCCGTGCCTGGCTTCGACCTGGCGATCGCCAAGGCCGGGGCCGATATCGCGCTGTCGTGGGCCGATCAGGCAGCCACGGAGTACGAGGTATGGACCAGCGACGATCCTTACTTCGCGCCCACTGACGCGGGAGCGTCGCTGCTGGCGAGCGGGATCGCGGATACCAACTACACCCACACAGGGGGCAACGACGCATCGGATCGCTACTATCGGGTGCAAGCCATCGGAGGCGCCGAGGATCTCTCGACCACCGCCGGCATGATCACCCACGAACTGTTCAACGACTACACGCCGATGGGCCAGTGCCTGATAAGCGAGGTCGACACCTCGGTGGAGCTAGCCAACGACATCGAGTCTCCCATGGATGGCACACACGTGTGGGATCCCGCCACTCAGGCGTGGGCCTGGTCATGGGGAGCGATCGAGTGGACCAGCCTGAGCTGGATGGTCGGGCAGTCCGTATCCGTCAGCCACTACGATCAGGATCCGCCGGTGCCGGGGACCTACACCATCGTCGGTCTCGTGCCCGACCCGAGCGACGTGGCTGTGCCGATGCTGCCGGGAATCAACCTGGTCACGACCGTGCGCTCGCACTTCGACACGGTCATGGCCAGCGATCTGCTGGCCGGCACGCCCGGCGCAGTACGGATCGGCCTGTGGGACTCGAACACCCAGAACTCGCAGTGGTACCCCACATTGCCAGACCCGGGCACCGACCCCGACCCCATGCCCCCTGATGCGCCCGCGCCGGTGGACGACTTCGAGATCCCGCCCTGCGCCACGGTGCAGATCGAAGTCACCGAGACCTCGACCTGGCCCGAGGACGTGGTGCTTCCGATCACCCCACAGACCTGCGCCGACATCCTGACCAACACCCCCGGCGCCTCCGACGGCGAGTACACCCTCTACTACGAAGGCGATCAGGGCCAGCCCTGGACGGCATACTGCCTCGACATGGCCGGGACCCCGGCGGACTACCTGGTGCTGCCCAACACCGGACCCGACGTCAATTTTTCGCAGTATACCGCCGGCGGGGCGTCTCCTGGGACTGACGTGCGCACGAACTACGATCGGATCCGCATCGATCCCATCACCCTCGCGGTCGACATCGACGACCAGACCTTCGGGACCTCGAACGGCGGACAGCTCTTCCACGGCGGGCAGTCGGTCACCAGCATGCCCTACGCGATCGCAGAGGCTTGTGTCGGCTCCAACAGCGCGGTCGGTATCGGCAATATCGACCTGACCGGTACGCCCTTTACGATCGCCAGCGCGTTCTGCCACGCCGGCTTCCTCGCCACCGGGACGGCGACCATCGATCCCACCATGCAGGTCGCCGAGCTAACGGGGGGTGGATTCTGCGGATGGACCAGCCCCAGTAACCCCTGCGCCTTCAACCCGCACAACGTTGCCGGCACGGACCTCGAGCTGGCCTACGGGCTGACCCCCTAGCGTCAGCCCGACCAGGGTCCCTCGCAAGACGGGCCCTCACGGCGCACCCGTCGACCTCGATCGCGGTCACGGTGCGCTTCACCGCTTCACCGCTTCACCGCTTCATCATGGGCCGGTGGCGTCGCGTGACCAACGGTTTCATCATCCAGCGATCGAGCTTGGGGCTCGGGCATCGCCCGCTCATCGCCCGCCCTACCACCGACCTCGACCTCACACGCTCGTCGGGTATCCAGCCTACACTTCATCGTTGAATCACCACGACCGCAGACTCACGACCTGCAGCCCAAAAAAGTGCTTGCCTTCTCATGATCGCCCGATCGACCGTGGAGTCGATGCGGACCATGGTGACTCGAAATCGTACCGTGCTCTTCGGTGCGCTGCTGCTCGGGCTCGGCTGCGGCGATGACGGACCGGTAGCCACCGGCGGCAGCAGCGGGAGCGGCACCGCCGGCCCCCCCAGCAGCGGCGGTACGACCCCAGCGCTGGACTCCTCGACCTCCGCGACCGATTCCACCACCGCGACCGACTCCTCGGGCACGCAGAGCAGCTCGAGCACCACCGCCGGCGGGGAGTACCCCGGGACACCGCCCGAGCTCTACTGCCCCGGCGATCCCTCGGGCCGCTGCGACTCCAACGAAGGCGTCCTGCGGGCGGGCGCCTCGGTGCGCTCGATCATCCCCGACTGCTTCGAGAGCTGGAACGACGTGGCGGGCAACGGCGACTACGACGACGGCGAGGATTCCTTCTTCGACTGCGGCTGCGATCGCCTGTGCCCGGGCGACCCCGGGTACCCGGGACCCGACGAAGGCGAGGGCGACGGGAACTTCCAGCGGGTGTTCATCGGTGGTTTCCAGCGCAACCGCCCCGCCAGCGGCACCCGAGGCGAGGGCGTGGGCCTGCCCGGAGTGGGCGAAGGCGATGGGGTCAGCCTGCGCGCGGTGGTGCTCGAACAAGGGGATCTGCGCCTCGCCATAGTGGCCGCGGACACGATCGGGATCTTCCGCCCCGACGTCGAGCTGGTCCGCTCCGCCCTGCGCGGGGCCGGCCACGACATCGACTACTTGGTGGTCCATGCGATCCACGACCATGAGGGCCCGGACACCATGGGCCTTTGGGGGCCGGATCTGTTCACCAGCGGCTACGACCCCGACTACGGCGAGCAGTGGCGGGCCACCGCGGTCGAGGCCGTCGGCGAGGCGATCGCCGATCTACGCGACGTGGACTCCATGGTGATCGGGGCGGTCGACGCCTCGACCTACGATCCAGTGGCCGGCGTCGCCAACGTGCTACGAGACGCCCGGGATCCCTGGGTGGTCGATCCCACCGTAGGCGCCGCTCGCTTCGTCGACGGCCGAGGCGAGACGATCGTCACCCTGCTGTCGTGGGCCTGCCATCCCGAGACCGTGGCCGACGAGAACACGCTGTGGTCGGCCGACTACATCCACGCGGTCCGCCGCACGGTGGAGACCGGCTCGCAGTGGAGCACCGCGCCCGGGCGCACCGGCGTGGGCGGCCCCGCCCTGTTCATCAGCGGCGCTCTGGGCGGGATGATGACCAGCCTGGGCGTTCAGGTCACCAACCCCGATGGCGATACCTATCAGTCCGCCAGCTTCGAAAAGGCCGACTCACTGGGCCAGATGATCGGCGAGATGGCCCTCGATGCCCTCGACGCCGGCGAGGCGATCCCCGCCCCGCAGCTGCGCTTCATGGCCCAGAGCTTTCCGGTGGTGGTGGCCAACACCAACTTCATCTTCGCGTTCGAGTCGGGACTGCTCGACCGCGAGATCATCGACGTGGGCGGGGCGCAGGGGATCATGACCGAGATGGCGCTCATCGACGTGGGGCCGCTGCGCATGGTCACCGTGCCCGGCGAGCTGCTGCCCGAGCTGGCCGTGGGGGGCTACGACGGATCGCACGTGCACGCGCCGGGGGTGCCATTGGTCGACCCGGGCAACCCGAACCCACCCGACCTCGACGCGGCCCCGCCCGGGCCCTACATGCTCGAGCGGATCACCGCCGAAGATCGGCTGCGCTACCCGTGGATCATCGGGCTGGGCAACGACGAGCTGGGGTACATCATCCCCGAGTACAACTTCGTGCTCTCGGATCTGCTGCCCTACATCAACGAGGCCGAGGGAGATCACTACGAAGAGACCAACTCGCTCGGCCCTCACATGGCCGCCGACGTCGACGCGCAGGCAGACGCGCTGATCGACTTTGCGCAGTGGCTGGCGGGGTAACCGACGCACCGTGGATCCGAGCGGGCGTGTGGGGCCCGTCCCACGCCCGCTGCCCTTCGCATCCATTCTCCGGGTGGTTCCTCCGGGTGGTTTTCGCCCCTCTCGCTCTCGAGCACCCAACCAATGATTGTGGATGTTTTGGTCGTTGGGTCGTTTTGCCGCACGAGCCCATCTCCGTATCGCGCACGAGTGCCCTTGTGAGACGAGTCGACTTGACACGTCTACGAATACCCTTCAGATAGAGACTACAGATAGAGACCACAGATAGAGACCACGGGCGCAGTACATGGAAATGGCCATGACGGATCCGTCGGGGCGAGTGATCGACATAGAACGACACCACCCGAAGCTCCGGGCCAGCGTACAGCTCCACGACAGGATGTCACCCAACAGAGCCCACACCATGCATACACAATCACAGCGCGCTACAGCGCGGATCACCCCCCATCGCCTCGTTCTGCTCGCCACCGCCCTGATCGGCTCCGGCCTCGGCCTCGGCGGCTGCGCCGTCACTCCCGAGGACGAGATCGAGCAGAGCACGCCCGACCACGTGGGCGAGGCGAGCGAAGCCGCCCATGGCCTCGTTGACCCCGCCGGGGCCAGCAAGCAGCTCCCGGGCTTCGACTTGCTCATCGCGCAGGCCGGAGACGACATCGCCCTGGAGTGGCCCGACCAGGGGGCGGGATTCGTCTACGACGTCTGGCGATCGACCGATCCCTACTTTCTCCCCGGCGACCCGGGCTCCGTTCAGCTCGCCGATGATCACCCCGCGACCACGTTCACGGACGCGGCGGGCAACGACACGACGAGCTACTACTACCGGATCGAAACAGACGGTGCCGACGAGTACCTCTCGTCGATCGGTGGGAAGTTCGTGCAGCCGCTCGTCGCCGGTGGCTATACGATGCTGGGCTTTCCTCTACTCGACACGGGCGACCTCGACGCAGCGACCCTCGCCGCCCAGATCCCCGGGGCGCTCGAGGTCAAGCGTTGGATCCCCCACACCGTGTACTACACGCCGGATCATCCCAATTACTCCTGGTCCGAGGATTTCTCCTGGTCGCCGGGCGATGCCGTCATCATCGCCACCGACACCACCGCCGGCTCGACCTACACCCAGACCGGCAGCGTACCCGTCGCGAGCGACTACCGACGCACGCTCGACGTCGGCCTGAACATCGTGACCGTTCCCTTGGCCATGGCCGCGAACGATGCGCAGGGACTCGGTGAGCATGACGCCACGATCTACCAGCTCGACGCCTGGAACGCGGGCACGCAGCAGCTCGACAAGTTCTACACGCCAGACGGCTGGGGCACGAACTTCCCGGTCGAACCCGGCCAGGCCCTTTGGGTCTACGTAGACCAGCCCACCCCCTGGCCGCTCGCCACCCCCTTCTTCAGCGAGTATGCCGAGGGGTCGTACTTCAACAAGGCCGTCGAGATCTTCAACCCTACCGATGCCGACGTCGATCTCGACGACTGTGCGGTGAGGATCTACCGCGGAGGCAACCCCGCCATCGGGAACATCATGCCGCTGGCCGGGACCTTGGCCCCCGGCGAAGTCGCGGTGCTCTGCAACGACGACATCATGGATCTCACCCCGTGCGACATCGTCAACGGCCAGAACTTCTGGAACGGCGACGACACCGTCGTGCTCACTTGTGGAGGCGTCCCGCTGGATGCGATCGGGGAGATCGGCTACGACCCGGGCGCCCAGTGGTCCAATGACGGCGTCGGCACCCTCGAGCAGACGCTGCGTCGCAGCTGCGCGGTGGTCACCGGCGACCCCGAAGGCACCGATCCCTTCGATCCCGCCAGCGAGTGGAGCTCGTTCCCGATGGACGACTTCAGCGACTTCGGTCAGTTCAACTGCCCCTAGTCACGTGGGCGAGTCGGGCCTGGCCTGACTCGTCCACATCCACGAACAAAGGCCCCCAAGGGCCTGCTCACCGCACGAACCGAGCACTCGATCCGCGTCCGCCTCACTCCACGCTGAGCAGATACGCCACCAGATGGTCGAGCTGCCCACTTGTGAGCATGCTGGTCGCCCCGTGCTGATCTCCCGGGTTGGCGGTGGTCAGCACGTCGTGGAGCGTGGCCGCCGAGCCATCGTGCAGATAGGGCGCCCCGTTCCACAGCCCACGCAGGGTCGGCGTGTCGAGCCCGAGCAGCGGCCCGCCCAGCCGCTGCCCCGAGGCCTCGGTCAGCGTGCCCACGTCGTGCAGCACCGGCACCCCGGCGATGAACTCCGAGTCGGTCATACGCGACCCCACATGGCAGGTTGTGCACCCCAGCATGGGCGAGACGAACAACGCCTCCCCGGCTACGGCGGCCGGGCTGAGGCTGCCGTCGGCCTGCCGAAACGGGCTGCGGGGGAACTCGGTCAGCGACGAGACGTAGGCGGCCAGCGCGTCCAGCTCGGCCGACAGCCCCGCCTTGGGATCGCCCAGGGTCTGCGCCGTCGTCCCTGCGTTCCAGTCGGCGTCGTCGAGCAGGCCCTGCCCCTCGGCTGCGTGCCGGATGTCGTTTTCGAAGTCCTGGACCTCATCGAAGTTGGCGCTCCAGTGGATCGGCCCGTGGTCGGCGCCCCCGTGCCCGAGCAGATCGATCGTGTTGCGCAGCCCCTCCCCGCGATCGGTAAAGTCCCAGGTCCGCCGATCGGCCTCCCCGTCGAGGTGGCAGTGGGCGCAGGCGCTGTAGCCATCCTTGGCCAGCCGCGGATCGAACGAGTCGTTGAACAGCTGCTTGCCCCGCAAGATCGTCGCGGGCAGGGGCTCGACCGAGACGGTCAGCAGCTCCGCGACCGGCTGGGGTAGCCGCCCGAAATCCGAGACGTCGTAGACGACCAACGAGCGCGACAAATACGCATCGACCAGCAGGTAGCGATCGTCGGCCGAAAGCACGAGCCCTGCCGGGGCATAGCCCACGTCGAGCAAGGTCCCCGCCCCGGCGCCCGTGAAGGTGTCGACCCGCTCCACCGCCCGGCTCCCGCGGGCGGCCACGAACAAGTAGTCCCCCCGGCTGGAGAAGACCCCCGCCGACATCAGCCCGCGATTGTCGAATTGCTTGCGACGATCGAAGTCCTCCAGCATCGCCTCCCCGCCGGCCCCCGGCCAGTCGAGCCGCGAGACCACGCCGCGCATGGTGCTCTCGAAGGTCAGGGCGTCGCCGTCGAGGTACTCCCCCTGCTCGATGTTGGCCTGCAGCGAGGGCACCACCACCTGGTCCCCGATCGGCGAGACCAGCACCTGGTCCAGATAGCTGGGCACGCCGCCCGACTCGGTGTCGGAGGCTTCCTTGGGATCGAAGGCCAGCGAAACCATCTCGACGGCCCCGTCGGTCGGATCGAGCACGGCGATCTGGGCCTGGTGATCAGGCGAGCGCCAACGGGTCACCGCCACCCGCCCGTCGGGCAGCAGCGCCACCCCCCGCGCGTCGTCGATGACCGGCCAGGTCTGCGCCAACACGAGGGGATCTCCCGCCGCGTCGATCCGGGCCAGCTCCCCGCGAGCACCGAGCGTCACCCACAGCTGGGTGCCCTCGGCGATCACTCCGTAGGGTCGCGCCCCGTAGCCCAAGGGCAGCGCCAGCGCCGGGCCGCCGCCCGGGTCGAGCACCATCACCGAGTCGTCGTCTTGGCACGCCACCGCCACCCGCCCGTCGGGCAATGCCGCCGCGGTTCGGGGCCGCGCGCAGGTAGGCAGGCGACCCAGCACGGTGAACGGATCCTCCCCCGCCGGTCCCACCAGGGTCAGCTCATCGGAATCGGGACTGACCACCGCCACTCGGGTGTCGTCGGCCAGTCGCACCACCGTGCTCGCTTGCCGCGGCACGTGACTGGGGACCTCGGTCACCGTCACCGTCACCGAGGCGGACAGCTGGTTGCCCACCGGATCGAACACGGTGAGCACCGGGCGGTAGCGCCCTGGCATCGTGTACGTGACGTTGGCCCGTGGATCAGGGCTCGGCTCGGTGGGCGGTGTCCCGTCGTCGAAGGTCCACTGGTAGAGCACCGCCCCCGTCGATTCCGCTCCGTCGAGCTCGACCTGCTCGTCCACGAAGGCGTAGAACGACGCCCCGGGCTCGGGCCGCAACGGCTCGCCAGCGGTGGTGTCCACCGACTCGGCTCCGCTGGAGTCGGTTCCCGTGGTCGCTCCGGTCGACCCCATGGTGGGCTCGTCAGCGCCAGAGCTCTGCGCCGGGCCCCCGGTCGAGGCCGCGCCCGAGGAACCGCTAGAGCCCCCAGCGGGCGGCAGTGCGTCGGGACGACACGCCCCCGCAATGAGCGGGAGCACGATCCGCATCCATCGCATCCGATCCATTGAGTCACCCTCCGATCGTAGTGATCGTGATCGAGAACGGCTCCTGGGTCCGGTTGCCGTTGTAGTCGGCGACCCCGTTGGCCGGGATCTCGAAGGTGTACTCCGTCCCCGGATCGAGCGGCGTTTGGGGCACGAAGTTGACCACGTTCTCCTGCACGCTGATGTGGCCGAGCACGGGCACGATCTCGCCGTCGTCGCCCGCCCGGTACAGGCGCACCGAGCCGAACCACGCGCTCTTGGGACTGACCATCTCATTGAAGGTCACCCCGAACCGGCTGGTGACCGGCAGCCCCTTGACACCGTCGCCGGGCACCGACCAGTTGACCCGCGGCGGCTCGGCGTCCACCTCGGTGGCATAGGGCGCGATGGCCGAGGCCTGATTGGGATCGGCCTCGTCGTCCACCGAGAGCACCGCCACGTTGCCTATGGGGGTGACCGTGTCGAGATCGCCGGTCAGATCCATCGTGGCCACCTGGGTGATCGCCGCCGGATCGGAGATGTCGTAGATCCCCGCGAAGTTCGACTCGCCCACGAAGGCCAGATCGTCCTTGGCAAACACATAGCCGCCGTTACCCCCGCTGTCGTAGAAGCCGGCCAGTACGGGACTGCCGGGATCGCGGATGTCGTACATCAGCACGCCCCCGGCCCCGTTCTTGATCGCATAGTACACGTAGCCGCCGCCGACGTTGCCGAAGTACGACTCACGGATCATCCCGTTGCCGTCGACGATCTCGAAGTCTCCCCCCGCGATCGGCTGGGGAAAGTCGGGCACGCTGATGTCGAGCAGGGCCGTACGCGGACCCTCGGCCGCGCTGACGACGAGCATGTTGCCCACCGCGTTGATCTGGCCCACCCGCAGGGTGGGCTCGAAGTTGTACTGCTCCACGAGCTCGGGCATCGCGGGATCAGACGCGTCTACGATGTAGATCCCGTTGTCGGCCCCGGCCACGTAGATGTACGGCGCCTGCCAGGTCGCGCTGAGCACCACGCGAGCGTAGGCGTCGGGATAGAAGTGGCCGGGCAAGTAGAGGGTGGCGACCTCTTGAGGGGCGGTCACGTCGGTGACGTCCCAGATCATGATCCCCCCGTCGACGTTCAGGCCAAAGCGCTTGGAGGCGGTCACCGCAAACCATCGATCGTCGATGTTGGTTAGACCCACGGCATGGGTCTCCCGCATGTCCGGCGAGGGCGTGCTGCTCAGCGGCAGCGCGTTGCACGGATCGCTGACGTCGAAGAAGGTCAGCCCTCCGTTGCCGAACTCGGGGGCCCACGGCATCATCAGGTAGCCGTCGAACATCACCACCATGTTGTGGTGATCGATGTCGCTGGCCCCGCCGTCGAGAAACGCACAGTTGACGTAGAGATCATCGGGCTCGAAGGGGACGGCCGGGCCACCGGGGCCGATGTTGGGCGGGTGGGCGTCCGGCTCGGGATAGACCGGATCTCCCTCGGTGTCCCCCGAGCTCGACGCATCGCCCGGCCCCGTCGTCGACGCCTCGCCCTCGCCCGACCCAGAGCCGGATGAGTCGACCACCGCCCCCGAGCTCTCGCCCGGCCCGGCCGAGGTCGGCGGCGCGCCCGTCGAGCCAGTGTCGACCGCCGGTGTTCCGTCGTCCCCACACGCACCGGCAAGCACCACCGCCAGGCCAAAGCTCCACGCACCGATCGACGTTCGTCGCACCATCATCCCCATTGGTAATCTCCGCTCCGCGCTCATCGTCCGGGCTGGCCCTCGGAACGGTCAAGCGAGTCTGTCGAGTTTGACCGTTTTCTCACGTGCCGACTCAGTCGCCCGATCCAGAGGCTCACTTCTCGTAATCCGCCGTACGTCCGAGCCACGTCCCGCAAGCCCGCGAGCGCGCTCCAACGTCGACACCGCGGAGGCGCGCAACCATTCCATCACGACGCTCGCCCCCGGTCGCGGTGCCCCCCCGGTCGCGGTACCCCCCCGGTCGCGGTACCCCCCGGTCGCGGTACCCCCCCGGTCGCGGTACCGTGGTCCCGATGGAGTGCGGAGTAAAGTGGGGAGCTCGACTATCGGCGTTGGCCCTGCTCCTTGCAGGGTGTGGGGACTCGACAGCGACGACCGGCACGGGGGACGGCAGCAGCACGGGCGCGACCTCGATGGGCGCGGCCGACGGATCCGGTACACCCACCACCGGCTCCGACGATGTCACGACCACCGCGCCCACCACCGGCGTCGACACCACCGCCGACGGGACGACCACCACCGGCGATCCCCCTTGGGGGGGCATGCAGGCCGGCGTGGCGGTGCGCTACCTCGACCGACCGATCGGGATCTCCATGGCCGGCTACGGCGGCCGGCTGGGCGGCACCTCGACCCCGTGGAGCGGGATCTTCTTCGGATCCCGGGGCTTCTACGCGCTCCCCACCATCAAGGCCATGGTCCTCGAGTCCAACGGCGAGATGCTGGTGATGCTCAAGACCCCGCTGATGAGCGGTGAGTCCGGGGTCACCGACGCACTGGCCGCCAAGCTGCTCGATCGCCACGGTCTCGATCTGACAGGACGGATCATCACCAGCGCCACGCACTCCCACCATGTCCACGGCCGGTACTGGCGGTTGCCCGACATCTTCGGCGCGGTCGGAGCCGACACCGCCGACGAGGAGCTCATCGATCTGCTGGCCACCGAGTTTGCCGATGCCATCGTCGCAGCGATCGACGACCTGGGCCCCGCCCAGTGGGGCTGGGATTACGTGGAAGATTGGGATCCGGACAATCGGGTCTATCGTGACCGGCGCTCGGTCAACAACTTTGCCTATGGCAAGGATCCCCGCCTGACCCTGATGGCCGTGCGGCGCCCCGACGGCACGCCCCTGGCGGCGATCATCAACTTCGCCATGCACGGGATCCTGCTCGACACGGACAACGAGCTGCTCACCGAGGACGCCGCCGGCGGGCTCGAGATGGTGTTCGAGGAGCAGTTCTACGCCGCGCACGGCGAGCCGATCCTGGGCATGTACATGCAAGCGGGGGGCGGCGACGCATCCCCGGCGGGGGGCTTTTTGGGGCACGACGACATCGCCCGCGCCGAGGTGATCGGGCAGCAGGCCTCGCCCTCGATCCTCGCGCTATGGGACGATCTACAGTGGCGCGACGACGCGACGCTCGACGTCCACTCGCAGCGGATCGATCTCACCTACGAGTTCTTCGGCTACGACCGCAGCGACGAGTTCACCGGTGCCCCGCTGGGGATCCCCCTGCCCCTGCCCTACACCTGGGGCGGCTGGCAGTGCACCAGCCCCGCGGCCCCCGAGGATGACGATCCGGCCACCAGCATGGAGGGCGAGCTCAAGGAGTGCATCCCCGTCGACGTGCTGCTGTTTGGCGACGTGCCCCACGCCGAGATCCACCAGACCTACCTGACCACCGCCCGCCTCGACAACCTGTTCTTGACCACCGTCCCCGGCGAGCCCACATACTCGGTGATGCACTACCTGCGCGAGCAGGTCGCCATGCGCTCCACCCAAGACGATCCGGCGGCGGTGATGGGGATCGGCTACTCGCAGGATCACCTGCTGTACTTCACCCACCCCGACGACTGGTTCCAGGGCGGCTACGAGTCCGAGATGAGCCTGTGGGGGCCCTACGCCGGGCAGACCATCATCGACACCCAGGTGGCGGTGATCGACCAGATGCTCGGGGGCCAGGATCTGGAACCCTTCGTGGAGCAGTCGCCCTCCCTGGCCTCGCCCGACGGCTTCAGCCCCCGAGGCTACGAGATCAGCCTCAACGCGGGCGCGCTGCTGCAAGACGTGGCCACCGACATGATGCGCACCGAGGTGGTCCGCCTACGCTTCGGGGCCGGCGACCCCAGCCTGGGCGCCCCCCGGGTGGTGGTGCAGGTGGACCCGGGCGACGGCACCTTCGAGGACGTCCCGAGCCCCTCGGGCTGGCCCGGGGCCGCGCTCGACAACTCGCGCTACCACATGATCACCCACTACGATCCCAACCCCGCGCCCAACGGCAACGTGGCCGGCTCGCGTAGCCACGAGTGGTACGTGGACTGGGAGATCCCCGCCGATCTGCCCGCGGGGATCTACCGCCTGGTCGCCCGCGGACCTGCGTGGGACGGGGCGGTGGTCGGAGATTTCGAGGTCGAGTCGTCACCCTTCGCGATCCGGCAGGCGGTGGGCGCCTCGCTCGACGTGGATCGCACCGGCAGCACGCTGGAGCTGCGCATGCAGCTGCCGCCGGTGACCCCCGCCACCGAACAAAGCTGGCCGACCGCCGGGTGGCGCGTCCACGATCCCGCGGCCGGGCCGGCCGATCCGATCACGGTGCGGGTGCCGGTGACCCTCGCCTTTGCGGTCGACGGCGCTCCCCAGCCCGGGCGCTACACCGCGACCTTCGACGAGGCGACCGGGTCCCACGTGTTCGACATGGCCATGGCCGGACTCGACGGGGTCGGCGGGGTGATCACTGTGCAGGCGCACCTGGCCGCCGACATCGATCCGGATCCGATCGAAGGCACGGTGCCGTAGAGACTCCCGGGGGAGGATCCCTCCCGAAGATCCGGGGCCACCAACCTACGGCGAGGTAGAGTCTTGCCCGCCCCATGGCTGACGCTCCCTTCGATCTCCACCGCACCTACGTCCACCTGAGCCCCAACGGCGAGGGTCGGCCGCTGTCAGTCGACGACCAGTTCTGGGCGACGATCGCAATCCGGACCGAGCTTCACGAAGGCTACCTCGTCACGCGCTCGCGCATGACCGAAGACTGGCCCCACTGGGAGATGCACCCCGAGGGAGAAGAGCTATTGGTGTTGCTCGCCGGATCGATCGATCTGGAGCTCGACGACGGGCAACAGCAATGGACCGTGGCCCTGCGCCCCAACGCGGGCGCCTGGCTCAACCGTCGCGGGGTCTGGCACCGGGCGCTCGTCCACGAGCCCAGCGACGTCCTGCTCGTGACCGCGGGCCGCGGGACCCAGCACCGGCCGGCCTGAGCCCATTCAGGGCACCAGCAGCTGCACCCCGCGCACGGTCGGGTTGCCCACCGGTGACCCGATCAGCATCTCGCCATTCCCGGTGTTGGCGTTGACGGTGATGTGCACCGCCGCCGGCGCTGCCATCGAGATAATCTTGGCGCTCACCGTGTTACCCGTGGCCGGATCGAAGCTCCAGGCCATGTTGAACGCCGGCCCCTGGCCGCCCCCGGGCAAGTTGGGCGCTGAGGAGGTCCCCGCCCCGACGGCCGCATTGCCAAAGACGTCCACGTCGGCGATCGCACCACCGTCGGCGTCGAGGATCTCCCACGACTGCAACGCCAGCGAGTCGGCGTTGCGATGCTCGAAGGTGAACCCATCCCCCCGCAGCACATAGAGCTCGTCGTGATAGAGGTCGTGGGCGATCCGCGGGCAAGCGTCGCCGCTTATGATCGACGACATCCAGACGTTGGTGCCGCCGTCGCGACGCCATAGCTGCGCCTGACCGTCCTCGACCGTGCTCACGTAGAAATCACCATCCTGGGCGTGGTCGAGGTCGCAAAGGGTCCGCTCCACCCCCGCAAAGGGCGGAGGCGCGAAGAAGTCGGTCAGCACGGGGCCGTCGGCCCAATTGACCACCCAGCCATCGGCGTGTAGCGACCACACCCGCGCGCTGTCTTGGCCGTCGGGGGTGACCGCCACCATCGCCGAGCTCGCGCCGCCCCACAGCCAGCTCGTGCTGTGCACGACGCCAGTGCTCGGATCTGCTTGGGCGATCTGGCCGCCGGCCGTCCCCATGAACATGAGGTCGGCGTCGGTGTTGGTGGCCACCGCGGCCACCGAGGACACCTGGGCGGAGGTGATGATCGTGCGGCTTTGACCGAGATCACACGCGGTGAGGATGAATAGACCGAGGGATCCAAGGGTGCGCGTAGAGGGCATGAGGGCTCCTGAGCAAGAGGGCCGCGCGATGGCGGCGTCGGTGTTCACCCTCCTCAACGGCTCCCAAGACCGAGTGCCTCACCCCGATCGCGGACTCGCTCAAGAAAAGACCGGAGCCCCGACCGACAGGCTCCGCTCGCGCTCAGTGAAGCGTCGCGATCGCGCGCGGCGGCGTGTACCCCACCAAGCGAGACAACCGACGCGACAGCCCCTTGGCTTCGATCTCGTCGAGCAGGCCACCAAAGACCAGCGGGGCCTCCCAGCGCTTGAACTCCTCGGCCACGTGGTAGGCGTTGTAGTGGTAGCGATCGTTGGCGAGCACCGCACGTACGCTCGATCGAACGGCCCGGACCGACAGCCCCTGGGCGCGCACGCGGATCCCGACCCCGCGCTCTTGCATGGTCTGCATGGCCAGGTGCTGATCGATGGTGGACGCCACGCCAACGACCGGGGTCCCGGCCTGGAGCGCCCGATAGCCACTGGCGCTCCCCCCGTCGCTTATCACCAGCGATGCCCACCGGCAGGCGAGATGCTCGGGGACGAAGGGAGCCGAGAAGCCGTTATTGGGCAGTGGCCCCAGCCGGGCCAGCGCCTCACCGGCTGGCCCGGCGGTGGCGACGGCAAAGGCCACGGGCATCGACGCCAGCGCGGTGACTATGGTGCGTAAGGCCGACACACTCCCAGACGAGCCACCAGACAGACCACCAGCCACGTAGACCAGGGGCGTACCCGCCTCGCCGCGCTCACACCACCGGTCCCACCACGGAGGCAAGGGGACGTCGGGCGACCAGTGGATCGGACCCGTGTAGCGATGAGACGCGGGCAGGCCCGCCGTGGGCACCAAGCTCGGGATGTCGGGATAGAGGGTGAAGTCGCCGTGCGTGAGTATGTCGAGCAAGCCACCGTGTTTTCCACCGAGCCCCTTACCGATCTTCGGCAACCCATACGCCTTGCGCAGGGCATTCACCGGCCGCGCGAGGCTACGGAATGCCAGCGGCATGGTCCCGACCGCGCAAAGCCGGGCCAGCCTCTCACCCATCAGTGCGACCATCGGATGGTCGGGCACGGGGAACGACTCACGAATGGCGTAGGGGCTCCAGTACGCGTTGATCAGGGTCATCAGCGGAACGCCACACTTGGCGGCGCTGGTCGACAACGATGGGCGAAGATCGCCTACGACGACGTCAGGCTCGATCGCCTCGATGAGCTCGATCTCCTGACGGGCACGGCGCCGTAGCGCGTGCACGTCGTAGATCCCCGCGCCCCGGGGCGAGCCATCATGGATGCCATCGCGCTCGACCGTGTCGATCTCGTGACGAAGGAACTCACCCGATGCAAACACCCGGTCGTCGAAGTGACGGCACGCAAAGTGAACCTCGTGGTGGCGGCCCGACAGGCTGCGGGCCAACACGGCCAGGCGACCGACCCGGGCCATAGTGACGCCTTCGGATACGAATAGAACGCGCATATCGTCTCTCGCGGGGGGAATGGCATAGAGCTCTCGAGCACCGCAGGGGCAGGCAGCGCCATGCAGGCGTGCTGCCGCGACTCGCGGGCCTCGGCTCCGATGACTCCGACGACGGCAACGGACACGTCGGACACCGTCAACGTAGCGCACAACCGGCCAACCATCGACGTCGATCGAGATGCTCGATGTGTGAGCGGCGAAGCGATGCGATCGAAACGAACGCGCTCGTCATCGGTCATCTGACCGATTTCGGATCGATCCGAGCAGCTTGGGATCCGACTTGTTCCGACCTTGACGCTCGACGGAACGGATCGTTCCTATCCCGGTCCCCAGCCTCGTCCCGGTCCCCAGCGCTATCCCTCGGGGAGCACACAGACGTCAGCGGGCGAGAGCCAGCTGAAGATATTCGCCCACAGAAGGGCGATCTCCGGCATCGTAGTCCACTCCGAGTCGTACTCGATCCACTCGTCGCCCCACACGAACACCTTGCCGGCCCCATACTCGCGAGCCTGGGCCACCGGGGTAGGCCCGGCGAGCTGCCCCACAACGTCGCTGGTGCCCGGAATCGTCTCGACCACCTCGAACCCGCCCAAGAAGGTCACCGAGGTCAGGCCCATCGAGATCGGGTGAGGCAAGAAATCCGTCACCGGACCGCTGAGCAGCTGCCCCTGGTACTCGAGCCCGAAGGTCCCCAAGATGCTGTTGGGCCACTGCTGGGCACTGACAGGATTGGCGGTGTGACCGGTCATGGCCATCAAGCCGCCGCCGGCCATCACCCAAGCATCGAAGACCATGGCCTCGGCCGGCTCGTAGGTCCGGGTGAGCTGGTCGAGGATCACCACGTCGTAGGCCCCGAGCACCGCGGCGTCGACCACCGGCGGATTGATCCGCTCGGTGGTGGTGCCTCGATCGATGAGCCACTGCTCGAACTCCGAGGCGGCCAGCGATCCGGGCGTGCCGATGATCGCGATGGCCAGGCAGTCGCAGATCCCGTCTTGCCCCTCGTCTACCTCGTCGATGACCCCGTTGCAGTCGTCGTCGAGACCATCACAGACCATCTCCATCTCGGCCGTCGGCACACACAGCCCTCCGGTGCCGCTGCCCATGCCCACGTCGAAGATCGGGCCGTCGGCGCCCACGGTGGTGTCAGCGAGGGTGTCGGCGGTAGTACTCGACGACGGGAGGGAGCCGCCCGATCCACCCGGACCGGCCGAGCTGCCCGAGCCGGAGCCCGTCGTGATCCCGGGGACGACCGGAGGTCCATCGCCTCCGCTGTCGTCGCCTTGTCCACCCGGGCAGGCGGCGAGGACGAACGTAGTGACCAGGACAAACGGGCGGTGTCGGGCTCGGGTCGACATCGAGTCACCGATGGTACTCGACGCCTGAGCGAGCGGATCGATCGTGCGCGCGACACCCCCCACGCGCCCGAGAACGGCGACAGCGGGTGGACCGAGCCGCCCGAGCCGATCGAGCCGACCGGGACGTCTCGTACTCGAAGGTCGTCTCCAGCGCCATCGTCCCCTTGACCCGCGCCGGCCCGAACTCGAGCTCGAAAGGGCCCTCGGCGATGCTCGACAATAGCCATCCGGATCCCACGTCTACGAGCATCCGACCGGGCAGCTCGAAGTCCGCCCCCAGGTAGGTACCCTGGGTCATCGAGTCGAAGACCGCGATCTCTCGCCCGTCCCGCGCCCGAACGTCGACCAGCGTCATCGTCAGCGTCCCCGATGGCCCGAGCAGACCGGTGTGCTCGGCCACCTCGACGTCGATCGTCTCCCCGAACGCCACCGTGCGCCCCCGCAGGGTGCGATGGACCGCGTGCTCGGGGCCCAGAGATCCGAAGTCCTCGACAAGCTCGTCGTGCTCGTCCTCGCTCAGCGCACGACCATCCTGACGCTGCCCCTGCACCAGACCTCCCGCCCGATCGACGGTATAGGTGTTGCCCTGCACCGCCCCCACCTCGTCCTCCGTTCCGTCGTCGCGTGTCCACGTCTGCGTGCGGCTTTGCCCGTAGGTGGCCCGGATCGAGCGGGGGATCCCGTTGCGAACCTCGAGCAGCTCGTCTCGACGGGTCTGCTCGGCCGAGATCTCCAGGGTGGAGCGACGCGCCCGCATTCGCATGCGAGCCACCACCCGGCCCGCATCGACCGTGGTGATCGCCATGCCGACCGCGAGCGACCGATCGCCGAAGCTCAACGAGCCCGCCGACGCCCGACGAGCTCTAGGCACGGAAGTCTTGCTTCGCGTTCGATCGCAGGCTCCGACCAGCACCACTAGACACAAGCAGGCGAGCCACGGAGCACGGAGGAGCCAACGAGGGGACCATGAGCGCATGCCCTTCGAACGCAGGCGGGCCCTCGACGTCGCACGACCGAGGGCCCCCGGGACCAGTGCGGTGCGGGCGATCACACCCGACCACGATGACACGCCTCGTTCCTCTTGAATCTATCAATTCGTGGACGGCTCGCGGGACAGGGTGCTCGGGCCGACGTGTTGTCTCCAGCGCTTGCCACTTCGACGGATGCTCGGCAGAGCGACGATCGCTTCGACGACCATCCGGTGACGAGACGAACCGGTCGTTCGCCGAGCCGACGGCTAACCGAGCAGGCCGCCGAGCCCCCCAGGGAGCTTGTCCTTGATGCCCTCGAGGGCATCGGAGCCGAGCAGGTCGGGCACCTTGTCGGCGTTCTCCTTGAGGAACTCGATCACCCCACGGGCTTGCTCCTCGCTGATCCCGACCCTCTCCACCATGCTCGTGATGAACTCTTCGATCATGGCCGCAGTATGCTCGCCGGGCCCGGGCCGTCAAGCGCCAACACGCCCTGCAATCATGCGATGGGTCGCGTTCATCCGCGGGCTCCGTGGCATCTCGGCCCAGTGGGGCGTGACGCTACGGGCTGAGCTCCCCGGCGGGTCGCTGCTACCATCGCCCCCATGGGGACCGCGAACGGGATCAACAGCTCGTGCACCTGTGCGTGGGGGCTCGCGGTGCTGCTGCTGCTGCTGGAAACGACGGGGTGCTTGCTCAGGTCCCCCACTCCGCCGCTCGAGCCCGGTGACAACCCCTTCGTTGGCCGACCCCTCTACATGAACTCGTGGTCTCGGGCGGACGCCCAAGCGCAGCAGTGGCAGCGCTCTCGTCCCGAGGACGCCGAGCTCATGGAGCAGCTCGCCGCGCAGCCCGTGTCGCTGTGGTTCGGCGACTGGACCCCCGACGTGGAGTCGGCGGTCCGCGCCGAGGTCGTCAAGGCGCGGGCCCAGGGCGCGCTGACCCTCATGGTGCTCTACAACGTCCCCAACCGAGACTGTGGCCTCTACTCCGCCGGCGGGGTGCAGAGCGCCGACGCCTACCGCATCTGGATCCGCAAGACTAAACGGGGGATCGGCAAGGCCGTCGCGGCGGTGATCCTCGAGCCGGACGCGCTCGGCAACCTCACCGATTGCCTCGACCGCACCGGCCAGCGCGAGCGACTCGAACTCATCGCCTGGGCCGCCGAGACGCTCGGCGAAGGAGGGCAGACCGCCGTCTATATCGACGCGGGCAACGCCAAGTGGCACCCGCCCGAGGTGATGGCCGAGCGGCTGCGGCGAGCGGGCATCGCCAAGGCGCGCGGCTTCTCCCTCAACGTGTCCAACTATGTCAGCACCGAGGAATCGGTCGCCTACGGGCTGGCGATCTCCGAGCAGCTCGGCGGCAAGCCCTTCGTGATCGACACCAGCCGCAACGGCAACGGGGCTACGACCGACGCGCAGTGGTGCAACCCGCGGGGGCGGGCGGTGGGGGTGCCCCCGCTGACGCCCCCCGCCGATCCTCGTGTGGACGCCTACCTGTGGATCAAGGTGCCCGGCGAGTCCGATGGCGAGTGCAACGGGGGACCCGCGGCTGGGAACTGGTGGCCCGCGGTCGCCATCGAGCTGGCTCGCAACGCCGAGTGGACCTATCGCGCTGCGGGGCTCGCGGTGCCCGAACCGGCTCCCTCCGTGCCCGCTTCTCCGCCCAGCTCGGAGCCCCGCCCGGGCCCCCGCCGCTGACGGGACAATGCGGTTCGGGGGATGGTGCCCCATTGACGAAACCACGACGGTCCGTCTCCGACAAGATCCCGTTCGCGTCGTGTCGACAGCAACTCGACGAGCTTTGTCGATGATCTCGTCCATGCCCAGACGGGACATCCCGGTGGACCCTACTCGGTGCGAGCCCGATGTCGGTCCGCGACCCCCGACGCGCGAGGGCGAGACGCGGGACACCTCGTGACGACGCGGGCTCGTGGTCCTCCACGTCCACCAAACCGTCGAGTGTGTCCAGAGTGACGAGATATTCCATCCGTTCCTGGTCGCCGAGCTCGGCGGTATTGGCCGCGTTGGTGATCCCGCCCTGCCAGGTGACCTGCACGATCTGTAGGGTTCCGATGGCGCACTCGCTGCCGCTCATCGGCTCATCGTCGAGTGGCTCCCACTCGGCGGGCAACACACGATCGGGAGATACCGTGGTGGCGATCCCGAGGTGATTGCGAAACGTGATCTCGAAATCGCTAGCGTCGAGGGTGGCCTCTATATGGCGCCGCTACTGCGGTACACATGCGTGATTCCGCGCAGTCCTCGTCGAGCGCCAGATTTTTTCTCGGGCGCCAAGCTCATGATCTCAAAGGAAAATTTTTCGCAGCCATCCTGCTCGATCAAAAAATTCGCCAAAGCTCGTCAGGGTTCGCGGCCGCGGACCTTACCCATCCACGAACCCCCAACGCGCATCGCCGAACGCCTCGAACCCGGAAAAACCAGCGGGTCCGATCCCCCTTGCTCGGCCTGCGCCCCCCCCCACCCCTGAGCCAATAATTTCCCAGGACCGTCGCGGCCGCAATGGCCCCCACCCCGATCTCCGCGTCGCGCCGCGC
>JBCCWC010000043.1:0-80449 GCA_039194325.1 Myxococcota bacterium
CCGCCACCGCCGGCTGCCCCGCCACCGCCGGCTGCCCCGCCACCGCCGGCTGCCCCGCCACCGCCGGCTGCCCCGCCACCGCCGGCTGCCCCGCCACCGCCGGCTGTCCCGCCACCGCCGGATGTCCCGCCACCGCCGGCTGCCCCGCCACCGCCGGATGTCCCGCCACCGCCGGATGTCCGACCGCATCGGCCGAGAGTGGACAGAACGACGAGACCGGCAGCACCGAACGCGCTGACGACGAGGACGAAGGATGCGGATGCACCACGTCGGAGCCGACACCACCAACCTGGCTCACGATGCTCATCGTCGCTGCGCTGCTTCGTCGACGTCGGACCGCGCTCTTGTCGCTCGGTTCACCAGCATCGCAGGCCCCCGGACATCTTCGACCCGATGCCTGCGATCGCTGAGGAGGAGCTTCGGCGGGAGGCACCTCCGACGCCATGGGTCCTTCCTGGGTGCCCTCGGGCAAGACCGAAGCCAGGCACGACACCGTCGCGCCCGGCCTCGGCGTCAATACTTAGCTCAGCCCTCGAGGCGACGGACCAGGCCGCGCAGCTCGGCGCCGAGGTAGTCGACGTAGAGCTCGGGCGGCAGCGGGGCCTGGGCCCGGGCCTCGTCGGCCTCGGCGCTGCGCTCGACCTTCAGCGCGCCTTGCATGCGCACGTCACCCACCACCACGTGGTTGGCCACCATCGTCGTGTCGGCGCCCCGGGCCTCGAGCTCCTCGGGCGTGCCGAGCACGAGGTTGTACACCTCGCCCTCGTACTCCTCGCGCTCCACGCCGACCACGTAGGCGACCCCGTCGTCGGTCTCCAGGCGATCGCCGAGCACCAGCTCGCGAGCCTCCACCGCGCCCCGATCCAGCGTGGGCACCGGGTGGGTGATCGTCATGGGGATCTGGTGGCCGAGGCTGTCCTCGATCACCACCAGCGGCTCGTCCTCGCGACCCACCATCACGTCGACCACGGTCAGCACGCCGCCGTCGTCGTCGGCCATCACGCGATCTCCCGCCTCGATCGTCTCGATCGAGACCTCGGTGCCGTCGGCCATCGTGATGGCGGTGCCCGGCGGCAGGCAGCCCCAGGCCACCGACAGGCTGTCGTAGTCTCGATCCGAGCTCCACGCGTAGGTCAGCTGCGAAGCCCCCGTCTGCAGGTTCACCTCCACGTGCAGATCGACCGCGGTGCGGTGGTCCACGCAGTGATCGGGCCAGATCGCGTTGCCGAGGTTGAGCGCGAAGGGCTCGATGTGCATCTTGTCGTTGAAGAACAAGAAGGGCTCGAAGGTCAGGTAGGGCGAGTCGCTGAAGTCCGCCGTGCACAACCCCCCCGCCGGGGTGCTGTCTCCCGAGCTGCGCAGGGTCATCCAGGCCCGCGCCGAGTTGACCGTGGCGCCCACGGGCGACAAGTAGGTGCGCGCGCTGCTGCTCTGGAGCGGCATGTACAGGCGATTGTTGTTGTACTGACCCGCCGCCGCGCCGACCTCCCCAGGGTTGAACACCGGGAACAGCGGCTGGTTGGAGGTGTTACACACGCTATTGCCCGAGCACAGGCCCGAGGTGAAGTGCCGGTAGTCGCAGTCGGCGCTGTCGAGGCTCCGCTCCAGGCACAGCTGCACGTTGTTGTCGCCGGATAGATCCTGCGGGTGCGACATCATCAACGACCGCTCCCCGCTCGTGCCCAAAAGCGGCGTGGTGTAGAAGTAGAACTCCTCGCCCGTGGCCTTGAGATGGTACGAAACGCCGTCGGCGAGGCCCAGCGGGGTTGCCGACTGGGTCTGCACGTCGGTCGCGATCCCGTCCACGAACTCCTCGGTGAAGGTGCAGTTGAGCAGCACCCCAGCGTCGTCGTAGTGACAGATCTGCAAGAGGCTGTAGTCAGAGCCGTCGACGCAGCTGGCCCGCCCGATCGTGCCCAGCGTGCCCTCGGGCGCGTCCTCGGTGGTGACGAACATATCGCAGACAGGAGGGGCCACGTTACGCGGCGCAAGCTCGGTGGTCGCCACCGCCCGCGCGTGATCGATCCGCTCGAACAGCTCAGGGGAGGTCAGGCGCGACACACCGGTCGAGCGCAGGCGGTGGATCATGAAACGGTACTGCTCGTCGTCGCCCAGATCGATGGGCATCGCGTGCACCTCACCGGTCGCCTCCTGCTCGGCGAAGAGCTCTCGCATGTACTCGGACTCGGCCCGCAGCTCGTCGACGGTGGGCATCTGGGTTTCGAGCGAGTCGAGCGAGTCGAGCGAGTCGAGTGCATCGGGATCGGAGGACTCCACCCCGCACGCGAGCGCGGGAGCGAAAGCCAGGGCAGCAATGAGGACACGAGTGGACTGCGACTTGGGGGTCATATCGTCTTCCTTCGTTCTTTTGTTGTGCACCTCCGCCTCGTTTCCACCCACGCCACGGCCCCATTGCCGCGCGTCGATCGACCCGAGTCGAAGGCCAGCAGCGGGACCGTTTGGGGTTCGGGCCCGTCGCTGTCGCCCACCCTGTGAGCAACTTGCATACCAAGTCGTCCCTGACGGGAAGTCCTCCAGTTGAGGCATCCTGGTCATGGCTACTGGAGGCAAGGGGGTGGCTACTGTTGTTTTTGTTTCTGAAATTACATCGAAAACGTTCGATTTCGCTCAATTTGACGAATTATCGGTGCGCATCGAGCGTCGCGCTCTCTGTTAATGCGCTGCTGACGCTTTTGAACGGCGGCGTCAGCGCAAATCAGCGCTAATAGCGCATTCACCGAATACTCGGCGCCTCCGTCCAATGGATGCAGTCGAATGCACCCGTGGGCCTCGAATCTGCCAGTGCGCAAAGAACCTCGCCTCTCGCTGCCCGGACCGCGACGACGATCCCCGGCACCGCTCACCGCGAGGCGGCCGCGTGATCCAGGACGGCCTGCCACACCCGCAGCACGTTGGCGCCCGCGATCTTCTCCAGCTCGCCCCGAGCGTGACCCCGTTGCAGCAGCACCCTCAGGAGGTTCGGGTACTGCGAGACGTCACCGAGCCCCTCGGGCAGCGAGTCCCCCACGCCGTCGAAGTCCGAGCCCAACCCCACATGATCGACCCCGACCAGCGCGATCACGTGCTCGATGTGATCGGCGACGCGCTCCACCCCGGCCCGCGGAGGCGGATGATCGCGCTCATAGGCCCGCGACGCCGCCTCGCCCTCAGAGGTGTCGGGATCGATCCCCTGCCGGGTGAGGTGCTCGTCACGGGCTCGCGCGTGAGCCTTTCGCAGCTTACGGATCTCCCCGTCGAGGAAGTCCGAACCGAAGTTGATCTGGATCACACCACCGGCATCGGCCAGCCGCCGGATCATCGCGTCGCTCATGTTGCGCTCCCACCCCGGGGTGAAGTGACGACACGAGGAGTGCGAGGCAATCACCGGTGTCTTCGACAGGCGGAGCACGTCGTCGAAGGCCTCGTCGCTGAGATGGGAGACGTCGATCATGATGCCCACCCGGTTCATCTCGGCCACCACCTGCTCGCCAAACCGAGACAGCCCGCCGTGAGTGTGGCGCGTGTCGTAGGACGAATCGGAGATGTGGTTGTCCTTGGAGTGGGCCAACGTGATGTAACGAATGCCCCGGCCGTAGAAGTAGGCGACATTGGCCAGCGCTCCCTCGAGCGGCGCTCCGTTCTCCATCCCCAGGGGCAGCGAGATCCTGCCGGCCGCCGCGTTGGCCCGGACCTCGGCGGGCGAGCGCGCGAGGGCGAAGTCGTCGGGCGCTCGGGCCACGATCGCTTCCACTCGGTCGATGAGCGCATCGGCCACTCGCCGGGCCCCCTTGCCCTCGTACTTCGGCGAGACGTAGATCGACATGAAGGGCGCATCCAGCCCCCCCGCCCGAGCGCGCGGTAGATCGAAGTCCCCACTCGCGGTGGCTCGGGTCACGTCGTCCACCGGCTCCCCCCGCTCGGCCGCCTGTTCGAGCCGCCAGGGAACATCGATGTGACCGTCGACGATGACGAGCTCGTGGGCCAACGCCTGCGCCCGCTGCTCGACGGACGCCGCCGGTTCGGGAGCCGCCGGATCGGGAGTCTCCGGATCGGGAGCCACCCCGACCACCGAGGCCGGAGACTCGGCCCGCGGCGTGGCCGGGGGTGTCGCCGCGCTCGAGAGTCGGGGGCCCGGGGCGTCACCGCACCCGATCACGAGGCCCAGGCCCAGGCTCACGACGAATGCGGCCCTTCGCATGCGAGCCCGACAATAGCAGGCTCTGTCCCCCCGACGTGCTTCGACTGCCCTCGAACGGCCCTCAGACTATCCTCGCCCGTGCCATGGGCGATGCACTCTTCGACGACGACGACGGTTTGCTGCCAGCCGACTGGGATCTGCCCCTCGCGATCCGACAGCGGCTGGGCCACACCGTGGGCCGCCAGCGGGTGATGCACGAGGGGGGACACCTGCTGGTCATCGTGCATCAGGTCCCCGACCCGGAGCAGGACGAGCGCGTGGGCTGCTTGGCCTGGCGCGAGCCCGGCGGGCGCTGGCGCAGCGTGGGCGGCGGCGAGGGCCGGGTCGCGCTGCGCAAGACGATCGACGACTACGCGACTGCGCTCGCGGCCCTCGACGAGCGCCTCGAGCGAGATCTGCCCATCGACGAATACTTCGAGATCCTCGAGCACCTCGCCCCGATGACCCGGGCCGCTCGCCACCTTCACGCCACCGTCCAGGCCGCACGAGAGGCCTGCCCCTCCGATCGAGGCCTCATCGATCTACGCGATCGAGCCTACAGCAACGAGCGACGGGCCGAGCTGATGGCCGGCGACGCCCGCTTCGCCCTCGACCGCGCCCTGGCCCGCAGCTCTCACGAGCACACCCTGGCCAGCCGGCGCGGAGCCGAGGCCGCCGACCGCCTCAATCGCCTCGCCGCGCTGTTCTTACCCCTGGGCACCGCGGCCGCCGTGTTGGGCATGAACGTCCAGACCGGACTCGAGTCGCTCCCGCCCCCCTGGCCGCTGGCGATCATCATGGGCGCGGGCCTTTTGGTGGGCATCGTACTCAGCCACCGGATCCACCGCGCCCCCACCGACGAGACGAACGCGTAGCAGCGCCACGAGCCGCTCGGCCCGCCGCGGATGCCGATCCCCGAAGCCCACGGGGCGTCGGCGAGGCGTCGGCGTCGGCGTCGGTTCAGGGTGACCGGCTGCGCTGGCGCCCGGCACAGCGGCTGGCATCGAACAGCCTTTTACCGGGAAATATCCTGGATTGCGTTATTCTGCGAGGCGCCGGCCCGGGAGACCGCAGCGTGCCTGGAGCAGGAGTTTGGGGCCAACACGGCGGATCAGGTACGTGGAGTCCACCCCGAGCTCGTGGGCAACGATCCCCAACCTCAAGCGACCCCAGTCAGTTTACCTGGACCCAGGCACCTGACTACCATGCCGTCAGAGCAGGGACTCGGTGCTAATCATTCGTAGAACACAACTGACAGCGCTACGGCGCCCAATCCGTGAGCCTTTCGTCGATGTCCTGCTCCCGATCGTAGAGCGCCGCTTCCCGGGTGACTCCGCGACTCTCGGCCCGCACGGCATGCGGCGAGTCCTGGACCTCGCGGTCGAACGCGCCGCGGCTCATGGGCTCGACGACGGCAACAGCGTCGCCCGCTACGTTGGTCTGGTCCTGACCTTCGGCTGCGGTTTCGACGAGGACCCGCTGTTGCCTTGGGCCCACGAGTCCTTGCAAGCTAGCGTGGGCCAGCCGCCGCCGGCACGAGTCGGGGCGCTCTATGAAGCGGCGACGCCCTACCTCCGGCGCGTGGCCGGTGGCCGTGGCGAGCACTTCCGCCGTGCCCTGGTACGGATCCGGAGGGAGCCCTTCACCCACTACGAGATGGCGGCCGCAGAGGCAACAACGCGAGGGCAAGAGCTCTTGGCCGCCATCTATCCGGCCAAGGCCGCTGAACTCGCGGACCGGGAGCTCCAGATGCTCCTGGCCCGGGCCAAGGCCGTGGCCTCGGAGGGACGGCTGGCGGTGCCGGCCGGGACCTTGGTGACCGCCGCGCTGATGCTCTTGTTGGGCAGCTCCTTTCACCGAGATCCCCTCTACCCCTGGGCCACCGAAGCGTTCGCGTTGGACCTCTCCGACCCGCTCGCCAAGGCACGAACCCTCCACGAACGAGCCATCGATGCGCTAGAGAGCCGCTTACGGCACAACCGGGAGAGCGAGTAGGGTATGGGTCAGTCCGAAGGTTCCGATGGGCTGCTGAACAGCTACGACGACTTCGGGAACAATGAGCTGTTCGGCTCGCTGAGCAACCAGACCTCGTGCCACCAGCTGAAGCCGACGGTGAGAATCAACCGCGTTGGCGCCGACACATTCCGCGCCAGCGGCTACCCCTCCGGCGGTGACTACACCTGGTCCGTGCGCGGAACCACGGGCCGCGCCCAGATCGAAGCCAACGGCGATCGCTCCACCCTGCGTCAGTGGGTCCGAGGGGTGGAGGTCGTCGTGTGCTACGTCTACGAACATCAGAGGGTCTACGCCAGCCTGGTGGTGGACACGCCCACGCTCCACATGCACCTCGACGCGACCCGGGATGGCGGTATCGATCGTGACCCCGCGAACTACGGGGACTGGCGCTGGGGCGCGGCGAGCGACGAGCACCCGCAGCCAGGCGGTGTCTTGCTGGTCCCGCATATCCCGGCCGCCAACGCAGATCCGGTCCGCGAGCGAACCATCCTGCGGTTCTTGTGGAGCGACTACCCTGGACGTCAGGGCTGGGAGGGAACGCTGCACGCCAACCACCCGAACCGCATCCGGGTCTACGCCAGCCGACGAGCAAATGCCAACGCCTTGGACTTGACCAACGGGCTGGACCTCACCCAACACGTCGACGAAGGTCGCCTCGATCTCTGGATGCAGGCCGCTGACTACGGCGGTGCCCAGGAAGCAAGTTGGCGGGTGCAGCTGACGTTCCGCTTCACCTCGGCCGAGGGCAACCGCGTCACCGAGACGGCCGAGCTCCGCATCGCCCCCTGGATCATGTCGAGTGATCTCGACCCGACCCGCTACCTCTACGTGATGGCGTTTCGGACCCAGAATCCTAGCCCCGTCAAGAACGGCGGGCAAACCACGACCAACGCTAGCCTACGCACCTCGCTGGGTAACGCGGTCGGCCAGATCCCGATCGAGGCTTTCGCGGTAATGAGCAATCGTCGCTACGTACGCGACACGATGCGCTTTGGCACGATCAACCAGCCCGGCAATCGCTCCTACCCAGTGGCCTTGCGAGGAAACCAGGAGCCGCTCGACCTGCCCGTGGTCCTCGACGCCGCCAACCGCGGCATTGAGATCGTCGTGAAGGGCAACCAAGACAACGGCTCCAACTACAACACCGGCGGTAATTTGGTCGTGAGCCCTCCCAGTGAGGACTACCCCTGGGGTCGCATCATCACCGGGGGACACGACGCCGACACCAACGTGCTGTGCCAGGCCTGGCGCAACTTCTTCGCCCACCAGAAGGTCCAGCGGCCGATCCTCGTCGATACTCGCTGGCTCTCGGTAGGACACTCCGACGAGTGCTTGGCATTCGTTCCGGTACCCAACGCCCAGGGTCAGCACCGGATGCTGATCGCCTCCCCCCGGCGCGCCTACCAGATCCTTCGCGGTATCGACCTCGCGGCCGTCGCCCAGATTCGCCAGGCGCAGACGAACGGCAATGGTGCTGTTGCCGCCGATCAGCCGGCGATTCCCTTCGCGACCCTGCGCGGCCAGTCACCGAGCGATTTCTCGAGCAATGAGCGCACTGCCCGGCAGCAACAAGACACCCAAGCACGCTTGCTGAAGATGCAGCAGGGCTCGGGGCGGCTACTCTTCAACCGCTTCAATCATTTCGGCGAACTCAAGCAGAAGTGGATCGATCAATTCCTCGACCAGGACCCCTTGATCCGTAGGGGACACAACGCCACTCCCAACGCCGGCCAGATCCGCGATCGCTTGGACGCGCTGTGGACCAACCAGATGCTGGCCCCCGCCGGCATCCTCGACAACGACCCCTACTTGTGGACTCAGCCCCCCCTCGACGCACTCCGTGTCCGCCTCGGGAACGCGGTCAACGGCCTCCAGCTGGGCGTTGACTGCGTCCCTTCGGTCTTGTTCCAGAACCTCGCCATCCAGGTGACGCTGGACAAGATCCGAGCTTTGGTCCAGCAAGCCATCGGGATCGAAGACGAGCACGTGATCGAGGTTCCGGTGCTGTTCCACTTCGAGGTCAACGGAGCTCATGGACTGACCACCGACATGGTGAACTTCGTACTCTTGGCCCAAGAGAATCGCTGCATCGTACCGGAACCCCACGGCCCGCTCATGAACGGCACCGACTTGTTCAAGCGAGCGTTCCAACGTGACCTGACCGACCTCGGGCTCAACGTGACCTTCATCGACGAGTGG
This sequence comes from Myxococcota bacterium, assembly GCA_039194325.1. Classification (GTDB taxonomy): domain Bacteria; phylum Myxococcota_A; class Polyangia; order Nannocystales; family Nannocystaceae; genus Paraliomyxa. The sequence goes on from JBCCWC010000043.1 coordinate 8,393, forward strand.
CACGAGTACCACCTCGATGACGGCGAGATTCACTGCGGGACCAACCAGTGTCCTGTGACCGATCGCTCCAAGCAATGGTGGCTGTACCCACCCCCGAATTGAGGTGAGACGAGCCGGCGAGACGAGCCGGCGAGACGAGCCGAGCGCGTAGCAGCGCCACGAGCCGCCTGGCGAACCCCACGACGCTCCCATGTCTACCCCGATCCACGGCACCCCCTCGGCCGAGCACCCGATCGATCGTGCGCTGGTGCGAGCGCTCATCGCCGAGCAACACCCCGACCTCTCGGATCGGTCGCTGGTCGAGCTCGACGCCGGATGGGACAACGTGATGTTCCGTCTCGGCGAGGATCTGTGCGTCCGCCTGCCGCGGCGACGAGCCGCCGTACCCCTGCTCGAGCACGAGCAAACCTGGCTGCCCCAACTGGCCAGTTCCCTCCCCCTGCCGATCCCGGCGCCGCTGCGGATCGGCCGTCCCACCGAGCGCTACCCGTGGCCCTGGAGCGTCTGCCCCTGGCTGCCCGGCACCCCCGCCGACCAGGCTCCCCCGGCGCCGGACCAAGCGCGCCCCCTGGCCGAGTTCCTGGTGGCGCTGCATCAACCTGCTCCCGCCGGCGCCCCCCAAAACCCCTACCGCGGCGTCCCCCTGGCCGAACGCGCCGATGGGGTCGAGACGCGCCTACGAAGCCTGGCCGCTCGCCGCGAGCACTTCAGCGCCCAGACCGAGGCCAACGTCCGGCGGCTCTGGCACGAGGCCCTGACCACGCCGATCGACCAAGGCCCCACCTGGGTCCACGGCGATCTGCACGCCCGCAACGTGCTCACCCATCACGGGGTGATTACGGCGATCCTCGACTGGGGCGATCTGTGTGTCGGCGACCGAGCGACGGATCTCGCCGCGATCTGGATGTTGCTCCCCACCCCCGACTCCCGAGCCGAGGCGATCGACATCGTGACCCGCGCGACCGCGGCCACCGAGAACACGTGGCGCCGCGCCCGGGGATGGTGCGTGCTGCTGGGGTGTGCCCTGCTCGATACGGGGCTGGCCGATCACCCGCGCCACGCCGCCATGGGCGCACAGGCGCTCGCCCGCGCGATCGAGGGGTGAGAGCGCCCACCTCACGCCTCGACGGGCCAGATGATCTGGGTCTTCCAGTCTTCGGGGTTGGGCACCTCGCCGGGATCGGTGAGGTAGACCTCCCGCACCGGACCGTTGGGCTTGCGACCGACCTGGCGGAGATACTGCTCCACCGCCGCGTACGCGTCGCCAAGACCATCGTAGGACCCGGTGTGGATCGTGACCGCCGCCGGACCGGCCTCGAACACGACGACCTCGAACTCCTCGTGGCCCTCGGCGCCCGGGACGACCGGGATCCCCGCTTGGATCGTGACCACACCCGGCCCCCACTCCTGATAGATGGTGGTCGGCGGACCGACCATCTCAATGCCCGCGGTGGTGACATGCTGAAAAACGGCGGGCAAGATCTGGCCCAAGTGCTTGGCGATCGCAGCTTGCTCGCAGCGCGCCGACTTGCAGATCAGGGTGGTCGACTCGATGTTCTGGATGGTGATGTCGTAATTCACGGCTGCGGTGTTCTTCCGGGTAGCGGGGGTCGCCATGGAGGCAGAGCGTTCAAGTCGTCGCGATGATACACGCGACGCCGACGAGCCGATCGAGGGATCTTGCCCTCCCGCCGACCTTACGGCCCTGCCGCCCCTGTCGCCCCTCGCCCCTATCATCCGCGACGGACTTGCTGTTATCCCCGTCTCGGAGCAACCCACGGTGTCCGATCCCTCCCCCCCCCTCGGCTACATCAGCCCCGATCATCTCGAGCAGATCGCCCAAGGCGTCGACCACATCAAGGAACACAGCCGCGAGTTGATGCAGCTCGCGCCCGGGCACCGGGTACTCGACGTGGGCTGTGGGCCCGGGATCGACACGCTAGCGCTGGCGCAGGAGGTGGGCCCGACCGGCGAGGTTCTCGGGATCGACTACGACGCCCAGATGATCGCCCGAGCCAACCAAAGGGCCCAAGAGGCTGGCGTGCAATCCTGGGTTTGCCACCTACAGCTCGACGCCACCGCTCTCCCCTTTGACGACAACTCCTTCCACAGCTGCCGCAGCGATCGCGTCTTCCAGCACCTGTCCGATCCCGAGCGAGCGCTCGACGAGATGATCCGGGTGACGCGACCGGGAGGTTGGATCGTGCTGGCCGATCCGGACCAAGGCACCGCCTCGATCGACACCCCGCACGTCGAGATCGAGCGCACGCTCATGCGCTTGCGCGCCGAGCAGATGTTCAACAACGGCTTCGCCGGCCGCCAGCACCACGGTGCGCTCGTGCGCCGGGGCCTGGAGGAGATCAGCATGGAGCTCTACCCCCTGGTCAACACCGACTATGGCCTGCTCCGCCAGCTCGACGTCATCGACCGCACCGAGCAACACGCCATGGACACCGGGGTGCTCAACGCCGAAGACATCGCCCGCTGGCACCAGAGCCTTCGGCAAGCCGACGAGGACGGCACCTTCTATGGGGTCGTGCTGCTGGTCTTGGTCGCGGGCCGCAAGGCGTAGCCAGCACAAATGCAGCGCAGCACGACTTGACCAGGGCATAGGAGCCCCACAATCGGTCGGCACTGATGGGTATAGGCTGCGAACTGGGCTACAGCGAGAAGAACTCCCGGATCCGCACCAAGAGCTGCCCCGAGCGCTCGGCGTCGACCTCCCCCTCGGTGACCACCGGCGACTTGCTCGACGCCGTATCCAGCTGCTGCTGGCGCTTGGCCAGCGCCTGGCTCATCAGCTCGGCCAGCTCGGGCGAGGCATCGAGCAAGGGCGCCAGCGCAGCCTTGCCGATCACCATCAGCTCGGCCTCCAGCAAGGTCCGCACGTTGGCGTTGCGCGGCTCGCCGGTCACCAGCGACATCTCGCCGAAGAACGAGCCCGGCCCCAGGCGCGCCACCTCCACGCTGTCACCCCGCGGGGTGTGCTCGTCTTCGTCGACGGTGATCACCACCTGCCCCCGCAGCACGATGAACAGCTCGTCCCCCTCGTCCCCCTGCCGAATGACCAGCTCCCCGGGCGCATAGGGGCGAACCACCGCCGCCTCGGCCAGCCGCTGCTGCTGCTCGGGAGGCAGCGCCCGGCAGATGTCGACCCGCTGGAGCGCCCGCAGCCGCCGAGACATCGCGGTGCGCTCCTGCCTCTTGCGCTGCGCCTCGTCGTCGGGATGCAGCGCCACGTCGTAGAGCGGCACCGCCACCTCGATCCCCGCCCGCCGCAGCGCATACCAGATCCGCTCGCGGGCCAGCCCGTCGGTGGTCTCGCGGGCCTCGAAATCCTCGATGAACAAGCGCACGCAGTAGCGGATCCCATGGTCGGTGAACCCGTCGGTGACCACGTCTGGCGCAGGCGACAGCTTGACCCCCTCGGTCTCGTGCAGCCCGGCCTCAATCGCCGCCCGCACCCGATAGGGCGCCACGTCGCGCGGCACCACCACGTGCAGCCGCCGACGGCTGAGCGGGGTGGGCTTGGTGAAGTTGCGGATCGGCGCCTTGGCCAGCGGACCGTTGGGGATCACGATCTCCACCCGGTCGAGGGTGATGACCTTGGTGGCCCGCCAGTTGATCTCGATCACCCGCCCCACCATGTGGGGATCTTCGTTGTACTGGATCCAGTCCCCCACCTCGAAGGGATGCTGGGCCTGGATCGACAGCCCCGCAAAGAGATTACCCAGGGTGTCCTGCAGCGAAAGCCCCACCACCGCGGTCAGCAGCGCCGAGGTGGTCAGCAGCGCGTCGAGCTGGGCCCCCGCCGCCCGCAGGGTCGCCAGCACCGCCGTGACGTAGACCAACCCCTCGAGGATGTCGCGAAAGATCTTGGGGAAGGATCGCGTCAGCCGGCGCGCGAGCAAAAGATCGATCGCCAGCACGAAGCCAGCCCGACCCAGGCACACCAAGATGAGCAGCAGCGCGCTCAGCTGCGCCAGCCGGTGCAGCCCTCCCCCCGGCGGGCTGACCAACGCCAAGACCACGAAGGCCAAGTGGGCCACCCAAAAACGCACCGGCCACTGCACCAGGTGCCGCTGCGAGTAGGGCAGCCAAAGACGCAGGGCGATGATGAGGCCCAGGGCCACCAGCACGCCCAGCCCCCCAAAGGGCAGCGCGGTGCCGCGGAGCACGGAATCCCACGTCTCGTTCCACCACGCCATCGGGAGATTGCGTCACGTCCTGCGGTTCACCCGAGACGTCGTGTCAATTCGATCGCCGGTCAAACGGGCGGGTGCGTGAACGCAACCCAGGCGGCAGCTGCGCCCACCAGCGGGAGCAGGAACAGCCACACGCGACCCATCTCGGGAACTCGCCGCACCAGCACCATCGCGGCGCCCAAGATCAGCCACAGCGCCAACTTGATGTAGATCCACGTGGGCCATCCGCTCATGATGCCCAGGCGAGCCATCAGGCCAAAGCCCGCCACGAACACGATGAGCATCGCGACACCGTGTCCGATCATCACCACCCGGCGCAGCGGCCCCACCTCCCGGTCATCTCCTCCCCGCAGGCCCAGCATGGTCAAGCCACCCAGGCTAGCGAACAGCAGCATGATCCCCAGAATATGAAGGACTTTGTAGACTTCCGTGGGCATAACTCGTCGACCGCGGGCGAGCGTAGCACCGAAGGCCCTGCCCCCGCAGCGCCCCCCCGGCGTGCCGCAGATCCGCGGCGGTGGCCCTGGTTCGACCTCTTAGGGGGCCTTTGCGTGGCCGCCTTCGTGGCGGTGGTGCTGCTGGATCTGCAGGCGCTGGGACGGCCGCGGCAGGAGGTCTCGCTGCAGATCGACCCGCAGGCCCTGGCCGAGGGCTTCCGCGAGGGCGTGCAGTGGTATGGCCTTTATCGCGGCGACGACAAGGTCGGGGTCTCCCGCACCGAGCGGCGCCGAACCGACGGTGGCTATCGGCTCGGCCAGCAGATCCGCGTGCGCCCCGGGCCGCAGGGCGGCCCCGAGCTCATCGAGATCGACACCGAGCTCGACGAGGCCTTCGCGCTCGAGCGCTTCTCGGTCAACGTGCAAGGAGGTCCCATCCCCCTGCGCGCGCAGGGTCGTCGCGAGGGCGAGACACTCCACATCGAGGCCCAGGGACTGCCCGGCCTGTCCGAGCTGACGCTGCCGCTCGAGGAGCCCCCCGTGTTCGACTTCAGCCTGGGCCCGCTGGTGATGCGCAGCGATCTGCAGCCCGGCGATCGCTTCTCGTACACCGTGGTCGATCCGCTGGGCCTCGTCCCCCAAGACGGCCACATCGAATACCTGGGGCGCGACCCGATCGACGTGCTCGGCGAGCACGTCGACGCCTTCCACCTGCGCCAGCAGCTGCCCGGTAGCCCCCCCTTGCAGCTGTGGGTCAACGAGCTGGGCGAGGTGCTCCAGCAGGAGCTGCCGCTGCAGCTGCGGGCCGTGCGAGAAGCGGAGGCCGAGGCCACCTGGGGCCTGTGGACGGGAGCCGGATCCCCATGATCGTCGTCGAGGATCTACGCAAGCGCTACGGCCGCTTCGAGGCGGTGGCCGGCCTCTCGTTCCACGTGCGTCACGGCGAGGTGTTCGGCTTCCTGGGCCCCAACGGGGCGGGCAAGAGCACCACCATGCGGATCATCGCCGGCCTCATCCAGCCCACCGCGGGGCGGGTGCAGGTCGACGGCCACGATCTGGCCAACGAGCCCATCGCGGCCAAGGCGATCACCAGCTTCATCCCCGATCGTCCCTTCCTCTACGAGAAGCTCACCGCCTTCGAGATGCTCGAGCTGGTCGGAGGCCTGCACCAGCTGCCGCGCGCCCAAGTTGCGCAGCGCGGCCAGGCCCTGCTCGAGCGCTTCGAGCTCGGCGAGTGGGCCGATGCCCTGGTCGAGAGCTTCTCGCACGGCATGAAGCAGCGGCTGGTGTTCGCCACCGCCCTGCTGCCGCAGCCCCGCCTGCTCATCGTCGACGAGCCCATGGTGGGCCTGGATCCCCGAGGGGCCAAGCTGGTCAAGCAGGTGCTGCGCGAGCAGTGCGAGCAGGGCGCGTCGGTGTTCTTGTCGACCCACACGATGGAGGTGGCCCAAGAGGTCTGCGATCGGATCGCGATCCTCAGCCGCGGTCGGATCGCGGCGCTGGGCACGATGGACCAGCTGCGCGCCGAGGCCGGCCGGCCCGGCTCGTCGCTCGAGCAGATCTTCTTGCGCCTGACCGAGCACGCCGGGGCCGACCCGAGGCACGGCGAGGATCCCTCCGCATGATCGTGGTGCACCTTCTGCGCGCCAAGTGGCGCACGCTGTTCAACCTGCGACGCAGCGCGCAGATGGGCCCGGTGCGCCTGCTCGCCCTGGTGGTGATGGGCCTCTTGGTCTGGCTGGGGATCCTGGGCGCCTCCCACTGGTTTCTGGGCAAGGTGGTCGCGGTGGAGCCGATCGGCGTGGTCATGATGCGCAAGCTGCTCGAGCTGGTGCTCCTGTTCGTGCTGTCGATCCTGACCGTCTCCAACTTGATCGCCGCGTTCTCCACCTTCTTCTTGGCCGACGATCTGCCGGCGCTCGTGGCCCGGCCCGTGCCCGCCAATGCGCTCTACCTGGCGCGCTTGGTCGAGAACGGGCTCTACGCCTCATGGATGACGGTGACCTTCGCCGCCCCGTTCTTCCTGGCCGCCGGCCTGGTGATGGAGGCGCCGCCGGGGTACCACCTGACCTGGCTGGCTGCGCTGCCGCTGCTGGCCACGATCCCCACCGCGGTCGCGGTGATCGTGGCCATGCTGCTGGGGCGAGTGCTCTCCGCCCGGCGCACCCGACAGCTGCTGATCCTCATGGCGACCGTGGTGTTTACGGTGCTCTTTGTGCTGTTTCGCCAGCTCGAGCCCGAGCGCTTCGTCGACCCCGACCAGCGGGCGCCGCTGTTGGACGTGCTCCAGCAGTTCCAGAGCAGCCCCTCGGCGTGGCTGCCCAGCGCCTGGGCCTCCGACGCCCTGTGGTCCCAGCTGTCCCCGATGGGCGAGGCGGTCGGACACCCGATGCTGCGCCTTTGTCTGGGCGCCCTGGCCCTGGTGTTCGTGGCCGGCTGGGTGTTCCGCGCCACCTACCGCACCGCGTTCTCCCGCGCCCAGGAGGGCCAAGGCCATGCCAGCCACGCCGGCCACTCCAGCCGCTCCGGCCCGAGGGCGGAGCCCACCCGCCCGCGTCGCGATCTGTCCACGCTCGCGCGAGCGATGGCCGCCCGCGGAGGACACGACACCCCGGCGGGCGCCCTGGCCCGCAAGGATCGACGGGTCTTCTTGCGCGACGCCACCCAGTGGACCCAGATGCTGCTGCTGGTCGCGCTGGTGTCGATCTACGTGGTCAACTTCAGCTACATCCGCTCGGCGGGCGACAGCGGGATCATCTCCCGCCAGGGGCTGCACTTCATCAACCTCTCGCTGGGCGGCTTCGTGGCCGTGGCGGTCTGCGTGCGCTTTGCCTTTCCCGCGATCTCGCTGGAGGGGCGCGCGTTTTGGATCGTGCTGCGAGCCCCGCTGCCCATGCACCAGGTGCTGCGCGGCAAGTGGCGCTCGCTGGCCGGTCCGCTGGCGGGGCTCATCGCCCTGTTGGTCGCGATCACCAGCGTGTGGCTGGGCTCGGGGCCGCTTTTGACCGCAATCGCGGTGCTGACCGCAGTGCCGCTGACGATCGGGCTATCGGGGCTGGCCCTGGGCCTGGGCGCCCGCTTTCCTCGCTTTCACATCGACAATGCCGCCAAGATCGCCACCGGGCTAGGCGGGGTGCTCTACATGCTCAGCGGGCTGACCCTCTTGGTCGTGGTCGTGCTGCTGGCGGTCGCGCCCACCCTGGGGGTGGCGCAGTGGGTCGAGCACGGCTACGTGCCCAGCACCCTGCGGCTCGGCCTGGGCGTCGCGACCAGCGTGCTGGCGCTGGGGCTGCCGCTAGGGGTCGGGCGGATCGCGGTGCGGATCGGGGCGCGGCATCTCAAGGCGCACGGGCTCAATGCCTGAGTGTGCTCGCGGCTGGCGGGCTATCTACACCTCGAGCAAGGCCGCCTGTCGCTCACCCCGCACGGCCAACGCGGCCTCGTGGAGCGACCACTGACCGCGAGCACGCAGCAGGTTGTGCTCACCGGCGGCGGAAAAGCGGGCGCGATCCCAGCCAAAGTAGGACTCGCGCAAGGCGTCGGCGGCAAAGCGAGCGGCCAGCTCCACGGTGATCCACTCGACCCCGTAGAGCAACGCCTCACGCTCCTCGGAGGCCAGCGGCAGTGAAGCTCCCTGCCAATAGCCGGCGAGCGAGGCCCGATAGATCTCCAGATCGAAGCGCGCCTGCGCTTGGTCCTCACCCCGGGCATTGCACCACGAGCGCCAGGCGTCACCCAGCTCCACCGCCAAGGGCATCGGCGCCACGGTGTCCAGATCGATCCAACACACCGCGTGCCGAGAGGCCGGGCCTTCCGATCCTGCGAACAGTACGTTGTTGAGCTTGGGGTCGCCATGGACCACCCGATCGGGTAAGCCCGTCAGCGGCGGTAGGCGCTCTGCCTGACGGGCGATCGCCTCGGCCAACGGCGCCACCTCGGACCACAAGCGATGCTCACGATGCTCGGCCACCGCCTCCTCGAGCCGGCGTAGGTGCACGGGAGTGTCGTGCACGCCCTGCCGCAGACCCACGAAGCGGTGATCGAGCGCATCGAGGGCCGAGTGGAACCGAGCCAGTAGCTCAGCCGCGGCACGAGCCTGCGCCGGGTCGTCGACCACGTCCAGGCTCACCCCACGAACCCGCGTCATCAAGCGCCAGATCTCCCCCTCGCGCTCGACCCACGGACGACCGTCGGCGTCGGGTAAAAGCCGCGGCGTGACCAGCCCTTGCTCCGCGAGGCGCTCGGTGACCGCCACGATATTGCGATGGATCTGCGGGTCGAAGATCGGGTGCACCCGCTGCAAGACGTAGGCACCATCGTCTCCGTTGACCGCGAAGGTGTCGTTGATGAGGCCCCGACCCAGTGGCTCGACGACGGCAGCATGGATCCCAAAGCCGGGCGCGAGGGCGCGAGCATGCGATACGGTGGCGGCAGAGCGACTCACCGGGCGAGGGTACCCTCACCCGGCAATTCGTTGCCCCCCAATCAAGGGCTCGACCGTCCTCCCAAGGAGCGCGGGCACCTCACGGCGCTGCGGCCAAGGCCCGCAACGCCGCGACTCGTCGGCGCTCTTCCGCGGCGCGTTGCTGGATCCACGGCGGCACGTCGGGCAGGTTGGCCAGGCGATCCAGATCGGCCGCCGCGACGTCCAGGTGACCCAATAGGCGATTGAGGGTCACCCGCTCGATGAGCATCACCGGATGATCGGGGCGCAAGGTCACCGCACGATCGAAGGCGTCGACGGCCTGGTGCGGCTGACCCAGCCGCAGGTGAGCGATCGCCAGGTTGTAGTAGTGCACCGCGGTCGGGCCCTCGGTGCGCTGCCGCGGCCAGATCCCCTGGGCCACGATGAGCGCGACCAGCCCCCAGCTCGCCCACCAGATCCTCCGCGACCCGGCCGATCGAGGCCGACGCTCGAATAGCCAACGAAGCCCGGGGCCCAAGAACACGGCCAACGGAACGACCAGCGGCAACCGATGCTGGGCCGACGTGAAGAACAAGAGGTTGGCCGCAACCACGGCCAGCGCCTGCCCCCCCAGCAGCCAAAACCACGGGCGCCAGCGGGACCGAAGCGCCGGGTCACCACGCACTCGGGCCACCACCACGAGCACCCCGACAAGCCCCACCGCGAGCACCACGGAGAACGGGACACCTCGCCCGGCCCACCAGGGCAACCGCTCGAGCTCGCCGGCCACGTCGTAGTCTTGCGAGACCTCGTCGTTGCCGAGCATCAGCCAGGCCTTGCGCAGCTCGAGCCACAGCCAGCGGCCCGGATCCTCGGCGATCTCCCCAAACGCCCGGCGATAGAGCACCCGCCCGATCTCAGCCGCCACCTCGGCTCGGGGTCCATCGGGCACGCCCAGCTTCGCTGCGAGCTCGCGCCGCTCGTGCAGCACCTCGCCGCTCAGTAGCCCCCCCGCATGGTTCCACACCCCGCGCGCATGCCGGTTGTTGCCGATGTAGAACGAGGTGCCGCCGCCGTGCACCGGCATCACCGTCGCTCGCCCGGTGACCCGAGCGTTGCGCAGCGCCATGGGGCCCAGCGACAGCACCAGGCCCACGCCCAACCAAGCCAGCGCCTGCCAGCGAGGACGCCCGGTGGGGCCCCAGGCCAGCGCCGCCGCCACCCCCACCAGCGGCACCGCCAGCAGCATGTTGCCCCGCGCCAAGATCGCCAGCCCGGTCGCGGCCCCCAGCATCACCACCGCGCCCGGGCCCGGCCGCCGCTGCAGACGACAAAGCGCGAGCATCATCGCCACCATCGTCCCCACCGCCAACGACGCGGTCAGGTACTTGTTCTCGTAGAACGAGAGCCCGGGGTAGAGCAGCAACAGCGACAGCCCCAGCCCGGCCGAGCGACGGCCGAGCAGCCTGGCCATGACCCGATAGAGCCCCCAAAGCGCCAACCCAGCGAGCACCAGCTGAAAGAGCAAGGCCAGCGAGATCCACGGCCGGATCAGCATGGGGAGGGCTAGCTGGTAGGCATAGAGCCCCTGCAAGTAGAAAGGCTCGGTGCCAAAGGGCAGCGCGCCCAAGATGTCCAGGGCGGCGCGCTCGTACATCCGCCCGTCGGAGAAGGTGGCCAGCGAGAACGGGACCTCGACCAGGTAGGCGCAGTGGTAGCCCACCCGCAGGATCACCAGGCCGACCAGGACCAGGGCGAGCCACCGAGGCAGACGCTCGGCGGCCGGCTCGGCGGAATCCGCTGCGTTCGGAAGCTCCTGCCCGGCGCCCTCCCCCACGTCGCGACCATAGCACCGCGCATGGGGGGCACCGTACACTGGGGGCACCGTGGAGGGAGCGGTCCGCCATGACGAGCCCGAGCCGGCCCCCCCGGGCACCCCGCCGCCCGAGGTGGTCCATCGGATCCACGATCGTTTCTTGATCGAGGTCGTCGAGCAGCTCGGGCTGTGCCCCTTTGCCCGCCGTAGCCGCGAGCAAGGCCGCGTGCACCGGCCGCTTTTCTACTCGACCCCGCCCGCAACAGCGCCCGCGCCCGCGCTCGTCGCCGACCGGATCCGCCAACTCGTGCTCGCGCACCCCGACGCCGAGATCGTGCTGGTGACCTTCGTGTCACCCACCCCACGGCCGCTGTGGCCCAGCGCCCGCGCCTTCGACGATTTCGTCCGGAGCGTGCGACAAGACTACGCACGCGCCGGCGACCCGATGTTCTTCATGGTGGGCTTCCACCCACAAAGCGGACGAGTCGAACCGGACGAGTCCCCGCCGCGGCTGACCCCCGACAGCCTCGTGCCCCAGCTGCGCCGCACACCGGATCCGGTGATCCAGTGCATCCGGGCCCAGGAGCTCGAGCGGGCGCGGGCCCAGGCACAGCAGGCCCGTCACGCACGCCTCGTCGCGGAGGAGAAGGATCCGGTCGTCCGCAACATGCTCGCCAACACGATCATGACCGACTCCACGCTCTCGGCCGACATCGCCCGGCACAACTTCGAGGCGGTGGCCCGAGGGGAAGGCCGCGCCCGGCTCGAGGCAGCGATCGCCGACATCCAGCGCGAGCGCGACGAGGCCTACGCCCCGTGGTGGAAGCGCCAGCGCTGAGCGGCTCGAGCGACGAGGCGCCGGCCCAGGCAACGCTCCGCTCAGCTCGACGGTTCCTCGCCCTCGTCGAGCCGCTCCCCGCACGTATCGGGGCGGCCCGTAATGTGCGCGCCTGGGCTGGGGCATAAGCGCATGACCTGGATCCTCGGAGCATCGACCGACGGCGCTTGCGCCCGATGGGCGTTCACATCCACATGAAGCAAGGCGTCGACGATCGTGTTCGTGGCCAGGTTGACGTCTACGTAGCCCACGTGCTCTGGGCGCTTCCACAGCGACCGGTCGCGCCCCCGCACGACCGTATCGAGCACGTATCCCTCGACCCGTACCCGGGCGACCGTCCCCTCCCGTGTCTTCCACTCCCGGCTGACCTCGAACTCGCACACGCTCGGTCGTGCCGCCATGGAGCCGCTCGCCGCCTCCATCCGCGGCGGCTGATGACGGATCCACGCCACCCCAGCCCGCACCGGCCCCAGCGGTACGGCCTCGAAGACCTTCGTCAGCCCGGGTAGCGCGTCGTCGGCCCGCCCCCAGCTGCGCTCGACTGCGTGCTCGCCCGTCTTGGCGTCGGTCGAGCGGGTGTCCCGAGGGCCACTACGCAGGGCGATCTGGACCTGCCCGTGACGAAGGCGCACGTCGAACGACGTGGTCTTGGTCTCCCCGTCCTCGGCGACGACCCAGTCGTAGGAGAGGATCCCAGCCACGCCCTCGTCGAGCCCAGAGTCGTGCCCCCCGGCGACCCGAACCCCCGCAGGCTCGGGGGGACGTACCTGCTGCTGGCAGCCAAACATGACCCACGCCGCGATGATGAAGCGCCAACGACATCGTAGCGGCCGCTCTTTATTCGAAACTCGTCTCATGAACCGCATGGTGATTGGGTGGGTTTCGGGAGTGATGGTGATCCGCGCGATCCGCAGGCCACATCGAGCAACGATGCAACCAGAACCGATCACAGCGCACAACTTCCCGACTCGAAGTCCCCTCGCTATTGAGTCTATAAGTACCACCTATTCTTGCAAGTAGCATGATGCCCCAATCATGAGGAGATTTTTGGCCAACTCTGCGACAAGTGACGATCTTGGAGCTGAATCGACCGATCCATTCATATCATGCTCACCACGATTCTCTGATCCCGGCACGAAACTCTGGGCCGGCTGGACAGTGAGCCTCGTGGGCAGGCTCGGCGCGGCGACCACCGCCGCGCCCGTCCGGCCCGACGCTCCGTGACAAACACGATAGACCTCCCGAACGAAGCATGAATCGACCAACACCACAGATCGCCATGCCCGATCATCAACCGGGCACATTCCTTACCCACTCTGACTTCGAGCAGCAGCTACGAGACTGCACCCAGTCATTCGTGGTGCGATGGGACCCGATTCCCCGGCTGACGACCCTGCTGTCGACGCTGGGCGACCGAACCGACGACGACCCAGCCTCAGGGAAGCCCTCATGATCGTCGCCATCGTCGTGGTCGCCGCCCTCGCCTCCCTCGCCGCATGCCTCCTGCTGCCCCACGCAGCGCTCGAGCGGGGCAAAGGCAGTCGCGTGCGCGTGCCGGTCCCCATGCACTCATGCTCCAGCTCCAAGGAGGTTGACCCCGGGTGATCTTCGGACGTCCTCGCCATCCCGCGCGCCGCCGCTCGGACCCCAACTGGTACTTTTGACAGGTGCCCGCCCTTCGCTCCGGGTGATACGCTGAGGTGCGAACACCGTGATGCGGCACCGCTGGGCCCTCGCTCCCGAGAAGCCCTCCGGTCGCCGATTCGCGTCCGGTGTGACGGGCTCGGCACGCCATGCAACGACCGTATCGACCGTATCGACCGTCGGACCCCGAGGCCCGCATGGCGCCTCGCGAGGCGACCGCGGTCGCGAGCCTGTATCGACGCTACCGCTCCCTGGCTCGTCACATCGCGCGTCGCTTCCATCCGCACGACCCGGCCGCGGTAGACGACGTGGTCCAGGACGTCTTCCTCTCGCTATGCGAGGCTCATCCACGACTCGACACCTCCCGGAGTCTGTCGGGGTGGATCGGCCGCGTCACGACCAACCGCTGCCTAACGCTGAAGCGGCGCGCGTCGGTGGCGGCCCACGGGGCGCACCACGCCGTAGCGAGACTGCACCCCTACGTCGACCCGGCGAGCGCCGAGCTCGAGACCCGGCTGCTCGAGCGTAGCGATCTCGCTCGGGTGCTCGTCGCGCTCGATCGGCTCCCCGAACGGCAGGCCCGAGCGCTGCGCCAGCACGGCCTCGGCGGGGCAACGCAGACCGCGATCGCCGAGGCCCTCGGAGTGACCAAGGGCTATGTCTCACGCGTGATCAAGGGCGCCCGACTCGCGCTACGGCGCCTGCTCGAGCCCGACGCGCCCCTGAACACCGGGGTCGCCGGTTCGAAAGCGCCCGCTCGACCGCGGCCCCAAACCCAAACCCGGACTTGCGCGCTCCCTCCCCCACCCCCTCTCGTCGCCCAAGGCCGGCCCACACCACGAACGCAGGACTGCACGCCACCACCCACACCACCGTGGCCCCCGGTCCGCCGCTTCGCTCGCCTTGATAGACATCCACCCACCCCACGCGCCCTCATCGTCGCCACCACGACCGGGGGCGTCGGGAGGATCACGACCCCGATCCACAACCCACCCGATGCCCTGACCGCCCCCTCGGCCGATGCTAGAATCGATGCATGGTCGGGGGGCACGAAGTTCGGGTGCCCATCGCGTGTGCCCTTGTATGGGCGGGCGCGGCCGCGTGCATCATCGACGACCCTTCGTACCAAAGGCCGACGACCGGTGATTCCACCCGCGGCCTGGGGGCTAGTCCGCCCACGTCCACCACCGGCGCATCGGTCTCCGCTTCGGGGCTCGCCTCGGTGACATCAGCGACCGGCAGCACCACGGCCCACGATCTCGCGGATGGATCGACCAGCCTCGTCTCCACCAGCGAGTCATCCGAAGGCACGACAGACACGCTGCCCGACCCGCCGCTGCTGCAGACAACGCTCGACGACGTCAGCGCCATCACCGAGCCCACGCACGGCGACGGAACCGACGCCTCGGTCAGCTCCACGACCACGAGCAGCTTCGTGCCCACCCCCTGGAACGCCGGGGTCGAGATCCAGCAGATGGGCCAGTGGGTGCGGTTCCGCCAGGTTGCCGAGCAGCCCAACATCGAGCTCGATCGAGGGACGATCGAGCTACAGTTTCGGCCCGCCTACGACCACGACGACGGCACCCTCCATCGCCTGCTGGCCACCGACGGATCGCTCTCGGGCCTACGGATCCGCAAGAACGCTAACGGGCGCTTTGCGATGATCCTCGTCGATCAGGACGGCATCGAGCATATCACCGCGGTCGATCCAGATGACTACGCATGGCCGGCCAACGAGTGGATCCACGTGCGCGTTACGTGGGACACCACCGATCCGACCGCGACCCAGGCGGTGCACATCTACTTCAACGAACGAGAGGCCCCGCGCTACGTCGTCACGGCCGACGCCGACATCACCATGGGCCCCGAGAACCCCAGCGGGTGGCTCTACCTCGGCAGCCGCTCCGACGTGGCCGCCAACGTCGCCAACGGGATCCTCGACGAGCTCACCATCTTCGACGAGCCCCGTCTCCCACAACGACCTTCCAGCACGAAGGACTAGCGGCCCGTCTCGAGTGGGCGCCCCCACCAAGGCCAGTGTCTCGGGCCGACGTCGCGAACAACGATCAGTGCGCCGCACGAGCGCGCGCCTCGGCCCGAGCTGCGGCGATCCGCTCGTGGTGATCGGTCGAGCCCGCAGCGTCGAGATCATCACCCGCGTGCCCCAGCGCGGTGCGAGCCCGCCCGGCAAACAGCCGAGCGGCGTCGGTGGCCCGACCCCAGCGGGCATAGGCCTTCCACCCCTCGTCGCCCGTGTCGAAGGGCTCGGCCACGTGCGCCGCCTCGATCCACAGCTCGGCGGCCAGCTCCCACGCGCTCGCCCCCTCGAGCCAGGTCTCTCCAGCCTCCTCCAGCTTCGCCCCCGCCTCGGCCCGATCCCCGTCCCGCAGCGGTCCCGCCTCGTCCTCGAGCGCGTTGGCCCGGGTGCGGTGCTCCGCCGCCCGCTCCTCGAGCTCCTGGGCCGCACCTCGTAGGTCGGCAAAACGATCGAGCGCCGCGACCTCGACGACCTTGGCCCAAAGCGCGGAGTCCACCCCTTCGCCGGGCAGCTCGTGGCGCTCGCGGAACTTCGCGATCGCGGCCTCGGTCTTGGCCCCGTAGATCCCGTCGATCGGCCCGGGGTCGATCCCCCCGCGCTTGAGGTCGAGCTGCAGCCGTGCCACGTCGTGGCCCCGAACGCCGGACCCGAGCGTCCGCGCAAGCTCGGGCACCGCTTCGATCACTTCGGAGAGGGTCAGGTCATCGCTGTGAGACATGGTCGTCACCTCGGCCGGAGGCTACCGCGAACGTCCCGACGCGGCGACCCAGGCGACCAGCCCGTCCAAGCAACCCTGCCAGCCGCGCTCGTGCTCCTCGGCGACGGCCGGCGAACAGACCCGCTCGTGGGTGACGTGGACCTCGGTCCCCCCGGTCACCGGCATGAACCGCACGGTGACCCGCTCGGGGACCGCGTCGCCCAACTGCCAGCTGTAGACCAGCTCAGCAGGAGGATCGATGCGTTCGAACGTACCCTCGATCCTCAGCACGCGGCCGTCCGGGAGCCGGTTGTCGATATGATAGTGGCCGCCCACTCGTAGATCGACGGCGGCCCCGCTGCACTCGACGTGCGCGGGACCCCACCACTGACGGAGCTGCTCGGGCGTCGTCCAAGCCGCGAATAAACGCTCGGGGCTGGCGCGGATCGTTCGGCGAATACTCAGGGTGATCGAACTGGTCACGGGTCCTCGTCTCGTGCGACCAACGTCGAGGGGGTCACGGATCCTGGTCCTGCTCGGCGTCCTGCTCGGCGTCGTGCGGGGCGCCCTGCTCGGCGTCTTGCTCGGCAAACCGGGCGAGGGCATCGAGAGTATCGGTCCAAAAGACCCGATAGGGGTCGAGCCAGGTCGCCACCGCCTGCAGCGGGCCGGCCCCCAGCGAGCAACGATGAAGCCGACCATCCACCGTACGTACGACGAGCCCCGCCCGCTCGAGCACCTTGATGTGCTTGGACACCGCGGGCAGCGACATCTCGAACGGAGCCGCCAGCTCGGTCACCGAGCCCGGCGTTGTCAGCAGCTGGGCGAGCAGCTGGCGACGCGTTCGATCGGCGAGCGCGTGGAAGATCCGGTCGAGCTGCTCCTCGGGATCCTCGGGGACCTCGGACACCTGCGGATCCTCGGACCCACCGCTCGACCGTGAATTTCTTCTTGCCACCTCGGGTTGCTCGGTGTATCCCAACATTAAACCAAACGGTTAAATATATCAACCTTTGAAATCACACAGGAATTCTCCCTTCATGACCACCATCCACCAAGACGTCACCTTCACCGCCACCCCCGAGCAGGTCTACCGCGCCCTGATGGATCCCACCGAGCATGCCGCCTTCACGGGGGCTCCAGCCGAGATTAGCCCGCACGAGGGCGGGGCCTGCTCCTGGTATGGCGGCCAAGTTACCGGCCGCAACATCGAGCTCGTTCCCGGCAAGCGCATCGTTCAGGTGTGGCGGGCCAAGAATTGGGACCAAGGGGTGTACTCGGTCACCAAATACGAGCTTCGGGCCGACGGCGCGAACACCCGATTGCTCTTCGAGCAGGCCGGCCACCCCGAAGGCACGGGGAAGCACCTGGAGGGAGGCTGGCACGAGCGCTACTGGAAGCCGCTGGCGACGTACCTCGGCCCTTCGTAGGGCGGGCAACGGGATCACCCGAGGGGCAAGCGTAACGTCTACGCTCGCCCCGCCGTACACACCCGCGGGACCCCGAGAGGAACGCTATCGTGCGCCCGGTGAGCCCGCTCCACGACGAGCCACCCGCGGCCTCCGCCCCGCGCCGGGTCCTGCCGCTCATCATCCTCGCCCAGTTCATGGGCACCTCGCTGTGGTTTGTGGGCAACGCGGTCGCCGACGAGGTCGCGGTCGCGTGGCCCGAGATTCGCGGCGCCGTGGGCTGGCTGACCTCGAGCGTCCAGCTGGGGTTCATCAGCGGCACCCTGGCCTACGCCGTACTGGCCCTGGCCGATCGCTTCGACGCCCAGCGGGTGTTCTTCGTGTCGAGCCTACTGGCTGCGGGGGCCAACGCGCTGACGCTGGTGGCTCCTTCGTCGTTCGCCTGGTTCTTGGCCGGGCGCTTTGCGACCGGGTTCTTCTTGGCGGGGATCTACCCGGTGGGGATGAAGCTGGCCACCAGCTGGTTTCGACGCGGGCTGGGAAACGCCATCGGACTGCTGGTGGGCGCACTGGTGCTGGGCACCGCCTTCCCTCACCTGCTGCGCACCGCCGCCCTGCCCTGGCGCCCGGTGATCGTGACCGCATCGGGACTGGCGGTGCTGGGCGGCGTGATGGTGCGACTGGGTGTACCCGAAGGGCCCTTCGTGCGGCGCCAGTCGGCGTTCGATCCACGGGCGATGTTGTCGATCATCCGTGACCCGAGCTTCGTCCGCGCCTCGCTGGGATATTTCGGGCACATGTGGGAGTTGTACGCGCTGTGGGCGTTCGTGCCCTGGGCGCTCCAGCAGGCGTGGCCCGGACTCACCACCGAGAGCCTGTCGCTGGGATCGTTCGGGGTCATCGCGCTGGGCGCCGTTGGCTGCGCGGCGGGAGGGTTCGTGTCGACCCGGCTCGGCAGCGCCCGGGTCGCGATGGTGCAGCTGGCGCTGTCGGGCCTGTGCTGCGCCATGAGCCCGTGGCTATTGAGTCAGGGCGGCGTGATCACGGTCGCCCTGCTGCTGGTGTGGGGCGTGACCGTGGCGGGCGACTCTCCCCAGCTGACCACCTTGGGAGCCCGCACCGCACCGCCCGACCAGGTGGGTACGGCACTGACCCTGATGACGATGGTGGGATTTGCGATCAGCATCGGCAGCATCCAGCTGCTGTCAGCCCTGGCCCAGCCGGGCGGGCCCGCGTGGTTGATGGCCGTGCTGATCCCGGGCCCCGCCCTGGGCCTTTGGGCCCTGGGCCCGCTATGGCGGCGCGATCCCACTCGGGCGTGAGCGAAGCGTGTGAACGGGGCGCATGAGCGGGCCCCGTGAGCGGGCGAAAACGAAGCGTGTGAGCCGAGCGCATCAGCGGCAAGAGCCGACCGGCGCCGACGCGGGGGGAGCGACTTTCCTCGGCCCGACAATGTCTCTTATGCTCCGTCGCGGGCAGTACCGGCGGATGGCATGGTCGAAGGACTCGACCATATTCGACTGCATTCGACTTGGGGAGCGGAATGAAGACCAAGCGCATCGACACACCCGCGGTCGACTACGAAAAGGATGCCGCGCGCTGGGCGGAGGTCGGTCGGCCCGATCACGCCGCCAACCTCTATGCGATCGTCCTGGACCTCGATCCCGACAACTGGGACGCGCGCCTGCAGCGAGCGGCCTGCCTGGCCCGATCCGAGCGGCCCAAAGCGGCCGCGGAGGCCTACGTGGAGATCGCCCGCAACTACGTGCGTCGAGGATCCCGGCACGAGGCGGTGGCGGTGGGGCACCGGATCCTGCAGCTGGACGTGCTGACCTTCTGCTGCGACAACATGACGGACATCGTGCACGCAATCGGCATCGAAGCGGCGCCGCTGTGCCGAAGCGCCGCCCGATTGCACCGCAAGAAGGGCCGCGACGACGAGGCCGCGGATCTGCTGCGGCTGTGCGCCGAGCTGGCCCCCCGAGAGGTCGAGCCCTGGCGCGAGCTGGCCCAGCTCTATGTCGATCACCACATGCTCCCCGAAGCGGCCCGAGCCCTGCGACACGCCGGCCAGCGGCTGGTGTCGGCGAACGAAGACGAAAAGTACGTGGAGTTCGCCCGGACGATCCTGTGGATGGAGCCCCACGACCTCGAGACCCTGCGCGAGCTACCGCGCGCCCTGCTGCGCATGGGCGAGCCGCAGCGCGCGGTGGTCGAGCTATCCACCCTGCTGCGGGTCAGCCCAGGAGACGTGGTGGGGTACGAGACGCTGGCGAATGCCTTCGCGGCGATCGGGCGCGGCTCGGTGTGCGTGTCGGTGCTGCAGCAGCTGACCACCAACCTCACCACGTCGGGGCGTCGAGCGGAGGCCGAGGCGATCCTCGAGCGCGCGCGCGCATGGCGACCCGGCGATCGCCAATTCGTCCGACAGGTGATCGGACTGCGGGACATGCAGCCCTCGGGGCCGATCCGGGTCGATGACGCGCGGCCCACCACCGAAGAAGGCACCGTGGTGCTGAGCATCGCGGACTTGACCCAAGAAGCACAGACACTCGACCCGGACGACACCGAAGACAGCGTGATCGATGCCACCGACATCGCAGAGTTGGAGACCGTCGAGCTGGTAGATCGCGAGGACTCGGTCGTGCTGCGGCTGTCGGATCTGAGCCGCGTGAAGCGACCCGCCACAGCACCCGTGCCGGTGGCCCGCGAGCCCCTGGCGTACGGGCAACAGTCGATTCCGGGGAACACCCAGATCCTGGATCTGCGCGACATCAAGGAGATCCAGGCCGGCGGAGGGACCGGCGAGGGCGCGTCGTCGGCCGCTCGACGCGAGCAAGAAGCGAAGGCGAAGCGCGGGGAGACGATCGTCGGCGTGGTGGTGCCGCGCCGCTGGATCCGGACGCAGCGAAGCTCAAAGTGAGGCTTGCGACGAGGCTCGGAGCCCCTCGTTGCAAGCCGATGGCTCGGGTATCCGGCCTCGCGGGGAGATCATGTCGACGCTCCCCACGCCGTCATCGCCCGACCACGCAGTCCCTCTGGGCGGCCCGACAATTCATAAGACCCGAATAACGGCGCACAGAAGCCAAGAACGCCGTTATTACGCGTCACAAACCAGCGCACAACACGCACAGCATGCATTCGAATCGTTGGGCGCTCGGGCGGGACTGCGTGGGTGAAGAACCGAGCATGCAGGCCGGGTTGCCATGACACCTATGGGCGCGCCCGCACTCGCGCGGGCGAGCAGATCTCGATCGGCGACACGGGCGAGTGGAGATCCGCCACGACCGAGGCGGTCTGGTTCCGGGCCCGGATGTACCGACCCGAGATCGGGCACTTTGCCCCGCGAGATAGAGACATGTGACGCAATTACTTACCAAGGAGAGAACCGTGGAGCTCACTAGAAGATCATTCACCTCAATCGGAATCGCGCTGTCGATCTCCGGCGCGACCGCATGCTCAGCCCAACCCGACGCAAAAGAGCAAGGAGCGCGAGCCGTGACGGACACTGTCGTGATCGAAGGCATCGCCGGCGAGAACGTGCACAGCTTCTTGGGGATTCGGTACGCCAAGCCGCCCACCGCAGAGAATCGCTTCAGGCCGCCGCAAGACCTGGCCCGTGGTGAAGAAACCACGGACGCCACCCGCTTTGGCCACCGCAACTTCCAGGTTGGCGTTCTCGAGGACATCCTGGGCGGCCTGCCGATGCCGGGCGAGCAAAGCGAGGATTGCCTATTCCTCAACGTCTACGCGCCCGCGGACATGACGGGAAGCAAGCCGGTGCTGGTCTGGATCCACGGCGGCGCCTTCACCAGCGGATCGGCCAATGACTACGAGGCGACGCGGCTAGTCGCCGACAACGACGTCGTCGTGGTCACGATCAATTACCGCCTCGGCATCTTCGGCTTCATCGATCTCACGCGGTTTGGGCCGGAATACGCGGGGAGCGCCAACCTGGGCCTCCAGGATCAGATCGCGGCGCTGCGGTGGGTCGCGAACAATATTGCCGCGTTTGGCGGCGATCCATCGAATGTGACCATCTGGGGCCAGAGCGCGGGCGGAACCTCGGTATCGTCCTTGCTCGCCGCGCCCGCGGCCGAGGGATTGTTCGACAAGGCCATGGCGTTCAGTGGCGGTGAATCGCGCAATCCTCCGCGCGACCAGATCGACGTGATCAAGGAGTATCTCGGGGTCGAGACCGATGCGCAATGCCTCGAGCAGCTTCTGGCAATGCCGGCACAAGAGCTCTCGAAGCTCCAAACCAGCATCCCGTTTCAGGTCGGCCCCTCCATTGATGGTCACGTGCTCACTCAGCCTCAGAGCGAGGCGGTCAAAGACGGCTGGGCCAGCAAGATTCCGATCATCACCGGAACGACCCGAGACGAAGGAACGTTCCTGGGGCCAGCCTTCATGGTCGACGAGCAGGTGGGGGAGTTGGTCCTGCTCGGGCTTGCCGCCGACATCGGCGAGGACGACGGCACCGCATATCTCACGTACCTCAGTGAGATCCTGCCCGACGGCGGACTTGCCGAGCACCTCGACCGCGCCTGGTTCGATTTCTTCCGAGCGAGCGGGCTGAGGATCGCGGCCAACGCCTCCCAGCATGGCGCGGGCGGCTGGGTCTACAACTTCGAGGTCGAGACCGATCACTCCCTTGGGATCACGCACTTTGCAGATGTTCCCTTTACCTTCAAGTGGATCGAACCGGACAATCCGGGCCTGTTCGTCCACCCGCCAACGCCCGAAAATCAAGACATTGCCGAGCTGTGGTCAGACACCCTGATCGAGTTTGCGCGGTCTGGCTCGCCAAACGGCGCAGGCTTGCCCCAGTGGCCACAATTCGCGCCCGACAGCTTCGCCAGCATGCGCATCAGCCAAGATCCTGCGCTCGTCGAGAATGCGGATGGTGACCTTCTTGAGGTCTATGGCGTTCGCTAACCGGGTAAAAAGCGAAGGCTCATCGCCGGTGTAGTCATCGGCGCGCGCGGCGGGTACCGCGATCGCTCGCGAGCAAGTTGTCGAGCAGCGAGAGGCTCACCGCGGCCGGGCTCACCGAACCCCGACCGGCGACTCGGACCCCTCGACGTCATCACCCACCGTAGGCTCGTGCTCGGCAAGCCAGGTGTTCAGCCGCGCGGCCATCTTTGGGTTCTCGTGCTCGATCGCCTCGAGTGCCCGCCGAGCGCTGCCGCGAGCCGCATCCTCGCGCCCGAGCGCCCACTGGGCGTTGGCCAGCGTGAAGTTGACCCGGCTGACCCACATGGGCGAGGGCGGGAGCGCCTCGAAGCGCTCGAGCACCTCCGTGCACAGCGAGACGGCCACTTCGGCGTGCCCTTGCCGCTGTTCGACCCGGCACTGCCCACTGAGCGCAAAGTGGCTCAGCGGGTGATCGGGGCCCACGGTCGACTCGAAGACCTCCTTGGCTCGCGCAAACGCGTGGCTGGCCTCCGCCAGTCGCCCACCGCTGGTCAGCGTGTTGCCCAGGTTGTGCCAGGCGGTGCCCACGTCCACGTGATCCTCGCCCAGCGCGGCTTGCTTGACCTGGAGCGCCTCGCTGAGCAGCTCGCGCGCCCGGTCGTACTCGCGTTGCTCGCTGTGGAGAAACCCGAGGCTGTTGAGCAGCCATGAGCGTACGACGTCGTCGTTGGCTCGATCGACCGCGGCGCGAGCGGGGAGCTCGAAGGCCAGCCCCTCCTCGATCCGGTGCTGGCGGGCGAGGACGAACAACAGGTGAGTCCATGCCGCCGCCGCGCTGCGATCGGCATGCGCCGCCGCGCCCTGGCCGATCGCCTCCCGCAGGGTCGTCTCGGCCTCGACCGCTCCCGCCCCCGCCCCCTGCAGCAAGCCGAGGATCTCCAAGGCTTCGGCCAGCAGCGGAGGGTACTCCAGGCCGCGCGCCTGCTCGACCACCGCCACCGCCACCTCGATGCCGCGCGAGTACTCGCCCGTGTCGTAGAAGGTGGAGGCCTCGTCCAGTCGCCGACGCAACGCGGCGATCTGCTGCCGCGTAGAGTCGTCGTCGGGCAGCGGCCGCTCGGCCATCATCGCGTCGAGATCACCGCAGGGCTCGATCGACGGCAGCTTGAAGGGCAGCACCATCCGCGAGACGAGCTCAGCGGCGGTCTGCGACCCAGCCAGCGAGTCGACGGACGAGCGAAGCCGGCTTCGGCGCCGCTCGAGGCAGCGCATGCGCTGGTCGAACAGGCGCTCGGACTGTCGACGATCTACAAAAGTGGCCCGACACGAATGCTCGTACATCTGCACCCACGCCGCGGTGTACTCGTCGAGCCGCTGCTCGACGCGAGACCGCGACTCGGCCCACCCGTTCCGAACAAACGCCTCCTCGATCGCGACGCGATCGGCCTCGCTCCAGACCCCCCCGAGCGCCGCCACGGGCTCGTCGCACGGTGGATCCCGCGAGAACAGCATCGCCCCCGCACCGAAACCGAGGATCAGGGTCAACCCGGCGACACCGGCACGCCAGCGCCGCCGCCGGGGCTCGAGCAACCCGAGAAGATCGTTCATGGAGCCAAAGCGCCGCTCGGGGTCGACGTCTAGCCCCCGCACGATCGCCTGGCGGATCCGAGCGGGCACGCGCTCGCCGTGAGCACTGCGCTCGAGCTCGCCCTCGTCGAACGACAGCCCCTGCTCCACACACTGACGACGAGCCTCGAAGCTCTCGCTGCCCGGAGGCGTGCGCTGGTACAAGGAGACGTACAGCGACATCGCAAAGGCAAATTGCTCGCTGCGGTGATCGCTGTGGCCCGCGGTGAACTGCTCGGGGGCCATGAACGCGGGCGTCCCCACGATGGCCCCCTCTTCGGTAGAGAACACCTCATAGGCGCTCACCGAGGGCTCGAGCGCTCGGGATCGCGCGCCTTGGGGCGGATCGGCGCGGTCGCGCTCGGACCGATCCTCCGCGGGCCGATCCGCCGTGGGCGTGGGATGCGAGTCTGGATTCCGCTCGACGTGGTGCGCCAGCCCGAAATCGAGCACCCGGATCGCTCCGTCGGCGCCGACGAAGACGTTCGAAGGCTTGAAGTCCCGATGGACGAAGCCCGCCTCGTGGGCGGCGACCAAGCCTCGCCCCGCCTCGCGAAACACGTGGAGGATCTCGGCAACCCGGCGCGGCTGAGCCCGGAGCCACTGGCTGAGGGTCTGCCCCTCGAGCAGCTCCATCGCGATGAACACCCCGTGGTGGGTCATGCCCGCGTCGTAGACCGCCACCACGTTGGGATGCTTGAGCTTGGCCAGCGTCCGCGCCTCGCGGAGCAGGCGCAGGGAACCGTGCGGGCCCAAACCGGTCCGCAGCAGCTTGAGGGCCACGTTGCGATCGAGCTGAGGATCGTAGGCCTTGTAGACCACGCCCATCCCCCCCCGACCCAGACGACTGAGCACAGAGTAGCGACCCACGAAGTCACCCTGACCGAGCTCGTCGTCCTCGATGGCGAGCGCGGGCAGGGATCGACCGGGCTCGTTCAGGACCCGGGTCTGCTCGTCGGGATCGACCGAGCCGGCCGCCGGGGTCGGTGCCCACGACTGACCCGGATCGGATCGTTCCGACGATTCACGGGTCACGTCGGGCGGGAGCGGAGGCCCACCCAGGAGCAGATCCCGGGTCTGCTCGGGGTCCTCCGGCTCCGATGTGCGTTGGATCTCGCCCGACGACACTTCGCGCGGGGACGAATGAGGGGGCTGGATCATGACGACCGGGATCGTGAGGATTCACCGATCGTCACCGCGTGCAACCGCGGTGCCCCGCGAAGCGCTCATTCGGGCAAATACGTGGCGATGGTGGGCCACTGCGGATCGTAGTACGGCTTGCCCTCGCGGCAATTAATCGGCACGTCACCATTGGGGCCCCCCATGGTGCAGCGCCCCGCGACCTGGGTGCAACTGCCGAAATTGCTGAACCCACAGCCACCCGTCGAGCACGTGCGCCCGTCGCGGGTGGCGGCGATGTTCCCGCTTTGCGCGCCCTCGCAGTAGTACAAGAAGCTGCCGGTCCAAAACAGGTTGCCGTAGAAGGCCCCCTCGAGGGTCATGGTCACCCCGGCGGGAAGCCCGTAGCCAATGGCCGGATGATCTGCCTGCAGCCACAGGTCGACGTTTTGCTCGGAGACGTTGGTGCGCGCCAGCAAGCAAGCCGAGATCCACTTTTGGCAGGTGTCGTCACACGACCCGTTCTCCCACTGGGGGGCCAGCCCGATCTCGCCGTGGATGACGTGGGTCTGGCCCCCGACGTTCTTGGTGACGGACTGATCCGGCCCGAGCGCACACTCGACGATGTACTCCGCGAGGCCCTTGCCTTGGTCGGTGCACAGCAGACCGTTCGTCTCGGACATCCCCAGCGTGCTCGACAGCGGGTGCCACGGATTGATGCCGCTGACGTCCGGGGCGTGAAGACCATTGATGATCCAGCCGCCTCCGCCATCATCGTCGTCACCCCCGCCGGGCCGCCCGGGCGGGGCCCACGAGTCCCGGCCGCCTCCCCCTGCGCCCGCGTCGCTGCTGCGAAACTCGAGCTCCTCGTCGAAGACGTCGTCGCCCGGGCTGCACCCATAAAGTGACAGCGCCCCCACAATCCCCCAAACCGTTGCTCTCGTATCCATGAGTTCACTTTCCTTGTTCACCCGAGCACTCGGTCAACCCTCGCCGAATGCTCATCTCCCCCGAACAGCTCGTACGACGGCAATCGTGGTCGATTTCGACCCGTCGTCCAGCTCACTCCAATAGGCCCCACTGGCAACATTGCCTCGGCCCGATCGCATCCTCGGATACTTTGATCCAAACCTCAAGCACATCGATCCGGTCGATCCGGTCGATCCGGTCGGTCTCTTTGGTTGACGGTTGTTTACAACACAAAAAGCGACACCGCGTCGCCACCGCTCGGCGCGAACCCGCAACTGCGGGCCATGGACCCCAGCAGCATCGGCAAGCATTGATCCACGCGCAAGCCGAAGGCCGCGCAGACCGATCGACGACGTTTTCGCGCACCTGGCCATTAACCCACCTCACAAACCTTTCTTGGAGACACAGCCCTCTGTCGATCAACTCCCCCAGCCGAAGACGCTCGCCGCCCCCACCGACCCGGACGCTTCGATGGCCCTTCGACAGGAGCACTGACCATGACGAGCCCGCGACCCCGGATGACCGACCGACCCCCCCTGTTCCCCGCCCTCGGAGCGGTAGCCATGCTGTTGCTTCCGCCGGGCTGCTACTCGGGCGTGGGAGACCACCACGCCGACTCCTCCCCCCAGGGCATGTCGGGCGGCGATCCCGAGGGAGAAGACGGCGAAGACGACACCGGCCTGCCTCCGCCCCCAGAGGCCGACTGCCTGGGGCCCGACCAGCCCCGCCGGCTCAACCGCATCGAGCTCAACATGGTCGCGCTGGACGTGTTCGGCGTGGACTCGCAGCCCTTCGACACCCTCGACACCCCGGGCGACGCGACCGGGGCCAAGGTCGGGTTCCGCCTAGGCGTCTCGGAAGCATGGGTCGACACCTACGTCAAGGCCGCCGAGGTGGTCGCGACCGAGTACATCAACCGCGAGGGCCTCGTGACGCAGTGCGACGCGCTGGGCGCCTCGTGTGCTCGCCCGACCCTCGAGATCCTGGCCAACCAGATGTTGCGCCGCCCGGTCGACACCCCGCAGATGGACAGCCTGGTGGGGATCATCCAGACCTCGCTGGACAACGACCTGACCTTCGAGGAAGGCCTGGTCGCCGCGATCACGGCGCTGTTCCTCAGCCCGGAGTTCCTGTACATCGGAACCCACGTGGGCTCCGAGCCCGGCGCCTACACCCTCGACGACTACGAGATCGCGACGCGGCTGGCGCTGGCCCTGTGGAACTCGGTGCCCGACGAGCAGCTGCGCGCCGCCGCCGACGCCGGGGAGCTCCTCCACGAAGAGGGGATCCGAGCCCAGGTCGACCGGATGCTCGCCGACCCCCAAAAGGGCTCGCGCTTCATCGAGACCTGGGCCTCGTCGTACCTGGGCCTGTCCACGCTGGACTACCTGGCGCAGACGGTGCCCGAAGGCTCGGATCTCTCGCAGCAAGAGTGGGCCGCGCTGGTCGACGACATGCGCCAGCAGGCGCTCATGACCATGCAGTACGCCTTCGAGCATGGCGACGAGATCGAGACCCTGGTGGAGGCCGACTTCGTGTTCCTCAACGAGCGGCTGGCCGAGCACTTTGGCATCGAGGGGGTCACCGGCGAGGAGATCCACAAGGTGGAGCTGCCCCCGGGCAGCCCCTTCGGCGGCCTGATGACCACCGGCGCCACCCTGGTGCAGAACAAGGATCTGATCCACCGCGGGGTCTCGGTGCTCGAAACCTTCATGTGCCAGACGATCGCCGCCCCGAGCGACGAGGGGACGCTCGCGCGCGTAGCGGAGCAGCTGGAATCGGCCAGCACCGAGGAAGAGCTCGCCGAGATCCGCATGAACGATGCGGCGTGCGCCGGATGCCACAACGCGATCGACCCGATCGGCACCGCCTTCACCCAGTTCGACAAGCAGGGGCACTTCTCCGAGGTCGACGACAACGGCCAGCCCATCGAGATCGACATCGAGTACTATGGCACCCCGCTGCACGGACCCCAAGACGTCCGCACGCTCATCCTCGAGGGTGACTTCGTCAGCTGCTTCGCCCCCACGGTGCTCGGCCCGCTGTCGAACCGGGAGATGAGAGCCTACGAATCGACCGACGTGTGCGCGACCGACGACATGCTCGCGACCATCGACGGCACCGTGAACCTGCGCAGCATCGTGCAAGCCTCTTTGGTCAGCGGCACCTTCCGACACCGCATGGTGGACGAGCCCCCGCAGTAGACCGCCACGACCGTCAACGCTCTACCGACAAGGAAGCCTACCGTGCATATCAAGCTCAAGCCCCTCAGCCGCCGGACCTTCCTGCGCTGCAGCGCCGGAGGACTCGGCACCATGATCGCCCTGCCCGCGCTGCATGCCATGTTCGACTCCGACAGCGCATATGCGGCTCAGGCCTCGGGTCGCCCGCGCTTCTTGGCGATCTACCAGCCCAACGGACACCAGGCGAACACCTTCAACCCCTCGGCCAACGGGCTGCGCGACCTGGACTTCAATGGCTGCAACCTTGCCCCGCTCGAGCCGCACATGGACGCGGTCACGATCTTCCGCAACTTCCAGAGCACCGCCAACTCGAGCAACGGCAACCATCACCTGACCGCGATCACCAGCTGGCTGACCGGCAAGCCGGTTCCCGACGACCGGGCAGAGACCCACAGCATCTCCGCCGATCGCTTCATCGCCAACCGCTACGAACAGACCGACCCGACCGGCAAGTCTCAGCACGAGGCCCTCGAGGCCAGCCACTTCTTCGACCCCGCCAACCCCGGGGCCGGCTACAACAACGAGCAGAAGAACTGGCTGTCGACCGACCACAACGGCAACAAGATCCCCACCCAGATGGATCTGAACGCCGCGCTCGAGCGCATGTTCGAGGGCTTCGACGGGGACATCACCGCCGAGCAAAAAGAGGCCGTCCGCAAGCTCAACAAGAGCCGCATCGACTTCGTGATGGACGACATCCACAAGCTCGAGGATCGGATAGGCGCCGCCGACCGGCAGATCCTGGGCAGCTACCTCGACAACATCCGCAGCCTCGAGCAAAACCTGTCCCAGCCGCTGCCCGAAGGGGCCGCGTGCCAGGTGCCCAACGAAGATGCCTTCGAGTACCAGGACAAGTGGGGACCCCGGCTCGGCAACAACAACGGCCACGACTTCATCGACCTACACTGGCGCGACGCGATGAAGCTGTTCGCGATAGGCTTCCAGTGCGAGGCGATCCGCTCGGTCGCCTACATGCTGGAGACCGAAGCCGGTGAGTCGGGCTACGCCGAGGGCCCCAACGGGGAGCCCTCGCTGGGCAACCACCACGGCCTGTCCCACAACCCGGGCGGCGCCGGCTACGGGCACCGCGACCAGCGGCTCGCCCGCGTGTTCGCCGACATGCTCCAGCTGTTCAAGGACACCCCGGTCGGCGACGGCAACGTGCTCGACAACTCGATGATCGTGTGGGGCGCGGGGATCGGCGTCAACCATTCCAAGGATCGAGTGATGGCCGTGGTCGCGGGCCACGCGGGCGCGGGGTCGATCAACCACGGCGCCCTGCGGGACATGAACAACCAGTCCCAGATCCCGCTGATGCGCACGCTGCTGCTCCACATGGGCGTCATCGACGAATCCGAGAGTTTTGGTGACGCGGGGCCGAACGACGAGATAGAAATGACGACCTGAGCGAGCATGCCGGGTCGGTCCAGGCCAAACAAAGACCAGCGGGGGCAGGCGATCGTAGATCGCCTGTCCTTGCTGCGAGATCACCGGGCGCCCTTTGCCGGGCTCGCCCGCACGCTGGTGCAGCAGGTGCTCGATGCGCTGCCTCTGCCCGCCGAAGGCCCCGTGGTGGAGATCGGGGCGGGCAGCGGGCAGCTGCGCTCGTGGCTGCCGCCCTCGCTGCTGTCGCGGGTCGTGCACACCGAGCCGCAGTCGCTCGGGGTGGAGCAGATCCGGCAGGCGGATCCCGAGGCGAAGGTCGAGCAAGCCTCGGCCGAGCAGCTGCCCTTCGCAGACGGGCAGGTAGCCGCGGTGATCGGGCTTTGTGTGCTCGACACGATCCGCCGCGCGGATGCGGTCACCCGCGAGCTTCGGCGCGTGCTCCGGCCGGGGGGTTATGTGATCCACCTGTTGGACATGACCCCGGAGATCGGACCGGCGCTGCGGCAGCTGTCACGATCGGAGATCCTGCCGCTGCCCAACGTGTTCACCGATCCCTGCGCCGCGTCGTGGACCGAGGATCTGTTCTTGGTGCCGCGACAGCAGATCAAGCTGGTGATCGACGTGCTGCGCAGCGCCGAGCACCCGGGCTGGCGCGTGCTCAACCGGTATCGCGCCAGCCTCACGCGGCGGCCCTTCTCCGCCTCGCGGGCGGCCGACGCGTTCAACGCGATCAACGACAACGCTGAGATCCGGCAGGCGTTCCGCCAGCTGTTTCGCGAGGCGATCGCGCGAGCGAGCCCCCAGCAGCGCCAGGCGCTGGCCGGCTTCGAAGGGCGACCGGTGTCCTCGGCAAGGTTTTTATCGGGGCGGCTGCGAGAGTCGTTGTCCCCGGGGTTTGTCTGCGAGCGCGACGAGATCCTCGTGGCCGCAGAACGCCAGCCGACAGCGACGGAGCAGAGCCACCGCTACCTGAGCCGGGTGGTCGGGTATACCCGCGAGCTGCCCCACCCGCCGGACACCTGCCTGGCCTCCCCCACGCCGCCCTCGCTGGCAGATGACGAGCGCCTGGTGGAGCTGGGGATCCATGCATACGTGGCTCGGCGGGAGCGTTCGACGACTATCGAGCGAACCAACCACTGAAGAGCACCGAAGTGGCCGAGCGCTCGTTTCTTGCGGGCCGCGGCCCTGTTGGACTGAACCAATCACAAAAAGCGCACCCAGATCGCCAAGCCCTGCACGACCGCTCGCTCGAGCCAGTCAGTGAAGCGCTTCTCCTGCAGGCCTGCGTCCTCCGTCGGTGCGAGCAATAGCGGCTCGGCCGCGGTGTCGATTGGAGGTCGCTCTGCCGGGGTCTCTGCCGGGGTCTCTGCCTCCTCGCGATGGTCGACGAACGCAACCGCCACCGCGGCTCCCGAGGCGGGATTGCCGACGCAGTGCAGCGCGACCACGAGTTCCGTCCGCCCCCCGTTGCGAAGCTCGAGCCGGGCCCATCGCCGCGCCTCATGCATGTCCGCCCAATAGTCGTGCCGCTGAGCGACCTGTATGAGCTGTTTGTTGTACCAGTGGTGCGTCTCCTGCTTCGAGCGTAGAACCTTGGTCTTGACCGACGGCATCGTGCGGGATATGTCGCGCGCGCGCGCCTCAAGGAGCCCCTCGGCGACGCTGGCGAAGTGATCGAGGCGCTCGACGATGACGCGCCTGCTCTTCTGCGCAACCTCTTGCCGAGCCCGCAGCTTCTCTCGCGCCGCCACCAACACCGTGTCGAGGCTAGAGACGTTCGTCACAGCTTGCTCGGCCTCGGAGAACCCCCTCATGAGCATCCGCTTTTGCGCGTCGGTGAAGAACGCGACCAGCGGTCGCACATCGCCGTCGTCCGCGGTCCGTAGCGCATCGATATACTCGCTCTTCTCCGTACGCAGCACGAGCAGCGGAAACAAGCCCGCGCGAAGGAAGTCGATGCTCGCCAACACTCGCGCAACGCGACCGTTCCCGTCCTGGAAGGGGTGGATCTGGGCGAAGCCGTGGTGTAGCCACGCGGCACGAACCTCGGGGATTTCCGGTGGCATGGCCCGGTAGATCTCGACGAGCTTATCCATTTCGGCGCGAACGTGCTCCGGGGGACAATACTCGTGCGTGGTGCCAGAGCGGTGATCTCTCGGGTTGTTGGGTTGCTCCTTGAACTCTCCCCGCAGCAACGGAACGTCGATCATCCGTCCCTTGGGCAGCATCGCGCGCGTGGTCGCCTGATGGCGAGTGAGCAGCGCATGAAGCTCCTTGATCCAGCCCACGGACAGCGGACGCGTCCCACCGACGACGTCCATCGCAAAATCGATCGCACCGCGGTGGTCTTCGAGCACTCGGATGAGCGTATCAGGGGCGATGTCCGTATCACCGTGAGAGATCAGCGCAGCGTCGAAGCCCTGCTGCACCAGCAGCTGCGTCGCCCCTTCCGAGAGATCGTACAGAAGCTCGATGATGCCCGTCTCTATCGACCAGCGTCGAATGAGGCGCTCCATGAAGCGCTGGTCCGCACCGGTCTTGCGCAGGCGCGTACGCTGCTCGGTCCACAGCACTGCGAGAGAGCGCAGTTCGGGGTGGGCGTGCGCCTCGGGATCTTCGAGGGCGGAAATCGGTTTCCACGCGTAGTGCTTCACGTCGCCGGCGGCTTGCGTCGTTCGTGCAAGGGCTCGTTAGCGTAACACGCCGAGCAGTGACTCAACGAACACCTGCGACCGTAGCCGATTGCATCGGCCACCACTCGGCCTCGCTCACCGTCCCGGCACGTGGCTCGTCGGCTCGCGCAGCCTGGCGATCGAGTAGCGCGCCATCAACACCGACAGCTGGAACTCCTTGGGCAGGCGGGTGTCTCGCTCCTGGGCGAGCACCTCGAACAATCGCTCCGCACAGGACGGGCATCGCTCGCCCTGCATCACGTGGGCAGCCAGCCACGCCATGGTCACCCGCGCATCCGCGTTACGCACCGAGTACGCCGCCGCAATACGCTCGGCGACGTTCGCGTCACCTCGGCGCGACGCTCGGGCGAGGTTCATCGCCGCGATCTCCCGCGCAAACCAGTCCGCGTTGGGGTCATCGAGGACCTGCTCGAGACAGCGTCGATCGGCGCCGCAACGCCGCAACACCGCTCGACCGGACTCCCACGCCTTCATCCGGCGAGCCACCCCTTGGGGCTGGCGACGTCCGATCGCAGCCTCGATCATCGCTCGATCACCGGAGCCAGCGGCCAGCAACCCCAAAGCGAGCCGCCTCCCAACGGATCTCGTGCTCGTACTCCGCACTGGCGACGGCATCAGCGTCGAAGCGTCCCTTCTCGATCACGCGAGCCAGGCAGGCGGTCGCGCGCGCCCCCCCCCAACCCCCCGAGCCACACCACGAACCCGAACCCGAGGGCGACACGACGGCGCATGCCTGCGAACCTAACCGACCCCCGACCGGGGTGTCGAACAGGCTACCTGCTTGACGGATCTAGGGTACGATCGATCTCGATTCAGATCGGCACGACCACCATGCCGCGAGGACCGGATTCAACGAGCGAGTCACCGCCCGCCAGCGATTGGGTGGAGCTGACCGTATGCCCGGCCTGCGGCGCAGCCCCGCTTATGGCCGAGGCCAACATCAACGGCTTCTTGGCATGCCCCGCCTGCAAGCGCGCCTATCCGCCGCTGGCCCAGGTCCCCTGCATCCTGCGCGATCGCGAGGCATGGATCTCGCGCTGGCGGATCCAGGCGACGGCGTTCCGAGAAATGATGCAACAAGCCGGCGCCCGCATCGAGACCGACCTGGCCCGCTTCGACCTGCTGCCGCGTACCCACGCCCGACTGTCGGGGTTCCTGGAGGCCAACCGCACCAACACCGAGCAGGTGCTCGCGCTACTGGCCGATGCCCAGCTCTCGCCCCATGACGACTTGCCAGACGACCGCCGCGCCCTGGTGCAGGAGGAGCTCCACGGGGCGCAGGGGCGCCTTCCGCTGACGCATCACTACGAGCTGCTGCTGCGAGACTGGGCGTGGCCGACGACGGAGAACGAGCAGGCGGCCGAGCGGATCACCCGGGCCCTGGGCGCCGCACCGGCGCAGGGCCGGATGCTGGTGCTGGGCGCGGGAGCCGGCCGGCTCGCCCACGATCTGCACCACCACCTCCGACCCGAGCAAACCCTCCTGCTCGACCTCGATCCGCTGCTGGTGCTCGCGGCGCAGAAGATCCTCTTTGGCCCGGGCCTGCCCTTCATCGAGTTTCCCCTGGCCCCAGACAGCGAGTCGCGCGTTTGGATCGAGCACCACCTGCGGCGCCCCGGCGAGGCACCGCAAGGCCTGCACCTGGTGCTCGCCGACGCCCTCCACCCGCCGCTGGCTCCGGGCCGATTCGACACGGTGGTCACCCCCTGGCTGCTCGACGTGATCGACGTGGACGCCCGCCGGGTGATGGGCCTGGTGCACACCCTGCTCGCGCCCGGCGGGCGATGGGTCAACTCGGGACCGCTGCTCTATCCCCCCGGTCGGCCGCCGTCGCAGCGCTTTTGTCCCGAAGAATTGCTCGAGCTGGCCCAGCTGGCGGGGTTCGAGATCGAACGACAGGGGATCGAGGAAGTCCGCTACCTGTGCTCACCCGCCAGCGGTCACGCCCGGCTCGAGAGCGTGCTGACCTTCGTGGCCCGCAAGGGCTCACCACCCGGCGCTGGCGTGGGGATGCCGCCCGCGTGGGTCATGCTGCCGCACCTGCCGGTGCAGGCCCCCCCGGGCGCCCGCAGGACAAAGCCCGGGCACCCACTGCTGCGCGAGGCCCTGGCGCTCATCGACGGCGAGCGAACGCTGGACCAGATCGCGGCGGTCCTGCGCGAGCGAGGCCGGATCCCCGCGGGGGTCTCGGCCCACGACGCCACGGCCGCGCATCTGCTCGAGCTTCACCGCGTGCTGGGAGCGAACTGAGCGCCAGCAGACCCTCGACGAGATCGGGCTCAGTTGGCCACGCAGGCCCCCACGTCCTCGTATCCCGGCGGCGGTCCTGCCGGGAACCATGGCGCGCACATCAGCATGCCCGGACATCCGTCAGGATCGGACAGATCACAAAAATACGTGCAGCACTCGGCGCCCATACAGGCGATGGCCTCGCCGGTGATACACACAAAGCCGGCCGCACACGGCTCCACATCACACGAAGCACCGAGGCCCCCCATGCCCGCGGGGGTACACCCAAACCCGTCGTCCACCGGGGTGCACGCCTCGTCGGCCACGCAATCCTGCAAGAGGGGATCACAGGGATCGACCGGTCCCGGACCGGTGCCCGTGACCCCGACCCCGGACGTCCCCGTATCCGCCGGTGTCTCGGTGGTAGCCGCGGTGGTCACGGGCGTGGTCGTGCCGGCGGTCTCGGTCGCGGAGCCGCTGCCGGTGGTGTCATCCGCGACAGTCGTGCTCGAGGACTCGCTGGGCGCGACGCAGAGCATGCTCAGGCACACCAACCCGCTCAGACACTGACCCTCGACACAAGCACAGCCCTCCTGACCGTCTGGACACGAGCCGGTCGTGCTACTGCTGCTGCTGGCTCCGTTCCCGGTCGAGGGCGGAGCGTCGAAGCAAGCGGTTCCCAGACCGATCATGAGCGCGCACCCGAGGATCCCGTATCTCATGGGGCCAGAGTCTACTCACCCCCCGCGTGATGACGAAGGGGCCGAGCGGGGCCGCGGCGTCTGGAGACCCCGCCTGGTCCGTGAGCGAGCGCCGGCCAGCACGCGACAGCGAGCGGCGCGGTCGCGTACCGGCCGCGACCGTCTACGCACCGCTCGGGCACAGCGGCTGACCGGTGCTGTTGGCGATGTCGGCGGCGAGCACGACGTCCAGAACGTCGACTACCCCGTCCTCGTTGAGGTCGGCCCGCGCGGTCGTGGGCCGCACGCCGAGGACGATGTCGATGATCGCCGAGGCGTCGTCCTGGTCGAGATCCCCGTCGAGATCGAGGTCGCCCAGCCCACAGGACGCACGAGCCTCGGCCACCTCCGCCGGGGTGGTCAGATCGAACTCGCGCATGGCCGTAGCCCCAAAGCGGCGACAGACGGGCTGACCGCTGCCATTGGCGAGGTTGACGGCGAGCACGGCATCGAGCACGTCGACCACCCCGTCCTCGTTGATGTCGGCGTCGAGATCGAAGGGCGACGCACCGGTGATGATGTTCATGATGGCTTGGACGTCGGCCTGATCGACGTCGTCGTCGCCGTCGAGATCGCCGAGCGAGCAGTCCCGGGCGTCGATGTCCCGGGAGGCAAAGGCGGGGTCATCCCCGACCCGGGGCCCCTCGGCGTCCAGCTCGAAGACATCGAGCTCCGAGTACTCCTGATCACAGGCGGACACGGACACGGTGAGGGTGACCAGCGCGAGCCGAGCGGGTCGGGAGCCGAAGAGGGCACGGATGGAATCAACGAACTTGGACTTCATGATGCTGTCTCTCACTTCTGGCTCAAGATCTGCCAGTGGCCGATCCCGAGGTGATCCCCTCGAACCACTCGAGGGCGTTGGGCAAGGGTGAACGTCGTCGTGACGATCACGAGGGTGAACACCGACTGGATCGACTCCAGTCGACGGAGCAAAAGTGTGGTCTACGGATACGAGGGGCGATCGAGCCAGGTGGCCAGCACGTCACCCTGGGCGACCGGATCGGCGGGACACGCCGGCAGCGAGGACACACAGGCGACGTCTTCGAGCGCGCCGGTGCGAGGCTCGGACAGGCAGGCGGCGCCATCGATGGACCAGCCCGCCTCGACCGTGTCGCCCCCTACCTCATCATGAATTCCCCAGGTGTCCTTCATCCAGATCGGCGTGCCGAGGGTGGTGTAGCTGGTGCCGTCTCCACAGTAGTCGGCGATGACCATCCGGATCGCCGCCTCGAACCCCCCGAGGCCGCCGGGCGCCTCGGGCCCATAGCCCCAGCTCACCGCCTTGGCGACGCCCCCGAGCTCGCACCCGATCAAGAGGGTGTCCGCCTGAGCGCTGACTTGCCCGTCGCGATCGACGTAGAGATCTTCGAGCACGAGCGCCCCGGGATCGACGGGTCCACACAGCGGGACGAGCCCGTCGGGAACCCCCATTTCGATCGAGAACGCATAGCGCCCGGGGATCCCCGCGGGGCTCGGATCGACCGCGGTGATCACCAGCCGCTCGAAGACCGGCTCGAACTGATCGCTGCGGTAGAGCGCAACCTCCCAGACCGAGCCCAGGAAGTCCGTGCCGCTGTACTCGACCCCCATCGAGATCCCGTGCAGGTGGCCCTGCTCGACCCAGACCACATCGACCTCGTGAGGCTCGCCGTGGATCATCAGCTCGACGGCCGCGAGGCCCGGCGCACCCAGGCTCCCTCCGTCGAGCGCGGCGAAGTAGGCGAGGTGATGCTCGTTGTTGAGACCGATCGGGGGGCTCCATCCCCCACTCCAGCGGCGCGGCTCGGTGGTCTCCTCCAGAGCACCGCCGATCGAGGTCGGCGTTTCGCAAGCAACACACGGCACGAGCAAGCCGGCGACGAGGGCGACGCGGCTCGCGGTCTGACGAAGCATCATGTCGTTCATGCAAGGGCCTTCACCAGGTAGTTGTCCCCACTCGGCCCGACGATCCGAGAAAACTCCTCCAGCTCGACGATCGGAGCGATAACGGGCGAGCGGTGACGAGTGAGCGCCTACGGCGTCAGCCAAGACTCCACCCGACGGGCCTCGCGCTCGAACGGTGCTCCCTTGGCAGACAGGGCGACCAGGGCGAGTCGAGCCAGCCGCCGCGCCTCGGCGCTCGGTGACGGCGACGCGGCACGAAGGGCCCGAGCGAGGGCGAACCGGACCTCGGCCAGCTCGAAGGCATCGGGCTCGCAGACGCGCGCCAGCTGTCGCTCCGCCTCGCGCAGATCGGCGACCGCCCGGTGGTGGTCGCCCAAGGCCCGGTGCGCCTGCGCCCGAATGCTCGACAGCTCGGCGACGCGGGGGCCGTCCCGCACGCCGACCGCGTCGAGCAGCGACAGGCCGCGCGTGGCGAGGGTCCGAGCCTGGCTCGCTTCACCGGACCGGACCAGCTGTCGCGCGAGCGGGGCGAGCACGGCGGTCGCGGTGACGTCGTCGCGGGCCGAGTCCGGCTCGTAGAGCTCGTACGCGTCCCGGAGGTAGGCCAACGCCGCCAGATCCAGACCCGCCCGCGCGTGCCCACGCGCCAGCAGCAGGTACGAGTTCACCGTGGCTCGGCCGTCCTCGCTCATCGTCGCCAGCGTCTGCGCGTGGGCCTGTTGCTGGTGCCGCAGGCCCTCCTCGACCCGACCGAGTCCGATGAGCGCGAGGCCGAGCCCGTGCCGAGGTTCGATCGTCAGGTAGCCACCGCCGCTCGCCTCGGCAACCCGCAGGGCCTGCTCGAAGTGCTCGTGCACGCGATCGTAGCGCCGCTCTCGGAGCTCGAGCCGGCCGAGCGCCAAGGCGGTGTCTCGGGCCCGCGCGGCCCCGGGCGGCTGCCGGGCGCGAACCTGCTCGAGGCGGATGCGCGCGGCTGCCCGCTGCCCCAGCTCGATCGAGACGTCGGCCAGGTAGACCGTCATGGTCAGCGCCAGGTGGTGGCTGGGCCCCAGCGACTCCTCGGCGACGTCGAGGGCTCGCTGAAGGTGCCGCTGGGCCGCGACCAGATCCCCCACGTGGAATCGGAACAGCCCCACGTTGGCCAGGGTCATCGCCACTTGAGGATGGTCCGGGCCAAAGGACTCCCGCTCGATCTCGAGCGCACGGTCGAACGTGCTCGCGGCCTCGTCGTACTCCTTGGCTCGAGAGAGCACCAGGCCGAGGTTGTTGAGATAGACCCCGTAGGATGATCGCGCGTGGGGCACCTGCTCGAACAGGGCGTCGGCCAGGCCCCGGTCGTCCAGCGCCCGCTCCACCTCGCGCAGCCACTCGGCCCGCATGAACATGCGCTTGGAGAGGGCCTCGACCGCGATCTCGGGGTGATCGGCGGCAACCGCCCGCAAGAACGCGGACGAGAGGGTGGCCTCGGCGTCCCGCGGACTGCCCCCCTCCATCAACAAAGAGCCCTGGCGCAGGAGCCCCTCCGCTTCGAGCGGGCCATACCGAAGCTCCCGAGCGGTGGCGATCGCCCCGGCGGCCAGCGACAGGCCCGCGGGGAACTGACCGAGATCTTCGTGCTTCCGAGCGCGAGCCAGTCGCGCTCGCTGCTCGCGGACCGCTGTGGCCACCTGCGGATCGGTCGGAGGGGCCACCGCGGCCATCAGCGCGACCGTGTCGGCACAGGGCGCGATCGACCGCAGCTCGGCGGCGGCTGCGGCCGCTTTATCGACCACCGCGGCGTCAGCCTCGGCCAGCAACTCGGTGAGCGCGTCGAAGCCGGCGCGGCGCTGGTCCAGGCAGGCGGTGCGCCGATCGAAGAGCGCATCGGACTGTCTCGCCTCGAGGTGGGTTCGACAGGCTTCGTCGCGCATGGTGATCCACCGCTCGGCGTAGGCATCCAGCCGCGGGCCGACCCGCGCCCACGCCTCCGCGCCCGCCGGCCCGGCACCGGTGAGCGCCGCCTCGATCGCCGCCCGCCGTGGGGAGGTCCACGTGCGAGCCAGCTCCGCTCGCGCCCCGTCGCAGGTGGCCACGACGGGTGTCTCGGCGAGGGCTCGGGCGAGCGCAAAGCCCCCGGCCCCCACCGCCCCCACGACCACGAGCGTCACAGCGACCCTTCGGCGGGTCGCCGCCGGGTCGCGCGACAGCTCGGCGAGCAGCACGTCCATCGAGGGGTGGCGCTGATCGGGCGGAGCGGACAGCCCTCGTAGGATCGCCCGACGGATCCACGGTGGCACCGACGCGTCGGCTGGCGTCGGCCGGCGACGTCCCGCGAGGACCGCACTGCTCAAGACGTGCAGCGAGTCCGAGGGGAACGGGAGCTGCCCGTACAGCCCCTCGTAAAGGGCCACGCAGAAGCTGAACTGATCGCTCTTTTCCGTCGTCGGCTGGGCCGCATACTGCTCGGGAGCCATGTAGGCCGGGGTACCGAGGATCGCCCCGGTCTGGGTCAGCGAGCGCAGCCCTGCGCTCGCGTCCCCCGTCGACCCCTCACCGTCGCCGGACGTCGCGGACGCGGCGAGCTCACCCCCCTCGCGGGTCTGGGCCAGACCGAAGTCGAGGACCTTGACGACGCCCTCAGGGCCGATCATCACGTTGTGAGGCTTGAAGTCGCGATGGACGATCCCGGCCCGATGAGCGGCCGCCAGGCCCCGTCCCGCCTCGCACAATACGGCGACGATCTCCCGCCAGCCGCGGTCTTCACCGTCCGTCAGCCACCGATCGAGGCTAGTCCCCTGGATGAACTCCATCGACAGGTAGATTCCGTCGTCGATCTCGCCAACCTCGTAGATCGTCGCCACGTTGGGGTGGGTCAGCCGCGCCATGGCCTGGGCCTCGCGCAGCAGTCGAGCTCGCCCCATGTCGCCGCCCGGGTCCGCTCCCGAGCGCAAGACCTTCACCGCGACCTTGCGGTCGAGCTGCTCGTCGTAGGCCGCATAGACCATACCCATGCCCCCCTCGCCGATCTGGTCGAGCACGCGTAGGCGGCCGATCCGGAGCGGAGCCCGGCGATGACGCTCGAACATCCGCGAGAGCACCAGCTTCATCCGGCCGGGATCGATGACGTCGTCGGGGACCGCATCGACCGGCGGCAGGTCGTCGAGGCCCGTGCCGGTCGACCGAACCCCGGACGTTCGGGTGCTGCGCAGCCCGTACTGATCGACGTGCTCCGCGGCAACCGGGAGATCGACGGCCTTGGCCGTCCCAAGCGCCGAGTCGTCGTCCGAGGTCACCACGGGGCCGCGACCCGACCCAGAGCCAGCGTCGCTCATGAGCCCCGGTGATCGGCGACGTTCGTGCCCACGTCCCCGAGCGAGAGGGCGATCCCACGCCGGCTCACGCTCCCGCCTCCCCCGGCTTGGTGCCGACCAGCTGCTCCCGCACGGCCCGGGCCCAGCTATCGAGGTTGGACGCGGCCGGCTCGAGGTTCGGGCTGGGCGCCAGCCGGGTCATCTCGCGCGCGAGCTTCTCCTTGGCGATGCGGATCTTCGTCCGCACACTCCCCTGGGGGATCTCGAGCAACGTAGAGAGCTCCGCCGCCGTCAGATCCTCCCAGTAGTAGAGCT
This sequence comes from Myxococcota bacterium, assembly GCA_039194325.1. Lineage (GTDB taxonomy): Bacteria > Myxococcota_A > Polyangia > Nannocystales > Nannocystaceae > Paraliomyxa. The sequence continues at coordinate 49,296 of JBCCWC010000043.1, forward strand.
CGAGGACGATCTGGAGCTCGAGCGGGATCCGACGCAAGGCCTCAAGCAACCGCTGCGATCGCTGGCTCTCGAGCAGCAGCGTGTTGGGAGTCGGGCTGAGATCCTGGATCGAGCGTGTCCCGAAGTCGAGTCGCTCGCCATCCCGATGGACGCTTCGAACGTGATTGAGCAGCACGTTTCTCGCGATCCCGAATAGGTAGCGGCGAAGGTCACGCCGCTCGTCGATCCGCTCCTGCACCTCCACCAAGGTCAGGAAGGTCCGCTGGAGTAGATCGGAGGCATGGTCGTGGGCCTTGTTGACGAAGAACCGCTCGATGGCCGCGTAGTGGCGCGTGACCAAGAGCTCCCCTGCGCGCTCGTCCCCCGCCCGCCACGCCTTCAGCAGATCCATGTCGCTCCGCATTGCGCACGAGAGTGTATCGACCGATGGGCGACCGGCGAGCCAGCGCTTAGTGCGCCAACACGACGCAGCCTCAGCCGATCCGACGAACGAACCCGACCGGTTCACGCCGAGCGGCTCACGACCGGACGTCGACGGCTCGCCGCGCGGCGGCGGCGTCACTCGTCGCGCACGCACACCCGCAGCACTCGCACCGCGTAGGGCGAGCCGGCGTGGCTCCGAGCATAGCGGCGAGCCACCCGCTGGACTCCTGCCGTGGCGTGGATCTGACAGCGCGCCACCAAGATCAGGGCCTCTCGCTCGGATCGCAGCGCGCTGCTCGACCAGCTCGATGCACTGACCCAGACGGTGCCGAAGTGGAGTAGGTCAGTAGGTCAGTAGGTCAGTAGGTCAGAGCCTACGGCCGCTCCACGTTCACGAGATCGATCTGCATGAATTGACCGGGGAAGGCCTCCGGGGCCGGCTCGACCCCTTCGACGACGATCGGCTCGCCGCGCCCGTCCCGGTTGCGTAGCCCTTGACCATCTCGGGGGTCAGCGAACAGGCGCAAGATCGAATCACCGCTCAGCTCGACGTCGAGCTTCTCGTCGAGCGGGACGCACGCGAAGAACCCAGGCTGGCCCGCGTTGAGATGATAGAGCTCCGCGGACCCGGGGACCTCGAGTGCGAAGATGTTGAAGCTCCCCTGGGCGGGCTCGCCCCCGAGGTAGTACCAGTCGCGATCGACACCCCCCTCGTAGCGAACCTGCTCGATCACTCCTCTCACGTGCAGGGTCACCGTGTAGAGGACCTGCGGATCGCCGACCAACCTGGCGCTGTCCATGTCGGGCTCCATCTCGCAAAAGTAGTTGCCGGTCTCCGACGTGCACGGCATCTGGGCGCGGAACGACTCGAGGCTCACGCATTCGAAGCCGTCGCCAAATCGTCCCTCGTCCGGGTCGCAGGAGCACTCGGGCTGGTCGCCGACCACGGTACAGGTGGCATCGGGGTGGCACCCGCTGAGCTCGGGCTCGCAGGGATCATCGCCCGAGGTCGCGGTCCCCGAAGCGTCGTCCTCACGGCCGGACTCGCTCGACGCCGAGCCGCCCTCCTCGCCCGCGCTGTCGGTGCCGCCTCCCTCATAGCCCGGATTGAGGCGGCTGCATCCTCCAGCCAAGACCACCAAGAGCGCGCTGACAGCGATGGGTCGCAATTCCACCGAGATCCCCACCGCAAGTCTAACGGATCCCACGAGGTCCGAGACGAGAGGATCACCGGGGGGCCAGACCCACGACCCGCCCGCACCGCCATCGAGCGCGAGAGCGAGCGCCGCTCAGCGACCCGGTCGATGCGCTCGCTGGGCCCGCTCGATCCGATACACGAGCACGAGCAACAGCGGCAAACAGACCGCCCGAATCGCGGTGGACGCCAGATCGTACTCGGTGGCCGACAAGAGCTGCGAGGCCGTAATCGCGTCGTAGCGCTGGTAGATCGAGATGTTCTCGAGGGCATTGGTGGCCAGCCACGACGCCCACCACGACCCGAGCAACAGCCACGGCAAGGGCTGCGCAGACCAGTGCCCCGGATCCTCGGCCGTGCTGCCGCGCCACAGCTCGGCAATGCCCCGCAGCGGCCGATACAGGTGCACCACCGGCACGAAGAACCACAAAAGCCGCGTCTCGTCGGTCTCGCGGGTGTCGATGATCCCGCGCGACCGAAGGTTGCGCCCGGCCCGGACCAACCAGACGCCAAAGACCATGACCAGCGCGAGGTAGACGAGGAACGTGGCCACGTTGAACCACAGATCAGCGTCGACCGCCTCGAGGGTGGCCATGGGCACGTCCACGCCGTGGACAAGGTGCAGCAGCACGCCGCGATCGAACCAGGCGTTCCATAGCGACACGAGCAGCATCACACCGTAGACCGCCGCCAGCCCGGTGAATCCCACAACCAGCGCGCGCTGATCGGTGAACGCCGGCAGGGCCCGCCCAAAACCATCGGACGTGACCGGCGGCTGAGCCGGCTCACCACACTGACCACAACGGGTCGCCCCAGGAGTCCACTCGACCCCGCAGCCGCGACAAAAGGCGGGTTCTTGGCCGCGATACATCGTTTCAGCCCATTCCTCGGCTACGCACGAACTGGCGATGGGCAATGCCCGCCTTGACCGCTCGCACCAGCACGACGATCACGATCACCTTGACGATGATCCCCTTGTAGATCGTGCTGGGATCGCCGACCGCCGCCATCAGGTGCAGGCCACCGTAGATGAACAGGCCCACGATGGCGGCGGCGAAGGGCTGCGCCTTGCACCACCACGCCAGCCCGAAGAACACCAGCGCAACGACCACCTCCGCGCCCAGCACGAACATGGCGGCGCCCGGCGGAGCCATGACCGCCCCTAAAGCCCCCGCCAGCAACTGGAGAGCACCCACCACCAAGAAGGCACTGCGCGCTTTGCGGACCTGATCGAGGCGAAACTCGGCCTCGATCTCGTCCGCCTCTTGCGCAGCCCGCCGGGGATCGTGCAGCTCGGTGCCGCACTCCTCGCAAAATCGGGCTGAATCGGGGTTTTGATGCGAACAATGCTGACAGGTAATCATGGGGGCGAAACGCAAGGTACGCGATGGATCCACGGCCGACAACGAGCTTGTGGGCCGATGCCGTGAGCCAACTGGGGATCCACACGTCGCTAGATCGAGCAACCACGGCGGCCGATGATCGTCGCCGCACTGGGATATCCTCCGCCCGATGTCGGAGCATTCCAAGCTGACCCGACGCGGGTTGTTTCGCGGCGTGGGCACGGCGGCGCTGGTCAGCGGCTGTGTCAAGCGCACCGGAACGGACGAGCCAGGGGCGGCGGCCGTGGTGTCGGATACCACCGCCCCCGCGCAGATCGGCCCAGACCCCGTCCCCTTGCGCTTGACCCTCAACGGCCAGTCCCAGGAGGTGAGCGTGGAGCCCCGTACCACGTTGCTCCAGGCCTTGCGGATCGATCTGGACACGACCGGCCCCAAGGTTGTGTGCGATCGCGGCTCCTGTAGCGCCTGCCTGGTGCTGGTGGACGGACTTCCCCGCAACAGCTGCATGATGTTGGCCCACGACGTGGCGGGCCGCGAGGTGACCACGGTGGAGGGGCTGTCGCAGGGCGAGGAGCTCTCGGCCCTGCAAGCGGCCTTCGTCCGCCACGACGCGCTCCAGTGTGGATTTTGTACGTCGGGCATGCTGGTGTCGTGCGCCGCCCTGCTGCGCCGACACCCGCGAGGCCAGGCCCTGACCGCCGAGGCGGTGCAGGATGCGATCAGCGGCAACTTGTGCCGCTGCGGGACCTATCCCCATGTGGTCGCCGCGGTGCTCGATGCGGCGGACCAAACGGCGCGTCAAGCAGCAGGCAACGCGATAGACGGAAAGGCAGGTGCCTGATGGCCGACGTCAAGCACACGCTGTCCCTGGGCTTTGGCGCGTCGATCGTCAAGAAGAAGGTCTCCCTGCCCGCCACCGAGGCGCGCCCCTGGGACGCGACGTCCGAGCTCAAGGTCGTGGGCACGGAGGTCCCGCGGATCGACGGCCACCTCAAGGTCAGCGGCCAAGCCAAGTACACCTTCGATGTGGCCGTCCCCGACATGCTGTGGGCCGCGGTCCTGCGCAGCCCTCACCCGGCGGCCCGACTGGACTCGATCGATACGAGCGAGGCGGCCAAGCAGCCCGGGGTCCGAGCCGTGATCGAGGTGGCCAAGCGGGGCGAGCGGCTGCTGTTTGCAGGGCAAGACGTGGCCGCGGTGGCGGCCAAGCGCCCCGAGCAAGCCCGCGACGCGCTGGCGAAGATCCGGGTGAAGTACGAGACGCAACCCTACGTGGTCGAGACGATGGAGGCGACCGGCGAGCGAGCGCCGGTGGTGCACCAAGCGCCCGTCAAGGAGCGACGCACCGAGGGCGACGAGCCCGGGGCCGGCGGCGGCGGCTCGCTGCGAGGCAACGTTCGTCCCCTGCCCGAGTCGGCCCGCGGCAACGTGACCCAGGGCCTGGCCCAGTCCGACGTGGTCCACGAGGGCGTCTACACCACCCCGGTCCAGACCCACTCGGCCCTGGAGACCCATGGCCTGCTGGTGCGCTGGGACTCGCGCAAGTCGATGACGGTGTGGTGCTCCACCCAGAGCATCTTCAGCGTGCGTGACGAGATGGCCGAGGTGTTCGGCCTCGAGCCGCGCAACGTTCACGTGATCACCGAGTATCTCGGCGGCGGCTTCGGGGCCAAGTTCGGCGCATCGGCCCCGGGCAGCCGGCTGGGCTTCATCGCGGGGCAGCTGGCCCGCGAGGCCAAGGCGCCGGTCAAGCTCATGTGCGATCGCCACGAAGAGCACGTGTGTACCGGCAATCGCCCCGACTCGCACCAAACGGTCACCCTGGGCGGCCGCCGTGGCCGGCTGCACGCGATCGAGGTGAAGTCGTACGGAACCGCCGGGATCGGCACGGGGGCCGGCGTGGGGCGCAACGCCATCGGGATCTACACCCGCTGCCCCAACGTGCGCGTGAGGGCCCACGACGTGTTCACCAACGGCGGGCCGGGCACGGCGATGCGCGCCCCAGGCCACCCCCAAGGGGCGTTCGCGCTGGAGCTGGCGATCGACGAGCTGGCTGCCAAGATGAAGGCCGATCCGCTGGCGCTGCGCCTGGCCCACGACGAGCACCCGGTGCGTCGCTACCAGATGCAAGAGGGCGCCAAGGCCTTCGGCTGGGAGGAAGCCCGCGAGCGCTCGGCCCAAGGGCGCGAGCGCCAGGCCCGGATCCGCCGGGGCGTGGGCATGGCCGCGTCGATCTGGGGCGACTTTGGCCGGGCCAAGGCGGCGCGGGCCACCGCCTCGGTGATGCGCGACGGCACGATCGAGATCAAGAACGGGGTCCAGGACATCGGCGGGGGGATCCCCACCGTGCTGGCACAGATCGGGGCGGAGGTGTTCCGGCGCCCGCTGTCCACCGTGGTGGTGCGCTACGGCGACAGCGAGTACGGCTCGTCGGTGGGCAGCGGCGGCTCGCAGACCACGTCGAGCGTGACCCCGGCGGTACGCAACGCCTGCGAGCAAGCCCGGGGCGAGCTGACCGAGGTGGCGGCGGCCCAGCTGAAGGTGGCCGTCAAGGACGTACGCTGGGACGATGAGGGCACGGCCCACGGCGGCGGCAAGTCGCTGACCTTCGCCCAGGTCTGCAAGAAGATCGACGGCGAGGCGATCGTAGCCACCGCCACCCGACCCGCCACCTACGGCCACGAGCCCATGGCGTTCCCCGGCGGGCCGATGGTCCAAATAGCCGGTGTGCAGATGGCCGAGGTCGAGGTCGACACCTGGACGGGCGTGGTCCGGGTGCCGCGGGTGCTCGCGGTGCACGACTGCGGCCGGGTGATGAACCCGCTGACCCTGCGCAGCCAGGTCAACGGCGGGGTGATCCTGGGCACCAGCTACGCCTTGATGGAGCAGCGCGTGCTCGACAACGACCTGGGGCGGATGCTCAACCCCAACCTCGAGAGCTACAAGATCCTCGGGGCCCGCGACACGCCGAAGATCGAGGTGCTCCTCACCGAGGTCTACGCGGGCAACAACAACACCGGAGCGGTAGGGATCGGCGAGCCCTCGACGATCCCCACCGCCGCCGCGATCGCCTGCGCGCTCTTCGACGCGCTGGGCGTCCCGGTGCGTAGCCTACCCCTGACCCCCGACCGAGTGCTGACCGCTCTGGGCAAGGTGCCCGCGCCCGGCTCGAACAAGGCCACCCTCGCCCGCCGGAGGATCCGATGAACCGCTTCTCCATCGTTCGCCTGCCCACGCTGCAAGCCACCAGCGCGCGCGTGGCCGAGTCCTCGCCCGGCCGCGTGCTCCGGGCGGGCGGGATCGATCTGCTCGATCACATGAAGGAAGGCCTGAACGCCCCCGACGAGCTGGTCGAGCTGCATGCGGTCGGCGGCGACGAAGGCCGGGCCCTTCGGGGGATCGAGACCGAGGCCGACGGCCGGCTGCGCGTGGGCGCGCTGGTCACGTTGGGGCAGCTGAGCGGGTTCGAGGCCCTGCCGGCCGCCTTCACCGCCCTGACCGACGCCGCCGGTCACGCGGCCACCCCGGGGATCCGCAACGCGGCCACCGTGGGCGGTAACCTGCTGCAGCGACCGCGCTGCTGGTACTACCGCCACGCGGATCTGGTGTGCCTCAAGAAGGGCGGCGACATGTGCTTCGCCCAGACGGGCGACCACCGCTACCACGCGATCCTGGGCGGAGGGCCCAGCTACATCGTGCACCCCTCGAGCCTGGGCGCGCCGCTCACCGCTCTAGACGCCGAGGTGGAGATCCTCCAAAACGACGGCACCACCCGTCGGATGCCGATCGCCAAGCTCTTCGTCGGCCCCACTGTCGATCCCATGCGCGAGCACGACTTGGCCCCCGGAGAGATCCTGCTGGCGGTGCGGCTACCACCCCCCCCCGCGGGGCTGCGCTCGGCGTACACCAGCGCCAAGGAGAAGCAATCGCAGGACTGGCCGCTGGCCGAAGCCAGCGTGCGGCTGCGGAGCGAGGGCGGCACACTCCGCGATGTGCGGGTGGCCCTGGGGCACGTCGCGCCCGTGCCCTGGCGCAGCCCGCAAGCCGAGGCGATGCTCGAGGGCCAGGCGCCGAGCGCCGATCTGTTCGAGCGCGCGGCGGTGGCCGCCACCGAGCCGGCCCGGCCGCTGTCGGGCAACGCGTACAAGATCCCGCTAGTCCAGGGCCTGCTGCGGCAGGCCCTCCACGCCGCCGCCAGCGTCCCCCTTCCGCAGTAGGAGAGCGATCATCATGCCCACCTTCGACGACCATACCCGTCGCAAGCTCGAGGCCGGGGAGCCGGTGTGCCGCCACCTACGCACCAAGGCCCTGCACGTCTACGGGCAGGACACGCCCGATGCGTTCGTGACCAGCCGCTCCAGCCACTACGCGTGCCTGCGCACGCAGTTCATCACCGGACCCGACCAGGGCCTGTGCGTGCCAGAGGAATGCCAACCCGGGCGCGCGTGCTTCGAGGCCCGCTGATGCCTCGATGACCACGACTCCGACACGCAACCCCAACCTCGACATAACCACGCTGCTGTCGAAGCGGTCGGTGGCCGAGGACGATCATGCCGATCCGCTCGTCGGCCCCCGCCCGGGGTGGTGGTGGACCGGGCCGCGACCGCCACCACCGGGCTCGGCCCTGCGCCCAGTGCCGATGCCGAACCTGGCCACGTGCACGCGAGAGCAGGTCGTGCGCTACTTCGACGACGGCTGGCTGACGACCGAGGTCTTGTTCTCAGCGCTCCAGGGGGAGCGGGCGTTCTTGACCCCTGCCTATCATCAGCTCCGCCACCCCATGATCTTCTACATGGGCCACCCGGCGGCGTTCTACATCAACAAGCTGCGGCTAGCCGGGCTGCTCCACGCTCCGATCGACCCCGCGCTCGAGCAAGTGTTCGAAACCGGGGTCGACGAGATGTCCTGGGACGACATGTCCAAGAACGCGATGTCCTGGCCATCGGTCCGCGAGGTCGTCGAGTACCGGCGACGCGTCTACTCGATCGTTCGACAGACGCTCGCGACCATCCCGGCCCTGGATCCCGGCCACGACCCGATCACCATGCAGGATCCCGCGTGGGCCCTGCTGATGGCATTCGAGCACGAGCGGATCCACATCGAGACCTCCAGCGTACTCTTGCGAGAGTTGCCCCTGTCGCTCCTCCGCCGGCCGGACGTCTGGCCACCCGCTCCCCCGTCGGCTCCTACGAACGGCCAGGCCGCGCACGACGAGCTGCTCGCCGTCCCCCGTGGCGACGTCCTCGTCGGCAAGCCACCCCAAGAGCCATCATTCGGCTGGGACAACGAATACGGCGAGCGACGAGCGTGCGTGCGGAGCTTCCGGGCCAGTCGATACCTGGTGAGCAATCGCGAGTTCTACGAGTTCGTCGTTGCGGGCGGATACCAGGAATCGAAATACTGGCCGGAGCCGGGCTGGCGCTGGCGACAGCGTCGCAACGCCAAGTGGCCGACGTTCTGGGTGGCGGACGGGCCCGCTGGCCTCCACCGCTACCGCTTGCGGACCATCTTCGAGGTCGTCGACATGGCCTGGTCCTGGCCCGTCGTCGTCAACTGGCACGAGGCCAAGGCCTACTGCGCCTGGAAGACCGAGCACGCGGGCCGCGGCGCGCCGTACCGGCTGATCACCGAAGCCGAACACCATCGCCTACGCGAGCATGACGAGCAGGCCAACCTCGACCTGCGCTGGGGCTCGGAGGCTCCCGTCGACGCCCTACCTCCCAACGGGGCCGGGTTCTGCGGCGTATTTGGCAACGTCTGGCAGTGGTGCGAAGACGACTTTCATCCCCTCGACGGGTTCCGCGTTCACCCGCTCTACGAGGATTTCAGCGCGCCGTGCTTCGACGGCGAGCACAAGATGATCATGGGGGGGTCGTTCATCAGCACCGGCGACGAGGCGACCCGCTGGGCGCGGTTTCACTTTCGGCCTCACTTCTTCCAGCACGCGGGGTTTCGGCTGGCTCGCTCCGACGAAGACAACACCACCGATGACGCGGTGCGGCTCCCCACCGCTCGGGGAACCGATGCGTACGAAGGAGAGAAGATCCTGGGCGAGAACCTGATGCTTCACTATGGATCGGTCGACGAAACCATGCCCTACGACTTCGGGCCCCGGGACGCGGTGGGGTTCCCGCAAAGGATCGCCGCACTGACCCTGGAGGCCGCCAACGCGCAGGGCCTCGATCTGGCGCGAGCCCTCGACGTCGGCTGCGCCGTCGGCGGCTCGACCTTCGCCTTGGCGCGGGGCTTTCGATCCGTGCTGGGAGTCGATCTCAGCGTCACCTTCATGGAGGCCGCCCAGACTCTCCGTCGTGACGGCCGGCTGACCTATCGCCGACGGGACGAAGGAGAGATCAAGGGTTACACCGAGGCGCGGGTGCCCCCTGACATCGATCGTCGCCGCGTGACCTTCCGCCGCGCGAATGCCTGCGCCCTACCGCTCGAGTTGGCCGGGTTCGACGCGGTCCTCGCGGCCAACCTGATCTGCCGCCTGGCGGAGCCCCGTGCGTTTGTCGGCCGCCTCTTTGGCGCGCGCGCGCTGGTGCGACCGGGCGGTCTGCTGGTGCTGGCGACACCGTTCACCTGGGACCTGCGCTTCACGTCGCGCGACGCCTGGCTCGGCGGACGCGACGGTGAGCCCTCGCTGGCCGCCTTGCGGGCCGAGCTAGGCGGTGCCTTCGAGCTGTTGGACACGCGAGACATGCCGTTCTTGATCCGGGAACATGCTCGAAAGTTCCAGTATGTCGTCACCCTCGTCAGCGTGTGGAGACGGCGCGACGAAGCCCACGGCCAGCAGATCTAGACATCATGCGCCAGATCCCCTACCGCGATCTCCTCCAGTGGTTTCAGGCAGACTATGCGCACTCGTCGTCTGCGTCGGACCATGAAGCTCCACCCCCTCATCTACTCGAATTCTACGATCGGCTCGGCTCCTTCCGCGGATTGAAGACCGTGCTGGATCTGGGGTGTGGCGGCGGCATCCACACGATCGAGCTCGCCCGGCGGGGTTATCACGTCACCGGGATCGATATCGCCGGATCACAGTCGCTGCTCGACCGAGTCCGCCAGCGATCCCTCGATGATCACGTCGAGATTGTCGACGGTGACATCACCCGAGACCCCTTCGACCAGCAATCCTACGATTGCGTCCTGTGCACGCGAGTCTTGCACTTGCTGAGCACGGAGCAGCTCGAGGCCGTGGCCCACAAAGCCAAGAATGCACTCGCTCCCGGGGGCCTCATATACCTCGACATCCTCGCCGACATCCAACGGACCTTCAGGGACTCGGGAGAAGAATTCACCTACACGGGTCTGGCCGAGTGGTCGGTGCGTCGAGCGAACGACTTGTTCACCGATCTATTCTCGGGCTGGACCATCCTGGATCGATTCACGATCCATGAGGAGGCAGACTGGCCCATCAAGCCGGGGAATTATCCCATTGCTCCCTACCGCTGTATCGCCGAGCTCGTGTGCGTAATCGCCCAGAGTACCGCACCGCTCGACCCAGATTGACCACTGGGCGTGTCTATACAGCACGGCGTACCCCGTGGATCTCCACCACCGGGGGCGGGACCAAGTATGCTCCTGGCTGTGTAGAGCGGGTCGTCCAGTCGTGCCAAAATGCCTGGACGAGTGGTGGATCGATATAGCCTTGCGCGATCAAGCCCGGAAGATAACCACGCACAAAGGACTCGATCCAGTGCCAGTAGGGCGTGCCCGGGCGTGCGAGCGGACTCACTGGACGGATCTCGGTCACCTCCAAGCCCGCGTCGTTCATGAGGCCAGGGATCTGCCCCTGGACGTCGACATCGCCGCCCGAGTCGCGAAAGGAGCGCTCGATCGCGACGACGATCTCGCCCAGGGCCCGCGAGCGCGGCGCCAGGCTGAACGCACGGTAGTTGAAGTAATCCAAGGTCACCAGCGTAGCGCCGGGTCTCAGGGCTCGCGACACACGCATGATCAACTCGCGTGGATCGGGCAAGAAACACAAGAGCCACCGCGCAAATGCACCATCCAGCGAGCCCGCGGCGAGCTCGAGCTCATCGACGCGACCATGAACCGTCCGGATGTTGGCGACCCCCTCGCGGGCCGCGCGTCGCTTCAGGATCTCCAAGAAGGCACTCGACTGATCGACGGCGATCACCTCGCCTCGGGCACCGACCCACTGCGCCAGCTCCAGGGCGCAGTACCCTGGCCCGCACCCCAGATCCAGGATCCGGCCGCCGACGCGAAACCGACCTCGCCGCCACGATGCGTGGGTGACCTCGGCCCATACTCGATGCTGGAGTTGCAGACGAGCCAGCTCTTGGTCGTCGTCCCCAAGCAGATACTCTCGATCCATGCTCGACCCAACCCGACGACTTGGGCAACGACGGTAGCATCATCGCGTCGAGCTGTCGCGGTGGCCGATCTCGTGGCCGGGACCTGTCGAGGCACCCACGAGATGCTCGAGGGTCGGGCACGCGGAGGTCCGCGCCCCGTCCCCACACCTTGACGCCAGCGTCGATCCGATCCCTGATGCCCGGGTGAGCGAGACCGACGAGCCAGCCCGGACCGATCCGCGCGCGCTCGACGACACGATCCAAGACGCGGGACCACTGGAATGGTCGCCGAACGAAGTCGACGCGCTCACCACGATCTCCCGCTACCTCGTCATCGAGACGCTGGGCGCCGGCGCCATGGGGGTGGTGCTGCGAGCCTACGATCCACGGCTACGACGCGAGGTCGCCCTCAAGCTGCTCCAGCGGCGAGAAGAACCCGACGCCGAAGCCCGCATGCTCCGAGAGGCCCAGTCCATGGCCCAGCTCAGCCACCCCAACGTGGTCGGGATCTACGACGCCGAGACAACCGAGCGCGGGGTGATGATCGCGATGGAGCTCGTGGTCGGCGTGCCGCTCAATCGCTGGCTGGCGGAGCGGCCCCGCTCGATCCCACAGATCCTCGCCGCCTTCGTCCAGGCGGGCCGCGGGCTCGCGGCGGCCCACGCAGCGGGGCTGATCCACCGGGATTTCAAGCCGGCCAACGTCTTCGTGGGCTCTGACGGTGAGCGATCGGATGTGGGCCGGATCCGGGTCGGCGATTTCGGCCTGGCCCGGGAGATCACCCCTGCGGTCGACGATCCCGACGACCCGGACGCTCCGGTAGCCCTCGAGCTGACCGCGACGGGCATGGTCATGGGCACGCCGGTATACATGGCGCCCGAGCAGCACCTCGGGCGGCCCGCCGACGCGCGCTCGGATCAATTCGCATTTTGTGTCTCGCTTTGGGAAGCCCTCCACGGCGAGCGCCCCTTCGACGGCTCGCAGGCGATGGCGCTGGCCTACGCCAAGCACAAGGGGGAGATCCGCCCGCCCCGCGCCGCGGTCCCCGCCGCGGTGCAGGCTGCGATCCGACGCGGGCTGTCAGCCGATCCCGACGACCGCTGGCCGGATCTGCCAACGCTGCTCGAGCGGCTGGAACCCCCCCGTCGGCGATGGAGCGTGCTGGCGCTGGTGGCCACGATCGCGGCCGCCGGCACAGTGACCACCGCGGTGGTCACCGCAGACACGACCTCTCCCCACCAGGCCCGCTGTGCCGCCGCGCAGGGGCAGCTCGCCGCCACCTGGAACGACGAGATCCGCGCCGGTCTGGAGGCCGACCAACGGGGATCTCCCCGGTTGATGGACGCTCTGGACGCTTACGCTTACCGACTGCGCGACCACTACCACGAGATCTGCCAGACCACCGACCCCCCAGACGCGCAGCGCTTCGACCTGACGATGACCTGCCTCGATCAACGGATCCAACAGATCGACGCGACGGTCGAGCTGCTCTGGGTACGAACCGTCCAAAGCGACAAGCACGTCGCCAAGATCATCGACAAGCTGACCCCGATCGACCGCTGCGCCCAGACCCGGTGGATCGGCGCGCGCCGGACGCTACCCGAAGATCCCCAGCTGCGCCCCCGGGTCGTAGCGCTGCGCAACGACATCGCCCGGATCAAGCGGCTGGAAGCCAGCGGACAACGGGACGAGGCGATCGCCCTGGCCGACAACGCCCTGGCCAGGGCCGAGGCATCCGGCTTTTGGCCGATCCTCTCCGATCTGCTCTTTGCACGCTCGTCACTGGCCAAGGCACAGGGCCGCTTCGAGGACGCGGCCCGGATGATCTACCGCGTGCTGGAGCTGCGGCTGTCGGTCGGCGATGACGAAGGAGCGCTCGCGGCCGCGATCGATCTCGTGTTCATCCGCGGAGTGCGACAAGATCGCTACAACGAGGCCGACGGCTGGGCCGCGCTCGCCCGCGGCCTGATGGGAAAGACCGACATCGGGCCCCTCCGCCGCGGCTGGCTCGACAATCACGTCGGTGCCTCGATGAACGCCCGGGGCCGGCCGGCCGACGCGCTCGACCCCCTGCGCCGAGCCGTGGACGCGCTGTCCTCGGGACTCGGCCCCGACCACAAGAGCGTGGCCGATCCGCTGGCCCACCTCGCAAGCGCGCTGATGGCCCTGGGCCGGGCCAACGAGGCGCTGGTGATCGCCCAACGGGCGGTGGAGCTGCGCGCGGGAAGCTTTGCCCCGGGCGCGCCGGCTCTGACCACGGCCTTGCTCATCCTCGCCCGAGCCCAGGCCGCCACCGGAGCGTATGCCCTTGCCCTGCAGACCCTAAAGCGCGCCCTCGAGCCCCTCGAGTCCGACCAGACGACCGAGGCCCGGCGGGCCGAGATCTGGCGGACGATCGCCGACGTCCACGCCCTAGCCGGCGATGCAGCGGAGGCCGTCACCGCCCGCGCTCGCGCCGAGGATCTTACGCGTGAGCCCAACCCGTGACCGCGGGGAAGTCATGCCTAGTCACGCTGAAACCATCCCAGCCCTGTCCCGGGCAAGACCAGATGCTCGCGCTCGGCTCGAACAAAGACCGTCTCATCATGCGACGGACCGATCGCTGCCCTTGGCGAGATCGACCAAAAGCCTCAACGCCTCGATCACCTTGTCCTCACTGCCAAAGTGCACCCACAGTGCTTGGTCGAGGAACACGGCATGTCGGAAGTCGCCGCGCAACGCGGCAAACCGGTTCGGGCGAACCCCATGCGAGAAGTCCATCTCGGGCATGTCGGCCAGCGATGATTCGGAGGGCTCAGTCGGCCGCGTGCTTTCGTTGCTCATAGGTCCTTCGTTCCGCTCGGGTGGCCCGTCGCGCACTGATTAATAGAGTCCATCGGGTACTCCGTGTTCAGCAATTCGCCTCGTTGCTTACTTGGCCCGCTGCTCCCTCCTCTACGCTCGTTTTCCTCGCTCGCGCAAATGACGCTATTCGGCCCTATCAGTCAGTGCGTAAGGCAACTTCGACCCTGCGACGGCAGTTCCATCCCCACCACCACTCGCCCGGCGCTGGACAGGAGACGAGCCAATCGGTCAGCTTTGGCTCGGTGCCCCAGTGGACCCTCTACGTGCTCCTCTCCGCGGACCACACCCGCACCTACGTGGGGATCACCAACGACCTGTCCCGCCGGCTCGAGCAACACAACGGTGAGCGCCCCGGGGGGGCCAAGGCTACGCGAGCGGGGCGTCCCTGGTCCGTCGGTACGACGTTCGGGCCCTACCCCACCCGCGGCCAGGCCCAGGCCGCGGAGTATCGCCTCAAGCGACGCGCCGGGCGACGCCGGCTGGACGCAACCGCGCTGGACGACGATGATCCGCCGCTGTAACTCGCCCCCATCACGCGTCGATCCACCTCCCCGCAGCGATCATGCCCCACTACAAGCTCATCTCCTTCAAGCTGTGCCCCTTCGTCCAGCGCTCGGTCATCACGCTCCAGGAAAAGGGCGTAGAGTACGACATCGAGTACATCGATCTCGCCAACAAGCCGCAGTGGTTCCTGGACATCTCGCCCTTCGGCAAGGTCCCCGTGCTGAAGGTCGACGACGACGTGGTGCTCTTCGAGTCCGCGGTGATCAACGAGTACCTCGACGAGGTCACCCCCGGACCGCGCCTGCACCCCGAGGATCCCCTGCGCCGCGCCCACAACCGCGCGTGGATCGAGTTTGGCTCGTCCCTGCTGGGCGATCAGTTTCTGATGACCATGGCGCTGACCGAGGACGACGCGCGCAAGCGCCTGGCCACGCTCCATGACAAGCTCGCTCGCCTCGAAGGCCAGCTGGGCGAAGGGCCGTACTTCAATGGGGACCAGTTCTCGCTGGTCGACTCCGCGCTGGCCCCGATGCTCCAGCGAGCGCGATGGCTGACCGATGTGGTCCCCGACTTCGATCCCGTCGCGGACTACCCGAAGGTCCGAGCCTGGCAAGAGGCCCTGCTCGCCCGCCCGAGCGTGCAGCGCTCCACCGTCGAGGACATCGTCGATCTCTTCGTCACCTACCTCAAACGGCCTCGGCCCAATAACGACGATCGACCGAGCTTCCTCGGCGCTCGCGCGGCCTGACGCTCCCCGATCCCCTCCGGGGGCCGTAGGCCGCAATGGTGCGCGCACGGCCCCCAATGCCCGCGACGAGGCCGCCGCGGGTCCAAGTGCGCTTGCGCAAACACCCGCGCAGAGCCCGAGCGGCCCACCTGCGCTACCCTTCGCCCCAATGGCCAGCGAGCTCATCACGGACACGACCGACAGTGACTTTCAGCGCGACGTGATCGATTCCACCCTCCCCGTGCTGGTGGACTTCTGGGCCACGTGGTGCGGCCCTTGCCGCGCGATCGCTCCCCACGTGGAGGCCATCGCCAACGACTTCAGCGGTCGGCTGAAGGTCGTCAAGATCGACATCGACGCCAACCCCGACACTCCGGCCAAGTTCGGGATCCGCGGGATCCCCACCCTATTGGTCTTCAAGGGCGGCGAGATGGTCGACAAGCTCGTCGGCAACCCCGGCTCCAAGGCCAAGATGGCCGAGCTCGTCCAAAAGCACGTCGCGGCGGTCGCCGCCAGCTGAGCCACAAACGAGGGTAAGCGGGCCGCGCTCGCCCTGCGGCGCCTCCTTGGCGCCCCCTCCACGTCCTATCAGGGGAGACCCGAGCCGGGTGCTCCCCTTCATCATTGATCCCGCACGACCCACCCATTGCCCCGGGTCTTCTCCGCTCGGCTGCTCGCGGTGTGGGGCCCTCACCGTCCGTGCTAGGTTCGTCGAACGTGGGATCCGCCGACGAGCCGTTCCTTCGCGACTTCTACCGGGCTCTGGTCGATCGACCCCTGGAGCCCGACGATCCCCAATACGTCCCGATCTACTCCGATCCCACGGTCGCCGACGCCGATCCCACCGTCACCGATCCGGTGCAGCGCCTCGCTCGCGGCATGCGCTGGGCTCCGCTCGAGTCGGCCCAGCTGTTTAGCGGCTTTCGCGGGACCGGCAAGAGCACCGAGCTGCGCCGCTTGCGTCACCTGCTCAAGGGCCAGGGCGAAAAGGTCGTGCTGTGCGACATGCAGCGCTACCTCAACCTCTCGACCCCCGTCGACATCAGCGATTTCCTGATCTCGGCCGCCGGGGCGCTCGGTGACGCCCTCACGGAGGATCCCGACCTGCTGGGCCAAGATCTCGCCCACCGCGGCTACTTTCGGCGCGCAGTGGACTTTCTGACCCGGACCAACATCGATCTGGGCAACCTCCACGTGACCAGCAAGGCCGGGGACGCCTCCGAAAACCTGCGGATGGGCCTGCAGCAGGATCCGACCTTCCGTGAACGACTCCAAGCCCACCTCAAGGGCCACTTGGGCGCACTCGCCCGAGATGTACGCGAGTTCATGGCCGACTGCGTCAAGGCGGTCCGGCACAAACACGGCGAGCAGACCAACCTGGTGGTGTTGTTCGACTCGATCGAGCAGATCCGCGGCAGCTCGGTCAACGACGCCGACGTGTTCGCCTCGGTCGAAACCCTGTTCGTGGGGCATGCCGACAAGCTCAAGTTCCAGGGGATGCACATGGTCTACACCGTGCCCCCGTGGCTCAAGGTCCGCTCGCCCGGCATCGGCCGGCTCTACGACAGCAGCTACCTACTGCCCTGCATCAAAGTGCAACAAAGAAACGGAGAGATCTTCGAGCCCGGCTTGGCGGTCTTGCGACGGATCATCGAACAACGCGGCAACTGGCGACGCCTCTTCGCCAAGCCCGCGGATCTCGACTATGTCCTGCTCGAGACCGGCGGCTACCTGCGGGATCTGCTGCGCGTGCTCCAGGGGATCTCAATGCAGGCCGCCGACCGTGAGTCGATGCCGGTGGACCGACAAGGCGTCGAGCAGGAGCTGTCCCGAGTCCGCAACGACTACCTCCCCATCGCCCTCGCCGACGCCCACTGGTTGCATCGAGTCGCTCGCTCCCACGAGGCCGAGCTTCCCACGCACGCCCAGCTCCGTGACCTGTCGCGATACTTCGATACTCACCTGCTGCTCTGCTACCGCAATGGCGACGAGTGGTACGACCTGCATCCACTCATTCGAAAGACCGTGGAGCGTCTCGCCCGTCACGATCCCCCCGAGCCAACCGCCCCATGAGCGAGCGCGCCAGGGTACGGCGGGAGGCGAGGTCTGAGGTGCTCGAAGCCGGCGCTCGCCTGGAGCGTCACCTCCGCTGGTCCGAGGGCTTTTGGCTCGCCTACGTATTCACCAGCACCCCTTCCTGGGCCCACCAGATCCAGCGTCGGCTCGACGCCTTCCTCACAAAAGACGAGCGTATGCATCGAGTGCTGCGCCCACCCGCCCCCGAGTCACTAGGACCTACGCTCGGCCAGTTGCTCGCATCGCCCCAAGCCGGATGCACCTGGCTGGAGGCGATCCACGACCCCGCAGGCGAGGACGCTCCCGCCTGGTCGAACGCCTGGGCTCAGCTCGTGCTACGCGCCAACGAGCGCCGGGAACGGATCCGCACCGAGCTCTCTGGGGGAATCATCCTCGCGGCCCACCCCGCGCTCAAGCCCCAGCTGCGCGAGGCCGGTCCGGACCTGTGGTCGATCCGCACGTTGACCTTCGAGTTGCCCGCGCCACGCACGACCCGACGTGAACCACGGATCGCCACCGCCCGACCCCACCGAGTCAAGGCAACCCTCCCCGTACCGGACCAAGAGCTGCTCGACGCCGACCTACGACAGCTCCCCGCCACCCTCGACAAGCAGCCCCTCGCGGCTCAGGCGCCCACACTGCACACACTCGCCGAGCGACTCCGAGGGGCCAATCGACCCGAGGACGCGGTCGCCCTGACAACCCGAGCCGTCGAGACCTATCGCGCTCTGGCAACCCAGCAGCCGCAAACGTACGCGCCGCTGCTCGCCGAGGTCCTCGATGCCCACGGGATCGTCATGGGAGCGACCGGTGACCTGAAGAGCGCACTCGCGGCCACCGCCGAGGCGGTCGCGCTCTACCGAACCCTGGCCCGAGAGCAACCCGAGGTCTACACCATCGAGCTGGCGCTATCGCTGCATAACCAGAGCGTGGATGCATGGGAGCTGGATCGACCCGAAGCGGCGTTCAAGGCGTCCACGGAAGCGGTGGCGTTGCTCCGCGGGCTCCACCGGGAACATCCTGAGCGCGTCACACCCGATCTGGCGATGGCCCTGCTCGGGTCGAGCACCTACCTCAACCACCAGGGTCGCCACGGGGAGGCACTCGACCAACAGCGGGAGTCGGTCGCTCTTTACCGAGGACTGGCGGCCACTTCACCCAGCCCCTTCTCAGAGGATCTCGCCAACGCGCTGGTCAGCTTGGGTGCTCGGCTAATCGTGGCCGGCCAGGTTGAGGATGCACGTGCCCCCCTTCAGGAAGCGACCGACCGGTTGCGAGCGCTGGCAGCCCAAGAGCCGGAGACGTGCCGGCACCGACTGGCCGATTCCCTCTATCTGCAGGGGCTCCTCCTCGATGCCGCGCAAGAGTCCGAAAGCGCCCTGCCGCTGCTGCAAGAGGCCGTGGCGCTCTATGAGCAACTCATCGGCCCCCAACATGCACCGCCTCCGGCCGCCGACACGACCGCTGCTCTGGCCGAGACGCTCGCCAGCCTCGGCGAAACCCTCTGGCACCTAGAGCAACCCCGACAAGCGCTGGAGCCCAGCCTGCGCGCGGTGGATCTGCTTCGCTCGCTCGCCAGCCCTCAATCCCAAGAGTCGGCCGAGTCCCTCGCCGATGCACTCGTGACCCTGGGGGAGATCTTCGACGCGCTGGACCAAGAAGATCGAGCCGCCGAGCTCTTTGGTGAAGCGGTGAGTGCGTACCGACCGCTCGTAGCCCAACGACCCGACGACTTCACCGAGGATCTCGCGAACACGCTGCTCGCTATGGGGGACATCCTCGGCGCCCAGGAACGACGAGCCGACGCCCGGGCGGCCACCCAAGAGGCGGTCCACCTTTTCCGCCACCTCGCCCGCCAAGACCCGGAGGTGTTCACCATCAACCTGGCCGAGGCCCTCGTCGACCTGGGCGCGCACCTGTCGGCCCTGGGGCGGGGACACGAGGCCTTGCAGGCGGCCGAGGAAGCGGTCACCCTGTACCGTCTCTCCCCCGACGAGCGGTCGCCGCACGGGGACATGGAGGTGAAGGCGGGCCTGGCCGAGGCCCTCGAAGGTCTCGCCGCCCGCTACGAGTCCCTCCAACGCCCACGCGAGGCGCTACACACCATCGAGCAGGCCATCACGCTCTATCGTGGTCTGGCCCGGACCGACCCCAGTGAGTTCACCGAGCCCCTCACCCAATCCCAGGATGTCCGTGCCCGCCTGCTGCACGCCCCGAGCCGATGACCGCCTCGTCCGCTCCCGCGCTCACGGCTCGTCACCGCGCGCGCCCCCCAGGTCGTGCGCGAGCACCAGGCGCGCATCCTCCAGCTCGGCCCGAGCCCGCCGACGCAGTGGCTCGCAGCGCGTAAGCGGCACGCTGCGTCCTCCATGGCGCTCGAAGCATCCGCCCTCCCGACCGATCCCGGGCCCCTGCGCCACAAACAACAGCTCGGGATCCACCGCGCTGCCCCCCAAAAAAGCGGCAAAGCCCGGGTCGGGATCCAGCAAGGTGCGCCCCCAGGCCATCGGCCGCGGATCTTCGACCCCCAAGAGGTGCAAGACCGTGGCTCCAATGTCGATCTGCCCGCCCACGGTCGACCGGCGCCCCACCAGAGGACCTCCGTCTTGCTCGCCCACCCACACGAACACCGGCACGCGGTGCAACGCGGCGTGGACCGAGGGATCCCACGCGGGATAGCCCGCCAAGGCCAGCACCGACTCCGGCTCACCCAGGCCGGTCACGTGATCCCCGTAGACGACCACCAGGGTCCGCGATAGTCGTCCGGCTCGGCGCAGCGCGTCGACAAGATCGGCCAGCGCCGTGTCGAAGTGATGCATGGCATGCAGGTAGTTGCCCACCGCGCTGCCTTCGAGCTCCCCGAGCCGAAGGCGCTTGAAGGCCTCGGGAAAGCTCTCGTAGGGGTGGTGCAAGCTCAGCGTAATGAGGAACGACAGCGAGGGTGACGGCGCCCCCAAAAGCCGTGGCGTCATACGCTCGAAGAACGCGGCGTCGGTCAGCCCCCACCCGATCCGAGGCCCCGGCCCCAGCTCTCGCCGAAAGCTCGACTCGACAAAGCCATACCGGGGGTGCAGCTGCGCCCGATTCCAAAACCCCCGCGCATAGGGATGGGCCGACTGCGGGTGATAGCCGGCATCCGACAACACGTGCGCCAGGGTATAGAAATCATTGTCCGCGTGAAGAAAGGCCAGCGCGCCGCTCTTGGGCGGATGCCCGCCGCTGAGCACCAGGTACTCCGCGTCGGAGGTCCGACCTTGTGCGGTCTGGTCGAAGACCTGATCGAAGTAGAGCGCCTCGGACACCGCGGCCTCCAAGAAGGGGGCAATGGCCTGCCCTTGCACCCGGGCGCCGATCACCCAGTCCTGGAGCGCCTCGACCTGGATCAGCACCACGTCGAAGCCCCGCGCCCCCCCAAAGCCCGGTGCCCGGGCCGAGGCTCGACGACGGCGCTCCTGGGCCTGGGCTCCGGCCTCGGCCAGAGCCCGGCGCTGCGCCGCCGAGAGCTCTTTTGGGCCCAGCCAGGCGTCGATCCCCCGTAACACGGCATAGAGGTGCGCCCCCACCACGCCCAAGCGACCCACGTTGTCCCGCTCGGAGAACACCTGCTGACCCCGTCCCGAACCAAACACCCGCCCGAGCGCGAGGATGAGAGGGGTGGCCAATAGCAGCAGCGAGATCACCACCACCACCACCCCGCGACGCACATGCACCGGAGCCGCGACGGGAACCCGGTCATGGCCTCGGTCATGGCCTCGGTCATGGCCCGGCCAGAGCACCGCCACCCCCAGGGCCAGCCCCGGCAGCGCCAGCAACCACCCGTAGGCGGGTCGCAGCAGCGACGAAACGGTGGCCTCCGCGTCCGCGAGGTGATCGACAGCCGCGAGCGCGGCCAGCGGCACGATGCTCCCGAAGAAGTGGAGGTAGGCCAGATCGGCCAGCGCGAGCGTACTGAGCAGCCCCACGACGAGCACGCCCCCCCAGGCCTGCACCCGTGGCGACAGCGGCAACAGGCCCAGCGCCACCAGGCCCGCCGGGCCTACGACCACCCACTGGGCATCGTGCCAGGGCTCGACGCCGCTCAGATCGGCAAAGCAGTGCACGATCACCGCGGTGGCGGCCCCGACCCATAGCGCCGCCCCGATCCGCCACAGCAGCCACCGCCACCCCTCCGACCAAAGCGACGCCCCCCAGCGCAAGACCCCGGCCGCCCCCAGCCCGGCGACCCCCAGCAACACGACCCAATAACTCGACCACCGCTCCACTCGCACCCGCACCGTGGCCACCCCCGAGGTCGGAGGCCCATACCAGCGCACGTGCTCGCGCACCATCTCGAGCTCCAGGGTGTAGTGACCAGGATCGGCCGGGCCCCGGATCCGCGCCCACAGGATCACCTCATCGCCCGGCGCCACCTCATGCGGCAGCAAGGTCCGCTGACCATCACCGAGCAGGGGGCGATCCTCCGGGTCGAGCCATCGGTACGAGAGCCGATCCCCCTGCCGGGGTGACCACGCCTCGATCCCCGTGTTGCGCAGCACCACACGAACCGCCCCGCGACGATGCACCCAGCACGCCCCCGGCATCTGCGCCTCCACCACGGCCCACGATAGACGCGGGGCGGTCACCTCCACCCATGACTCGGCCTGGCCCGACACCGGGGGGCCGTACCACGCGACCCCTTCGCGAACGATCTCCCACACCAGGCGATAGCGCCCCGGCTGCTCGGGCGCGACCAGCGAGGCTTCGACGAGCCCTTCATCACCCGGCACCCAAGGTGAGAGCAGCGCGGTCCGAGGGCCTTCGACCACCAGCGACCCCGCTTGGTCGTACCAGCGATAGGACAGCGCATCCCCCCGCTCGTGGGTCCACTCCTGATGGCCCTCGTTGCGCAGCCACGCCGAAACCTCCATGCGATCGCCCGCCCCCAGGCGGGACACAGATCCGAAAACCTCGATCGACCATGCGCGAGCGGCCGCCCCCACTTCCACGGGAACGAGCCGGTCGCTCGCGGACAACCACGCCAGCCCCTCGCGAACCATCCGCCACTGCAAGGCGTAGGATCCGGGCACGGTGGGCGCCCGAACCTGCGCCGCCACCTCGACCGACTGCCCCGGGGCCAGCGCCGGGATCGGCGTCCGCTCCCCCTCGCGCACCACCTGGCGCCCTTCGGCGTCGTACCAGTGGTACGCGATTGCATCCGATTGTTCCGGCGACCAGGCAGCGCACCCCTCGTTGCGCAACCGCAGCGGCACGGTGACGTGCTGCCCCCCTCCGAGCGGCCCGGGCACGCCCCCGGCGACCCGTGACCACGAAAGGGCGGGCGCTCGACCCACGATCTCCACGTCGAGCGCGTCGCCGCCCTCCACCCACTGCACCCCCTCGCGCACCAGCGCCCAGCGCAGGCGATACCGCCCGGGCTGCGAGGGCGCGAACAGACGGGCCGACACCTCCACGCGGCGCCCAGGCTCGACCGGGCCCGGCAGCGGGCTGCGCTCGCCGTCCCGCTCGACGACATTCCCCTCGGCGTCCAGCCAGTGGTACGCCACGAAATCGCGCTGGGCCGGCGACCAGGTCTGCATCCCTACGTTGCGCAGCCGCACGGTCACCCGGCGTCGCTCGCCGGGGCACAGCGTGCTCGGCGTGGCCGTCTCCAGATCACCGAACGCCAGCGCAAGAGGCCCCCCCGGCGACGGCGACGGGGCAGCCCGACCCATGGCGGACCCCGTGAGCAGCCATGCAAGCACCATCCATGGGCCGATCCGAGCGAACACGCGTGCGAAGGCTCGGGTCATCACCAGCGAGGACCCACTGATAGCAACGAGCTCGACCGGCTTCAAACCGGGACCAGACCCAGCCGCTCGGGCCGCTTGTTGGGCGGCTCTCGGACTGCCGGGGGCGGACCCGATCTCGGTTCCCCAAGGTCGTCCCAACGACCGCTCGATACCAAGTCTGGCCCGCCCCCCGCTCGCCCTTTTGGGTGGTCTTGCTGCCTATCCTCTTGCCGATTGTCTAACCACCATTGTCAAACCACCCATGGGTTCGACAGAATCGAACCGCGGTCGAACGTTTCCACACATAGTCTTGACCGCAGCTCGGGTCCCGCGTTCAACCTCCTTTCAGTCGATCGCACCCCACGAGCCGAGCGATCGTCTCTGGAGTTCCATGGCCGGCATTGGCCGCATGGAGCGTGGCCGCCGGTCTGCAAGCGCGTAGCGACTGGACCCGCGACGCCGCCGAGCTCGCCGTGACACGCACGAGTCGGGCCTCCGCAATGAGGCCTTCTTGGCGAGCATCAACGCGTGCTCGCTGGCGGCCTGCTGCTCGAGGCCGCCGCCCGGGCACGTCAAGACGATGGCAAGATGCTGCCCCGCTACGACGGTGGGCCGCGAGCCAACCCGCGCCGCTCTTTGAACGCCACCGCTGTGTTCAAAGCGCTCGTTCGTTCCTGGATAAAGCGGCTGGTTCATGGCTCTTGTTCCTTGCGATGCGCGGGCTGTCCGGCGAACGCCCACATTGAATGCATGGAGTAGGCCACTCACATACGTATTGATATTATTGTGTTTTCTAGAGAAACGATCCGTAGAACGTAATATATTGCGTTCTTGATGTGATATATTGCGCAGGGCATGATATGTTGCGCCCGTCGAAACCTCAAGAGCGTCACGAGAGGCGTTGGACGCGGGGTGTGGTGCAGCGCGGCATGGTCGACGGCGTTCGTGACCGCCGCTACCACGCAGCGCAGGGGTTCGTGATGTACTTGGTCAGCGAGTGCCGACCGCAAGTGGGCACTTGATCCGAACGACCGAACCGCCCGCCTCGCCTACCCGTAGAGCCACTCGAGCGGCCCCTGGCCGGCGTTGCCGAACGTGTCGATGTCGGTCAGCCCCATGTGGTGGATCATCGACACGAAGAGGTTGTGCACCGGCAGCGCTTTTTCCTCTCGCGGCCCGTCGATGATCTCGAACTGCCGACCGGTCACGATCTCCCCTTCGCTGTCGCCAAAGAGCATCACCGGCGTGTTGGCGTTGGTGTGCGGCCCCCCCGAGCCGAACTCGGAGGTCCACAGCACCAAGGTGGTGTCCAAAAGCGGCCGCCCGTCGACGTCTGGCGTGTTCTGGAGCTTGTCGAGGATCGCCGCGACCTTCTCGGAGAACCAGTTGTAGAAGATCTCCAGGGCGAGCATCGTGTCGGGGTTGTTCCCCGACTGGTGGGTCCACGCGTGCATCTGCGGGCCCGAGTCGCCCGAGTCCACCTGACCCGACGAGGGCACCCCGTACGACTCGGGGATCGAAAACCGCGCGGCGCCCGAGCCGAACGACAGGCCGATCACCCGGGTCACGTCGCATGTGAACGCCAGCGCCATCAGCTCGGTGTAGGCGGCCATGGCCGCGTCGCGAGCCTCGCGACCGGTCCAGTCGGCATCCTCGGGCAGGCTGATGATCGAGTCCTCGGGCATCTGGCACGCGGCCAGCCCTCCATCGAGCGACGCCTTGACGCTCGCCTCCAGCGACTCGATGTTGGCGCAGTGGAAGTCGAGCATCTCCCGCCCCGCGCCGTCGAGCTCGCTGCGGAGGCTGGCGCAGTCGGTGGCCATGTGATCGAGCGCGAAGTGCTTGCGGGTCAGCATGGCCCGCAGCGCGTCGCTGTCGCCCCCGAACGCGGGCGCGATGTCGGCCAGCGCCTCGTAGGGGTTGGACACGGGGGTCGCCCGCTGGCCGGCGGCCTCGTAGAAGGCCGAGGCATTGTCATGAAGCGACCACAAGAGCGAGCGCTTGGGCGTGACGACCCCGCTGGCCTGGAGCTGCTGCCCGATGAACTGATCGATCGAGGGCCCGGTGGCCTGGTTCGAATCGCTGCCGGTAGTGGTGGCCGTCAGCGCCCCCACGGTGCCTGAACGGTGGCCGTATTCGCTGTTCTCCCCAAAGGGCACCCCCGCCTGATGGACCCCCCGAAAGAACACCCCACGTTCCTTGTGTCGCGTAAGCGGACTCCACCAGGGGTGCAGCTGAAAGTCGAACTCGGAGCCATCGGCCTGGGTGGGCCCCTTGGTGTGCTGGGGCCCGTTGGGCGAGAAGATCACCACGACCCGGCGTGGCGTCTCCCCCACGGCCGCGCTACGGCGCGAGTGGAGCAACACCGGTGCGCCCAGGGCCCAAAGGCCCATCTGCTGCAACATATGCCGACGTAGCATCATCAACCTCCGAGACGAACCTGAGCGAACGGGTCGCTGCGTACGATGGTGGACAGCAGCACCTCCAGCTCGGCGCCGCTGGAGATCGCCTGGGCCTGGAGCTGCTGCACGTAGGACTCGTCATCGCCCCCTTCGAAATAGCCGTAGGTCCAACGAAACAGGCGCTTGGCCACACAGCGCGCGGTGTTGTCGTGGGTCGCCAGCGCCGAGGAGAGCTCGGCGGCGCTGTCGAACGAGACGGTGCCCTCCCCCACCGGCACCGTGCCGCTGGTGTCGAAGGGCCGACCCTCGCCGTCCGCGGCCAGATGGCGCCCGATCGGATCGAAGGAGAGGAAGGCGAACCCGGGCGGCCCGATCCGCGCATGGCAGGCCTGGCACGCCGCGTCGGCGGTCAGCTCCTCGAGCTGCTCGCGCAGCGTCTCGCCCTCCAGCTGCCCCGGGTCAAACTCCGGGATCTCGAGGGGCGGCGCGATCTTCTCGCACAGCACGTTCTCGTAGATGAACTCGCCCACGGAAAACGGCGACGCGCCGCTCTCCTTGGTGTGAGCGGCGAGCACCGCGGGGTGCATCAGCAATCCCCGCCGCACCAAGGGATCCAGCTCGCGTGCTTCGAGCGACTCCCCGGCTGGCGGAAGATCGAGCAGCGCCGCGAGCGACTCGTCGACCCAGTAGCGATCGGTATCCAACAGGCCCATGAAGGTCTTGGCCCCGTCAAACAAGACGTCTTCGATCGTCCGCTCGAGGCTATGCTCGGCTCGCCGCGCCAGCTCGGCGGAGGTCCCCTCCAGGACCTCCGGATCCTTGTCGTCGATCGTCCCGCCCATCGCCGTCCCCAGCCAGTCGAGGGCAAAGCCCACCTGGCCTGCTCGCGCCCGGTCGTCCGCCAGCATGCGCGTCAGGTGCTGAGCGCGAACCTCGGGATCCCGCAGCTGCCCCGCCGCCGCCGCGTCGAGCAGGGCCTCGTCCGGCCCCGACTGCCACACCAAGAAGCTCAGCCGCGACGCGATCTCGTAGTCGGTCAGCCAGCGCACGTAGCCCTCGACCCGCTCGTCGCCGAGCTCGCGGCGGTACAGGAAGTGCGGCGAGGCAGTCGCGGTCGCGATGAGGGTGGCAAGACGCTCGGAGACACTTTCGCCCGCGTCGGGCTCCTCGAGGATCGACAGGTACCGCTCCGTCCGCTCCACCGGCCCGGGCTCGCGAAAGATCCGCGGCAGCAATTGCTCGGCCACCGAGGCCGCACACGCCGGCGTGTTCAGATCGCAGCCCGGCTGCATCTGCAACACCGCCTGCTCGGCCGCGGCCAGGCCCAGCTCGTAGTAGCGATCGACCTCGTCCAGGCCCACCCCTTGCGCCTGGGCGATGTGGCCATGACCGTCGACCAGCGCTTCGCGGGGAATGAGCTCGCGATCCAGCGAGACCCCCAACAGATCCCGCACCGCGTTGTGGAACTCGCGCTGCGTCAGCAGCCGCAACCCCGGCGAGCTCTCGCTGGCGGCCGGCGGCGGACCGCTGGGTCCGTCGGGGTCGTCTCCGTCGGACTCGCCCGGCAGGTCGTCGCCCCCCTCCCCGGGCATGTCCTCGGAGCCCGAGGCCCCCTGGTAACACCCTTGCGTGGCCAACGCCCCGAGCAACGGGACGACCATCAGGCCCCACGATCGATCCGCGGTCCTCGTCATCTACCCCTATCAGTGTCCATCGAACGGTTTTCGGACAGGAAAAAATGACGCCGCGATCGTCATCGTGGTCGCGGTCGCACGGGGTGTAGCACCGCTCACCCCATCGACGAACAAGACCGTCGGGACCCGTTCCCAGTGATGGTGGCGCCCCCCAGCCACGAGGTCTGCAGGCCTCAGCACAGCGGCTCGAAAACAAGCTCACCCCACGGCCGACACGTCCGCCCCCAAGCCCGCGCCACCGTCGACCACGGGCGGCTACGGGACGCCACAGACCCCGAAGCGATCGACCAAGACCACCCCCGCGTCGACGTTCTCGAAGACCGAGCCGTCCAGCATGATCGTGCTGTCGGCGACCCACGCGGGCGCGGGGTACCAGGGCAGCACGATAGCCGGACCGTCGTCGGCCGAGCCTATCGCCCGCATCTGCCCCCCGGACAGCTCGAGCGTCAAGTGCAGCCGATCGGAGAAGGGCGGCGCGGGTGCTTGCACGAGGATCATGGTGGAGTTGGGGGCGTGCTCGAACAGGCCAAAGTGCCCCTCGCCGACGAACGCGTAGACCCACGAGTCCAATTCATCGGTCACCCCGACCTCGAGCCGGGAGTACGCGCTGGGATCGAAGACTTGCACCACCTCGGCCCAGAGCACGGCCTCGCGAAAATCCCCGAATCGCGCCCCGTGCAGGCCGTTGTAGCCGCCTTGCCCCCCCAGGTCGTAGACGGCGTGCCCATCGTTCACGGTGACCGGCACCTGGGAATTCCAGTTGATCCATCGACTCCCCAGATCGTCGAACTCGTCGAATTCGCACTGGGCACTTCCGGTCGTGTCGCTGCCGTCGGCGGTCGTGTCGCTGATGCCGGCGGTCCCGGTGTCGAGCCCCGGGATCACACCGTCACTCGATCCTCCGTCCGTCGACTCGGCGCCGCCCGTGCTCGACGACGGCGCCTCGGAGGCCGACATCGCGCTGGTCATCCCCGGAGGGACCGCGGCGGTATCACCGGCCTCATCATCGACCGGCACGCACATGTGGCCGAGCATGTCGCCCGCATGCTCGCCGTAGCGGCGCCCCGACGAGCAGGACGGATCTGGAAAGCTACAGTACCCGCTGGCCTCGCAGCTCCCACCCACACCGTCGGCCTCGCAGTTCGCGTGCTGGCTGCACTGGAAGCTCTCGACCCCGCAACCTGGAATCGACACGAGCGCCCCGATGATCAGCCCCGTGCCGAGCGCGCTTGCTCGCATACCCCGAGCATAGGGAATCCAACGCGAGCTCGGACGGCCATCGCCACGCCAATCGGCTTCGCCCCTCGCAACCCGTGTCTGGCCCGCAACGACGAGATCACGAGCACGTCTGGCCATCGCCCCGCGGGTTGCTCCCCCGCGCTAGCCCGAGGCCCGGCGATCCTGCCCGCCGTGGTAGCGCTTCATCTTGCGCTTGATCATTTCCTTTTTGACCATCCCCACCAGATCGATCATCAGCTTGCCGGTGAGGTGGTCCTGCTCGTGCTGGAGCGCCCGACCCAGCAACCCTTCGCCTTCCCACTCGAAGGTCTCACCGTCGAGGTTGGTCGCGCGGACCTTGGCCCACCGCGGGCGCTTGATGTCGACGAACACGTCGGGAAAGCTCAGGCACC
Organism: Myxococcota bacterium; assembly: GCA_039194325.1. GTDB lineage: Bacteria > Myxococcota_A > Polyangia > Nannocystales > Nannocystaceae > Paraliomyxa. The sequence goes on from JBCCWC010000043.1 coordinate 78,224, forward strand.
CTTCTTCGCTCACCGTCAGGCCCTTGCCCGTCTCCACCACCTCGGGGTTGATGAACACCACCGGGTCGGCGTTGTCCTTGCCGGTGGCCACGCGCCCGTCGATGATGAAGATGCGCTCGAGGCGCCCGACCTGGATGGCGGCGATGCCCGCCCCGTTGAGGGCATACATGGTCTCGGTGAGGTCCTGCACGAGCTGGCGTACGCCCTGGTCGATCTCCTCGACCTCGACGGTGGGTTCACGCAGGCGGGGATCGGGATAGGTGACGATGTCGAGAACGGCCATGGTCGTCGTCTGCTGCCTCGGGGCTCGGCCGCCGGATCGAGCAGACCCGTGCCCACGCTGGCGCCCGGCCCAAGCCGGACAGAGGTAGCGCAAGGGTAGCTTGTCGCCGCGGCCAGTGCTACATGCGCCAGCGCGAGCTGCTCATGAGCACGTCGGTCGAGTCCATTCGTAGTGCGCTTCGTTCGGTCACGGATCCCGCGACCGACCAAGGCATCGTCGCCACCGGTCAGCTTACCGACATCGAGATCGGCGACGATGGCGGCGTGACTCTGCGCATCGATCTGATCTCCCCAGGCTACCCCCTGCGCGACCAGCTCGAGACCTCGATCCGCAGCGCGCTGGCCGAGCAATCCATCGGGGCGCTCGACCTGCAGTGGGGCCTGCGCGTCCCAAAAAAGCCGGCCCGCCAGGACCTCAATCGCCTGCCCACCGTCAAGAACGTCATCGCGATCGCGGCCGGCAAGGGCGGCGTGGGCAAGAGCACGGTCAGCGTCAACGTCGCCCTGGCCCTGCACAAGCTGGGCGCCGCCGTCGGTATTCTCGACGCCGACATCTATGGGCCTAGCGTACCCAAGATGCTGGGCAAGGCCGACCGCGAGGCCGGCACCGCCCCCAACGGCGGCGGAATCGCCCCGGCGCTCTACCGCGACATCGCGGTGATGAGCGTGGAGTACTTCGTCGAGCCCGGCGCCGCGGTGATCTGGCGTGGGCCGATGATCCACAAGCTGCTCACCCAGTTCCTCGAGGACGTGCGCTGGGGCGACCTGGACTACCTGGTGGTCGACCTACCGCCCGGCACCGGTGACGCCCAGCTGTCGCTGGCTCAGCTGATCCCGCTGACCGGCTCGGTCATCGTGACCACGCCCCAGGAGGTCGCGCTCATCGACGTGCGCAAGGCGGTCAACATGTTCGGCAAGCTGGAGGTCCCCGTGCTCGGGGTCGCCGAGAATATGAGCCACTATCGCTGTCCCGCGTGCGGCCACCACGACGAGATCTTCGGGGCCGGCGGCGGCCAACGGCTCGCTGAGGAGATCGGGGCGCCGCTGCTGACCAAGATCCCAATAGAGCCGGCGATCGCCTTCGGGGGCGAGGCGGGCACCCCGGTGGTCGAGTCCAACCCCGACTCCCCGCACGCCCGCGCGTTCTTCGATCTGGCCGCCGAAGCCGCGATGGCGGCCAGCAAGCGCAGCGCCACCGGACCCCGACGCAGCAGCCTGCTACGCACGGTCGACTGACCCGAACGGGTGCACGACCGCGTTCACGGTGACGACCGACGGCCGCTCCGCCGCCGAGCGTCGTCAGCTCGCGCGACGGGCCTGGGTCTGGTGCTGCCGGTAGTCCTGGGCAAAGCGCGCGCGCATGGCCGCCGGATCGACGTCGTGAACCGAGCCTCCCCGCTCGAGGTGGTCGATGAACAGGTTGCCCATCACCGAGGTCGCCGTGGCGGAGAAGAACGAGGTCGAGGCGACCCCCACCAGCAAGCCGCCCAGCGGGATGCTCTTGGCGATCAAGCTGCCCAAGCCCGCCCCGATGCTGTAAGGAGCGATGCTCCCCAGCAAGCACAGGACCAGCGAGCGACCGCGCTCCTCGGAGAAGGGCACCTGATAGTGGCGGGACAGCGCGGCGAGCATCTTGAGCTGCAGACCCGCGACGGTGACCATGTCGATCAGCGGAAAGGGGATCGCGCCCCCGACGGCCGTCCAGCGAACATGACGCTTGACGATCGCCTCGGCCTCCCACGAGAGCTCGGATGCGGCGTCGAGCTCGGAGTCGCCGGATCGGGACTCGAGCTCGGTCTCGTCCTCGACGACGACCGCCGGCTCCGCTTCCATCGCCGGCTCCGCTTCCATCGCCGGCTCCGCTTCCACCACCGGCTCCGCTTCCACCGCCGGCTCCGCTTCCACCGCCGGCTCCGCTTCCACCGCCGGCTCCGCTTCCACCGC
>JBCCWC010000044.1:0-79000 GCA_039194325.1 Myxococcota bacterium
CCGCCGTCCAGACGCCCTTCGGGCGCGTCGATCATCAGCGTCAGATCCGTCTTTGCGGTGGTGGTCGTCAGGGGCGTGACCTCCACCTCGAGGCCGGGCAGCGCGAGCGGGCCGAGCCGGTTGTTGTTCAGCGCGAACACGACCTGGGCCAGCGCCGGGGTGTGAAGATTGCGGGGCAAGCGAAGCTGCTCGACCACGCGCTCGAGGGGCGTATCTTGATGCGCGAGGCCGTCGGTGACGGTCTTGCGCAGCTGCGCGAGCAAGGCCGACAGCGTAGGCGCCCCGCCAAAGTCGGTGCGCATCGCCACGGTATTGACGAAGAACCCCACCAGCCCGTGGGTCTGCGCCCGTCGACGTCCCGCGACGAGCATCGCGACCACGATGTCGTCGTGCTGGGTGTGGTGGTGCATCACGGCCTGCCAGACCCCCAGCAGGACCATCGCCGGTGTCGCCCCCGCCCGGCGGGCAAGCGCGTCGATGTCGTCGCTCAGCGGCCGCCCAAAGCGAACCGGCGTGCAGGCTCCGCCGTAGTCGGGCGCCGCGGGTCGCGGCCGGTCGAGCCGGAGATCGAGCGTCGGACGCACGCCCGCGAGCTGGCTCGTCCAATAGGCATCGTCGGCGCGGTGCTGCGCGCTACGCTGCCACGCCGCATAGTCGCGGTAGCGCAGCGGAAGATCCGCGAGCGCGGGCTCTTGCGGGGTGACCTGCGCCCGGTAGAGCGCCGCGAGCTCACGCATCATCACCCCGACCGACCAGCCGTCCGAGACGATATGGTGCATCACGAGCACAAGCACCCCCTCGCTCGCGCCGAGCCCGAAGAGCGTGGTCCGCAAGAGCGGTGCCGTTCGAAGATCGAACGGGCGCTCCACTTCGGCCTCGATGAGCGCGTCGAGCGACTCGCCGTCCTTCACCTGCCGGGTGACCAGCGGGATCTCGCACCGCGACTCGACCACCTGCCGCACCGCGCCGTGGTGATCGACAAAGCGGGTGCGGAGGGTCTCGTGGCGCTCAACCAGCGCCCCGAGGCTGGCGTGCAGCGCCGCCTCGTCCAGCGGCCCCACCAACCGGATCCGCGCCGGCATGTTGTAGGTCGACGTGCCGGGGAGCAATTGCTCGTAGATCCAAAGCCGCTGCTGGCCAAAGGACACGGGGGCGAGCGCGTCGTCGGCTCCCTCCCCGCGAGGGATCGGGGGGAGCATGGCGAGTCGTTGCTCCCGCAGCGCTCGCGCGATCCCTTCGACGGTCGTCTCGGCGAACACGACGCGCAGATCCAGCTCGCGGCCCGTCGTCGCCTCGAGGTGCGCGACCAGCTGGGTCGCCAGCAAGGAATGACCGCCGAGCGTGAAGAAATCGTCGTGCGCCCCGACCCCGCTGCGCCCCAAGACCGCGCAGAAGGCCTCCGCGACGAGGGCCTCGCTGGCATCTCGCGGCGCGACGAACCGCCCGGGCTCACGGACGAGCGCCTCGAGATCCGCCACGATCCGCGTGCGATCGACCTTGCCCCGCGGCGTCAGCGGCAGCGCGTCGCGCAGCACGATGCGATCGGGGACCATGTATAAGGGAAGGCGCTCGAGCGCGAAGGCTCGGAGCGTCGACTCGAGATCGCTGGCCGCCCGAGCCGGCGTGTTCGCGAACTCCCGTAGCGATGATCCCTCGCCCGCGATCTCGACCTCGGAGGGACGCGGCCCCCCGGTCCGCCACAGCACGATGTCGAAGCGGCCGTCGCTCGCGCCGCTGGCCCAGCTCGCGTGCCCCTGGTAACCCAGCGCGTCCGCGAGCTGCCAGGCAACCTGCGGATCTACGCCTTCGGGCGGGGGACCTTCGGGCGGGGAACCTTCGGACGAGGGGTGAGGCTCGTCTCGGAGTTGCGCGGCGCGGGCCCGTGCGTCGCTGGTTCGAAGGCGCTCGGCATCGACCACCGCTCGCCCAAGCCGCGCGTTGGGGACCCCGGTGATGCGAACGGCATCCGGAGCCTCGGCCGACAGGCGCGAGCGCAGCGCGGTGACGCTGCCGAAGTCCGCCCAGCGCCAGCGCGTCGCGTCCCGGTGCGCGGCCGGGCGATCGAGCTCGACCACGACGTCGTAGCGAAACCGGCTGAGCTCGTTGTCCAGCGCCGCGCGCTTGGGGATCACCCGCACCCCGGTGATCCGCGGATGGCGAGCGCGAAGGAGGGCGAAGATCCGCGGATCCAGCAGCAGCTCTTGCTCGCGCTGGCGCAGCGACTGCACGTGGGCCCGAACCTGGGCCACGGTGTCATCGGGGGCCGCGCGATACAGGGCCAGCGAGGCGTCGAACAGCGGCTGGATCCCGGCGTGACGCAGGTCGCCGAGGAACAGGGCTCCGCCCTCGCGCACGCGCGGCAGGACCGACGCGAGGACCTCGCCCAGATACTCGACGCTGGGGAAGTACTGAACGACGGAGTTGAGCACGACCACGTCGAAGAGCCCATCGACGGCCTCGGCGACGGTGTGGGCCGCGGCCTCAACGAGCTCGACCTGGGGCAGCGTGCAGCGGGGACCCGACAGCTCCTGCGCCAGGGCATCCAAAGCCGCCGACGAGAAGTCGGTCGCGCAGTAGCGCTCGGTCTGAGCCGCCAGACGAAACATCAACAGCCCCGTGCCGCAGCCGATCTCCAGGACATGGGCGGGCGACAGCGCGCGCAGCCGCTCGACCGTCTCGTCCACCCAGATCCGCATGGGCTCGGGGCCGAGCGCGCGGTCGGTGTAGCTGCTGTTCCAGCCGACGATGTTGAACTGGCGATCGTCGACCGGGGTCTGGTAGGTGGCGTCGTAGAGCCGACGCCACGCTGCTATCTGTTCGGCCTGTTCGGCCTGTTCGGCCTGTTCGGCCTGCTCGGCCTGCTCGGCCTGCCCGGCCTGCTCAGACCGGGCGTCCGCGGCGTCGGCCGCCCGGTCGGGCACGGCGACCGCCACCAAGCGCTTGGCCGCCCCCTCACCGCGCGCGACCACGACTACGTCGCGCACTCGGGCGTGCGCACGCACAGCGGCTTCGACCTCCCCCAGCTCGATCCTCGCGCCTCGAACCTTCACCTGAGCGTCGACGCGGCCCAAGAACTCGAGCTCTCCGCTCTCGAGTCGACGCGCGCGATCGCCGGTGCGATAGAGCCTCGCTCCAGGCTCGGCACAGAACGGATCGGGGACGAAGCGCTCCGCGGTGAGCCCGGGCCGTCGAAGGTAGCCCTGGGCGACCCCGGCACCGCCGATGTAGACCTCGCCCGGGATCCCGGCCGGGACCAGCTCGAGCTCGGCGTCCAGCACGTAGACCGCGACGTCCGTGATGGCGCGACCGATCGGCGGCAGCGAGGCATCGCCGGGTTCGCGGCCGTCGCGAACGCGGCCGGCGGTGGCGACCACCGCGTTCTCGGCGGGACCGTACATGTTGAGCAAGACGGTCCCGAAGTCGCCGGCGGGACGCCGGGTCAGTCGATCGCCTCCGGTCGTGAGCATGCGCAGCGAGCTCGACGCCACCGAGTACGCGAGCAATTGCTCGGCCACGGGCGTGGGCACGAACGCATAGGTCACTCGCTCGTCGCGTAGCCACGCGATCGTCCGCTGTGGATCTCGGCGCACGTCATCGGGCGGGATGCACACCGCCGCTCCGCATGCGAGCGCGGACCAGATCTCGAGCACGGTGGCGTCGAACGCCAGGCCCGCGAACAAGGACCCTCGATCGCCCGGGGACACCTCGCAGATCCCCGCGTACCAGTCGATCACGTGGCACAAGCCGCGGTGCGGGACCAGGACCGCCTTGGGGCGCCCGGTCGAGCCCGACGTGTAGATCGCATACGCCAGCTGCTGTGGGTGGGTCGCGACGAGCGGCCGCCGAGCAACACGAGCCTCGGCAGCCTCGGCGTCGGGGTCGACGCAGGCGACCGGGCGCGGCGAGGATCCCCGAAGCTCGGCGTGAAGCTCGGACGCGGCCACGAGCACGCCCGCCCCGCTGTCTTCGATCATCGCTCCGAGGCGTGACGGGGGATCACGCGGATCGAGGGGTAGATAGGCGCCGCCGGCCTTGTGAACGGCCAGCATGGCGATGCAGAGCGCGGGTGTACGCGGCAGGCACACCGCGACGATCGACTGCGGGCCGACGCCCAGCAAAGCCAGCCGGTCGGCAAGACGCTCACTGCGCTGTTCCAGCTCGCCGTAGGTCAGCGGGTGCTCGTGCTGCACCGCCACCGCCTCGGGCCGAGCGCGTGCGTGCGCGCTGAATCGCTCGTGGAGGACCGTGACGCCCTCGCTCGTCCCGGCGGCGGACACGTGCGCGCGCCGAGGTCCCTGCGCCTGCGCGCGCGCCTGCTCGCGCTCGGCGGCCTCGAGCCACTCGAGCTGCGAGATCGAACGATCCGGGCGGGCCATCCCGTCGTCGAGCAATCGCAAGAACCGATCGATGAGCCGCTCGATGCTCGCGTGATCCCAAAGCTGCGTGTCGTACTCCGCGAGGATGCCCAGCCCCTCGGTGATCTCGCCCATGTTGAAGGCCAGATCGAACACCGCGGTTCCCTGGTCGATCGCGCGCCGCTCGATGACGAGGCCGGGGAAGTCGTGCTGCGGAACCAGCGAGTTTTGCTTGCCGTAGCTTTGGTCCTGAAACTGAAAGGCCACCTGAAACAGTGGGTTGCGGCCCAAGGTTCGCTCTGGGCGCAGATCCTCCACGACCTTTTCGAACGGGACGTTGCGGTGCTCGAAGGCCCCGACCGCGGTCGCTCGCACCCTCGCCAGGGCCTCCCGGAACGTCGGACGCCCGCCGAGATCCGTGCGCATCACCAGCGAGTTGACGAAGAACCCGATGAGCGGCTCGGTCTGCGGCCAGTTGCGATTGGCCGTGGGAACGCCCAGGACGATGTCCGACTGCCCGCTCATGCGATGCATCAGCACCTTGAACGCGGTCAGCAAGGTCATGAACGCGGTGGCGCGCTCCCGCTGCGCGAAGGCCTTGACGCGATCGAGCAGCGCGCGGGGCAGCAGCCGCAGGACCTTGGCGCCCCGATTGGCCCCCTGGTTAGAGGTCGGGCTCGACCACGGGCGGTCCGTCGGCAAGCGCAGCGAGGGCGCGCCATCGAGTCGCTCGCGCCAGTACCTCAGCTCACGGTCGAGCCGCTCCCCGCCGAGCCACCGACGCTGCCAGACCGCGAAGTCGCCGTACTGGATCGACAGCGGCGACGGGGACAAGGGCTGGCCCCGGACCAGGGCGCCGTAATTCGCCTCGAGCTCCCCCATCAAGACACCACGGGACCAGCCATCCCCGACGATGTGATGAAGCGTGAGCAGGAGCGTGTGGCGGAGCGCGTCGCGCCGCAGCAGCACCGCGCGCAACAACGGTCCGCGCTCGAGGTCGAAGGGGGCGCGCGCCTGCGCCGTCGTCAGCCGGTCGATCTCGGCGCTCGCCGCCGCCTCGGACAACCCATCGAGCTCGACGACGTCGATCCGCACCGCGAGCTCGTCGTGCACCACCTGCCGCGGCCGGCCCGCTTCGTGGCCAAACGTCGTCCGCAGGGACTCGTGTCGCGCCACGATCGCCTCGATCGCGCGCTGCATGGCCGACACGTCCAGGCGCCCCTCGAAGTCGAGCGCGAGCGGGATGTTGTAGAACGCGTTCTCGCGCTCGAGCCGACCCAGAAACCACAGTCTCTCTTGGGCGTGCGACAGCGGTAGCGGCTGGCTACGATCGCACACCGGGATCCGCTGGGCCGAGGCCCGAAGGCGCTCCCGCAGGCGCGCGCGCTGCTCGGGGCTGAGCGCCGCGATCCGATCGACCAGCTCACTCATGGCTCGAACACCACGTACGGCCGGACGATCGAGTAGCAATCGTCCTTGAGTTGCTTGAGATACTCGAGGCTTCGCATGATCGCGTCTTCGTGGGGGTGAAAGTCGACCAGGCACGCCACCTCGTCGACCCCCGCCGCCGCGAAGTCGGCCACCAGCGGTCCAAGCCCCGTCGGGGTGCCGAGCAAAGAGCGACCGTTCATGAACCCCTCGAGACCAAAGCGCAACAGCGTCTCCATATCGCCAGGCGACAGGTCATCGAGGCTCACGCCCAAGCCGAGCGCCTCGGCCAGGCCGTCCAGCAGGTGATAGTGCGACCGCAGATAGTCGTAGAACGGCTCCTGGATCTCGCGACGCACCTGCTCGAGATCCGGCCCCACGAAGGTGTGGACCATCAAGGCCACGCGGTACGCGTTGGGGTCGAGGCCGCGCTCGGCCAGGGTTTGGCGGTACACCGCAATGTTGGCCGCGACGTCGCTGAGCTTGGCGTTGAGCAGCGAGGTGAGGATGTGGGCTCCCGCTTGTGCCGCCCGCACGAACGTGGACTCCGATTGCGCGGCGATCCAAAGCGGCAGCGTGCGCTGCACGGGCCGGGGCAGGCACTGGACCGACTCGGTGCCCCCATCGGGCTGGGCGAACTGCACCGCTTCACCGGCCCACAGCGCCCGCACTTGGTCGATCGTCTCCCACATCGCCTCTCGACGCGCGCCGTGACCGCTGCGCGACAAGATGAACTCCCGGGTGGTCCACCCCGACGCAAACGCCATGGCCACCCGCCCGTTGGACAGGTTGTCGACCACCGACCAGTCTTCGGCCAGGCGCACCGCGTGGTGGAGCGGCGCGACGACGCTTCCCGCCCGTATGCGGATCCGCGTGGTCGCGACGGCCAGGGCGGCGCTGGTCACGGCGGGATTGGGGTACAGCCCCCCGAACGCGTGGAAGTGCCGCTCGGGCGTCCAGATCGCGCAAAATCCGTGCTCGTCCGCGAACCGGGCGCTGTCGAGCAACAGGCGGTACTGATGGGGTCGACGTCGTGCCCCGTCACCGTCGAAGTAGAAGAGTCCAAAGTCCACGCTTCCTCGATTCCGCGCGAGTTGCTGGGGGTACGGGCGGCCTGACCTACGCGCCACTCGTCTCATCGAGCATACGCTGCGCCTCTTCGGGCGAGAGCCCCTCCATCATCGCCAGCAGCGCCTCGACCTCGTCGTCGCCCTGCGTCAGCTCGCGGATCGTGCGGCCGACGTGGTCGATCGTCGGGGTCCCGCCCAGCAACGACGCGAGCGGCACCTCCACGTGATAGGTCTGCTTGATCCGGGCGAGGATCTGCACGGCGGTCAGGGAGGTCCCCCCCAAGGTGAAGTAGTCGTCGTGCACGCCGATCGGGCGCACGGGGAGGAACTCCTCCCAGATCTGCACGAGGCTCTGTTCGAGCTCGTCGCGCGGAGCCTCGTACTGCACCCCGAGCGCGCCACCGTCGCGCTCGGTGCTCCCACGCGCGGTCACGGTCGGGCGAGGCGCGATCGCCCGGGCGCGACGCTCGCCGAGATCGGACGGGCAGATGCACAGGGTTCCTTGGCGCCCACGTGACAACAGATCGACCAGCAGCCGATCGAGGGCGACCGCGACGTCGTCATCGGTCAGCGACACGCGCAGCATCTCGGCGCCGGCCGCTGTGCGCTCGAGCCCGGGCACGTGGGTCACCTCGGCACCCGCGTACGCCTCCCAACCGACCGAAAGCCACGGGAACGAGGCCCGACGGGAGGCGGCCGTGACGAACGCGTCGACGAACGCGTTCGCGGCCGCGTACGCGGAGAAGCCCACGCCTCCCACGACTCCCGACAGCGACGACTGCACCAGGCAAAAGTCGGGCTCGCGCCCCTCGAGCACCCGCGCGAGGTTTTGCAGGCCGTCGACCCGATCGGTAAACCACTGCTGGGTGTGCTCGGCGTCGATCTGGTGCGAGAGCCGGGCATGGTCGGGCCGGCCCATCCAGCTGGTATGGAACACACCGTCCACGCGGCCCCACTTCGCCTCGATTCCCTCGAACGCGGAGCGCATCGCGGAGGCGTCGTCGACCCTCGCCTCGCAGTGGAGGATCGTCACCCCAGCGTCCCGGAGCTCCGCGAGAGCCGTCGGCTCGCTCGGTCCGACGAACGCGACGCGAGCACCCACGCGCTCGTGCAGGTACCTCGCCAGGCGGGCGCCGAGGCCGTAGTGCAAGCGACCGACGATCGCGTAGACGCCTTCGCGTCGCAGCCGCGAGCCCGAGGCCGGGACCTCGCCCAGAGGGCTCGACGCGTAGTCGAGGACGAACCGGTGCGGTCCTCGTAGAGCCACCGCGACGTCGCCCCGCGGCGCGAGGATCTCATCGGCCGTGCGGCGGATCTCGCCCGCGAGGGCGTGCGGGGCCCGGTGCTCGGAGACACGCAGCAGATCGACCGTGCGACAGCGCAGCCGCGGGTGTTCCTGGGGCACCACGAGCGCGGCCCCGTGCACCGTCGCCGCGCGCGGGTCGAGCGTCTCGCTACCAATCACGTCGCACGCGCCGCGGGTGATCACGACGACGTCGAGCTCGCGCTCGGGTGACGCGCGCAGCGACCAGGCTCGGGCCAGCGAGAGCAGCATGTCGTAGCCGTCTTTACCCACGATCACCGCGCGGGTCGGCGCGCCCTCGAGGGCGGACGCGAGAGGCTCGGGATCCGGGTCGATCACCGCCGTCTGCACCGCGGCGTCCTGGAGCGCGGCCGCCAGCCTCCGCGCATCGGCGCGTGCGTCCTCGTCTCGACCGGCGACGATCATCGTGGTCGTTCGTTCGGCGCCCGCTGGGACCGCCGCGGACAGCCGCGGGCCGGACCGTACCCAGCAGGGGACGTAGCCCCAGCGCGCCGGATCGGCGTCCTTGTCGAGCGTGGAGCCGACATCGACAGGCATTCGCCGCGGAAGCGCCATAGACGGCCAGATGCGCTCGTGCCGGAACGGGTGACGCGGCACCGGGGTCAGACCGAGCGCAGGAGGGCCAAACAACGCCCTCGCGTCGACATCGACACCCCGCACGTAGATCTGTCCGACCGCATCGAGCAGCGTCTCCCACTCGCTCGAACGCGCAGACGCACTGGCGACGCAGGTCACCTCTGGATCACGGACACACGCGGCCGCCAGCCGGCTCAACGAGGGACTCGGACCCACCTCCAAGAAGACCTGGGTTCCCTCGCGCCACAGGGTGTCGATGCCATCGGCGAACCGAATGGTTCGTCGTAGGTGCCGGACCCAGTAATCGGGCGAAGCGATCTCGGTGCCCGCCAGCTCTCCCGAGACTTGGAGACCAGCGGAATGTTGGGCGTACGAAACCGCAGCCGGCCGACCACCTCGCGGAACGGCGCGAGCGCTCCGTCCATCAGCGGCGAGTGAAACGCGTGGGATACGCTCAGCGGACGCGCTGCGGCGTGCGGGACCGAAGCGACGAACTCATCGACGTCGGCTTCATAGCCCGACACGACAACTTGCTGTGGGCCGTTGATTGCCGCGATCGAGAGGCGATCTCGACGCGGCTGCGCCAGAGCAACGATCTGCTCGGGGTCGGCCTGCAGCGCGACCATCTTGCCCCTCGGTTGTGTGCCCGTCGGCTGACCGCTTGGCGTACCCGATGGCGAGCCGTCGGCCATGCAGCGGCCGCGCTCGATCACCAATCGGGCGGCGTCTTCGAGCCCGAGGATCCCCGAGAAGCACGCGGCGGTGATCTCTCCGAGGCTGTGGCCGATCACGAAGCTCGGCTCGACGCCCCACGCACGAAAGACACAGCCGAGCGCGTATTCATAGGCGAACAGCGCCGGCTGGGCGTCGGCCGTGTGCTCGACGTCGCCGGCCCCTCGCCCCTCGAGCAGCGCGCGAACTCGGTCGCTGACGTGGTCGTGCATGATGTCGCGACACTGCGACATCGCCTGGGCAAAGGCGGGCTCGCGCTCGTATAGCTCCGCCCCCATGCCCGTCCACTGAGCGCCTTGACCCGAGAACATGAACGCCACGACCGGGGAACGGCGGGTGGAGACCCGCCCCCGCCGTGCCGGTGTCCTCTCGGGCGCCTTCTCGGGCGCCCGCAGGGCAGCGACGAGCGCATCGACGTCCCGACCGGACACGGCCAGGCGGTGGCCGAACTGGCTGCGCCCCACCGCGGCGGTACGGCAAAGGGCTGCCGCCGCTTCGCCGTCGTCGAGGGCCTGCGCGCACTGCTGCGCCATGGCCTCGAGGGCATCCTCGGTCTTCGCCGAGATCATCAGCAGATGCCGTGGCTTCGGCTCAGCCGGCGCCAGCGCACGACCGTCGAACGCCTCCAGCACGACATGCGCGTTGGTGCCGCTGAAGCCGAACGAGCTCACCCCCGCGAGCTTGCGCCCCTCGCGGGCGGGAAACGATCGCGGCCGGGTGACGACCTCGAGGCCCGAGGACGCCCAGTCGATCTTCGGCGTCGGCTCCTCGAAGTGGATCTGCGAAAAAAGCTCGTCGTGATGCAGGGCGAGCACGGCCTTGATGAAGCCGGCGATGCCGGCCGCGCTCTCGAGGTGGCCAATGTTCGCCTTGGTCGAGCCCAACAGCAGCGGATCGTCTTCCCGCGACGGACCTCCGAAGACATCCTCGAGCGCGCCGAGCTCGACCGGGTCACCGAGCTCGGTTCCCGTTCCGTGGGCCTCGACGTAGGCAACCTGCTCGGGCAAGACCCCCGCAGCATCGAGCGCAGCGCGGAGCACCGCGACTTGGGAGGGCCCGCGCGGCGCCGTGAGCCCGCTCGACGCACCATCTTGGTTGACGGCACTGCCCCGAACGATCGCCAGCGTCGAGTCTTCGTCTGCGATCGCGTCGCCGAGTCGCTTGAGGACGACCACGCCACACCCCTCACCCCGAGCAAACCCATCGGCGCGACGATCGAACACCTTGCAGCGTCCGTCGGGCGACAGCATCCGCGCCTTGGCAAAGTTGATCGTGGGCTCGGGGGTAAAAAGCAGGTTCACCCCGCCGACCAGCGCGACGTCGCACTCGCGCATGCGCAGGCTCTGGACGGCGAGATGGACCGCGACGAGCGAAGAGGAGCACGCGGTGTCGACCACCAGGCTGGGACCCTGCAAGCCCAGCACGTACGAGACGCGACCGGCCGCCGCGCTGCGAGCATTCCCGGTCCCAAAGTACGCGTCGATGTCGCTCGTGGCGACGTGACGATCGAGGACATGCGTGTACTCCGAGCTGCTCACCCCGAAGAACACCCCGACCTTGCGCCCATAGAGCGACGATGGGGGGATGCCCGCGGACTCGAGGGCCCTCCACGTCGTCTCGAGCAGCAGGCGCTGCTGCGGGTCGAGGCTGGCCGCCTCACGCGGTCCGATCCCGAAGAAATCTGCGTCGAAATGCGCCGGATCCTCGATGTAGCCACCGCGAGTCACATAGGTGCGCCCCGCGGCATCGGGATCGGGATCGTGGTAACGCGCGCGATCCCAACGATCCGCGGGCAGCTCCGACGTCGCGTCCGTGCCGCTGCGCAACAGCTCCCGATAGGCTTCGGGACTCGAGGCGCCGGGGAATCGACACCCCAGACCTATCGCCGCAATCGGCTCGGCCCGCATCCAGGGAAGGGCATCTTCGGCGGTTTCTCGGGCTGCCAGCGCGAGCTTGAGTGGAGTGAGGTTCGACCTAGTGTCGATCTCGGTCACAGGTAAACACCGTTTATTGCCAGAGAATCTGCGACACCGTATTGGCTCGTTCGTGCCTTGTCAATGATTTTGATAGCGACTTTCATTCTGGAAATCAAAAAGCGCGCGCCGAGCGACCGATCGCCGCCGCTGGCGCATTCGATCTAATTCGATAATTGCATATTAATATCATGTGTTTAAATCAATACCCGTCGCCCAGTATGGGGAGAACTCTGAGCAACTCCGCGCCTAGCCTCTCCGTGAGTTTTTACGATATTGATTTTCAATTTACTTAGTCGAGCGGACATTCGAAACACAGCGGAGGCCACATCAAGATTGGCGGCAACCTCGCCGTTGTTGACCACCCGATCGGCCCTACCGCATTGCCCGCATCCTCACCAACCACGGGATCGACCCGCGCTCCTGCGAGCCACGCAACCCAAGTCTCCACGCCCACGCGGAGCGATTCGTTGGCGCGGCAGTGATGACCTCAGCAGTATATACAATCATGTCCCCCTCCCGAGGGCGAGGGCTACCCGGGGCACGGTCCCGTAGGCGGACCCCATTGCCTACACCGAGGCTCAGGTCCGGCGTCGGCGGTCGACCACCAAGTCAGCAACCGACGCTCCATCGAAGCCTCACGGGCGTTCGATGCTCTGCAACCCATGCGATGTCAGTCGAGGGAAGAGTCGCAATCGTGCTTATCCCGATCTGCGAAAGGAGCTACATTGCATGACCCAATGCGAATGCCTCATTCATCGCGAATCCGACGAATCCAGTCTTCCACTCTTTGCCCTGGGATAAAGACACCGGATTTCGCTGAGTCATCAAAATTAGGAGGATCTTGTCGAACGCCTCCCACTTACCCGCGCCCACGACCTCGATGCACCCAATCGCCCCCCAGATCCCCGAACAACCCCGACCTACCGGCCTAGCGAACATACCGGCGGATCCGCGTGGTCCGCCCTTCATCGAGGATGAACAAAAAATCGATCTCGATGAACCCGGTGCTCTTGTCGATCATCTGGGGCGGCGGATTGACGAAGGGCGCGGCGAGGTGCACCGACTCGATGGCCTCCCGATCCAGCTCGCGCACCCCGCAATCCCGCACGATGTCGATCTTCTTGACGGCCCCCTTGGGCGTGAGCCGAATGTGCAAGAGCGTCTTGCGGGTGCGCCGGCCGTAGACCCGCCCGTCGGGATCGACGCGGGCCATCACCCCGTTGGGATCCCAGTGCTGGGCGATCTGGTCGCGCATGCGGTTGAAGAACGACGCAAAGCGAAAACGATCGGTGTTGAGGAGGTTCTGCGTGCCGTCCTCGACGTCGCGCAGATCATCGAAGCTGCCCGACCCGCCGCCGAAGGTCTTGCGCATGGCATCGGCCGTGCCGCGCAGCCCCGGGCGAGGGGCGCTCGCCCCGGTCTTGTTGGCCTGGCGACCGGCAGCGTCGTTGGGGATCTCGCCGTCGACGGGGTGGCCGACGTCCTCGGATTGGCCCGGATCGAGACGACCGAGGGGCAGCGCATGGGCCGGCATGTCCTGCTGGGCGGTCCCCCGAGGTGCCGCCGCCCCCACGCCCGCCTCGGGGCCGACCTGGGAGGGATCGTAGGCGTCGGCCCGCTTGCGATTGGGCGCCCGGGTCTGCCGATCCACCCGACTGTCGAACTCGGAGACCCACCGCGCATCGTCGGGCTTGCGCTTGTCGGGGACGAAGTCGGGGCGGACCACGGGGCGCCGCTCGGAGCGCTGCTCGGGGGTCAGCACGTCCTGGTCCTCGTCCTCGTCTTCGTCCTCGGGCCCGAGCAGCGAGACCTCCATGATCCCGCCGGCCGCCGGCAAGGGCGGAGAGTCCCAGTGGATCGACAGCACCCGATCCCCCACGGGCCACAGCACCAGGTGCACACCGACCGACGCGACGATCATCGCCACCACCATGGGCCAGGGCGAGGTCTCGGGGCGTCGACGAGTGGGAGCAGGGCCAGGCACGATACGAAACGGCGGGTCGGGGCCCACCGCGGGGGAGCGAGACGAGGGCCCTCTGAGTATAGCCCCCGCCGCATACCGCGCCGCGCCCAGAGCTTGCTCGGGGCTCGCTCAGGGCTCGCTCAGGGCTCGCTCAGGGCTCGCTCAGGGCTCGGTGGGGGGTTCCCGGTGCGCATCGGCCAGCACGGCCGCATAGAGGTCCGCGTCGTGCTCCAGGGCGTCGATCGGCGCCGCGAGCAACACGACCGAGACCTCACCCCCGGGCAGCGGACGCTCGATGACCACCCCCAGATCGTCGCCGTTGCGACGCACCACCGTGCTGCGGAGCGCGCCCAAGGCCTCGTCCCCCGCGATCTCGCGGTAGGCCTGCTGCCATCGGGGAGGCGGAGGCGCCGCGCGCTCAACCAGCTCGCGGGTGAGCGCGTCATCGATCCGCAACAGCGCGCTGGGCTCGTCGGGCTCTTGTGGGGATGCGGTCACCAACACCTGGACCCGATCGCCGACCCGCTGGGCGAGCTGGTCGTGAAGCCCAGGAAACACCGGCCAGGGCCCCACGGGCTCGGGATCGGCCTCGGTCACCACGGCAAAGCGCGACGGCACCTCGAGCACGACCCCCTCGGCCCGCAACGGCCGCCGGTCGCCGTACGCGAAGGCCTGCGGATCCTCGGTGGCCACCATCCCGACCGCCGCGACCCCAGCCAAGACCAGCAAAAACCCCAGCCCTCGCAGTATAGCGGCCCGACGCCCCTGGGGTGGGGCCAGGCCCACGCCCAAAAGCCCCACCAACAAGGCGGTCACCATACCCACGGCGGACACGTCGAGCCCCTCGGCCTCGCGCGGGATCATCACGGCCAAGGCAAGCAGCAGCAGCACCAGCGGCAGGGCCAGGATCCGGCGCGTACGACGAGGCAGGGTGTTGCGCGGCGACAGCAGCACCGAAAGCGCCGCCCCGACCAGGCCGGTGGTCAGCAGCACGCTGCCCCCCATCACCACCCCGGGATCCCGCGCCAGCGTGCAGGCCACGGCCAAGCCCGCGGCCCCGCCCCCCACCGAGACCAGCACCGCCCGCCCGCGCCCGTGCAGACGCTCGACCAAGGGTCCGGCCAGCCACACCCCATAGACCGACAAGAGCAGGGCGATCGGATCGGTCTGGGGCCAAAGCCCGGTCAAGATCCGCCCGATGTAGCCTGCCCGCCAAAGCTCGGGCGTGATCGCGCCCAGCCACAAAAGGCCCAGGCCCCCCGCGTCGGCCACCAAAAGCGCCCCATAGCCCGCCGCGAGCAAGACCAACAAAATCGGGGTCACCCACAGCGCCCCCCCCCGACGCATCGCCGGGGTGGCCCGCAAGAACAGCTCGAGGCGATCCGCCACCCGACCGGCGTAGGTGCGCAGCTCGGGCGTCAGATCCACCATCGCTTCGGGCATGCCGTCGATCGCCTTGCGGCTGGCATAGACCACCCGATCGTCCCGGGACGTGGCCAGTGAGGCGACCCGCCGCAGCTCGACGGTGGCCGCGTCGGCCTGCCCCGACCGCGACAGCGCGATCCCCCGAAACAGCGCCCCGCTGGCGGCCGACAGCCCCAGCCGGCGCAGTCGCTCCTCGGTGAGCGCCGACGCCACCGGATCGGACTCCCCGGCGTAGGCCAAGAAGGTCAGCCGCGCCTGGCTGACGATCCCCGCCGCTCGCGGATCGCGACCGAGCAATTCCTCGATCGCCTGGAGCAGCCCCGCCGCGTGCCCCAGCTTGCCCGACTCGCCGTAGGCCCGCAAGAGCCCCAGCGCCAGCGGAGGACGCTGCGCGGCGTACCCGGGAGGAAACCGGGCCTCATAGTGGGCGATCCCCTCGCTCCAGCGCTGCCCGAACAGCAGCATCGAGACGATCTGCTCGTGGATGATGCGAAGCTCGCCGTCGTCTTCGGTCTGATGGGCCAGCGATCGAAAGTAGGACAGCGCCCCGTCGACACCGCGCCGCTCGAGCACGGCCAGCCCGCGCAAGATCACCTGCTGCTTGGCCAGGCCCGACCCCGGCATCAGGATCGCCCGCCAGCCAGCCAGGCGCACCGCCAGCGCCAGGCGCTCCCGGCTGAACAGGGTGCGCACCAGTAGATCCAGCCCCCAGGGCACCAGCACCACCAGCACCACCAGGCTCAGCGACACCACCGCCCAGAAGCGATCGACGCGCAGCGCGGCCACGATCGACACCAGCAGCACCGCGGCCAGCATCAGCGTGTGCCCGCGCTGCCGCGGGTCGGACCGCCGCAGGTGCCCTACGAAGCTCACCCCGGCCACGATGGCCGCGAGCAGGCACAACTCGTTCAGCACCAGCCGCTAGTACTCCGTGCCTAACCCCCGCTCTGGAGGTGACCGATGGTGCGAAATTTCTCGTAGCGGGCCGTGATCAGCGCGTCGACCGACATCGCCGTCAGCTCGTCGAGATGGCGAGTCAGCGTCTCCGCCACCGCGGCCGCGGTCTGGGTGAAGCCGCGGTGTGCCCCGCCGACCGCCTCGGGGATGATCTCGTCGCTGATGCCCAGGGTCTTGATGTCGAGCGCGGTCAGCCGCAGGTGCTTGGCCGCCTGCTGCTCGGCCTCGGGATCCTTCCACAAAATGGACGCACAGCCCCGCGGCGAGATCACCGAGTAGACCGCGTGCTCGAGCATGAGGATCCGATCGGTCAGCCCAATCGCCAGCGCGCCGCCCGAGCCGCCCTCGCCGATCACCAAGGAGATCGTGGGCACGCGCAGGGTCGCCATCAGCTCCAACGACGCCGCGATCGCCTCGCTCTGCCCCCGCTCCTCGGCCCCGATGCCGGGGTAGGCCCCCGCGGTGTCGATGAAGCACAGCACCGGGTGCCCGAACTGCTCGGCCATCCGCATCAGCCGCTGGGCCTTGCGGTAGCCCTCGGGCCGCGCCATCCCAAAGTTGCGGTAGAGGTTCTCCTTGGTGTTGCGCCCCTTTTGGTGACCTATCACCATCACCACCCGCGACCCCAGCCGACAAAGGCCCGCCACGATCGCCGGATCGTCGGCAAAGGCCCGATCCCCGCGGAGCTCCACGAAGTCGGTGGTGATCTCGCCGAGGTAGTCCAGGGTGTAGGGCCGGTCGGGGTGCTTGGCCAGCTGCACCTGCTCCCAAGGGGAGAGCTTGGCGAAGCGATCCCGCTGGAGCTGACGTGCCTTTTGCTCGAGCCGCTCGATCTCCGCGGCCATCTGGTCGCCCTCCGATAGCTGCTTGAGCTCTTTGATCTTGCTCTCGAGCTCGACGATGGGGCGCTCGAATTCCAGGACCTTGTTGCTCATGGCGTCGCGTGGTCGAGGAAGGCCTCGATCTGGCCCCAGGGGCAGCGTTGGGGATCCCGCACCTGCACGGTGCGTGCGGCCGGCAATTGCGTCCGCAGGTAGGTGCGCTGGCGACGAGCATACTGGCGGGTGGCCCCGAGGATCTGCTCACGGGCGGCGTGCAGGGTGCAATGCCCTTCCACCACCCCCAAGAGCTGCTTGTAGCCGAGGCTGCGCATGGCCTTGTAGCGCGCATCATAGCCGGCCTCCCGCAGCTTTTCGACCTCGGCCAGCCAACCCATCGCAAGCATGTGATCGAGCCTTCGCACGATCCGGGCCTGCAAGGTGTCCGGGTCGGGATCGAGCACCACGAGCATCAGGTGCACCCGCGGCCGCGGGGGATCGGCGGACTGAACGGCACTGATGGGCCGCCCGCCCTGCTCACATAACCACAGCGCCCGGAGGCTTCGCACGACGTTATGCGGGTGAATCGACCGAGCGGTCGAGGGATCGACCGCGTGCAGGGCGCGATGGATCGCCCCCGGCTCCTCCCGCTCCCGGCCCTGCCATCGCTGCTCGAACGCAACGCGCTGCGGATCATCGGGCGCTCGCTCGCGTCCTGGGATCCCGGCCGAGTGGGTCCAACCCACCGCCCGTAGATAGAAACCGGTGCCCCCCACCAACAGTCCCCGCCCCCCCGAAAGCAGCGGCCAGGCCCGCCGGGCATAATCCCCCGCCGAGAAGGACTGGTGGGGCTCGACCAGATCGAGCAGCTCGTGGCGCACCTGCGCCCGCTGCTCGGGGCTGGGCTTGGCGCTGCCGATGTCCAACCCCCGATAGACCTTGACCGAGTCGCACACCAGCACGGGCAACGAGAGCCGACGCGCCGCCTCCCGCCCCACGGTGGCCTTGCCCGCCGCGGTGGGCCCCATGATGGCCACCACCCTCGGCGCCACCTCCGGCGCCACCACCTCCGGCGCCATTACCTCCGGCGCCACCATCTCCGGCGCCACCACCTCCGGCGCCACTACCTCCGGCGCCACCACCTCCGGCAATGAAGGCAGCGGCGATAGTGGATCGTGCCGGCTCGCGCTCATCGGCTCGCGCTTTGCCTAACCGCGGCGCTCGTGCGGCCCCTCGGCTCGACCGGTGAGCGCCGTGGGCGACCAACGGCGAAGACCCGGCACCGAGGACAAGGCCACCCCTTGCCCGATCAATTCCTTGAGCCACCGCCGCGCCAGCCGGGGCGCCGGGTCGGGCGCCCGGGTCTGAGCCATCGCCTGCATCGCCGAGGCCAGCGACGCTTCGCTGGGCTCGGCCCCGTCGCGAACCCGCAGCCACGGCAACATGCGTGCGACCAGATCGGCCACGTCGGGTTGATCGACGCAGTGACGCAGCGACGCGGGCACAGCCCGCACCAGCACCGCATCGTCGCCAAAACCCTCCAGGTGCAGACCCAGCCGAGCCAGGGCCGGCGCTCCGGCCACGCAGCGGGCCGTGTCGGCCGCCGATAGACGCACGACCACCGGCTCGAGCAACCCCTGGGCGCTGACGTCACCGCCCCCCAGCTCTCGACGCAGCCGCTCCAGCACCAAGTGGCTACGCAACGCCAGCAGATCCACCGCCAACAGCTGCCCCTCGTGGGTGAACAATCCCACCGGACCGGGCAGGCAACCCAAGTACTCGGGGCCCGGGGACTCGACGCCCGGGGATCTCGCGCCCGCAGACTCGGAGCGAGCATCGGCCGGCGTCGGCACGATCACCTCGGCGCTCGGGTCGGCCTGGTCGTCGCGCCACGCCTGCCGCAGCACCTGGGCCTGCTCGCGCAAGGCTCGTCGGTCCTTGGCGTAGTCAGTCCCGGTGGCCCGCGTACGCAGCCGATAGCCCGGCGGATCTTCCCGGGCGACCTCCCCGGTCGCCGCCTGGGCCCAGCGATCGAGCACCGCCCCCAGCGCGGGCCGAACCGAAGACGACGCGGCCGACGACGCGGCCGACGACGCAGGGTCCACCGGAGCGCTCGGGTCCGCCGAGCTCACCTCGTCCCCACCCGAAGGACCCTCCCCGTCCCGACTCTGGCCCGGTCGCTCCTCGTCGGCCACGGTCCCGCCGTCCGCCGCCGGTTCCCCGCCCTCCGCTGGACGGGCCCGCAGCACGCCCGCATGGCCCAGCACGACCCGCACGGCGGCGTAGACCCGCTGGGGCGCCCCAAAGCGGATCTCCGCCTTTTGCGGGTGCACGTTGACGTCGACCTCTCCGTGCGCAGGGTCGACGACCACACATGCCAGCGGATGTCGACCGGCGGTCAGCGCGTCTCCATAGCAAGCCGCGACGATCCGGGCCACGTTGGGCTCGCGAACCACCCGACGCCGCACCACCACGTAAAGGCCGCTTCGGTTGCGCAGCGATGCATCGGCGGGGGCGAGCCACGCCTGCACCCGCACCCCCTCGTGCTCGCCGGTCACGTGATGAAGATCGGCGCGGCGCCCTCGCGCCAGTACCTGCTCGACCCGCTGGTCCGGCGTCCCGGCGGGAAGCTCGAGCAGCCGCCGCGATCCATGCCGCAACGACACGTGGACCTGCGGCTGCACCAGGGCGACCCGCAGCACCGTCTGGGTCACGTGGCCCAGCTCGGTGGCCTCGCTGCGCAAGAACTTGCGCCGCGCGGGCACGTTGGAGAACAGGCCCAAGAGCTCGACCCGGGTGCCCACCGGCATCCCCACCGGTCGCGCTTCGGGCGGCAAGCCCGGTCGGCAGGTCAGCGCGACCCCGTGGTCCACCCCCCGCACCCGGCTACGGATCTCGAGCCGGGCGACCGCGGCCATGCTCGCCAGGGCCTCGCCCCGAAACCCCAGGGTCCCGATCTCCACCAGATCCTCGGGCCGGCGCAGCTTGCTGGTCGCGTGGCGGGTCACCGAAAGGCGCAGGTCATCGGCGTGGATCCCATGGCCGTCGTCGACCACCGCGATCGACTCCACGCCCGCCGCCCGCAGCTCGATCTGCACCCGGCGCGCCCCGGCATCGATCGCGTTCTCCAGCAATTCCTTGACGACCGACGCCGGCCGCTCGACCACCTCACCCGCCGCGATCTGATCGGCCAGGCTGTCACCCAAGGCATGGATCCGGGGCAGCGCTGGCCCGCCCTGCGGCGGAGCCTCGTCGTGCAACGGAGGCTCACCGGGCAGCGGCACCCGCCTCAGCACGTGCTCGGGAGGATCCTCGACCGTGGCCACATCGATGCGCCCCGCGGGCTCGGGCACGGGCTCGGGCACGGGCTCGAATGGATGCGCGACGGAGGGCGGCTCAGTTGTCCCCATCCGCCCAAACCACCCGATTGCGGCCGGTCTGCTTGGCCTTGTAGAGGCGGCCATCAGCGGTCTGGATCAGATCGTCGGCGTTGGCGATGTGGGGCTCGAGCTCGGAGACCCCCGCCGAGATCGTCAGGGGGATGTGGCGCCCCTCGAACACGAAGCGGGTCTCCTCGACCATCAACCGCACCGTCTCGGCGAAGCGGGCCGCCCCCTGCAGATCGATCTCGGGCAGGATGATGGCGAACTCTTCGCCGCCGTAGCGCGCGACCACATCGACCTTGCGCGAGCGATCGCGGACGATCTCGGCGACCTGGCGCAGCACGTGATCCCCCGCCCGGTGGCCGTAGGTGTCGTTGCAGCGCTTGAAGTGATCGATGTCGAACATCATCAGCGCCAGCGGCCGGTCGTAGCGACGCGCCCGCGACAGCTCCCGCTCGAGGGTGTCGGTGAAGTACCGCTTGTTGAAGATCTGGGTGAGGCCGTCGACGGTCGACAGCCGGTAGATCTCCTCGTGGTACGAGCTCTCGATGTTGTCGCCGGTGAGGAACTTGAAGATCGAGCGCCCCACTTTGATGAGGTCGCCGTCCTTGAGGTAGGCCTCGTGGATCTTGTGATCGTTGACGTAGGTCCCGTTGGTGGACTCGTTGTCGCGGATCTTCACCCCGCTGTCGTCGGCGGTGATCGTCGCGTGGGTTCGGGACACGCTGTCCTGGCTTACGCAAATATCGTTCACCGTGGCCCGCCCGATGGTCATCTCGCGGCCCTCGATGTTGTACTTGCGGCCCAGCTCCGCCCCGTAGATGACGACGATGCAGGCGTCCTTCTTCCGGCGGGTGATGCCGGTGTCCTCCACCTTGTGGATGACGGTGACGATTGTTTCGTCGCGCATGCCTCTTACGCTGGCTTCGTCGCTCGGGACTTGAGGTTAGCAGAGGGACTACGGGCAGCGGAACCATTGGATCGATCCCGTCGACCCCGCTGTCCCCGCAACGGCCGCGTGATTGGCAGTGAGGTGAACGCGATTCCTACAGTGTAGGAGGAAGATGCGATCTTTCGAGTGGGCTGGCGGGGGTCTGGGTCGCCATTGACCGGCCCGCCGTGGGAGAACAGCCGTGCAGCCCGCGGGCAGGCCACCCGCAGGCGGCCGGGCGCCTATAGGACGCGGCGATCGCCGGATCCGCGCGCAGTCGCTCTTGGGACGGGTTTTTGCCCCGGATGGGGGGTCTTGCTATAGGCGAACGGACGTGTCCGACGGTCGAACGACACGAGGTCGCCTGGGCGGTCTCGGCGCGCTGTTCTTCTTGGGATCTCTGGGTGCGATCGCCTTCTATGTCCAGCAGCAAGAGGTCCCGCGCGCCCGGGACGAGGTGCGCAAGACCGCGACCATGCTGCCCGAGGTGGTCGAGGAGCCCGCCTCTCCCACCCTCCCCTGGCAAGATCGCCTGGATCTGTCGGCGGCGATCCTGCGGCCCTTCGGGCCGACCCCGACCCCCGGCGCGGCCCCGACCGAGCCCGGATCCGACGATGCCGCCGCCGGACGCCGCGGGGCGGCCACCGTCGATCCGGCGCAGGGACGGCTCGTTCAGGACATCAACGACGGGCATCGGATCCTGCTGACGCTCGACCCGGTCCTGCAAGACTCGGCCCTGACGATCTTCCGCAATCGCGAGGTCCCCTACGCCGCCGCCGTCGTGCTCGACCTGCGCGACAACGCGGTGCTCGCCCTGGCCGGGCACTCGTCGATGGATCCCGAGGTCGACCCGCTCGAGGTCGTCACGGCCGCGTGGGCGCCGGCCGCCTCGACCTTCAAGCTGGTGACCACCGCCACCCTGCTGCACACCCAGCGGGCTACCCCCAGCACCCGGGTGTGCTTCCACGGGGGCCTGCACGGGATCGAAGACGACGCCCTCCGCGACGATCCGGCCCGCGACACCCGCTGCGAGACCCTGTCGGACGCGGTGGCCCACAGCTACAACCTGGTCATCGCCAAGCTGGCCATGCAGCACCTTCCGCAGGACACCCTGCTGGACATGGCCAAGGCCCTGCGCTTCGAGACCGAGATCCCGTTCGAGATCCCGATCGAGCGCAGCCCGGCCCATATCCCCGCCGATCCCGTCGAGCGAGCCAAGGTCGCGGCCGGCTTTTGGAACATCGATCTGAGCCCCATGCACGGGGCGTTGCTGGCCAGCATCCTGGCCCGCGGCGGCGTCTATCAGCCGCCGCACGTGATAGCCCAGGTGATCGGCCCCGACGGTCGCGATCTGACCCCCGCCCGGCCCAAGTCGCAGCGGGTGCTCGGGCGCGACGTGGCGATCGCCGTGGGCGAGATGATGGTCGGCACCACCACCGAGGGCACCGCGCGCAAGAGCTTCCGGGATGCTCAGGGCAACGACTACGTCCCGGGGGTCGACGTGGCCGCCAAGACCGGTAGCCTCACCGGCAAGCGACCGCCCGCGCTCAACTACAACTGGTTCATCGGCTACGCCCCCGCCGACGCGCCCGAGATCGCGTTCGCCGTGCTGCTGGCCAACGAGCCCAAGTGGCGGATCAAGGCCCACTACGCGGGGCGACGGCTGGTGCAGATCTACCTGGAGCGACGCGGCGAGATCGCCCGACAGCGCGACGCCCGGCTCGAGCCCGATGCGCTGGCCCTACCCCAGCGCGACCCCAGCGGAGCTCTTTTGACCGCCAACAGCAGCTCCAAGCCGGCCAAGCCCGCCCCAGCCGCACACGCCAAGCCCACGGTGGCCACGCCCACGCACGCAGATCCCACCGCCGCGGCCGCACCGAGCCAGCCGACCTCGGCCCCAGCGCCCGCGACCGACGAGTCGGCGAGCGCCCTACCGCCGGTCCCCGGGGCGCTGCCCAAGCCACCCAGCGGAGCCTAGTACCAGCACCCTGTGCCGGAAGTTCGTGCCGGCACGCAGTACTCGCGATCCTCATTCAGTCGCCACTGCCGGGTCGACACGAATGCGCGCTCACAACAAGCCGGACTACACCCGCGGCCTTCCCCCCGCGGCCGAGGTCACGGCACCCCCCACGCTCAGCTGATACCCTGCTCGGTGGTGAAGATCCCGTGCTCACCCCGGCTCGCCATGGCGCTCGCGGGGCTGGCCCTGGGGGCTGTGCCGACCCCGATCCCGGCCCACGCGGCCGTCACCCCCGACGACACGACCACCCGCGCTCAGGCCGCCGACGACCGGGCCCGCCGGGCCGCCCGGGCCAAGCGCTATCGGGCGGCGATCGACCACTATGAGGACGCGCTGCGCCTCGAGCCCACCGCCAAGCGATTCTTCAACCTGGGCGTGTGCCATCACCGCCTGATGATGAAACACGCGCCACAAAGCCCTGCCTACGAGACCCACCGGGGCGCGGCGGTCGACGCCTACAACCGCTATCTCCAAGCCACCCCCGACGCCGACGATGCGCAGGCCGTCAAAGAGATGATCCGCGCGATGGGGGGCACACCGCTCTCGGCGCAAGCGCCCGAGCCATGGACGATCGATCTGGTCGAGCCCGACCAGGTCCCCGACCCGCCCCACTTCGAGAACGAAGCGAGCCACGACGGTCGGCCCACCCCCGATCTGCCGTCCGAGCCGACCCCGCCCGCCGCGGACCCGGGCCCGCTTCGGCAACCCCGCTGGGGCGTCGGCGTGTTCTTGCCGCTGTCGTTCATCAATCCGGTCCAGGCGGCGGCCAGCGACGAGCTACGCCCGGCCCCCAACCTTGGCCTGGGACTGAGCGGCCACGCCTACCTCGGCCGGCGCCGCCGCCTGCATCTGGGCGGCGAGATGGTGCTGGCCGCCCAAATGATCTCCGCCCAGCGCCGCCATCGGTTTAGCGTCGCCTACATCACCCTGGTGATCGAGGGCCGGCACACGTTCGGCGGCGGCCGGTGGGAGGTAGGCGGCGGCGGCTCGATCGGACCGGGCAGCCAGGCCCTGGTGTTCACCGGCGAGCCCCGGTGGCCTTGCTCGGTCGACGAGCGCGAGGCCAGCCGCCGCGGCGGTCTTTGGGCCACCGGCCGCCTCTACCTGGCCGCCCTGCTGGGCAAGCGCCGCAATCACGCGATCACTCTCCGGCTCGGCCCGGGGATCGGCGTGTTCAGCCGGCCCTCGGTCGCCAGCACCGAGGTGGCCGACCCCGACAACCCCGACGCGGAGCCCCTACGCTGCCGCGAGCAACCCCACGCGTTCGCGGCGTTCGGCGTGAGCGAGCAAGCGGCGCTCATCTTCACGCTCGACCTCGGCTATTCTCCCCGATTTTGAGCTCGCCGGCTCCGGCCCTCACCGGCCCTCACCGGCCCTCACCGGCCCTCACCGTCCCCCCCGCCATGAGCCGCGCCTCCCCGGGTCACCTCTATGCCCGACTGGCCTACGCCGCCCGACGCCGGGGCAGCGCACGCTCGGTCTACGGCCCCGAGAACACGCTCAGCCGCCGCGGCCTGCTGACCCGAGCCGATCGTCGCGCCCGCGAGCTGGCCGGGCTAGGGCTCCAGCCCGGAGATCCAGTCGCCCTTTCGCTCGGCAACACCGCGGAGCTGCTGGTCCTGCTGCTGGCGTGCAGCAAGCTGGGCGCGGTGGCCGTCCCCCTCGACCCGGCCCGGGGCGAGCGCCTCGTCCGGCACACGGCGGGGCGGCTCCCCCTGCGCGCGGTCGTCCGACGCCCCCGCGGGCACGAAGCGGTGGCCCCCGACTACGGGGATGGCTACCGCTTCGCCTCGCGACGCCGCCTGCCCGGGTCGCTGCTGATGCTCGACGTGCTCCACCCCCCAGCGCCGGTCGCCGCCCGGTGGCCCGACCAACCAGACGCCGAGCTGGTGGTGGCCGCCCGGGGGATCGACGGTACCGCCCGCGACATCGTGCGCACCGCCGAGCACTTGCAGGCGGTGGGCGAGGCGGCCGCCCACGCGCTTTGCTTGCGCGCCGGAGCGCGCCTCGTATGCGCGCAGCCCCTGGTCGTCCCCTGCTTCTTCGACGTAGTGCTCCTGGGCTGGCTGGCCTCGGAGGCGCAGCTGGTCATGACCGAGGGCTCGGCCGTCGACGCCGTCCTGCCCCTGTCGTCGCGCCACGAGGATCTGGTGGTGGTCGACACGGCCCACGAGCTGCTGTGCCTGGCGCGAACCCTGACCGCGACCGGCACCACCCGCCGTCTGCAGCCGGTGGTGCCCCAGGCGTTCGTCCCCGATCACATCGTCAAGATCCTCGGGCAGTCGATCCAACGGCCCCCGCGACAGCTGCTGCGGCTCGAGGAGCTGGGGCTGTTGGCCCATCGCGTGCTCGAGCGCGGCGCCACCTTCGAGCCCGCCGCCGGGGTGCGGCTGCGGTCGGGCGCCGCGATGCAGACCGGCGGTCACGAGGTGCTGATCGACACGACCCAGGCTGCCCCCGGACTGCCCCCGATCCCCGCCACCGAGCCGGGCTCCGTGGCCGATCCGCCGTGGCGCCACTGCGGTTACGCGGGGCGTTTTTCGCGAGACGGCCGGCTCAGCGAGATCCTCGGGCGTGACGACGGGCTGCTCCACATCGAGGGCCGACGCGCATGCCTCGACCACGTGGAGGAGGTCTTGCTCTCCCATCGCCGCCTCACTTGGGTCCAGGCCCTCCCCCAGACCGACCCCGACGGCGAGGGGTGGCTGGCGGTCGAGTACCGAGCCACGGGGCAGACCCCGGTCGACGACCTCGAAGACCATGCGATCGGGCAGCTGCCGCCGTTCATGGTCCCCCGCCGCTTCGAGCGGCAGCCCGGCTGAGGGGCACTATGTATGCCGAGGCCGGCTCGGGATGCGCGACGGCTGTCGCGCCCGGCCTCGGTCTTGCCCACGGAGCGGCTCGCAAGGACGCTGTTGCTATTGGGGATCTTCGAGTAGCTCGGCGTCGATGACCGTCTGCGCGGGGGTGTTGGCGTCCACCCTCACCGTGCGCTGCACCGGGAACCGCCCCGACTTGCGTACCTCGACCCGATGCACTCCCGGCGCGAGCATCACCGGACCCACCGGCTCCTTCCCCACCGCGCCCACTTGCCCCACATAGTGCCCATCGACATAGAGATCGGCGTCGCGATCGGCCTGCGGCACCTGGATCTGCAAGGACGTCCCCGCGCTGGTGGGCCGGCACGCCCCCAGCATCCCGCTCAGCACCAGCCCAAAGACCAAATGACGACTACTCGAGACGGACCGTGAGGGCATCGGGAAGCTCCACATCGACGACGGACAGGGAGAAGCCGGGCAACGACAGCGCACGCAGCCGCCGGGCGAGAGTCTTGGCGTCGAGCGTGCCCCGAACGTGCAGCTCGACCATGCCGCGCTCGATGGCCGCCACCCCGACCCGATCGACCCCCAAGACCGAGTTGCGCATGGCGGCCTCAAGCCGGCGAATGCGGGCCGAGGGCATGGGCGAGCGCACGCGCAGCCGCACGATCCCCGTTCGTCGGGTGACCAGGTCGTCGGCGGTATCGAGCAACGCCTGCCCGATCCCCGCCGCCACCGCCTCCGGGGGCGTGATCGCGAAGGCGGGCCCCCCTCGTCGCGCCACCACTTGCCCCTGGGTCGTGGCCACCACCGACACATGGGCCCCCCGAAGGTACGTATGGAGCACGGGGCCGAGCACCTCGCACTCCACGACGACATCGAGCGGGGGACCCTTGCCATCGAGAGCCACCGCACCGGAACCGGACAGCTCGGTGCTCACCTGACCGCTCACCCCCTCGGCCTCGCCACACGCGGGCCCCACGGTCACGTCACCCAAGCGGAACGCCGGCTTGGGCGCGCCCTTGCGGGTGACCCGCTTGGTCAGGCGTACCAGATCGATCTCCACCTCGACCTCGATCTGAACCTCTTGCCCCTGCCGGGTCTCCGAGACGATCCGATAAGATCCCGTCCAAGCCTCTGCCGAGCCGAGCACCGCCTTGCGCGCCTTGGGGTCCACCGACCCCGAGACCTGCCCCAGCGCCATCTTGAGCGCTGATCGTCGGGCCTGTCGCAGCGCTCGGCTGCGGGTCTTGGTCATGCTCGGGCTTTTGGCCTCCGAGGCGGCCGCCATGCCTGTGCCGCGCACCGGCGCGGCCCAGGCCACGCCTACACCAGCAACCGGCCCGAAAAGCCCGCCCAGCACGATCATCCCTGCGATGATTCCCGTGACCATCCCCGTGACCCCACTGGGGATCGCTCGGCATCGCCCCGTCATCCCGTGACGCCTCGCACGGCCGCGTGCAAAAACCCAACGGAGGGCAAAGACGCGGGGCATGGACCGATCATGGACCGATCATGGGCGTGTGGGGCAGTCGTGGCAAGCCCGTGCGGTGGATCGATCCGGATCGATCCGGATCGATCCGAACCGCCTCGTACCACCCGCGGCCGATCCGCCCCGCGCGCGGGGTTGGCAAGCGAGCGCGTGGAGGCTAAACCCCGCCCGACCATGATGCGCCAGCCGTTTCCCGGCCACCGCCGCTACAGCATCACCCACCGGGCGGTGCAGCGTCTGCGCGAGCTGGTGCCCAGCCGCGACGACGAAGACGACGAGAGCCTCCGTGACCGCCTCGACGAGGCCCTGGCCGCCGCCGAAGACTCGGGCAAGGCGATCCGCACCCTCGACGCCATGCTCGGCGAGCCCCAGACCCTGGTACCGGTCGATTCTTTTGGCGACGTGCTCTACGCGATCATCAAGGAGGACACGGTCGTGACCGTGCTGCCCCAGGGCCACGGTCAGGAGATCCTGCAGCGCGGCCAAGCGATGGAGCAGCGGGTGGCCGCCGGCCAAGCCCCTCCGCCGCGTAGCGGCTCGGCCAAGACCGAAGAACAGTGGGAAGGGGGACCCCGACGGCGCTGGCGCAAGGATCCCCACCAACCGGTGGTCATTCAGCGGATCGCCCGCAATGGCCACGGACACGGTCGAAACGGCGGGAGCACCCCCGTCGGGGCTCGTCCCGAGCCCGTGCGAGAGCCCGGTCGTGAACCCGGTCGCGAGCCCGGTCGTGAACCCGGTCGCGAGCCCGCCCCGGTGCTCATCGCTCCGCCGGCCGAGCCCGCGCCCGCCGTCGAGGGACCGATCGCGCTCGAGCTCCAGCAAGCGCTGGAGCGAGGCCGCCGCCGAGCCGTGGTGGTGGCCTTGTCCGAGGTACTCTCGGGCGCCGACCGCGGGCAGAGCCTGCTGCCGCTGTGGAACAGCCTGACCACCCAGGGCGTGCCCAGCACGCTCACCGTGGGCGATCTCATCGATGCGGTTCGCCGCGTCGGCGAAGCAAGCTGACCGCGTCCCGGCGCCGACGCTCCACGCTTCGAGTTCGGCCTCGGATCAGACCTCGGAGCAGACCTCGAATCAGAACGGATCACGAAGATCCCCCGACTTATGGTCGGGCTTGTCCTGCGGGTCGGGCTTGGTCTGCGGGTCGGGCTTGGTCTGCGGGTCGGGCTTGGTCTGCGGGTCGGGCTTGGTCTGCGGGTCGGGCTCGGTCTTGGGGTCGGGCTCCGACTTCGCGTCTGGCTTGGTCCCGCGGGGCTTCTTGGGCCGGGACCCCCGCGGATTGGCGCGACGCTCGTCGGGCTTGGGATCGGACTTGGGATCGGGCTTGGACGTCGGCTTCACCTCGGACGAGCTCGGCGGCTTCGGCTCGGGTGAGGTCTGCGATGGCGCGATCGGTTCGGTCTTAGGACCATCGTGCTCGGTCTCGCCGGAGTTCGTGGCGCCGGCGGTCGAGACCTCCGACGCTGACGGTCGTTCCGACTCCACCACAGAGCCGGCCACGGAGTCCTCCACCGTCACCGTGGCCTCGGTCGCCGGCGGGACCGCCTCTACGGACGGCCGAGGCGAGGGCGTGCCCTCACGGCTCGCCCAAAGACCCCACGCCACCACCACCGCGATGGCCAGGCCCACGCCCCCCGCCGCGGCCAGGGCCCCGCGCACCATGCCGTCGCGGCTCGCATCCTCCGGCGTCGCGATCCGAGTCTTCCGCGCCGGCGGCTCCGACGAAGGCAGCTCACCCAGCTTGCGCGGCTTCGGGGCAACCTCGGTGGCCACCCGTCGAGGCGGCGCAGGCGGTCCATCCACCACCACCGTACCCCCACGCTCGGGAACCGCCTCCCCTTCATCGAGCACCATGGTCGGCACGACCGGGCCGGCGTCCGAGGGCCCCGACGTCCCGCCTCCCGCCTCCTGATCCAGAACCACCGTCCCCGAAGCACCCACGGGACCGGCCACCGCCCCCGATGCTCCCGTGGAACCCGCCGCCGGCTTCTTGACGTCCGCCACCGTCAGCCGGCTCGACTGCGAGGACGACGGCGACTTGCCCTCGAGCTCGGCCAGCGTCCCCGAGCCTGCGGGCGCCGTGTGGATCGTCGGCTGCCCCTGACCGGGCTCGAGACGAAGCGCGGAGCTCTCGTCGGCCATCACCGCCCGCGTGGGCGCATCGTCGAAGGACGCGACCGCGACCCCCGACGAAGCACCTGACGAAGCACCCGACGAAGCCTCCGACGAAGCCTCCGATGAAGCCTCCGACGAAGACGGCGGTGTGGTGGCCGCGTGGGCCACCGGACCGTCCTCGGGCGCAATGGCAGCCAGCGCCTCCCGAAGCTCCTCCATGCTGGAGAAGCGCTGGTGCGGCTGCTTGGCGAGCATCCGCAGCACCAGGGTGTCGACCGCGCTCGGGATCCCGGCGACCCGAGCGCTGGGCGGCGGCGGCGGCTCGGTCAGGTGGGCCAAGAGCACCTTGTCTTGCTCCGAGTAGGAGAAGGGCACCTGGCCGGTGAGCATGCGGAAGGTCAGCACCCCCAGGGCGTAGATATCCGATCGCTTGTCGACCTGACCCCGGATCTGCTCGGGGGCCATGTAGCTGCACGTCCCGATGATCTCGCCGGCCGCGGTCAGAGCCACCACCTCGGCCGGCATATCGGTGACCTTGGCGATCCCGAAGTCGAGCACCTTGACCTGGCCGTCGGCCAGCACGAGGCAATTGCCCGGCTTGACATCCCGATGCACCACCCCCTGGGCGTGGGCCGCCCCGAGCCCAGCCGCGATCTGCTCGACGTAGCGCCGGGCCTCCGACCACGGCAAGCGCCCCTGGCCGCGCACCAGCTTGGAGATCGTCTTGCCCTCGAGCAGCTCCATCACCAAGAACACGGGCCGCTCGCCCTCCTCGGCGACATCGACCACCGACACGATGTTGGGGTGGGTGATCCGTGAGGCCGACATCGCCTCAAGGCGGAAGCGTTCGACGAACGCGGGGATCGTCGTGTACTTGGCGTCGAGCACCTTGACTGCCCGCTCACAGCCCAGCTTGTGATCGCGTGCCCGGTACACCGCCCCCATCCCGCCCGAGCCGATCCGGGTCAGCAACTCGTAGCGACCCCCAGCGCCCACGCGGTCTCCAGGCCCCACGCGCTTGGGCGAGGCCTCATTGGCGTTGGACGCAGCCGCAGGGGGGACCACGGACCAAACGTTAGTCGCCGGCCCCGCGCGACGCAAAGTCAGGCGGCCCCTTCGATCGCACGAAGCTCTCGCGATCCCCGCAGGCTGCGTGCTCGGTCCCGCTCGCGGTCCACCGCGACCACCGACCACGCCCGCCCGATCGGACGCCCCGCGTCGCTTCAGCGGGCCATCAGCTGGGCCAGCGCGCGGCGGACGAGCCCGTCCAGCGATCCGTCGCCCGCTCCATCGCCCGCCCCGTCGCCCGCCCCGTCGCCCGCCTCCGCGCACGCCGTGTCGAGCGCGGCATCGACCGCCTTGGCCTTCCACCCCAGGTTGACCAGCACCAGGCGCGCTTCCTCGCGCCGCGCATCGACGTCCGACGGCGCCGCCGCGGGCGCAGCCGACGGCTCTCCGAGCCCTTCGAGGACCGCGGCCACCTTGTCCTTGAGATCGAGGACGATCCGCTCCGCCGTCCGCTTGCCGACCCCCGGGATCCGCTGCAGCGTCGCCCCCTCGGCCCCCGCGATCGCCCCCAAGAGATCGGCCAGGGGAAAGCCCCCCAGCACCGCCACCGCCAGCTTGGGCCCCACCTGGGGCACCCCGGTGAGCATGCGGAACACGTCGCGCTCGGCCGGGGTCGCAAAGCCGAACAAGCTCAGCGCCTCCTCGCGCACGTGGGTGTGCACCCACAGCTCGCAAGGCTCGCCGGGCTCGGGCACGGCCCCCAAGGTCTGCCACGACACGGTCACCGCGTAGCCCACTCCGCCGACATCGAGCACCACCTCACCGCGCATGGCGTCACGCACCCGCACGATGCCGCGAAGCCACCCGATCACGTCTGCACCTGCGCCGGCATCAGTGGCTGCCCCTTGGACGAGGGGTCGGGCTGCCCGTCCGACTGGGCATCGACCTGCCCGTCCGGCTCTGGCTGGGGCTGCCCCTGGGGGTGCGGCCGCCCCGGATCCTGCGTGCCGTGGCACAGCGCGATCGCCAGGGCATCGGCCGCATCGGCGGCGGGCTCGCGCCGCAAGCCCAGCAGCAATCGCACCCGCTGTTGGATCTGCTCCTTGGTCGCGCGCCCGTGCCCCGCCACCACCTGCTTGATCTGAGCCGGCGCATACTCGTGCAGCGAAAGCCCGGCGCCAGCCACCACCAACATGATGGCCCCCCGCGCCTGGCCCAGCTTGAGGGCCGACGCCGCGTTGCGCCCGTGAAACGCCATCTCCAGCGCGACCTGGTCGGGTCGGTACTCCTCGATGATCTCGGCCAGCGTGGTCCCGATCACGTGCAGGCGGGTCATCATCGGCTGCCCCGTCGGCGCCCGCACCAGCCCGCACTCCACGTACCCAAAGCGCAGGTCGTGACCCTCGCCAACGCGGTCGATCACCCCGTAGCCCACCGTGCGCGTGCCCGGGTCGATGCCGAGGATCCGGGTCAAGGCCCGTGCGCCTCCATCACCGCGTCGGGCAGCTCCACCGTGGTGAATACGGCTTGCACGTCGTCGAGCGCGTCGAGCTTGGCCCAGAACTTGGCCACCTGCTCCGCCTCCTCGCCCTCGAGGGCCAGCACGTAGTCGGGCTTGACCAGGTACTGGACCTGCGCCGACGACGGCGACAGATCCTCGAGCCCCGCGCAGACCTCGGCGAACGCCGTCGGCTCGCACAGCACCACCCAGTCCTCGTCGGCGTCGCGCACGTCCTCGGCCCCGAGCTCCAGCACCCGCTCGGTCAGCGCGTCCTCGTCGATCGTGGCCTTGGGCACCACCACCACGCCCAAGCGATCGAACATCCAGCCGACCGAGCCGTCCGAGCCCAGCTCGCCGCCCCCCTTGGAGAAGATGTGCCGCACCTCGGCCACCGTGCGGTTGCGGTTGTCGGTCATGCACTCGATGATGAACGACGAGCCCTGCGGGCCGCGCCCCTCGTAGACGATCTCTTCGATCTGATCGCCCCCCAGCTCGCCCAGGCCCTTCTTGATGGCCCGCTCTTGGTTGTCCTTGGGCATGTTGGCCGCCTTGGCCGCCAAAAGGGCCAGCCGCAGCGCGGAATTACCGGCCGGATCGCCGCCCCCCGCCCGCGCCGCCACCTGGATGTCGCGGGCGATCTTGGTGAAGACCTTGCCCCGAGCGGCGTCCGCAGCCCCCTTCTTGCGCTTGATGGTGGACCACTTGCTATGGCCGGACATGACTCCTTGGTACCACGAAGGGCGGTCGGGCCGTCAATCCACCTCATCTGGATCCAGCCAGGGTGGCTGGGCCACCTCGGCCATCGCCTCCAGAAACCAGGCTGGCGGATCCCCCGGCCCCTCACCCGGTGGTGGCTCGTCGTGGGCAACCGATCGGCATAGATGCTCGCCGTCGGGACCCGGGTCCTCGTTCGGGTCCTCGTTCGGGTCCTCGTGCATCCTGCTGCCCTCGGGCTCGTCCCCCGGCCCGCTGTCGAGCACCATGCGTAGGCGCGGATCCATCAGCGCACGCTCCAGCCGTCCGGCCAGGCCCGTATGCCGCCGCGCCGCGTCGACCTGCCGCACCGCGCGATCGATCGCGCGAGGATCGCCGACCAGGATGCACAGCGAGCGCGCCCGGGTGACCGCCGTATAGAGCAGGTTGCGCCGCAGCATCACGTGGTGCTCGGTCAGCAGCGGGATGATCACCGCCGAGAATTCGCTGCCCTGGCTCTTGTGGATCGACATCGCGTAGGCCAGCTGCAGGGCCATCAGCTCCTTGCCCTCGTAGCGGTGCTTGGCCCCGTCGATTTGCACCTCGATCGCATCCTCCTCCAGGTCGAGGGTGAGCACCGTGCCCACGTCTCCGTTGTAGACCCCTTTTTGGTAGTCGTTGCGGGTCTGCATCACCCGGTCGCCCACCATGAACCGACGCACCGTGCCCCGACCCCCCGCGCGATATTCCAGCGCCTTGCGCCCGGCCCCATGATGAGCTTGTAGAGTGCGGTTGAACGCCTCGGTGCCCGCCCGCCCCTTGTGCATGGGGCAGAGCACCTGCACGTCCGTGATCGGATCGAGGCCATAGACCTGGGGGATCCGCTCGGTCGCCATCGTCACGACTTTTTCGTGCACGCGCTCGGGATCGCGGGTGGCCACCACATAGAACTCGCCCTGCCCCCCCCGCGGATCGGCCTGCGGGCGCTCCCCGGCCAGGATCCGGTGGGCGTTGGTCACGATCGACGACCCCTCCTCCTGGCGAAACACCTCCTGCAGGCGCACCAGGGCGATCGGCGAGCTGGGCGACTGGGCCACCGCCATCACGTCGCGCAGCACGTTGCCCGGCCCCACCGAGGGCAGCTGATCGGCGTCCCCCACCAGCAGCAGTCGATGGTCGGTCGTCAGCGCGTCGGTCAGCTGCTGCGCGAGGTGGATGTCGAGCATCGAGCTCTCGTCGACCACGAGCAGCCCCGCGGGCAGCGGGTTGCCGGCCCCGTGGGCGAAGCGGCCGTTCTCGGGCTGGAACTCGAGCAGGCGGTGGATCGTGCTGGCCGCGTGCCCCGTGGTCTGCTCCAGGCGCTTGGCCGCCCGCCCCGTGGGCGCGGCCAGCATCACCTCGGTGTCGGCGGCCCGACAAAGCCGGAGGATCTCGTGCACCACGGTGCTCTTGCCCGTGCCCGGGCCCCCGGTCAGCACCAGCACCCCGGCGCCCGCCATCGCCTCCACCGCCGCCCGCTGCCCGGGGCTGAGGTGCTCGGGCAGCGCCGGCACCTCCCACACGTCGCGATCGCAGCGCGCCAGCCGGGCCAGCTGCTCGGCCACGTCGCGCTCGGCGGTCACCATCGACGCGGGAAAGCACAGCGCCGTCCCGTCGCGCCCCTCCTCGAGCGAGAGCTCCGCGGTCGTGACCAGGCGCTCCCCCGCCGCCCGCACCATCCCCTCCGAGACCCCCAGCGCCCGAACCGCCCGAGACACCAGCCCCTCGATGGGCACCGCGCAGTGCCCCTCGGACTGCGCCTGCTCCAGCACGTGCAAGAGCCCCGCCTCGAGGCGCTCGTCGCTGTCGGGGGCCAAGCCCAGCCCCCGCGCGATCCGATCGGCGGTGGAGAACCCGATCCCCCGCACCTCACGGGCCAGCCGGTAGGGCCGCGTTTGCAGCATGCCCAGGCCCTCTTCGCCGTAGCGCTCGTAGATCGCCTCCGCGAGGTAGGGCGGCAGCTCCAGCTCGAGCAGCTGCCCCTCGAGCTTGGCCACCGGGCCGTGGGTGGTGGCGTGATGCTCGAGGATCCGCTCCAACGTGCGCGCGCCGATCCCCTCCACCTCCAGCAGGCGTCGGGGCTGCTTGTCGAGGATCTCCAGCGTGTCCATGCCAAAGCGCGCCACGATCCGCGCCGCCATGACGTCCTTGACCCCCGGGTAGCGCATCAGCCGGCGCTCGATCCCCCCCCGCGAGGTCGGCACCGCCACGTGCATCGACCCAAACGAGAACTGGCGCCCATGGGTCGGGTGCACGTCCCACAGCCCGGTCGCCGTGACCTCCGCCCCCGACTCCAGGCCCGGCGTGCGACCGACCGCGGTGACCAGCGTGTCGTACCCCGGCACCCGCATCCGCACCACCGTGTAGCGGGTGCGCGCGTCGTGATAGACCACGCGCTCGACCACGCCGGTCAGGGTCTCCGGAGCCTCGCCCGGATCGGGGGTGGCCATGGCCATGGGCCCGGCAAGCATCGCGCGTCATCCCGCCGACCGCCACTGGTCGACGATGACCCACCCCCGTGGGCCCACCCCCGTGGGATCGCCCGTGGCCCTGCCTACCCGGGAACCCGCCAGCACAGCGTCAGCAAGAAGGGCTCGCCCACGTACTTGCGCGCGCTGACCGATCGCTGTGCGATCTGCTCGTCGACCACATGCTCCCCGATCTCCTCCAAGCGCAGCCCCGCCCGGATCCCCGCCATCACGTAGTCGGAGATCCGGTGGGCCTGCCCTTCGATTTGTAGCTTGGTCGCCCCCTCGGCCTCCCGGAAGCGGGCGTGCAGCCCCCGATGCGTCCAGTGCGGATGGAGATCGGTGACCACGATCCGCGCCCCCGGCCGGCCGATCCGCGCCATCTCGGCCAACATCGGCGTCGGGCTGTCCAGGTGCTCCACCACCAGGCAGCACAGCACCACGTCGAACGCATCCGCCGGCAGCGGGATCCCACGATCGAGATCATGCTCCACCAGGCGGAGCGACGGCGGGGGTTCCTTGGCCCGCAGTGCGTCCAGCATGCCGCGCGAGAAGTCCACCCCCGTCACCTCCGCGCCGGCCGCGGCGAGGCGTAGGGCGTGACGACCCGTGCCGCAGCCCACATCGGCCACCCGCAGGCCGCGCGGGATCCCGACCAGCCGATGCACCACCGGCCCTTCCAACGCCACCAACGGGTTGTCGTAGGTGTCGTAGACCGGCGCCCATCGATCATAACCTTCGCGCGCGGGCAGCTGGGGAATCGTGGATTCCATGACCGGACCATGACCGCCCCCTGGCGGGGGGGTCAAGCAACATTGGGGGGACACCAGCCGTCGAGGATCGCCGCCACCATGTCCAGCCGATCTTGCCCCCATAGCAAGATCGACCGGCCATCGCGCTCGATGCTGAATGTGGGCACGCCGATCACACCAGCGGCTTGGGCCTGCTCGGTATTGGCACGCAAGCGCTCCTTGACCGGGATCTCCTGCGCCTGCGCCAGCAACGACGCCGCTGGCAGGCCGGCCGCCGTCAAGACCGGCGCCAGCCCCTCGGGCTCGCTGACCGATGCCCCTTCGACCCAGATCGCCCGATAGATCGCAGGGGTTGCAGCGGGCTCGACCAGCGCCACGCGCAACGGAAGCACGCTGCGTAACGGAAAGGTCTCGGGAAAGCCAAAGGGTACGCCCCAGTGCTGGGCCCAATCGTCCAGATCGCGCCGGGTGTAGTCGCGCTTGGCCGCGTTCATCTCCAGCAGCGGGACCTGGGGCGTTCCCAGCGAGCGAAACAGACCCCCCAGCAGGATCGGCACCCACTCCACCGTCACGCCCCGGGACCGGGCGATCCGCTCGATCTGGGTCGACGCCAGGTAGCTGAACGGGCTGGCAAAGTCGTGCACGATCGTCAATCGCGTTGGCCGAGGCCCATCCCTGAGCGCATGGAGCGGCGGCGGCTCGCGGCCCATCGCGCGCTCGAGCAGCGGCATGCGGTCCTGCCCCCACCACACCCGGCCATCGGCCACGAAGCTCGGCACGCCGAACATCCCGGCCTCCTGGGCCGCCCGCGTGCTCTCGCGCAGTCGGTCACGCACGCGAGGATCTTCGAATGCATCGGCCGCCAGCCCGTGCCCGACCGCCAGATCAGCCAGGACCGCCGGATCCGAGACATCCCGTCCTTCGACCCAGTACGCCTCGAACAGCGCCTTGGAGAGCGCCGCGCGGGTCGGGCCGTCCTCGACCGCCAGCGTAAGCCGCATCGCGTCGACCGTGCGGCGCGGGTGCTCGGCCGGCTCGCGCAGCGGCACCCCATAGAGCGCCGCCCAGTACGCCCGCTCTTTTCGCAGCAGCGCCCGCTTGGCGGGGCTCATCGCCTGGTTGGGGTCGAGCGCCGCTCCCACCTCGCGCAACAGACCTCCCAGCAGGATCGGTCTCCATTGCACGGTCGCGCCACACCGCTGCGCCATGGCCTCGACCTGCGTCGACGCCAGATAGGCGTAGGGGCACACCACGTCATAGTAGAACTCAATGGATTGAAACTCGGTGGACCGCATCGCCAGCCGCAGGCTAGCAGCACGATCGCGCCACGAGCCGGCGCAAGCGACCAGCACAAGCGGCTAGGGCTCGTCGACGCCCGCGTACCCCAGGCTTCCGTCGGTGGGTCGCGCCGTGCCGTCGGCGTCCCGCTCGGGATCGCCATCCACCCACAGCGCCACCCCGCCAAAGGGCGTCAGCGGCGGCGCCGAGAGGGTGAAGTCACCGGCCTCGGGGTTGTTGAAGTAGATCTGATTGTACGGAACGACCTCGACATTCGTCCCCGACGCGAAGTTCGCCGCGTCCATGGCGTTGTGCTCCATGGTCAGCGGGAAGCACTCCAGCTCGATCGACGGCGCATCGTGTCCGGTGATGATGTTGTTGCGCAGCGTCCCCGTAGACCCGGTGCACTCGATGCTGTCGGCGCCGGACCCATCGTTGCCCGCGATCGTGCTGTACAGGATCTGCACCTGCGCGTTCTCTAGACGCAACCCGGTGGCGTTGCCCCCGATCCCGTTGAGGGCCACCGTGCTGTTGGCCATCGTCATCGATCCGCCGGCGATCCTCAGGCCTCCGTCTTCATTGCCCACGAACACCGAGCGCCGCACGTCCGTCGTGCAAGGCTCGAAGCCCTGCATGGCCCACCCCTCGTTGTCGCGCACCTGGGTGTCCTCGATGTACAACGTGCTGGAGTTGCACATCATGCCGTGGGTCCGGGTATTGCCCACCAGGTGCACGCCGTCCACGTAGGCGGTGACCCCGTCGTCGAACGACATCGTCGTGGCCTGCTGACCCGGATGGCCGGTGATCTGGGGCTGCCCCGTGCCGATGATCGCGACCGTCATCGGGCCCGAGAAGGACGCCCGCTCGGGATAGGTGCCCGCCGCGACCCGCAGCACGCGGACATCGCCCGGCATCAGCGTCGCCACCGTGTCTTGCAGGCTGCACGCGGGCTGCTGGGGGGTGCCCAGGCCGGGACATGGGGCCATACCGTCGATCCAGATCGCCTCCTCGGGGGCAAAGCAGTGCCCCACGAGTGGATCATCCGCGCCCAGGTGGCAGGCCGTCTCGGGGCACTGGTCGTGGGCCGTGCAGGACGTGCATGCCCCCGATGCGTCACAGACCGGGGTGGCGTCGCCGCAGACCGCGGTCTCCACCTCTCCGCAGGCCACGCAGGTGCCCAGCGCGAGATCGCAAGCCGGGGCGAGCTCGTCACGCTCGCCGCAGAACGTATCGCCCCCCGCCGCTTCACAGCCGACACAGACCGTGTCGATGCAAAACGGCCGCGCGGCATCGAGCTCCATGCACTCGGGATCGAGCTCGCCTTCGGCTTGACACGGCGGCTCGCCCGTGCTGCTGCCGGTGTCGTCCAGCGCCACCGTGGTCTCGTTGCCGCCGGTGCTGCTGCCCCCGGTGGAACTTTCGTCCATATCGTCTGGCGGGGCGGTGGTCGAGCCGAGCGCCGGCCGACAGGACGCAACGGGGGGGATTGTCACACACCCCTGCAACTCGTCGGTACAC
Source organism: Myxococcota bacterium (assembly GCA_039194325.1). Lineage (GTDB taxonomy): Bacteria > Myxococcota_A > Polyangia > Nannocystales > Nannocystaceae > Paraliomyxa. Next base: position 38,642 of record JBCCWC010000044.1, read on the forward strand.
GCGCTGCAGTAGGGCCGGCTGCTGTAGAGCGACTCACACGTCAGATCGCCCTGGAGCTCGTAGCAGGGGGTCGTAAAGCCCATGCTTCCCCCCCCTGGATCGACGCGGCAGCCCCCGATGGCCGCACCGGCCACGACGATGCTCGTCCCCCAAAAACGCAGGCCAAGGGTCATACCCGCTAGCGTACCACCCCGAGCGGCGAGCGCCCGTATTCGCGGCGAACCGTGAGATCCGGGCCACCGGTTGCAGGTACCCCCCACACGCACCGAGCTCCGCCTCCTACCCGGGCGACGACCCGGGGGCATCCCCGTGTCGGTCGGTCAGCGACCGGGGGCCCGATCCCCCTGTCGCACCCGGGTGGGCGGCGATTTGTCGTCGAGACCTCGCCGCAGACCCGCACAACGGCGAACAACGGCGAACAACGTTGCGCCGGATCACGTCGAAATCCACGAGCGGACACGCTCCGAACCACCACAACCACCGGAGCCCATACGCCACTTTGGAGTCTCACCATGTCATCGCAAACCAACGCCTCGGCAACCAACACCTCGGCAACCGACACCTCGGCAACCAACACCTCGGCAACCAACACCCCGGCCCGGCTCGCCCTGTCGCTCGACAACTACGGATCATCGGGCCTCATCGACATCGCCAACCTCCGGGCGGAGCCGCTCCCGCTGTCGCTAGTCAGTGCCGGCCTCACCAGCACTCCTCCACCGACCCCGCGACCTGCCCCGCCCCCTTCATCGAACCGTCGTCCGTGGATCCTGGGGGCCATGGGCGCCGCCCTCGGCCTGACCTTGGCCATGGTGGGCATGGTCGCCGTCGTCCAGCCCTCGCCCACCATCGTCGTCGAGCGCCCGGTCACCATCGACCGCCAGCTGTCGATGCAAGAGGCCGAGGCGGCACCGGTGATGACCACGGTGGGCCGTAACGAGCACGAGCGCGCGCCGAAACACCGGGCCAAGGCCGAGACCAAGACCACCGCCGCCGAGCCCACGCCGGATGCAGATCCGGACGCCACGGCCAAGGCCAAGACCAAGACCAAGACCAAGACCAAGACCAAGGCCAAAGCCAAGACCTCCAAGCGCTCCACCCAACGTTCGACTGGTAAGGATGCTCCCTCCTCGAACACCCCCCAAAACTCGGGCTCGACGTCGATCCCCGTCGAATGCGTGCTCGACCCGGCCCGCTGCACCCCAAGCGGCACCCCCAAGCGAACGTCCCCACCCGGTGACCGATCCGCGCCCGAGCCGCTGCCGTCCAAGCTCTCGACGCACCAGCTCAAGGCGGCGCTGGCGACCACCAAGGCCGATGCTCGGCGGTGCGGACCCGAACACGGGACCAACCCCGGCGCCAAGGTCCAGGTCAAGCTGTCGATCGAAGGCAAAACCGGCACCGTGATCTCGTCCGCCGCGTTGGGTGAGTACGCCGGGACCTCGCTCGGACGCTGCGTGGCCGCTGCCCTGCGACACACCAAGTTTCCCCGGTTCTCGGCGACACGGATGGGCACACTCTACTCGGTACGCCTCTAGCCCGATCGACCGCTAAGTGAACGGATCCACGGGGACCCCGTCCTCGTCCCATGACGACCGAGCGTGGCGTCGTGCTTGCATAACGCCCCCTCGGTCGACGACCACGACCTCGGAGACTCGATCCAGTGATGGGGCAAAAACGGGCGGATCCTCGGGATCCGTGCTACCCCGATCGAGATGTCCACGAAGTCAGTGTCCGTCGTCGATGACAAGCGAGCATCCGAAGAGGACGACCTCCCCTCTACGAGCGCTCGATTCCGGCTGAAGATGACCGCCGACGGTCAGCTCGTTCCGGAGATCATTCCCGTCAACGACGACGCCCTTCGCGACGATCCCGCGCACAAGCGCTGAACACCAGATCTCTCCCCTCGGTTACGGGGCCCGAGCACCCACGCGGCCGGTCGATTCCCACGCCCACGGAGCGAGCGCAGCCCCAAACGACGGGCCCATGTCCGCGTAGCGGTGCGCATGCCAAAAGTCGCGCGGATCGTCGGCCAGCTCGAGCCAGCGGGTACCTTCGGCGTCGGTAACGACGGTGAACGCCGAAGTCTCTCGCTCGTCGGCCAGCGAGAAATGAAGCTCGAGCCGATCCCCGATGATCCGGTAGGTCATCGCCTCGGTGCTCCAGTCGTTGAAGTCTCCGCGGTGGAACCACCCCACGCCCCGCCCGTCGATCCCCGCGGGGCGTAGTTGATACATCAAAAAGCCTCGACCTCCCGTGGCATAGGGACGAAGGTCGATCCACATGTGCCCGGCCGGCGCCGGACCGAGCGTCGCCTCCGCTTCGGCCCACGTCCGCACGGTCCGTACGGTCCGCTCGGACTCTCGGAAGTACCGGGTGCTCCCCCGCTCGCGCGGATCGTCATGGAGCACCAACCAGTCGCGCTCATCTGCGGGGCCAGGCTCGAGGGTGAACGGGACCTCGTGGTGCTCGGCGGTCTTGCGAAACTCGAGGATCAGGCGATCGCCGTCGAGATCGTAGTCGAAGCTGTGGGTGTTGGTCAGGCCGACCCGACCGTAGCGATAGAGCCCCGTGCCGTCGCCGTGGAAGTAGTAGAAGCGCACCCGCTCGCCGTGCCCACCCGGCTCGTAGCGTGACCACACGCCCGACAGGATCCGCAGGCGCTCGGGCGGAGCGGAGGCCGCGTCCCCCAACCGACCTCCGCTCGCATCGTCGACGGCGTCCTCGGTCGGCCCCTCGACCCGCTCGGACACTCGAAGCGGCCGCGCGATCATCGAAGACCGCGATCGTTCGGCCTTTACCCCGCCGTCGGGATCCCGCAGCGAGGATCCGAACGGGACCAACACCACCGCCAAGGCGTACACGCCGAGCACCGGGCCCCGACGGCCGAGGCGACCGAAGGCCGAGGCGGCCGTAGACACCGCCGTAGATACAGTGGAAACGATCGATCGCGTCGAGTCACGCATCGGTCAGAGGATCGCCCGAATCGGGCCGAGCGCAACCCCGCTTGCGTGTTCAGCCCACAGCCGCCACCCTTCGGGCGTGCTCGACCTCGTGCTCGCCTCGGGCTCACCGCGCCGGCTCGCGCTGCTGCGCTCGGCGGGCCTGCGGGTGCACGCGCGTCCCGTCGACTGCGACGAGACTCCGTTGCCCCACGAAGCCGCGGTGGCCCTCGCTCGACGCCTGGCCCGCGCCAAGCTCGACGCCGCCCTCGACGGCGGGCTCGCCCCCTCCGCAACCGACCTGCACCCTGCCGCCACCGCCCCCGTGTTGACCGCCGACACCGTGGTATGGCGAGCGACCACCGCCGCTCCCCTGGGCAAGCCCCGCGACCGCGCCCACGCTCGCCAGGTCTTGCAGCAGCTGTCGGGCGGCGATCACTTCGTGACCACCGCCTGGGCCCTCGCTCGACCGCGCGCCCCGGTGCTGCTGGCCCACGAGACCACCCGGGTATGGATGCGCGCGCTCGACGAGGACGAGCTCGACGCCTACCTCGACACCGACGAGTGGTCCGACAAGGCGGGCGGCTACGGGATCCAGGGCCACGCGGCCGGGCTCGTGCTGCGGCTCGAGGGCTCGTACACCAACGTAGTCGGCCTGCCGCTGGCCCAGGTCCTCCAGGCCCTGCGGCGACCGGCCGGCCACGCGAGGCCGGCCGCCCCATGAACGACGAGAACGACGAGAGCGACGACATCGCCGCCCGCCTCGCCGCCGTGCGGGCCCAGGTCGACGCCGCGATCGCCCGTCGGGGCCCCGGTCCCGCCGTCCGCCTGGTCGGCGTCAGCAAGCGCCACCCCCTGGCCGCGATCGAAACCGCTGCCGCCGCCGGCCTGGACGACTTTGGCGAGAACTACGCCCAGGAATTGCGCGACAAGGCCGGCGCCCGCCCCGATGCACCCTGGCGCTGGCACTATATCGGCGCGCTGCAACGCAACAAGGTCAAGCTCGTCGTGGGGTGTGCGTTGGTGCACTCGGTCGACCGGGCCGCCCTGCTGCCCCCCTTACAGCGTCAGGCCCTCGCGCACGATCGCGTGCAGGACGTGCTGGTCCAGGTCAACGTCGCCGACGAAGCGGGCAAGGCCGGCGTCGCCCCCGGCGCCTTACCCGATCTGCTCGACCGCTTCGCCGCACTGTCGCACGTGCGCTGTCGCGGCCTGATGCTGATCCCGCCCGCCGGCCCTCCCGAGCACACCCGCACTCACTTCGCCGCCCTACGCCGATTGGCCCAGCAGCACGCCCGCCCCGGCCGCCCTCATGTGGCGCTCGACGAGCTGTCGATGGGCATGAGCGCCGACTTCGACGTCGCGATCGAGGAAGGCGCCACCCTCGTCCGCGTGGGCACGGCCATCTTTGGGCCCCGTCCGAGCGCTCCGGCCCGGTCACCTCCCGCTTGAGACCCGCGGCGCCCCGGTGTACGACGAACAGACGATGCGCGATCCCGGTGCCCGGCTGGTCCGCGACGGCGACCGCCCCGAGGTCTCCCTGCGCTGGGATCGCCACCGCCTGATCCCCGCCCGCCACGGCGACACGGTGAGCCTGGCCCTGCTCGACGCCGGCGTGCTCGAGACCAGCCGCAGCGCCAAGTATCGGCGCCCCCGCGGGGCCTTTTGCCTGCGGGGCGATTGCGGCACCTGTCTGGTGCGGATCGACGGCCGGCCCAACCGCCGCGCGTGCCTCACCGTCGCGCGCCCCGGGATGCAGGTGCTCCCCCAAAATCGCCTCACCCCTGGCCTCGATCCCTCGGCCCTCATCGACGCCATGATGCGGGGCCCGCTCGACCACCACCACTTCATGGTCAAGCCACGGGTGGTCAACCGCATGATGCAGGGCGTGGCCCGCACCCTCACCGGGCTGGGCACCTTGCCCGACGCCGTCCCCGACCAGCCCGCCGTCCATCGCGTCCATCGCCCCGACGTACTGGTGGTGGGCGCCGGAGCGGCCGGCGCCGCCGCCTACGCGCGGCTGGTCGACTCCGGGCGGCAGGTGCTGTGGGTCGACCGATTCGATCGCGAGGGACTTTCGGCCCACCGGGGCCGGCCCCTGCCCCCCGCCCTGCTCGACCATACCGGGGTGTTCGGGGTGTACCCCGCCGAGCGGCTGTGGTCGGCGATGAGCCAGGTCCCCGACCAGCCGATCGTGCTGCGCTCGATCATCCCCCGGCACGTGATCGTGGCCACCGGGGCCCGCGATCCCACGATCGCCCTGCCCAACAACGATCGCCCCGGGGTCGTCGCCGCCCGCGGCCTGCTCTACCAGCTCCGACGCAGCCGAGCCCAACTGAAGATCCCCACCGTGGTGGTGGGACCGGGCGACCACGCCCAGCGGATGGGCCAGGCCCTCGGCGTCGACGTCGTCGATCCCGCACAGGTCGAGCAGATCGAGGGCAGCCCGGTGGAGGGCCTGCGCCTGGTCGATGGCCCGCGCGCGTGTCAGCTCGTCGCGCTGGCCGCTCCGCCCGCCCCCGCCTACGATCTGGCCCGCCAGGCCGGCGCCTATCTGCGCTGGAACGGGGCCGGCTTCGCCGTACAGCGCGACGACGCAGGACGCTGTGTCACGGCGCCCTGGACCGTCTGGGCCGCCGGGGAGGTGGCCGGCCTGCCCTTTGCTCCCGGCGACGCCGTGGCCGACGACGGCCAGCGGATCGCCGAGGCCCTGCTTGCCGCCGACGACCGCGCCGGCCGTCCGTCTGCGTAACGCCCATGCCTCGCCGAAGCTTCGTGTGCCGCTGTGAGGACGTGACCGTGGCCGAGCTCGATCACGCCATCGAGCTGGGCCTTACCGAGGTCGAAGAGCTCAAGCGCTACACCGGGCTGGGCACCGGGCCCTGCCAGGGCAAGGAGTGCGTCACCGTCTTGGTGTCGCTGCTCATCGACCGCGGCCTGGCCGACCCTCGAACCGTACAACCCTTTACCGCGCGTCCCCCCACCGAGCCGGTGACCCTGGGCGCCCTGGCGGCGGCCGCCGACTCCTCGGAGGACGCTTCGTGATCGGCATGGCCAAGGCCCGCGCCATGGGCCGCAAAGACGCGCCGCTGCCCGCCGAGGTCGACATCGCCATCATCGGGGGCGGCATCATGGGCCTGTCCACCGCCTATCACCTGTCGCGGATCTCCACGCTGCGCGTGGCGGTGATCGAGCGCAGCTACCTGGTCTCGGGCGCGTCGGGGCGCAACGGGGGCGGCCTGCGCATGCAGTGGGGCGACGCGGGCAACGTGGCCTTGATGATGCAGAGCATCGGGATGTGCCAGAGCCTGGCCCAAGAGCTCGGCATCAACCTGTGGTTTCGCCAGGGCGGCTACCTGTTCGTGGCGCGGACCGAGGCCGGCGAGCGTCGGCTGATCCGCAACGCCGAGCTCCACCGGGAGGTCGGCGCCCCTACGCGCCTGCTCACCGGCGCCGAGGCTCGCGAGCGGGTGCCCCAGCTCGACGTGTCCCAGGTGCGCCTGGCCGCCTTCAACCCCGAAGATGGCGTGGTCTTCCCGTGGCCCTTCGTGTGGGGCTACGCCGGCCAGGCCGTGGCCCGCGGGGTCACCGTACGCACCCATACCGCGGTGCAGCGGCTGGAGATCCGCGCCGAGGGTCTGCGCCTTTGGCTCGACACCGGCGAGCATCTGGACGCCGCCCGGGTTCTCAACGCCACCGGAGCCTGGAGCATCGAGCTCAACCGCGCCTTGGGGATCGCGCTGCCCAACCACCCCCACCGCCACGAGATCATGTCGAGCGAGCCGCTCAAGCCCTTCCTCGATCCCCTGGTCGTGGATCTGTGCACCGGCCTCTACTTCTCGCAGAGCACCCGGGGCGAGATCGTCGCCGGCATCACGCTACCGCCTCCGGCCCCCCCCGCACACTCCACGCCTACGACCGCGATCGACCTGCGATCCTCGCGGCGCTTCTTGGCCCACCTGGGACGAGCGCTGACGCGGCTGATGCCGATCGCCGCGGATCTTCGGGTCCTGCGGCAGTGGGCGGGCCCCTACGACGTCTCTCCCGACGGCGACGCGATCGTGGGCCCCAGCCCCGGCGTCCCCGCGCTCTACCAGATCTGCGGGTTCACCGGCCACGGGTTCATGATGGCCCCAGCGGTCGGCAAGATCGTCGCCGAGCGGCTGGCCCACGGCACGCCGCACCCCATGCTCGAGCGCTGGGATCCCGCCCGGTTCTCCGCCGGCCCCCGAACGCGCCGTGAGGACATGATCATCGGATGAGCCCCCCAGTCCCCATGAGCGTCCCCGATCTGCCCGACGTCGACCGCCAGCGAGCCCGCCGCGCGCAGCTTCGGCAGGCGATCGCCGACCCGCGGGACCGGCTGGCCACCCCCACCCTGATCATCGACCTCGACGCGGTCGAGCACAACGTGGCCGCCATGCTCCGGCGGGTGGGCCACCCCGCCCGCTGGCGTCCCCACATCAAGACGGTCAAGCAACCGACCCTCGTGGGGCTGATGCTCGACGCCGGCGTCCATCGCTTCAAGGCCGCCACCCCCGCCGAGGTCCAGATCGTACTGGAGGCGGCCGCCGACCGGGCCCTGCCCCAGCCGGTCGACGTGCTGCTGGCCTATCCCCCCGCCCGGCCGCAGCTGCACGCCATGCTCGCCCTGCGAGCGGCCCACCCCAAGGCACGCCTGGGCCTGTTGGCCGACTCGCCCGAGCACCTCGCCGAGTTGGTGGCCGACCTCGGCTCGGCACCATCCCCAAGCTTCGATCTGTGGCTCGACGTCGATCTGGGCATGCGACGAACGGGGCGTCCCCCCGACGACTGGCGCGAGCATCCCCCGCCCGCCGACCCGAGGCTGCCGCTCGTGGGCTTGCACGGCTACGACGGCCACCATTCCTGGTCGGCGCGCGAGCCGGCCCACGCCGGCTATGACGCCCTGGTGTCGCTGGCCCGGGCCCTGCCCCAAGGAGAAGTCGAGCAGCTTTGCACGTCGGGCACCCACAGCTACGCCCACGCCCTGGCCCACCGGGGTTTGACCCACGCTCCGTGGGATCACCAGGTCAGCCCAGGCACCCTCGTGCTCAGTGATCGACGCTCGGCCGAGGCCGCCGCCGACCTGGGCCTGCGGCCGGCCGCCTTCGTGCTCAGCCGCGTGGTGGCGCGCCCCGGCAACGACCGGGTCACGCTCGACGCGGGCAGCAAGGCGCTGGCCCCCGACTGCCCCGCCCCCGGCTGCGCCGTGCTCGGCGAGCCCGGCCTGGTCCCGCTGACCGCCAGCGAAGAACACCGCCCCGTCCTCGTCGAGTCCGGCCCGCGCCCCGCCCGAGGCGATCTGCTGTGGCTCGTCCCCGACCACGTGTGCACCACCGTCAACCTGCACGCCGAGGTGCTCTACGTGCGCACCGATCGCGTGGTGGGCAGCGCCCCCGTCAAGGCCCGCGGTCACCGGCCATGGCTCGCCCTGGGGGCCCTGGCCGCCGCGCTGTCCTTCTGGGGAGCCGCCGGCTGTCAGCCGATCACCACCGACGTCGACGTGCAGCTGCTGCTGCCCGAGAGCCGCACCGAGCTGGCACGCACCAACAACGTCAGCGTGGTCCTCGAGCCCGAGGGCTTTGCCCGCACCGTGGCCACCGACGGCCTGGACTTCGGCCTGTCGTTCGAGGTCCCGCCCGACTCCACGCTGCGCACCCTGTCGGTGTACCTGGCCGACAACGACACCCTGCTGGCGTGGGGCCGCACTCCCCCCTTTCGCTACGGGAGCGCCGCCACGGGGCTGGGCGTTCTGGTGGCCTACGCCGGCGCGCTGGCCCCCGTGGACTTCGAGTTCGCCGAGCCCGACGCCGCGGTTCGGATCGCGCCCGTCGCCGATCAGGGCGCGCTTTTGCTGTCCAGCGACGGCAGCGCCCTGTTCCTCGACGCCTACACCTATACCTTGCGCGCCGCGCAGTCGCTGTCCGACGGGCCCGCCGCCGACGACGGTCTGCTGGTCGACGCGGCCGACGGGGGCGTCGTACGGGTGGCCTGGAACGAAGGGCTGGCCGCCTGGCGCTTCGACACGGCCACCAACACCTGGCAATCGCTCGTGCTCGAGGGCGACCTCGACCCCCGACCCGGAGCGACCGCCTGGGTCGACCAGACCCGCCAGACCCTGTGGCTGGCCGGGGGCGGCGACGCGGTCGACGTACGCACCCTGTCGCTGCTCGGTGACGAGCCCCGCGCGCTCGTACCGGTCGAGGGCGCGGCCCTCGATGGCCCGCGAGCGGGGGCCACCGGGGCGTGGCTCGACGGCCGCCCCGTGCTCGTCGGCGACGACGACCCGAGCCTCGCCGTGGTCTGGCGGGCCGACACCGCCCAAGCGGCAGGACCGATCGGTGCTTGGATCAACCTGGCCTGCGCGCCGTGGCTCGAGGATCCACCGCAGCTTCTGTGCGTCGGTGGCCTGCGCAACGGCGTCCCGACTGCCGATGGCCTGCGGATCGTGCTCGGCGACGGCGACCTCTCGGTCGAGCCGCTCCCCGACCTGCTGCCCCGACCGCTGACCGAGCCCCTGCTGCTGTCCGACGGCGACGCGCTCTATGCCCAAGGCGACGGCCACTGGCTGAGGATCGAACGAGACGATCGGTCCGCCACCGAGCAGCCCAGCGCCTGCCCCCGCGGGACCGCAGGGAGCGTCGCCGTGCTGCCCTCGGGCCTGACGCTACTGGTCGGCGGCCTCGATACCGACGGCGCCCCCCTCGACCGCTGGTACGCGTTCGCCCCCCAGGTCGACGGTCTGGTCGATCCCTGAGCCCGGCTGAGCCCGGGCCTTGCACTCGGCCCTTGAGCGATCCAAAGCTTCGGACATGGGCGGCATCGTAGCCATCGCGATCGTGGCCGGAGTGGTCACCCTGGGCGTCGTCGTCGCCCGCGGCGGGCTCTCGGGCGCCCGCTACGTCATCACCGTCCGCGGCGACGGGATCTCGGGCGTCATCATCAAAGGCGCGGTGCCCGGCTACGACGTCGGCGAGGTGGCGGCCTTCATCGCCGATCTCGATCTCCCTGTCGGCGCGCGGCTATGGGGGCTCCCCGACGGCGATCGGATCACCCTGCGCTTCTCGTCCTCGGTGCCCGATCACCTGCACCAGCGCCTGCGTAACTTCTTGTACTTGCGGCGCTGATCCGTTGCGAGTCAGAGGCAGCGGGCCTTCGCCCGCGGTTGGATCAACGCCGCGCACGACCGTGCCCGAGGCCACTGCGTGTACCACCCGTGACATCACCGCCCTCCGAGGTGTCCGACACGCAGGCATGGTGGTCCATCGACCACCGTCGTCGAGCGGTGTGCAATCGGCTCCGCGACATCCGGTACGCTCAAGGTACACGCACGGAGCACTGTTCGACAGACCGACGCGCCCCCCCATGCAGGATCGCGACGTCGCCGATCATGGCAAGGGTCGCGACGATGACCTCGCCAAGATCGAGACCTGGCTGGCCGCCCCCCCGTCGAGTAACGCCGGCCACAAAACGGCCAACCCGACACCGACCTCGAGACTCACCGAACCCGCAGCCGAGCGAACGACATGGGCACATCCCAGGGCCAGCACGAACGGTCGACTGACGACGATGGCGAAGTGGCCAATGAGCTCGGCGAGACCGCAGCTCTACCAGCGCCGCCGAAGGTCGCCGGCCGGGCCGGCCCGGCCGGCCGGGCCGTCGACCCCACGGACACGGACGAACAACCCGATGACCTGGAGGTGGCCGTCAAGGCTCGGGTGCTCCAGACGCTGTTCGGGGCGCCGGCCCGTCCGCCCATGCTGGGGCGCTACGTCGTACTGGGCCCCTTGGGCCAGGGGGGCATGGGCACCGTGCTCGAGGCCTTCGACCGCACCCTCGATCGCCGGGTCGCCATCAAGGTGCTCCACGAGGACCTCGGCCAGGAGCACGCCGCTCGGCTGCTGCGCGAGGCCCAGGCCATGGCCAAGCTCTCCCACCCCAACGTCGTCCAGGTGTTCGAGGCCGATACGATCGACGATCAACCCTTCGTCGCCATGGAGCTGGTCCAGGGCCAAACCCTCCGGCAGTGGATCCGCCAAACCCCGCGGCCCACCTGGCGGCAGTGCGTCGAGGTGTTCATCCAGGCCGGCCAGGGCCTGGCCGCCGCCCATGCCCAGGGCCTCATCCACCGCGATTTCAAGCCCAGCAACGCGCTCATCGACGACCAGGGCCGCGTGCGGGTGCTCGACTTCGGGCTGGCGCGCCGCACCGAGGTCGACATCACCGACGATGAAAGACCCAACCGCGAGGGGGACACGACCGAGGACCGCCGGCCCTTGGTCGCCCCTGGGCGGCCGCCCGAAAAGAGCGGGACGATGCGAGCCCCAGACCGACCACAGCCCCCGCTGGACCCGGTCTTGGCCCGGCCCTTGACCAAGACTGGGGTGGTGATGGGCACGCCCGCCTACATGCCGCCCGAGCAGCTCGGGGGGCGCGAGGCCGACGCCCGCAGCGATCAGTTCAGCTTTTGCGTGTCGCTTTATGAGGCCATCTACGGCGAGCGCCCATTTGAGGGCGGCACGCTGACCGGGCTGATGACCTCGATGACCAATCGCGCCCTACGGCCGATCCCCAGGGGCAGCGGCGTGCCCACCCGGCTGCGCAGCATCCTCATGCGAGGCCTGGCGGCCAGTCCCGTCGAGCGGTGGCCCTCGATGGACGCGCTGCTGCACCAGCTGCGCACGCTGGTGGTCCCGCATGCTCGGCGGTGGATGGCGGTCGGGGTGACCACCGGACTGGTCGCGCTGGGCACCGGGCTGGCCCTGGGACAGTACGTGCAGGTCAAGGACCGCTGCACCGGCGCTCTGGCCCAGCTCGACGGCCTGTGGGACGATGCCCGCCGCCAGCAGGTACGGGCCGCGATCCTGGGTACCGAGCGCTCGTTTGCCCCGGACACGTGGGCGCGCATCGAGTCTCGGCTCGATGCCTATGCGGCGAACTGGGTGGGCAAGTATGTCGAGATCTGCGAGGCCACCAGCGTGCGCGGTGAACAATCGCAGGAGGCCCTGGGCCTGCGGATGCACTGCCTGGACCGTCGCCGCACGGCGCTGCGCGCCACGGTCGACGTGCTCGCCGACGCCGACGCCGAGGTGGTCACCAACGCCGTCGAGCTCGTGGCCGGCCTGCCTACGCTGACCCGCTGCGACGACCTACGGTGGCTCGAGCAGCAAGGCCAGCGGGTGCCTCCGCCCGAGGATCCCCAGGTAGCGACCGCGGTGCAGGCTCAGCGCGCCCGCCTGGCCGACATCGCGGCGATGCACGAGGCGGGCCGCTACGCCGACGCCCTCGACGCCCTCGACGCGGTGGTGCAGCACGCCCAAGCGCTGGACTACCCGCCGCTTTGGGCCGAGGCGCTCTACCGGCGGGGAGCGCTACGAGACAGCAACGGCCAGTACGCCGAGGCGGAACAGGATCTGCGACAGGCCCATGCGCTGGCCGTCGTGCACCACCACAACCGGGTCGCCCTCGACACGGCCGTGACCTTGACCTTCGTGGTGGGCTATCACCTCAACCGACATGCCGAGGGCCAGCAATGGGGCGAGATGGAAGCCCTGCCCCTGGCCCAGCGCATCAGGGAGCCGCTCGAGGAGGCCCAGAGCCTGGGCAACCTGGGCAACGTGTTTCATGCCCAGGGGGATTATGACCAGGCCAAGCTTCACCACCAACGAGCCCTGGCGATACGGCAAGAGGCGCTGGGCCCCAACCACCCCCGCCTGGCCAATAGCCTGGGCAACCTGGGCAATGTCTCTGTTCGCCGAGGGGACTACGACCAGGCCCGAGCGTACTACCAAAGATCTCTGGCGATCTTCGAGACGGCGCTAGGCCCCGACCATCCCCATGTGGCCAATAGCCACACTAGCCTGGGCGATGCCTTTGCACACCAAGGGGATCATGACCAGGCTCGGGATCACTACCAAAGAGCCCTGACGATCTTCGAAGAAGTGCTCGGCCCCGACCATTCCCGCCTGGCGTACCCGCTCATCGGGCTGGCCACCGTGGCCCTCGACACGGACGATCCCACGACCGCCCGGGAGTATGCCGAGCGAGCCCTGTCGGTCCGCGAGGGAACGGCGGCGCCCGCATTGCTCGCTGAAGCCCGCTTCGCGCTCGCCCGGGCCCTGTGGAGCATGCACGGCGAGCGGGCGCGCGCCTGCGCGCTGGCGCAACAAGCCCGCGACGGGTTCGCCGAGCATGGCAAGGGTCGCGACGATGACCTCGCCGAGGTCGAGACCTGGCTGGCCGCGCACCGCGTCGAGTAGTGCCGGGCGCCCCGCTCGTGCCACGGGCCTGGTCCGCGGCAATGGTCCGCGGCAATGGTCCGCGGCAATGGTCCGCGGCAATGTGGCGCGAGGCTCCGGCATCGACGCGGGCGCTCACAGCAGCACGGTCGCCACGTTGGCCAGCGCCAGGACGATCCAGCTCCCGAAGGTCAGCGCCATCCCGGCCACGCGCCCTTGGCCCCACCCAGCGGGGAGCGCCCAGGCGTGCACGAGCCGACCCACCACCAGCGAGATCCCGGCGGCGTGCAGGGCCATCGCGTGGCCGTCGTTGAGCTCGAGGAAGGCCATCATCAAGATCGCCAGCGGCATGTGCTCGGTGAGGTTGGCGTGCGCCCGCACCGCGCGGGTCAGCTCTTCGTTGCCGTCGGTTCCCAGCGAGATCTTCCGACTTTGTCGGACCTTGATCACCCGGACCGACAAGACCAGGGCCAGCAGGGCCAATAACGCGGTGTAAAGCGGTGTAGCGACGAGGTGTGGCACGGGTGTTCCTTCGATCCTTCCAAACGGTGACGTCCAAAGATGACCTACTCGTTGGTCAGTGTGTGGTGAACAATGGGTCGAAATCGCGCCGCCGGTGGTGGCAGACTCTCGGCCTACGACGCGGTGCGTAACAAAGACGACAGCTGTCCGACGATCTGACGGTAGACCGGTAGCCCCAGCGCCCGCGCACTGAGCATGGCGCCCTGCACGGTGGACGCCACCAGCCGGGCAAGCTCGGCCGCCAAGCCCTCGAAGTGGAATTGCTCGCGCTCACGCCCGCGCTCGAGCACGCCGGTCAGCCAGTCGACCTGGGTGTTCATCAGCCGCGTCAGCTCTACGACCACCGGATCGGGCAATGTGCCCCACTCGGCGACCAGCGTGGCTGTAGGGCACGCGCGACCCTCCCGTACGAACCCTTCGAACAGGTCGAAGTAGGCGCGCAGCTGCTCTGAGCCCGAGCGATCGGCCTGCTGGTGCATCCAGCCGACGAAACCGTGGGCGTAGCTACGGATCACCTCGGAGACCAGGTCGTGCTTGCGGGGAAAGTGGTAGTGGATGCTCGGCTTGCGGATCCCCAGCGACGACGACAGATCTGCGTAGCTAAAGCCGTTGTACGAGCGCTCGGACAGCAAGCGTCCGGTCTCGTCCAAGAGCCGCTGCCGCGTCTCGGTCACGCTCACTACTATGACCTACTAGTTGGTAGACGCAATCGCGATGATCCCGCATTTCCCCCTCGACAAATACGCTTTTTGCGCACATCAACGGGAGTCCGTGCGCGGTACACACGCCCTCAAGCGAACGTCCAGCCCGAAGCGCTAGCCGCCGTCGACCCGCTCGCCCACCACCCGGGCCAGGCACCGCGCCGCGGCTCCTTCCCCGACCCAGCCCTCCTCGGCCACCACGACCCGCAAACCCGCCGACTCCACCAGCCCCCGCGCCTCGCCGGGCGACAACAGGTGCCGGCGCCCCGGCTTGGGGTGGCGCTCGAGGTTGGCCTCGAGGGGATGGATCCACAACAAGCGCCCGCCGACCGCGAGCACCTCGGCCACCGCGGAGACCAGCGACCGCTGCAGATAGTCACAGCACAGCACCAACGAGAACGGACCCGACGGCAGCGGATCGACCTCCAGATCCATCGCCGCGACCTTCAGATCCAGGCGTGCCTGCCCTGCCCGCTCGACGACCCGCGCCAGCGCGACCTCGGAGATGTCGACCACCGTCATGTCCAGCCCTCGCCGCGCCAGCCACAGCGCGTTGCGCCCCATGCCGCCGGCGACATCCAGCCCCCGCCCCTGCGCGGGCACCCACGCGGCCAGCTCGACCAGCGCCGACGAGGCCACCTCGGACGCGTGCGAACCCGCGCGATACTTCGCGTTCCAGCGCTCGCGATCCTCTTGCGCCATCGCTCTATCGTTCCTCGGTTGGAGCCGGGCTCGGGGCCGGGCTCGCACCCAGGGTCTGGGCAAAGAACGTCACCCGAGCGCGCCACTGCTCGATCACGAGGCGATGCCCGTTGCCCAGGCCCTCCCCCGGTCCTTCGGTGGCCAAGAGCTGGTCGAGCACGGCGTGGGCCTGCTCCCAGCGCCCGGTCTGCGTGCAGGCGTTGACCAGCAAAAGCCGCGCCTCCCGAACGAACTCCGGCCCGAGCAACCCGTGCCCTTCGTCGGCCGAGGCCAGCGCGTCCTCCAGCAGCGGCCGGGCCCCCGAGGGCTCTTGCACATTGAGCAGCTGACGGGCCAACAGATAGCTCCCCAGCGCCCGATAGCCGGGCCGGTCGCGGATCCGCTGGGCGACGAACACCCGCTGCACCGCGCCGACCACCGCGTCGGCGTCGGTCTGAAACATCTGGTAGTACGCGACGATGAGAGGGGCGAGCTCGGGGTCGACCGCCCCGGCCTGCTTGAGCAATAGGCCCCGCCGCTGCGCCTCCGATAGCGGCAGCGTCAGCGCTTGTGCCAAGGCCTCGGCCGCGACCGCCCCCTGTCCTCCCGCCAGGGCCACGTCGGCGCGCTGCTCGAGCACGCGAGCGCGCAGCGTCACCGTCAGGTCGGGCATCGCCATCGCCTCCTCGAGCACGGCCAGCGCCGGGTCGAATTGCTGGGCCACCGCCAGGCTCTTGGACAGCCCCAGCTTGTGCTCCGGCCGCTCCGGCTCGATCTCACACAGCGTACGGAACCCCTCGATCGCGGTCTGCCAGCGCCCGCGGGCCTGCGCACGGCCGACGTCTTGCAACAGTGTCGCCGCCCGGTGGGCGCACGGTCGCTGGAACACCGAGCGTCGCCGGTACCGCTGGGCCTGCGCCTGCACGTCGTCGTCGGTCACCCCCGGCCGCGCCGCCAAGAACGCGAGCCACTGCTGCTCGAGCGGCTCGAGCTCTTCGCCGTAGGCGCCCACGAAGTCCCCCCCGCTGTGGTACAGGGCAGCCATGGGCTCAAAGCCTCGCGTGTCGATGAGCCACCGGCAAAACGAGCCCGCGATCGTATAGGCGACCCGTGACGATCGGGTGAAGAACGCCGGCCCCATGATCGCCCGCAATGGCGGGCGCCGGCCCAAACGCTCGAGCACCGTGGCCTGATCGTGCAGATCCAGCCGGTCGGCCGCGCGTGGGGCCATCGCGGTGGCGAACCCCTCGATGAGCGCGATGTTGGGCACCACGCCGTCGATGCTCACCCCAAACAGCGAGTCCCCCACCGTCTTGCCGAAGATATGGGCCAGCTCGTGGGGCAGCACCGGGTGCGGCCATCCGCGGTAGTCCAGGTAGATCTGCTGTCGCCACGGCGCCGCCACCTGCACGGTCCCCGCCCCCATCAGCGCCCGCTTTTGCGCCGCGTTGGCGAACACGAAGCTGCGCACCCGGCCCGAAGGCTCCCGCCCCATCGCCTCGGCCAGCTGATGCCAGGCCAGCTCGTGGTCGGCGGCCACCATGTCGATCGCGCGCGCGGTCGGGGAGCGGGGGTTGTAATGAATGATGAAGTGCTCGGTCTGCCGCACGCCCGACAGCACCGTGGTGATGCTCTGCACGTCGGCGGTAAAGCCCAGGCTCGCCCCCCGCAGGCCGATCCACCCCGCCAGCACTCCGGCCAGCGCCACCGCCACCGCCCCCGGCAGGGCCGCGCGCAAGGGCGCAGCTCGACCCAGGCGCAAGGACACGGGATCGACCGAGAGCCGCCACAGCCCCAGGCCCGCCCCGGCGGCCAGCAGGTTGTAGCCGCGAAAGCTCAGGTAGGTCTGTGCGATCGAGACCGCCTCGTCGTAGATCGCCCCCGAGTAGTAGCCCCAAAAAGGGTCGTAGGCGAAGATCACCGGGTCGGCCCACAGCCGCCACAGGCCTATGGCGGTGGACGTGGCGGGAATCAGGCCGGCCACCACGATCTGCGCCCACCGTCGCGTCCGGAGCACCCCGCCCCAAAGACCCGCCACCCAGCCCAAGCACGCGCTGAGCACCGGCCCCATCGCGAAGAACGCCAGCCCGCCCCACGGATCGCAGTTGCGCTGCCATAGCTGGGCCAACAGCAGGATCCCCACCGCCAGCGCAGCCAAGAGACCCAGCTCGACGGCCCCGTGCGCGACCAGGGCCCGCAGCGGCGAGGACCCCGGCGGGTCTGGCCGGTCGGGCTCGCCGTTCGTGGCCCGCTGCCGCCACGCCCGCACGCCATCGACCCCCACCGCCACGCCCAAGGCCGAGGCCAGCGGCGACAGCACGAAGCCGTTCTCGTAGCCCAGGGTGCCCACCAGCGGCACGAAGCTCAGCGGGCCCACCACCGCGACCGTCAACCAGCGCCGACGCAGTCGTGGCTCCTTGATGTGACGCACCAGCCCCGAGCGGATCACGGCGGGCAGTATAGGGATGCGACCGCCGCGCGTGTAGCATGCGTCTGATGCCGTATAGTGCCTGGTTCTCGCCCGTCGACGGATCACCTGGCCGCTGGCCCCTCCACGAGGTCATCTACCGCGCGCCCAACGGCGCCCTGCTCGAGGTCCAGCACGACACCGCGGCCCTGCGCGCCCGCTCCCCCGCCGCCTGGATGCGGCTGTTCGACGAACGCTACCTGCGGACCCAGTGGCCCTACGGCAGCGGGGTGTGGGGCAAAAAAGAGTGGGTCCAGCCTCACATCGCCGACGGCAACATCGTGTCGTTGCTCGAAGGGGGCACCAACCTGTTTTGGGCGGAGCGCTACGGCTCGCAGATCGGGGTGCCCGACCTATGGATCAAGCAGTGCGGCACCAGCCACACCGGATCGTTCAAGGATCTGGGCATGACGGTGCTCGTCAGCAGCGTCAAGCAGATGATAGCCGAGGGCAAGCCGATCCGCGCGGTGGCCTGTGCCTCCACCGGCGACACCTCCGCCGCCCTGGCCGCCTACGGGGCCGCGGCCGGGATCCCGGTGATCGTGCTGCTGCCCCGCGCCAAGATAAGCGCCGCCCAGCTGGTGCAGCCCATGGCCAACGGCGCGATCGTAGCCAGCCTCGACACCGACTTCGACGGCTGCATGCGGGTGGTGCAGCGGCTGACCGAAGATCCCACGATCTACCTGGCCAACTCCATGAACAGCCTACGGGTCGAGGGACAAAAGACGATCTCGATCGAGATCGTGCAGCAGTTCGACTGGGAGGTACCCGACTGGGTGCTGGTGCCCGGGGGCAACCTGGGCAACGTGAGCGCGATCGCCAAGGGCTTCGATCAGATGATCGATCTGGGCCTTTGCTCCAAGCGACCGCGGCTGGTGTGCTGCCAGGCTCAGCGGGCCAACCCGCTGTTCCTCGCGTACCAGCGGGCCAAGCGGGCCGGGCGACCGATCGCCGCCGAGGACTTCGAGCCGGTCGAGGCGGGCAAGACCCTGGCCTCGGCGATCCAGATCGGCAACCCGGTGAGCTTGCCCAAGGCGATCGCCGCGCTCGGCCGCTTCGACGGGATCGTCGAGCAGGCCGACGAGGGCGAGCTGGCCAACGCGGCCGCGCGGGCGGATCGCACGGGGATGTTCAACTGCCCCCACACCGGGGTGGCCCTGGCGTGCCTGGAGAAGCTGGTGGCCGCCGGGACGATCGAGCGACACCAACGAGTGATCGTGATCTCCACCGCGCACGGGCTCAAGTTCACCGAGTTCAAGACGCGCTACCACGAGCAGCAACTGGGCTTTACGGCGCCGTGCGCCAACGTCCCAGTGGAGCTGGGCCACGAGCCCACCGAGGTCGTGCAGGCGCTGCACCGCGTGCTCGACCGGCGCGGCGGCGGCTAAAACCCGACGAAGGGCACCGCAGTCCCCCTCAGGCGCCGCCCGGTACGCGTAGCCCGTGCAGCGCGTAGTGTTCCTCGCTGCGGTGTTCCCGATCGAGTGGGCCGTAGCGCTCGCATGTCCAGGCTTCGAGCCGGTCGAGCACCCGGGCCTTGAGCGCGTCATCGACCTGCACCCCCGCGAGCCCAGGCTTGCCGCGCCAGGCCTCGAGCGCCTGGCGCGGTCGATGGACCACCGCCCAGCGCGCGACCTCGGTGGCAAAGCGCGACTGCCCCCCCCATGACTCCATCGCGCGCAGCATCCGGTGCGGCTCACCGCCGCTGCGGGATCCGACCCCCTCGTCGGCCAATAGCGCGTGCATCTGCCGACGCATGCCCGCGCGCACGCTGTCGCGCTCGCGACCACGACGACCGATGATCAGCCAACAGCCTCCCGGACCGGCCACCCGCCGGGACTCGGACCACACGACCACGGGGTCGAGCAGGTGGACGACCCGGGACAGGAACACGGCCGCGAGCGAGCGGGCCGGCACCGGCCAGCGCTCATTGGCGTCCGCGACGATCAAGCGCGCGTGCTGCTGCGGCGCGAGACGCCGGGCGAAGACCTCCAGCATCGGCCTCGAGCGATCGAGGCCGAGGTAGTCGATGCCGGCCGCGAGCAGCTGCGCGCCGATCTGCCCCGTCCCGGCGCCGATCTCGAGCAGGCGCCCCCTGTCCCTCCCTACGCCCGAGGCCAGGCCGGTGATCTCGACGAGCCGGTCGGCCACCAAGGCCGAGCAGCGCGCGGGCAGCCCCGCGCGACGGTCGAAGTCGGCGGCTTGCCCGTCGAACGAGGCGATCGCCGTCATGGTCGCCGCACGCTCCTGCCCAAGGTCCACGTCGCCAGCGCGAACGCCGATGCACACAACAACGCCGGAACGAGCAGCGTGGTCGCCGACGGACTCTCGGTCCCCAGCCACGCGGCCCGCCAGTAGTCGACGACGAGACTCAAGGGGTTGTGGGTGGCGATCTGTGCCAGCCCGCTGGGCATGTGCCGCTGGGGGACCAGGGCCGTGCTCGTGAACAAGAGCGGCATGTTCACCAAATGGACGTAGGTGCCCATGGGCTCGGGCTCGCGGGTCACGGCCGCGACCACGCACGAAAGCGACGAGAGCCCGAGCGCCAGCAGCAAGACCCCGACCAGCGCCAGGGGCATGGTCGCGGCACACGGGTCGAGCTCGGCCCCCAGCAGCGCCCCGAGCGACAGCACGACCAGCGCTTGGGCCAGCAGCCGCGAGCCGTCGGCCAAGAGCTTGCCGGCGAGGATGAACACCGGACCTCGCGCGCTGCACAGCATGCGCTCGAGATAGCCGGTCTGGTGATCACGGACCAGCGGCACCCCCGACTGCGAGGCGCCCAGCAGCACGGTCATCAGGCTGACCCCGGGAGCGACGAAGCTGAGGTAGTCCAGATCCCCCAGCGCGCCCGCGTTGGTGAAGCGCTGGAACAAGAAGCCAAAGAAGGCCATCCAGACCAGCGGCTGCACAAAGCTGAAGGTCAGCGTGACCGGGCGGCGGAGGATCCCGAGCCAGCTGCGACGAAACAGCAGCCACAGCGCACGACCCGTCTCAGGCATGCGGCCTCCGCCGAGGATCATGTCGGCCTCGACCACCGGCGCGACCGTCCCCATCGCCGAGCGCACGGATCTCGCGGCCGGTCAACCTCACGAAGGCCCCGAGCAGCCCACCGTCTTGAGCCTCGGCGAGCTCGGCGGGGGGCCCCGCGCCCACGACCGCGCCCGCCTCGAGCACCATCATTCGGGTGGCCCGCCCCCGGATCTCGACGAGATCGTGACTGGCGACCAGCAGCCCGCGCCCACGCTGGGCGAGCGAGGCCAACATCGCCCAGACCTCGGCCTGCCCCTCGGGATCGAGACCCGCGGTCGGCTCGTCGAGCAGCAGCAGCTCGGGCTCGTGGATGAGCCCGAGCAACAGATGCAGACGCTGACGCATCCCCCCAGAGTAGCTCGACACGCGCCGCCCGAGCGCATCGCCCAGCCGCAGCGGCTCGACGAGCTCGGACATGCGGGCCGCGACCATCCGCCGCGACAGGCCCATCAGCGCCGCCTGGATCTGGACGTGCTCGGCCCCGGTCATGGTGGGATCGAGGCCCGCGTCTTGGGGGATCCACGCCATGCGGGCGGCCACCTTCCACCGCGCTCGCCAGCGACGACCGAACACCCGCACGCGACCCGCCTGGGGCACGAGCGTCAGCGCCGCGAGGCGCAAGAGCGTGCTCTTGCCCGAGCCGTTGGCCCCGACCAGCGCACAGAGCTCGCCACCGAGCAGCTCGAGGTCGATCCCCGCCAGCGCCTGCACTCCGCCGGGGAATCGATACTCGAGCGCCTCGATCGTCAGCATCCCCGCGCCCGCTCAGCCCTTGTGCACGATCGTCCCCACGTGCTCGCCGCGAACGGCGGCGGCAATGCGCTCGGGATGCAGGCCGTTGACGATCTGAAAGCGGTCGATGAGCCGAGCGCGGTCGAGCAGATCGAGCAACACCCGGTCGAAGGGGAGCTTGGCCAGCCCGCGCTCGCGTAGCTCGCTGACGCTGATCTCCCGGATCGGGTCCGCGTTGGGGGCGGCGTCGGGGTCGTCGTGCGGATCGGTCTCGTAGATGCCGTCGACATCCTTGACGTAGGTCAGGCTCTGGCAACCAAAGCACTCGGCGACGAGAAACGTGCCGGCGTCGGTGCGATGCGGCGGGATCCTCCCGATGCTCGGTGGGTGCTCCCACAGCGAGTAGGGTGGATCTCCATTGAAGATCACCCCGGGCACCGCGTGCGCGAACAAGGGGAGCAGGTGACCAAACATCTCTGGGGGGATCGCGACCACGCCCCAGGGGGCGAGCAACGAGCCGAGGATGTGGGCGTTGCCGAGCGCGTCGGCGATCGACAGCTGCGCGAGCACCCCGGTCGGGAGTCCTAGATCGATGCCGATCGAGAACACGTGACGGGTTCGGGCCCCGCCGCCCGTGCTCAGCAGCAGCTGGTTGCCCCCATCGAGCAGAGCACCCAAGACATCGACGACGGGAAACACCGCCTCGCGGCCACGGTCGATGATCGAGCGGCCGCCTACCTTGACCACGTGGGCCTTGGGCAGCATCCGTCGGACCTGCGACCCACGCTCGGTCGAGTTCATCAGGCTCTTGTCGAGCAGGCTCTCGCGCATCAGCATCGAGCGAAGATGGTGACGATGATCGGGCTCGCTCATCACTGACCTCCCACGTGGATAAGAGTTCCCACGGGCTCCCCCTCGAGCGCGCGGGTGAGATTTCCGGGCACCAGCCCGTTGATGACTCGGATCGAACGACTGTGCCGAGCGTGGCGCATCATCTCGAGCACCGGCCGCTCGACGACGACATCGTCGAGATCCTCGTCGAGCAGCTCCTCGACGGTGATCTCGGGGATGAAGGTCGCGTGCTTGTCCTTCTTGGGATCCGCCGTATACAGGCCATCCTCGTCTTTGACATAGATCATCGATCGCGCGCCGAACACTTCGCTTATCAAGTATGAGCCCGTATCCGTACGATGCGGGGGGATCCGACCGACCGCGGGGTTTTGCTGCCAGAAGGTGTAGGGCGGCATGCCGAAGAATACGACCGCGTCGCGCTCGGCGAGGTAGTGCGGCAGCTGAGGGAACTGGATCGGCTCGATGAACGGGATGCCGTGCTTGGCCAGCAAGAAGTGCAGCATCCTCGCGTTCTGCATGCTCACGAAGGTCCCGAGCACGCTGAGGACCCCGGTGGGCAGGTCGAGATCGATGCCGACGCTGTAGGCATGACGCGCCCGCGTGCCCGCGCCCGTGCCGAGGATCATCTTGTGCCGGCCGAGGTTGGCGGCGATCTCGTCGATGATCGGGAACACGGCCGCCCGCCCGCGATCGATCACGCTCTGACCGCCTATCTTGACGACGTTGGCGTCGGGCAAGATGCGAATGTGCGGGCCCTCGGCGGTCGCATCCATGAGGGCCTCATCGGTCAGCGACTCGGCCACGAGGCGCTGGCCGAGATCGGTCAAGATGTCGGATTTCATGGGCTGCACCTCGGGCGCCAGCAACGGCGAGCGTGCACACGAGGCCACCGTGTGCGGGATGGGCGTGGGGATTGATTCGACATATTCGTACCTCTGAATCGACCGAATCACGGGGCGGTGTGCTCGCGACCGATGGCCGTTCCCACCCCCACGACCACGAGGCGAGCGACAGATCGCACGTCCGGGTGTGGGTCCCAGCCGCTGGGGGAGTTGCTGGGCGAGTTGGGCGAGTTGGGCGAGTTGGGCGAGTCCGCCGAGCGAGGGGTCGTGCGGATAGTGTGCGGCAAACTCGGTGTCACGTCACGGGTCGCGACCCTCGTGCGGGACACTCCCTTGATTCCACCCACGACCACGCATCGTACATGTCGATGCGCACGTCGATGCGCACCGAGCATGCCGAGGGCTCACGAATCCCCGAACATCATAGCATCGTGAGATCGAGCCCTGTGCAATCGTGACTTGACATCGTCGTCGATTCACCGGAACCATCCGCGTACGCATAGATTCGACCGGTCGCGTCGAATGACCGAAATAACCAAGGAGAGGGACCGAAGATGTCGTCATACGGAATGATCCGCGTAGCGGGAGGTCTCGCTCTTGCGCTTTCGGCGTGCAGGAATCAGCCACCGACAGATGCTCCGGTCTCGCCCGACCCACCGGCCAAGCCCGCGGCTAAGGCCAAGGTGCGTGCGGCCTTCGAAAACAAGCTCGCTCAGCTCAACCTCGGCAACTGCGAGGGGCGCACGTACGTTCAGGAGGATCTCATGGAACCGGTCAAGATCGTGCCGCATGACGGCACGATCGAGACCGAGCTCGTCGTGGCGATACGCGAGCGCTGCGTACCCGTGTGGAACTCCTTCACCAACGTGTGGGAGATGAAGACGCTGAAGCTTCGGACCTACGGGTTCCCCCAGGACCCCAACGTCCCGATCACCGAGGCCGACGCCGACGATCCCGACAGCCCGAACATCGCCTGGAGCGCGCCGGCGCCGACCTTCGTCATGTATCCGGCATCCGAGCCCGGGGCCAGCGACGGGACCCGCTTCAAGGTGCGGCTTTACAACCGCATGCCCCACGACGAGGACCCGACGGCCTGTCGGTCCATCGTCAAGTGCAACAAGGTCCTCACGGACGCAGCCGGCAACCAGTGCACGCCGGGCGTCGATCCCCAGACGGGGCAGTGCCGGGTGACGCCCACGGGTGAGACTGATCCCGACGGCTGCGGCGGTTTCCCGCCCCAGATC
Source organism: Myxococcota bacterium (assembly GCA_039194325.1). GTDB lineage: Bacteria > Myxococcota_A > Polyangia > Nannocystales > Nannocystaceae > Paraliomyxa. The sequence continues at coordinate 62,911 of JBCCWC010000044.1, forward strand.
CCGTCCCAGAGCGTCGACGGCCAGGTCATCGAGCCCCCCAACTGTTTTCACGGGGACAACTCGACCAACCTCCACTTCCACGGGTTCCACGTGTCGCCGCAGATGGGCCAGGACTACGTAGGGATCGAGCTACGTCCTCCGCTCCCGGCGGGGGTCACCACCAAGGACATGCCCGCGCACGGCGCCCACGGCGAGCACAGCGTCGTCGCCTACGGACACTTCGACTACGCCCTCGATCCCCTGCGCTACACGCAGCCCCCGGGCACCCACTGGTACCACGCCCACAAGCACGGATCGACCGCTCTGCACGTGCTCAACGGCCAGATCGGCACCTTCGAGGTCCGCGGTGACTTCGACCGCCAGCTCGAGCAATGGTTCGAAGAGCACGGAGGCGGGCCACTGGTCGACCGACTGCTCGTGGTCCAGCAGCTCCACGAGGCACCGCCAGGTCAAGGCGGCGCCGTGTACACCGGGGCAATGCTGGTCAACGGCCAGGCCGAGCCGGTCATCCGCATGAAGCGCGGGGAGGTCCAGCGCTGGCGCATCGTCGGCGCGACCATGCAAGCCTCGGCGTCCGTCGTCATCGGCTTCCCCGACAGCCGCACACCACCCGTGCTGCGCCAGATCGCGATGGACGGCGTGCAGTTCTCCCGAGACAACTACGAGTGCCAGCCGTTCCTCAATCAGCCCGACTGCCAGCCCAAGCCCGACGACAGCGGCTTCAACGAGAGCACGACCATGGCCCTGGCGCCGGGCAATCGCATCGACGTGCTCGTGCAGGCGCCCGATACCACGGGCACGCACTGCATGCTGCTCGACATCACGACCAAGCTCCACCCGCAGGCCGACGAGAAGATCCGGGGCAGCCTGCGGCAGCGGGCGAAGCTCTCCGCGAGCAAGTGTGGAATCGACCCCTTGAGGGACGAAGATCTGGGGCCCTTGTTCACCATCGTCGTCGAAGACGAGGCGAAGCCGATGCGCTTGCCGAGCAAGGACGACTTCCCGAGCATTGCCGACACCGCGCCATACCTCGCGGATCTACCTCCGGTCCAAGATCCCGCCCACGTCAAGGATATCTACTACCAGATGGTCAAGGCGGGCGAGCTCTACGACGTGCAGTTCTGGATCAACCAGACCAAGTACGACCCCGCGTGCATGAACGAGACGCTGGTCCTCGACCAAACCGAGCAGTGGACGCTGTGGAACAACAGTGACCTCATCGCGCACCCTTTCCACATCCACCAAAACCCGTTCCAGCTGCTCTCCGAGTCCGACCGTGGGACTTACAAGTACCCGGTGTGGCGTGACACCATCGCAATTCCCATGGCGACAGGCTCGCCCGAGCCCAATGCCGATCCCCGGAGCCCGGACAAGCCGTGGGGTAGCGCCCAACTGCGATATGTCGCCAAGGAGTTCACCGGCGGCTTCGTCAACCATTGCCACATCCTCGGCCACGAAGATCGCGGCATGATGCACAACACCCAGGCCATGTGTTCGAACGGGAGCTGGGCCACGACCGGGCCGGTGCCCGCCGATGGCGAGTGTGACGCCGAGGGCTTCTGCACCAGCGATTGTGACATGGGCCAGTGGATCCCCGCCGGCGAGCAGTGTGCGGCACCGCCCGAACAAACCAGCGACTGGCCCCTCGCCTACGGCTATAACCCCGCCGCGGCAGCCCAGTCGGCCAAGTCAGCCAAGAAGACCAAGAAGCGTAAGCCGGCCAAGAAGCGTAAGCCGGCCAAGAAGACCAAGCCGGCCAAGAAGACCAAGCCGGCCAAGAAACGGTAACGCGAGCGCGAGCGGAGCGCCGACGCTCCGCTCCCTTGCATGCGCGTGGTGAGCATCGCCATCACGCGCATATGCGTTCGAAGCGTCTGACGCACAGACGACGCTGCGAACGTAGCCGCAGTGTCGACACTTCGCGTCTCAATCGAGCCACAGCGGACGACCCCAGACGATCATGTCGGGACCGAGCCGGGTGTAGCGTGGATTCCGCAATTGCAGGTGAGGGCCGATGGAGGGCAGTTGGCCTACGGCTCGAACCCCACCCACGACGACCGGAGCGACGGTAATGACGATCTGATCGACGAGTTGTCGGTGCATGAACTGCGTGATGACACGACCCCCGCCTTCCACCATCAACGAACGGATGTTCAGCGCGCGGAGCCGCCGGAGCAGAGCCTCGAGATCAACCTGACCTTGCGCATTGCTCTCGACTCGAATGAGCTTGGCCCCTTGGGCCTCGAGCCGATTGGCGCGCTCAGGATCGGCCAGAGCGGTGGTTGCAATCCACACCTTCTTGTCCGGGTGAGACAGGAGTGCGGCGTCGACCGGAAAACGCAGGCGACTATCGAGAATGACAGGCTGGGGGTTGCACCCCTCCATCAACCGAACGGTGAGACGCGGATTGTCCGCGAAGATCGTCCTGATCCCCACGAGGATCCCATCATGAGACCCCCGCAGGCGATGGGTCAGGCGCATAGACTGATTGCCGCTGAGCGCGAGCGGACGATCGCTGACCGCGGCGCTGCACCCATCGAGGCTCTGCGCGTAACTCAGCGTCACCACCGGACGCTCGGTGCCCGGCGCAGCTTCGCGCTGGGACTCCGACAAGAAGTCGAACAAGTCATCGAGGGTGCCCATGGTCGGCGATATCGGCGCGGCCGCGCTCTCGGAGACCTCGAGCATGTGGTGCATGCGCTCGACCTTGGTCTTGAGGTACTGGTGGTTGTCCGCGTTCGCGGCGATAATGAGCGGTACCCGCTCGGAGACCTCGATACCGAGCTCGCGCAGGGCGTCGACTTTCGCCGGGTTATTCGTCAGCAAACGGACCCGCGAAACGCCGAGAGACGTGAGCATATCCGCCGCGACCGAATAATCTCGCCCATCCGCCTGGTGCCCCAGCGCGAGGTTGGCATCGACGGTATCGTAGCCCTCGTCCTGCAGATTATAGGCCTTGAGCTTGTCCAGCAGCCCGATTCCACGACCTTCCTGGCGCAGGTAGAGCACGACTCCGCGACCTACCTCGGCGATGCGGGAGAGCGCCTCGTCGAGCTGCTCGCCACAGTCGCACCGGCGAGAGCCGAACACATCCCCGGTGAAGCACTCGGAGTGAAGACGAGTGAGCACGGGTTCGCGCGTCGACAGATTGCCGAGGTGCAGTGCAACGTGATCGGCGCCCGCACGATCTCGAAAGAGCGAGATCTGGAAGACACCCGACTTGGTCGGAAGCCTCGTCGCAACTTGGGGGGAGAGGTGCTCAATCGCCATGTTAAGGAGTTCGCCAGATGTGGAAGAGCCAATTCTCCCAGGCAAGGGCACCGTACAGCAGTAGAACCGCGACTGACAAGCCCGCGAGCCAGTGGTCGAGTTCGAAGTCACCGCAGAGCACCAGTGGGCGGTCGCCCCGGTTGCATGGCCCCGGTTGCATGGCCCCGGTTGCATGTCCCCGGTTGCATGTCCCCGGTTGCATGGCCCCGGTCGCACGTCCCTGATCGCGCATCATGATGTTGGGATACTCATCTCCTGGAGTCGAACAGCGCGGAACACACATTGCTCGAGCCCTGGTCATCGCCATGTGATGGATGCTCGAAGGTCGCTCGAAATCCATCGATGGCGTGTCACGGATCTGCGACCCAATCGCCGCATCCCTCCCAATGGACCCAGCAAGGACGACCTCGGCGCACGCGACGACCAAGCATACCGCGCCGCTCTCCCACACAGTGTGCGATTACCCGCCCGATCCGCGTTCACCAGCCGGCTTGGAACCGACGCAGGAAGCGGTAGGGATAGCCAGGTTCGAACCGGCTGGCTTCATCGAGCATCGCGAGTTCATCGGCATGAAGCTCCAGCGTCGCGGCTTGGAGGTTGGTCTCGAGTTGCTCGAGGCTGCGCGTGCCAATGACGACCGAGCAGACCACCGGCTGGTGGAGCAGCCACGCCAAGGAGACCGTCGCGGGGCTGACCGAGCGCGCCTGAGCCACCGCCTGGACCGCCGCGAGGATCGCCCAGTTCCGCGGGATATCGAAGCTCGTATATCGCTCGGACCACTGGGCCAGGCGAGCTCCGGCCGGAGGAGGCTGCCCCTGGACATACTTGCCGGCCAAGAACCCATTGGCCAGCGGGGACCAGGGGATGATCCCCAGCTCGTGCCGACGCGCCGCGGGGATGTGCTCGCGCTCGATATCACGGCAGATGAGGCTGTACTGCGCCTGCAGCGTCACGAAGCGCTCGAGCCCCAGCTGCCGCGAGAGCATCAGGCTCTCGACCAGGCGGTAGGCCGCGTAGTTGCTCGCGCCGATGTACAAGATCTTACCGGCGCGGACCAAGTCATCGAGCGCGCGGAGGAGTTCCTGCTCCGGGGTGTCGAGGTCCTGGATGTGGACTTGATAGAGGTCGATGCGATCCGTTCGAAGTCTCCGCAGGCTGTCTTCGACGGCCTTGACGATCGTGTAGCGCGAGGCGCCTGCGCCATTGGGACCCTCGCTCGTGCGCATGCCAAACTTGGTCGCGAGCACCACCTGGTCGCGACGTCCGCCGCGCACGACCCAATCGCCCAGCAAGCGCTCGGTCAGACCATCCTGGCCGTAGATGTTCGCGGTGTCGATGAAGTTGATCCCCGCGTCGAGGGCCCGGTCGAGGATCTGGTGAGAGCTCTTGGCATCGACACCGACCTTGTGCATGAACGAGCTGTCGTCGGGCTCACCGAAGGTCATCGTCCCGAGGCAGAGGCACGATACATCGAGGCCGCTACGGCCGAGCTTGCGAGTGTGCATGGCAGGGATGCTCCTGTGGTGGTGGTCCATCGCGCGAGTCGATGCGCGGTCCGTGGCGTGGCCAGTGGTGCGAAGCGAGCCAGCAGCTCACGAATCGCGGGACGGTGGACCCTGATGACGGTCGACGGCGACGCGACCGCGATCGAGCTGGATGAGATGATCGGCCCGCGCAAAGAAGCGATCATCGTGGCTCACCGCGATCACCGTCTTCCCTTCGCGGACCAACTCGGGCAACAGTGTATCGTAGTACATCCAGGTGCTCTTCGGATCCTGGTTTGCCGTCCACTCATCGAATACGCACACGGGACGGTCCTCGAGGAGTGCGACCACCATGGCCAGCCGCATGCGCTGGCCGCTGCTCAGCTCGAGGTTCTTGAATCGCGTTCCGTCGAATTGGACGACGTCGGCGATGCCGAAGCGATCGAGCAGCGCATCGACGCGCTCGCGCGGCAGCTCGAGGCCATAGAGCCGATCGAACAGGAATTGGCCCCCAAAGATGGCCGTGAATAAACCCCGATACCGGGCGAGGCGATCGCCCCGGACGACCCGGCCATCCCAGCGGATCTTGCCCCCCACGGGGTAGAGCCCCAGCAACATCTTCATGAGCGTGGTCTTGCCGCTGCCATTGCCCCCCGTGATGAAGACCAGCTCACCGCGACGCAGCGTCAGATCGAGCGGACCCACGCAAAAGCCCGGCAAGGGGCCACCTCGACGAGCTTCATACCGAAACTCGACCCCGCACAGCTCGAGCGTGGAGAACTCCTCGCCACCGTCACGCTCTTGGCCATCATCGCGCTCTTCGCCATCGTCGCCGGTCACGTCCGCCTGGGCCACGGCGAGTCCGTCGAGCACCTCGAGGATCGTGCCCGCCGCCGACTCGGCCTCGCTCACCGTCGGCAACGCCTGCAAGAAGCCGAACAGCGGCCCGATCGACAGCGCCAAGAGGATCGTCACCTCGTAGCCGACCAATGGCCCGAGGCCAAGGCTGCTTTGGGGGGCGAAGACCGCCAGCCCGAATCCCAGCGAGTAGAACAGCGTATTTGCGATCAAGTAGTCTCGATCGGACTCCATCGCCAGATCGATGTGACCACGGTAGAGGCTCGAGCTCGCCGCGTGGACTTCGCGGGTGATCACCTCACTGGCCACCGGATCGAGCTTGAGTTGCTTGAACCCGTCGAGGAGCTCCTCGACCGTGGTGTGGAGCGCACCGGCGTGCTCCGATTGCCGGGCGTGCAAGGGTCCGAGCGTCCGCAAGCTCTTGGACAACCAGTAGCCGATCGCTACACCGGTGATGAGCCAGATGAGCAGCGCCTTGAGCGAGACCGTCGCGATGACCAGCGACATACACACCAAGAACGCGGCCTGCTGCACCAGCGTGACCAACTGCGTGACCGCCGTAGACAGGGACGTCAGGGCACCAATGGCCCGCCCGCGCTCGTCGCGAAGCCGTTCGACCGCCCGCAGCGGCGCGTTGCGCAGGCTCTTGGCCAGATCGGCACGCAGCGTCTGCTGGACCTCTTCATAGACTTCCACGATAGCGCGCGCCGACCAGCGATTGCTCAGGAACATAATCGCCAGGGCGGCCAAGAACGCGAGCCCCAGCCCGAGCGACGCACCCGACCGCTCACTGTTCGACGCAAAGTTCGCGGTCGCGACGGTTCCGGCCGCCAGCAGACCTCCCACCGCCGAGACCACCACGATCCGAAGCACCCGCGCGTCGTCGTGGCGACGCATCAGCCGCAGCACGATCATGACGCACCTCCCGCGGGCGAGGCCGGGGCTGGAGACGGAGGCGGAGGCGGAGGCCCGGTCTCGAACCGTCCGTCGCTACAGTGGATGACTCGATCCGCGCAGTGGAAGTACTGGTCGTCGTGCGTGACCGCGATGACCAGCTTTCGATCCGCGCGAAGGGCCGGCAAGATCCGCTGGTAGTAGATAGCCCGAAACTCGGGATCTTGGTCCGCGGCCCACTCGTCGAAGATCAATACCGGGCGATCCTGCAAGCGGGCGAGCACCATGGCCAGGCGCTTCTTCTGCCCGGTGGACAGCGCTCGATTGCTGATACGGCCGTCGACGATCGAGGTCTTGTGGGCGATCTCCATCTGCTCGAGCAGCTCGCCGGCACGCTCCACCGCCGTGTCGTCGAGCCCGAATGCCTGGGCAAACAGGTGGTGATCGGTGAAGATGGTGGAGAACAAGGTGCGATAGTCGGCAAGCTCCTCCGCGGTGATGACGGCGCCATCGACCGTGATCTCACCGGCGGCGGCCGGATAAAGACCGGTGAGCATCTTGAGGAAGGTCGACTTGCCGGCGCCGTTGTAGCCCGTAATGAACACGACCTCGCCGCGAGAGAACTCGAGATCGATGGGGCCCACGGAAAAACCCGGCCGGCCATCACTGGGCGGGTAGCGAAACTGGAGCCCGTGTACGCTCAGGGTGTCGAACCCGGCGTATCGACGGGGGTCACAGCTCAACGCGGTGACCGCCGGCTCGAGCGTAGCCTCGGCGAGCTGGGCGTCGAGCTCGTGGAGTCGCTCGAGTGCACTACGGGCTCCGGTGAGCTCGGGCAGGGTGAACACGATGCCGAGCACGGAGAACACGACCCACACCAACACCAGGTTGACGTCGCGGATCGTGCTGTTGTCGGTCTGCACCAACAGCGGAAGCAAGAAGACGTTGACCCCCAAGACCGCGTAGAGGATCGCGTTGGCGGCGTGCTGGCGCTCGAAGAAGACCGCGTAAAGACCAACGCGAAGCGCACGCAGCCCGCCCGAGACGGCCGCGAGCGCGCGCGTGACCGCCCGGGATCGAGGGCGATGCAGCTTGAGCGGGATGGCCCCCTCGACATGACCTCGCAATAGATCGTAGAGCCGAACCTCCTCCTCGGCGATGCGGCCGAAGCGTTCGAACATCACCTTCATCTGCGCCGCGATCGCCACGCCCATCAAGACCATCGCCGCCGCCGCCACGCCGGCGACGCTGGGGGCGATGAGGAACGCGAACACCGCCCCCAAGCCCAGTCGCAGCAACGACACGGGCCCGCCGATGAGCGCCCGCGCGGCCGTGACCAGACGCTGCGTGTCCCCGGTGAGCCGCACGATCAAGTCGCCGCGGCCGAGGGTCTCGAACCGATCCAGCGGCAACCGGCGCAAGCGCTCCACGATGCGCTCGAGCAGTGCCTCGGTCCCCTCGGCCAGACCACGCCCCGTCTGCCCCCACAGCGCGCGGTTGCCGAGAAACCATACGATGATCGACAATGCGAACATCGAGGCCTCGTACCGGTAGGGTTGTGCGCAGCGCTGACGCTCGAGCGCGACAATCTGCCAGTAGACGAGCCCGAAATCACCCGCGACCGCGATGACGACATTGGCAAACCAGAGCCGACGCCGAGCACGATCTCCGCCATCGACGACCCGCATCAATGCTTCCAGGTCTTTGACCATCCGCCGAAGGCTCCGAGCAGACTCGGAGTCTCTTTGAAGACCCACGGGTTGTCAACGTGGCCCGGAACGCATGGCCCGGAACGCATGGCCCGGAACGCGTGGCTCGGGCTTGCCGGCACACTCGATGTCGATGATCTTCGATGAACCGCCACGAGGACTCGACCCGAGGGCCCATTGGTCATACCGCAACGTACGAAGCACTCGCCGTCCGTGGCTATTGTCGGTGAGTTTATAGCTTGACTCCCTCGGTGAAACAACATCGAATGGTCGCCAGTCCATGGCCCATCGCTCCCCGCTGACTTTCCGCCGTGACGAGTGGGCCACGATCTTCGGGATAGGAGGGCTATACGTCGCGGAGTCGATCTCCTTTGGGTTCTTCGCCGGCGTGCTCCCCGTGCTGATGCGCGAGCAAGGCTACTCGCTGGTCAACATCGGCATGGCGTCGCTGCTCACGGCCCCGTGGGCGCTCAAGTTCCTGTGGGCGCCGCTGGTCGATCGCTACGGCTCGAGGCGATTCGGTCAGCGTCGGTCGTGGATCCTGCCCCTCCAGTGCCTGGCGGCGGTGCTGTTCATCGCGCTGGGGCTCGGGGGTCCGAGCGAGTCGATCGTTCCGCTGCTGGTCGTGGTCCTCGTGGGCAACTTCTTCGCCGCGACCCAAGACATTGCGACCGACGGGCTCGCGGTCGATCTGCTCGACGAAGAGATCCGAGGCATCTCCACGGGCATTCAGTCGGCCGGGTTTCGACTCGGCATGATCATCGGTGGCGGTCTTTTGCTGATCTTCTATGAGGATCTCGGCTGGACGTGGACGTTCTGCGGCCTCGGGGCGCTGCTGTTGCTGATGCTCGGGCCCGTGCTCGTCCTGCGCGAGCCTCCGCGGCAGGTCGAACCCGAGCAAGCGCCTTCGCTGTTGTTCGACAGCAATCACTTCTTGCGTCAACCGGGTACCTGGCGTCTCATCGTGATCATCGTTGCGTATCGGCTCGGTGACACGTTCGCGATTGGCATGATTCGGCCGTTCTTGGTCGACGAGGGGCTGTCGGTCGGCGATATCGGCTGGCTCATCGGGACGGTGGGCGCCATTTTTGCGCTCCTGGGTGCGCTCGTCGGCGGGGCGCTACTCAACCCGCTGGGGCGAAAACGATCGCTGCTCGTGTTCGGCACGCTGCCGCTGGCCACGGCCATCGGGTACGCCTATCTCGCATGGACGGGGCTGGATTGGACGCTGCTCTACGTGGTCTGCGCTGCCGAGCACTTCACGAGCGGTCTGGGCCAATCGGCGCTCTACGCCGTAATGATGGATTGGTCGCGGCCACAGTCGAGTGCGACGGACATCACGGTACAGACCAGCGCCCTGATGATGACCACGCTCGCCGCGTCCGCAGTCTGCGGTTTTAGCGCGGAATGGCTCGGCTATGGCGGACACTTCGTGCTCTCGGCGGGGCTCTCCGCGCTGGCCGTGGTCTGTGTATGGGTACTCTTTCCTAGCCGCAATCCCGGCCGCGCATCGATCGTAACATGAGCGGGAATTCACGTCGTGGTGATCGACCGAGTCGCCATGTTGGGGCGATCGAGACTCCTCGTGGGAGCGAATTTCGTGTAGAAGCACGATAGAGCTCGGACCTGCAGGAGCACCCCATGAATAGCGAAGCGTTCGTCCGCCATCGCGGGCCCATCACCTCGACCGCGTGGATCCCGGGTACCCGCCAGATACTGACATCGGGCTACGACAGCGCCGTGGCCTGCTTCGATATGGAGCGCAATACGGGGGAGCTGTGGGGCTATCATCAGCACCTGTGCAATCGCATCGTGGTGGACGCCGAGGGCCGCCGCGCGGCCTCGGTATCCTCGGACTACGATATCTATATATGGGACATCGTCGAGCGCACGATGAGCATGGTGCTCGTGGGCCACAGCGACGACGTCGAGGACTTCTACTTCATCGATGCCGAGCGCGGGGTGAGTGTTTCGCGCGATCGACGGATCCTGCTGTGGGATCTGCGGTCAGGACGCATCAGGCGCGCAATCTACGGACACGACAAGGACGTTCTCAGTGTCGCTTGCCATGACGGGCGCATCTATACCTCCAGCGATGACACGACCTTACGGGTGTGGGACATGGAGACCGGACGCCCGCTCCATGTCTTTGGCCCTTTCGACACAGAGAGCGACACGTGCGCCATCGATCCGAGCCGCAATCGGGTCGTTCTGGGCTGCGATGACGGATGCGTCCGCATCTTCGATGTGACCGCCGGCGACATGATCGCGAAGATCCAAGCCCATGACGCGGGCATCAAGAAGGTCGCCTGTTCGCCGATCGACGGCGCGATTCTCAGCGCGGCCTACGACGGCAAGATCCACGTCTGGGATGGCGCGTCCCACGAGCGTCGCTTGAGTCTGGAGCAGCGCAAGAACAAGTGGGAACGATCGTTCACATGGTCACCCGAGGGGCGATTCGTCGTTGCGGGAACCTTCGACGGCACAGTCCTGATATGGGACGCAAAGGACGGTCATGCCGTGGCCGAGCTCGGTGTTCAGGTCGATCGACCGGGCAACGATTGTTTCAATGACGTCGCCGTCACCGAGGATCGCACGGTGATGCTCGTGAGCGACGAAGGCTGCGTGCACGTCGGCCGGCTCGACGGCGACGACCAATGCCAATGGGTCGGCAAGGTCACGCCGACATCGGGTCGGATGCTGATGAACGCGGTCATGTACGATGCGCAGTCCCGCACCGTGGCCACGGGCGCGCACGATCAGCGCCTGCACATCTTCGATTGGAACCCCGAGGGGCGGGACGGGCTGCACAACGAGGTCGAGGCTTTCCTCGGCGAGGGACCCATCAATTGCGTGCGCATGACCCAGCAGCCCGGCTACGAGGGCGTCATGTTCGCCGCCTGCTACACGGGCGCGATCGTCAGCGCCTCGCGCGACGGGACCGTTCGCGATCGCTTCCGTCTGCACGACAACGCCGTCAAGTCGCTCAGCCTGCACCCGACCCAGCCCATCGGGGTAAGCGGCAGCGCGGACGGAATCCTCGTGGCGTGGTCCTTCGACGGCACACTCCTGCGCCGGATTCCCGGCCACACGGCGATCATCGACGATGTCGATCTCGACCCGACCGGCACGTTCGTCGCCAGCACGGGGCGTGACTTCCTGCTCAACGTCTACCGGCTAGACGACGGGGGGCTGGTGTCGACGGTGGAGCTCGGCCGACGATCGCCCAAGGCGCTGTGCTTCCTCGACGCACAGACGGTGATCGTAACGAGCTACTGGGGGGAGCTTTTGCGGGTGTCATTGCCCGACGGTCAGATCCTACGCCGCACCATCGCCGAGAACGGCATCAGCTCGATCTGCCGCGCCGATCCGGCGGGCGATCGGGTCGTGGTCTGCTCCTACGACGGAGCCGTCTACCTCGTGCGCTCGAGCGATCTGGCCGTGGAACGCGAGCTCCGGGCGATGAACCAGCGGGTCTGTCCCGCGCTCCTGGCTTGAATCCTCGGCGCCCGGGGAGCTGGCCCCGCACAGCTGGCCCCGCACAGCTGGACCCATCAATCAGGTCCCGTCGGTTTGCCCCGAGAGGACATCACGCACCAGTCGCGCTACATCACCGACGTAGGGCGGATACACCATGGCGCCGTGCGTGCCGCGGACGACGTGCACGTGATACTCGCCCACGCACACGCTCCGCCAGTCGTAGTCGGGCTCGGGCAGATCGACGTTGTGCGCATCCCGATCGCGCGCGCGGATCAGCGTCACGGGGCCTTCGTAGGGCTTGGGGTCGTAGCGGCGGAGCGCCGTGTAGTGCGAGCGAATGTTCTCGAACAAACCGGTGACGAACCGGTGGGCACGCCCGGGGGGGAACCATCCCGCGGACTCGATCTGCTGCGCCATCCGGCGGTGGGCCTCGTCCACATCGAGCGCCGCCATCTGCTCGGGGGACAGATCGAGCCCTTGCGCCCGGATGTACCGCGCAATCACGGCAACTTGCTCGGGCAGCGTGGGGTTGAAGTACAGCTCGTTGGCCGGGGTCAGCGTGTCGAGCAGCACGACCTGCTCGACACGCTCGCCCGGGACTCCCTGTTCGGTGAGCTGTCGAGCCATCTCGAACGCGACGACGCCGCCAAACGACCAGCCACAGAGTCGATACCGCCCATCGGGGAACGCCTCGCGCACCGCGGCGAGGTAGTACGCGGCCATCGCTTCGACCGTCTCGAGGTGTTCGCGATCCTGGTCGAAGACCCCCGTTTCCAAGCCGTAGACGGGCTGATCGTCGCCGAGCGCACGAGAAAGCTCGGTGTAGCACAGCGCGGTCGTCCCCGTCGGCTGCACGCACAAAAGCGGGGGCTTCGATCCGCCCGAGCGCAACGCGACCAGCGGGTCGCCGCGGAGGCGGGCCTTGGACACCTGCTCGGAGGAGCCCTGGGCAAAGAGCGCCCGCGCCATCTGGGCGACCGTGCGGTTGGCCATCACCTGCGACAGCGGGAACGCGCGCTGGAAGCGATGTTCGATGGCCGCGGCGAGGCGGATCGCGAGCATCGAGTGGCCCCCCGCGTCGAAGAAGTCGTCGTGGATCCCGAGGCTCGGCACGCCCAGCACCTGCGTCCACAGCTGCACCAGATCCCGCTCGGCGGGGGTGCGCGGCGGCACGCGGCTGGCCGGCACGGTCGGCTCGGGCACAGGGAGGGCGGCACGGTCGACCTTGCCGCTGGGCGTCAGCGGCAGGGCGACGAGCACGACGAACGCGGAGGGGATCGCATACTCGGGCAGCGTCGCGCGCAGGTGCGTGCGCAGGGCCGCCGGCGTGCAGTTGGCGTAGTGAGGCACGACGTAGGCCACGAGCCGTCGCTCGCCCGGCTCGTCCTCGCGTACGATCACGATCGCTTGCCGCACCAGCGGGCTCGAAGCGAGCACGGCCTCGACCTCGCCAAGCTCGATGCGATAGCCACGTAGCTTGACCTGGTGGTCGAGGCGCCCGAGGAACTCGAGCTCACCGTCGTCGGTCCAGCGCGCCCGATCTCCGGTGCGGTACATTCGGGCGCCCGGTTCGCCCGCACCCGGTTGGGCGAACGGATCCGCGACGAAGCGCTGCTCGGTGAGCTCGGGGCGGTGCAGATAGCCTCGCGCCACGCCGGCACCACCGATGCACAGCTCGCCGGGGATCCCCGCCGGGACCATGGCGGTGTTCGGGTCGAGCACGTACACGCGATAGCCCGGCAGGGGGCGACCTATCCGGATCGACCCCGCCGAACGGTCGCGGGTCGCGGGCCACGCGGTGGCCTCGACGGTAGCCTCGGTCGGGCCGTAGTTGTTCGAAAGCTCGGCCTGGCTGGCCTCGACGAACGCCGCGCATAGATCCTCGCCGAGCGCCTCGCCACCGACGGTCACCGAGCAAAGGCTCGCGGCGGCGGTGAAGTCGGGCTCCTCGAGCATGAGCGAGAGCAAGGCGGGCGGAAAGTCGACATAGGTCACCCCGCGATCGCGAATGAGGGCGGCGAGCACGGAGGGCGTGCGTGCGTCATCACCGGGCGCCAAGACGATCGTGCCACCGGCGGCCAGCGGGGCGAGCGTCTCGAGCACCGCGACGTCGAACGCGAGCGAAGAGCGGTGCAAGACCCGGCACCCCGCCGCGTAGCGGCGCTCCGCGAGGATCCCGGTGAGCAACGAGACGACCTGCCGGTGCTCGACGACCACGCCCTTGGGTCGCCCCGTCGATCCGGAGGTGTAGATCACGTAGAGCATGTGGTGGGGACCGACGGCGACCGCGGGGGGCGTCGAGGGGCGCTCCGCCCACCCCGTGGCGTCGGTGTCGAGGCGCACGACGGGCAAGTCACCCGCCCGACCGTCGACCAGACCCGCAGGACCGATCAAAAGCGACACCCCCGCGTCTGCGAGCATGTACGCGATCCGCTCGTCTGGAACCGCGGGCTCGATCGGCACGTACGCGCCCCCGGCCTTGAGGATCGCGAGTACGGCGATCATCACCGGCACCGATCGCTCGGCGAACAGACCCACGCGAACCTCGGGGCCGACGCCTCGCTGCACCAGGTCGTGGGCGAGCCGGTTGGCCCTCGCGTCGAGCTCGGCGTAGGTGACCCGCTCGTCCTCGGACTCGATCGCGACGGCCTCGGGGCTGCGGCGCGCCGTGGCCTCGATCAGCTGGTGGACGCACTGATCCGGCGCTTGGATGGCAGGGCCCGATCCCCACGCGAGCAGCTGGGTACGCTCGGGCTCGGTGACGACCTCGAGCCGGTCGACCGAGCGCGTGGGATCGTCCACGATGGCCTCGAGCAGACGCACCAGGTGGCTCGCCATACGCTCGACGAACGATCGCTCGAAGAGATCCGACGCAAACTCGATGGTGCCCGACAGCCCCCCCTTGTGCTCGATCAGCGTCAGGCCCAGCTCGTTCTTCGCCGTGCCCTCCACGCTGCCGTCGATGCGATCGAGCACCGGGGTCCATCGCCCGGCGGGCAGCTCGAACTCGGGCAAGGGCACGCTCTCGAGCACGAAGCTCGCCTGGTAGAGCGGATTGAGGTCTCGACCGCGCGGGACGTTGGTGGCGCGTACGACCTGGTCGAAGGGCACGTCTTGGTGATCGAGCGCCGCCGCGACCACCTGCCGCACCCGCTCGAGCAGCTCGCAAACGCTAGGCCCGCCCGAAAGATCAAAGCGCAGCACGAGGGTGTTGACGAAGAACCCGACGACGTCAGCGAGCTGTTCGTGGCTCCGGCCCGCCGACGCCGTGCCGATCGGCACGTCGTCTTGCCCGGTATAGCGGTACAGCAACGTCGCCCACGCCGCACACAGGGCTACGAACAGCGTGCATCCCTCGCGATTGGCGAGCCTCTCGATGCGAGCCCGCAGGTCCGCCGACACCGTGAACGCCACCGCGTCTCCTTCGTACCGAGGTGCGGTGCACGGCTTGGTGGTCGGCAGCTCCAAGCGCGACAGCCCGGCGAGCTGCTCCGTCCACCACGCGAGCGAATGCTGGTGCGCCTCTGATCCGAGCGACCGTTGCTGCCACGCGGCGAAGTCGGTGAACTCGACCGACAGCGGCGCGAGCGCGGGGCTTCGTCCTTCGAGGAACGCACGATAGAAGGCGGCCAGCTCGCGCAGGAGGATCGACCCGGACCAAGCGTCGCAGATGATGTGGTGCAAGCTCCACACGAAGACGTGCTCGTCGTCGCCCAGCGTGACCAGCAGCGCGCGCATGAGCGGGCCTTCGACCAGATCGAAGGGCTCCACGGCGAACGCGGCGGACCGCCGCAAGAGCTCGTCGTCCCTCCGCGGTGAGGTGAGCTCGCGAAGATCGATGTGGCGCAGATCGACCGCGCCGTCCTTATGGCTCCCCGCTCGGCTCCTCTCTCGGATTCGGGCAACAGGACGTCCGTCCTCGTCCACGAACGTCAGGCGGAGCGAGTCGTGGCGCGCCTCGATCGCCTCGATGCTGCGGCGGAGCGTCTCGAGCTCGACCGCACCGTGCATGCGCACGCCAAAGCTCATGTTGTAGAGCGCCGAGCCCGAAAACAAGCGATCGAAAAACCACAGGCGGGCCTGCCCTGGCGAGACGGGACGACGCCCCGAAGGATCTCGGGGCGCCCGCGGGATCGGGGACCGCGGCGTCGATCCAGCGTCTTGGAGACCGATCTGCTCGTGAAGGTGCGCGGCCAGGGAGGCGGCATCCGGGTGGTCGAACAGCGCCATCGCCGGCAGCGACACCCCCAAGCTCCCCTCGATGCGACCACGAAGCTCCACGCTGAGCAGCGAGTCGACCCCCATGCTGACCAACGGCGCGCGCGGATCGATCCGCGCCCACGCGCGCCCCAGCACGCCCGCCCGCGCAGGGCGCCCGAACCCCCCCACCCCCAC
>JBCCWC010000045.1:0-77809 GCA_039194325.1 Myxococcota bacterium
CAGCGTTGGAGGCTCGACCCGCCCCAATCCCGGTGACGAGCCCCGACGCGACCTCGTCGAGCACCCGCTCGAAAGTCGCGGCTCGTGGTTCCCCCGGCTATTGCCCGGAGCGTCGAGCTTTCGTCGACCACCGAGCACATCGCGAGATCGAGTCGGTCGACAACACCGGTTGCCCACGCTAGGTTCACGCCATCGGCCGTGTGGCTCTCGGTCTTCATCGTGGGGATGCTGAGCGCGAGCTCGTATGTGGCGCCCGACACCCCCGAGCCTAGGGATGGATCCGGTCACGGATCTGGTCACAGAGCCGGTCATAGAGCCGGGGATGGGCCTGCGTCCGAGCGATCGCATGCCCTGCAGCTGGAGTGGCGGGCCCCGCCGGAATGTCCCGGGGTCGCCTACGTCCAACAGGCCTTCGAGCGCTACGTGGGCGAGGACACGGCCGCGCCGCTACGCGGACAGGCGCAGATCGTAGAGGAACAAGGGGAGTATCGCCTCGAGCTCCAGGCCGCGAGCGATCATCGAACCCTGCGGGCGAAGACCTGTGAAGAGCTCGCCGACGCGGTCGCGGTGATCCTGTCGATCGCGGCCACCGGTCCCGAGGCGGCGGCCGCGTCGCCCGAGCAAGCACCGGCGGAGCTCGAGCCGAACGACGGAGACGAAACCGAGCGGGCATCCGTCGCTTCGGCCGAGTCTCGTCCCTCGAGTTCGTCGTCTGCACCATCGCGGCCCGTGCCCGCTCCGGAGTCACCCGCCCGCGCTCCGGTCGACGACCGCGGGGGTTCGGGGATCCTGGGAGCCGTGCGGCTCGACGGCGGGTTCCGCTATGGAATCATGCCGTCATATGGAGGTGACGGGTCCTTGGCCCTCGGCCTGTCGTGGCATGCGCTGCGGGTCGAGGTTCGGGGCAATTTCTGGACGCCCATCGAGACGACCCTCGACGCGGCTTCGGACACACGAGTGTGGACGACGCTCGGTGCGGTGGCGGCCCGCGGGTGTTGGATCCCTCGCGCCCGGCGCCTGGAGATCCCGTTGTGCGGCGGTCTCGAGCTCGGGGCGCTGCGGGTCGATGCGCGAGGGTCCGGGTTCGCGGCCTTCTCTGGACATCGCCTGTGGGCCGGGGTCGCGGCCGGTCCGGCGATCGCCTGGGTGTTCCATCCTCGGCTCGCGCTATGGGTGGGGGCGGAAGCGGTGATCACGCTTCGACGCCCCGTGGTGGAGGTCGGCCCGACCAGCCTACGGTCGGGATGGGCCGCTGTGCGGGGTTTCGTGGGTCTGGAGGCTCGATTTCCCCCGACTCGACGAAAATCGGGTCGTCCGGGAAATAAGGGTCGTTGAGCGCCACGCCATCACTGTCGCCCGCCACGCCGCTGGGCTTCGAGGCACTCTATCGCCAGGAGATCGGGTTCGTGTGGCGTACCCTGCGGTTCTTGGGGGTCGGTGCGGCCGATGTCGAAGACGTGGCCCACGAGGTGTTCATCATCGTCCAGCGCCGCTTCGGCGATCTCGACCCGCAGCGGTCGCCCCGGGCTTGGATCGGAGGGATCACCCGCCGCGTGGTGCTGCACCATCGACGCTCCCTGTCTCGGGCCGAGCGCAAGAAGGCGGCGCTCCAGCAGGTGCCCGTGCCCGACGCCGAACATCCCGACCGCGCCCTGTCGCGGCGTGAAGCGGCGCAGCTGGTCCAAGCCTTCCTCGACACGCTGGACCCACCGCGCCGCGAGATCTTCGTGCTCATGACGCTCGAAGGGCTGACGGGGCGCGAGGTGGCGGAGATCGTGGGCACGAGCCCCAACACCGTGTCCTCGCGGTTGCGCTCGGCCCGACGCGACTTCGACCGATTTCTCGCGCAGCGAGCCCGCGCAGGGGGTGCCCATGGACACGGATGAGCGAGACGCCAATGCTCTGCTCGCCCTCGCCCGCGAGCACTACGACCCGGAGCCGGAGGCGGTCGAGCGGCTGCTCGGGCGGCTGACCGGCCCGATGCCCCCGCCTGGTTCGGACGACACGGGCGCGGCCGCAGGGGATCCCGCGCCGACGCCGTCGCCTTGGCGATGGCGCTGGAGCGCGTTGGTCGGGGGAATCCTGGGCGTGGCGATCGTCGCGGGGGTCGTGGCCACGACCGCGACCACCCGATCCGAGTCTCCCGTCGCGGCTTCGGAGCCGACGATGTCGTCGTCTCGACCCGATCTCGCGCCGGCCTCGGTGCCGTCGGGGGAAGCCCCGGCGCCCTTCCGCTCGACGACCTCCTCGGACGCGCGGAGTTCCTCGGCGGATACGGTGGTGCGACCGCCCTCATCGCGGGACTCGGCGACCGTCTCGGACGCTTCGATGTCCGACGCTGCGCTCGCTTCCCCGCCGCGCGAGGCCACGTCGGGGCTGGCGGAGCCATCGCCACCTCCGCCGGCCCCGAGGGATGCTCGGGCCCGGCGCGCTCGGTCCGTTCGACGGGAGCCGCCCCCTGCCCCTGGAGAACTCGCACCCGAAGAGCCCGCGTCTGCGGATTCCTCCGCCGAGATCGAGATGCTCAAGCGATCTCGGGTGGCCGTTCGCGATCAGGCATGGTCGACCGCCGAGCGACTGGTGCAGGAGTATCGGGCTCGCTTCCCGGACGGCCGATTTCAAGACGAGATTGCCGCGCTGGAGGTGATCGCCCGCTGTAAGAGCACGACCCCCGACCAGGCGGCTCGGTGGGGCCAGCACTACCTCGCGGGCGGTCACGACATGTTCCGCCGCCGCGTGTCCGAGGCTTGCGGCTTGTGAGCGGGAGCTTTAGGGTCGGTCGATCGGTTCGCGGACGAGCCGCGCCGATGCACTGGACCCGCAGATCTGGTATCCACCCCTCGCCACTCGAGGGAAGCCGTGTACGAATCGCAATGGTGTTCGATCGCAGGAAAGAGGGTGCACATGCTCGTGGGCGGTACGGGCGAGCCGGTCATGCTCTTGCACGGCGGCGGTGCGGACTCGGCCCTGGTGTCGTGGGGAGCGACCGCAGAGGCGCTCGCCGCTGACTTCCGCGTCTATTTGCCCGATTGGCCCGGGTACGGGCAGAGCGAGCCGTGGGATCGCACCCTTCGGTCCGAGGATCTACCTGCGATCGTCGAGCAGATCCGTCAGACCCTGGAGATCGATCGGCTAACTCTCGTTGGGATCTCGATGGGAGGCTTGGCGTCCATCGCCTACGCCCTCGGCTACCCCGACAACGTCGATCGCATCGTGGTCTTTGGCAGCGGCGGCGTTCAGGACTGGGCTCCCTATCACTTCATCGCCTGGCCGTTGCTTCACTTGCCGTGGCTCGGCCGGTGGATGGCCCAGTGGCAGTGGAAGTGCCTGGCCCGGTATCCAGCGCTCTTGAGGCGCTCGCTCCGGTCCTTGCTGCCCACCCACGAGACGGTCCCCGAGGCGCTCGTGGACCTAATCGCGGCCGAGCTCCGCAACCGCGAGGATCACACGGTGTTCTTCCGTTGGCAGCGCGACGAGGTCCGTTTGCGCGGGCTGCGAGCCAACTTCACCTCGCGGCTCGCCGAGCTGCGCGCCCCCACGCTCGTGGTCCACGGAACCAGGGACATCGCCGCTCCCGTCCGTTACGCGCGTCGAGCCGCGCGCCTGATTCCGAATGCGCGCTACGAGGAGATCGAGGGCGGCGGCCATTGGTTGCCCCGAGAGTTTCCCGAGCGCTCGGGGCAGCTCGTTCGAGAGTTCTTGCGGCAGCAGCCGTAGAGGAAGTGTGATCGCACGCCTACTCGCCTCAAGTCGGCGTGGTTGCTCCGCGCTACTCGCCCTTGTCGCCGTTCGAGATCAGGCCTGGTCGACCGTCGAGCGCTTGGTGCAGGAGTTCGGGGCTCGCTTTCCCCAACGCCGATTCCAAGACCAGATCGTCGCGCTCGAGGTGACCGCACGCTGCCAAAGCACGACCCCCGACCAGGCGGCTCGGTCGCATCCATCGCCTTTGGGCACACCGGGCCGTCTGCGTCGGCGGCTCGGGGCTCGCTGCCGGGGGAGTCGCGCCTTGAAGCCGGTCAGCCTCCAGGAGTGCAGCGTTGTGCGTTCTTGCAGCGGATTCCGCGTATCCGGGCGTCTTTGGGTGGAACCGCAACTTCCAGGAAGATCCGGCCCTCTGCATCCTTTAGGGGCAATCGAACCCGGTCGTCCAATGTGGAACCCATGTCCCTTTTTGACAGGGAGAACGCCTCATGCTCGTTCGATGTTCGATGTTCGATGTTTGATGAAGGTCATGTCGAGAGGTAGGACGGTTCGCCTCGAAGACGTTCGGCAGAGATCGCGCTGCGATCGGTGAGATTGCGCAAAATCGTCACAATTGCGGGCTAGTCTGTAGGAGGCGCAGCGAAGGGATACCCTGCCTCGTTGCATGTAGCCCATGAGCATCACGGGCCATGTTGTTTGCGGTGATTCGATCTTCGATGGGTCGGTGCCTCCGCACCGAGCCCTCAAGCGTGCTCCACCGTCGGATACAGCCACCGCGCTAGTCTCCGGGTCAGTAGCGGCATCAGCCAGTACGTCATCAACATCACCTCGATGCCGATCGTCACCAACAGCCGCAGCCACATTGGCCACCCGTCGGCGGCCAGAGCCACCAGCCGCCCGATCGACAGCACCAGCCCGTAGACCACGGCGACGAGCAATAGCGCCATGCGCAGCCGCGAGGGCTGGGGCACCGCCGTACCCGGCGGGGGCGAGAACCACAGCTCGAGCCCGGTCAGGCGGCGCCATACTGCGTCGGCCTCGACCAGGTCGGCCACCTCGGCTAGGGCCCGCGCCCGCAGATCGGATCGTTCGAAGCGCTGCAGATTGTCCACCGAGTCGAAGCGAACGACGCTGGTGTACTCGCGCGGGCCGGTGGGGCCGGGAGGTTGCACGGTGGTGCCCAGGTAACCGGGCAGCTCGGCGGCGTCGTCGATCAGCCGGTGCAGCCACGCTTCGTAGTCAGCCTCGCGGCCCGGCTTGACCCGGCGGGTCATCACGACGGTGACGGGCTCGGAGCTGGAAGGGTCGACAGGAGCGGTGGCGGTGGCGGCGGCGGAGCTCATGCCGGCCAAGGTGAGGTCGGCAAATACTTGCAGCAAGATGATTTCGATCAACATAAACTTGCATGAAATAAAACTATTGGAGACCCGCGGTTGCACGTCGCGGAGGTCACAGCGGTCAGTGCTATGCGGCGGCGCTCACGATGGTCCTTGCCGAGGAGCGACCGACAAATGGGGGCGTCGTGCGATCGATCTCCGCGCCGGCTCCGCGTCCGCATGTTCGATCGCCGGGCGGTCCGGCCCTCGGTGATTCCCTAGCGCCGCGATCCTCTGGAGATCAGACGGTTTTCGTCGACTGTCGCCTTGGCTCCGCGAGCACGTGCGCGTTTGCAGTCGGCGCCCGCTTTCGTCCATGATGCGCGCGGTGGAAGGGCCAAAAGCGAGCATTGCGGATCGGCGGACGAGCGTGCGCGAGATCCACGATGGAGTGCGCTGCGGCGCCCGACCCCGCAGGAGCGCTGGGATGTACAAGGATGACCGTCGACCTCGATGGCGCGCGGGATCGGGCGTTGCCCTGCTCGCGGGCCTCTGCTTGCTCTGCCCCGGACCGGCCGAGGCCAGCGAGCCCCGCAGTCGGGTGGTGCTCAACGGCCAGCTGGTCCAGGTGACCTTCAACGACGGCGACAGTTTTCGGGTGTTGGCCGGCGACCTCAAGGGGGCCAAGGCGCGCCTGGCTGGCTACAACACGCTCGAGTCCTACGGCCCAGTGCACCAGTGGGGCACCTGGACCGAAAAAGAGATGTACGTGCTCGCCAAGATGGCCACCCTGCACGCGCGCAAGGGCGTGTGGGAGTGCGAGTCGGACGGCTCCCTCGACACCTACGGGCGCATGCTGGTGTGGTGCCCGGGCTTGGCGGAGGATCTAATCCGGCGAGGAATGGCCCACGTGCTGACCATCGACGACGCGCCCGGCGACGCCACGCTGGTCGCGGCCCAGCGCGAGGCGATCGAGGCTCGACGGGGGCTGTGGTCGCACGGCGTGCCCGATTTCATCCTCACTTCGCTGCACTCGGCCGAGGAGGACACCACCGGCACGGGCACCTACAACCGCCTGGTCTCGTCGGACGACGGCCACACGCTGACCTGGAAGCACACCAACCGCTATAGCGAGTGCGACAAGGTCTGCTTTGTCAACTACGAGCCGCTCACGCCGGCCGAGGTGGCGGCGCTCTTGCCCACCCTGATGGCCGAACCCCGGATCGCGGAGATCCTCGGGCCCCTCGACGAAGCGACGCGGACCAAGGTGGTCACCGACTTCGCCAAGTTTCGGCTGGTCGATCGCGAGGTTCCCAAGGAGCGGCGCCAGGAGCTGGTGGAGCTGCTGCGGGCTTACGCCGACCAGGGGATGTTCGGCACCGGCGAGGGCAAGCCGTCCGCCTGCATGACCCACGTGGACTTCAAGCGGCGCTTCGGCACGGGTCGCGCGGCATGTCTCAAGTAAGGCGAGCCCTATCCTCGTTGGCGCTCCCGCTGCTGGCCGCGTGGGGGCTGGGGGCGGCCTGCTACAACGAGCCGCTGCTGCCGGTGTTCGGCTACGAGAACGACGAGCTGTCGTGCTCGGACTCGGCCGACAACGACGCCGACTGCCTGGTCGACTGCGAGGATCCCGACTGCCTGGTGCTCTCTACCGTTTGTGGCGAGGTGATCCCCGAGTTTCCCGTCGATGTGCCCGAGAATCCCTATTTCTGCCAAAAGGTCGTAGACCCCGACGCGGATGGTGACGGCGAGCCAGACCGGATCTACGCGGTGTGTACGGTCGATCTAGATCTGTGCCGCGACCGGGTCGACAACGACGCCAACGGTCAGTTCGACTGCGGCGATCGCAAGTGCCAAGACGTGTTCGAGACCGGCTGCCTGCGCGAGGCCACCAACGAGCTGTGCAGCGACGGGATCGACAACGATCAGAACGGCTTTGCAGACTGCCGGGACTTTGGCTGCCTGCGCAGCCCGCTGGTCGACGTGTGCGATGAGGGGCAACGGCAAGCCGACGGCGATTCCGATCGAGATGGCGCCAGCTGCGTCGACGGGGTCGACAACGACAACGACGGCAAGGTCGATTGCGAGGACGACTGCGATCTGCCCTGTAGCCCCACGCTGGACGAGCTGGCACAGCTGGGGATCGTGGACGACCCCGCGCTCGATGGCGAGTTCTGCTGCGAGTTCCTCGGGGTGGTCGACTTCGACTCGTGCGCGCGCTCGGTAGGGTGCGGCTCGCCCGAGGACACGCTGGCGGCGTGCAGCGACGGCGACGACAACGACAACGACGGCTACACCGACTGCAACGACCGCGATTGCCTGAACAGCGACGACCCACAGGTGGTGGAGCGCTGCGACGACGACATGGAGCCCACGACCGACATGGAGGCCACGATCGCCGAGTGCACCGATGGGGTCGACAACGACGGTGACGGCGCGGTCGACTGCGACGACAGCGAGTGCATGGATCGCCCCGAGCAGGCGCTCATGATTCACTGCAACGGCATGGAATCGTCGGTCTCGCAGTGTACCGACGGGGTCGACAACGACGACGACGGGTTCATCGATTGCGAGGACTTCGACTGCTCGATGAGCCCGGACCCTGAGGTCGCCGGGTTATGTGAGGATATGGGTGAGGATATGGGCGAGGGCATGGGCGGGCTCGTCGAGCCGCCCAGCTTCGGCGGGGGCCCGGAGAACACCCTCGAGGCGTGCAGTGACGGGGTGGACAACGACGGCGACGGGTTCGTCGACTGTGAGGACTTCGATTGCTCGATGAGCCCCGACGTGGAGATCACGGACTACTGCGCGTCGATCGAGGAGAACACCCCCGCGGCGTGCAGTGACGGGGTGGACAACGACGGCAACGGTTTCACCGACTGCGAGGACTTCGGGTGCTCGATGAGCGACGACCCGGAGGTGCTCGCGGTGTGCGAGGAGCAGCTCGAAGGCACTCCCGAGGCGTGCAGCGACGGGATCGACAACGATGGCAACGGGTTCATCGACTGCCAGGACTTCGGGTGCTCGATGAGCGAGAACCCGGCGGTGCTCGAGGTCTGCGAGGATCAGCTCGAGAACAACCCCGAGGCGTGCAGCGACGGGGTGGACAACGACGGCAACGGGTTCATCGACTGCCAGGACTTCGGGTGCTCGATGAGCGAGGACCCGGCGGTGCTCGCGGTCTGCGCGGACCAGCTCGAGAATACCCCGGCGGCGTGCAGCGACGGGATCGACAACGATGGCAACGGGTTCATCGACTGTCTCGATTTCGGCTGCTCGCAGTCCGACGATTTCGCCGTGCTTCAGGCCTGCCAGGAGAGCTTGGCCCTGTCCAACGCCGAGGCCGACCAGCGCTGCTCGGACGGTCTGGATAACGACGCGGACGGGTTCGTCGACTGCGACGACTTCGATTGCAGCCACAACCCCGAGGTCAGTCGGTGCCCGACGCTGCCCTACTGCGAGACCGGGCGACCCAGCTGAGATCCCCCACGCGCTCCCCAACCGCGACCTCGAGCCAAACCATGGACCAACGCCGAACCTCCGCAATCTCGCCCCTGTGGCTGACCTGCCTGGGCCTGCTCAGCGTGCTGCTGATGCCCCGGGAAGCCGCGGCCTCCCCGTGGTCCCCCGGAGTGGTCCGCATGCTCCAGCCGGTCGACGTGGCGCCCAGAAAGGAGATGGTCTGCGACGACGGCGAGGACGACGACGGCGACCTGGTCTTCGATTGCGGCGATGCCGACTGCAAGAACGATCCCGCCTGTCGGCCCGACGGCCAGACCGAGTTCGGCGACGATCGCTGCAGCGACTGGGTCGACAACGACGAGGACGGCTACGTCGATTGCGACGATTTCGACTGCGACAACGCCGAGGTCTGCAAGGGCTCGTGGGACGTTACGCCGCAGTCGACGGCCGGGGCCGGCGGGTCCGGCGGGGCCGGCGGGTCGGGAGGCACGAGTGTAGCCGGCGGGGCAGGCGGGGCCACGGCCACCGACGGCTCGTCGATGGGCCTGGCGGCCGGTCAGACCCCCGACGATCTGATCGGCGTGGGGGCCGACGCGGACGGCGAGCGCAACAACTACCTGTGCTCGGACGGGATCGACAATGACGGCGATGGCAACGTCGACTGCGCCGACCTCGGCTGTCGGCTCGACACCGCGGTCACCGTGTGCCAGGGCGACAGTGATTTCCGCTTCTCGGTGGTCGCCCGTATGGCGGCCACCGCCGTGTTCACCAACGACACCGAGCAGACCCGCAACGGCAGCTTCGAGCGCTTCGACACCGAGATTAGCTCGATCCAGCTGCGCGTGCTGGGCCAGATGCCCTTCATCCAGAACTCGTTCTTCCTGCTGTCGATGCGGGCGGAGCGGACCCCCCGGATGACCTTCGCCGTGTTCCAGGTGCCGATCGGTAAGAAGGGACACTACGTCAACGTCAACAGCGGCGGCGGTGGCTTGTCGCTCGAGCTGGTGCGCTCGGTCCACAAGCGCCTGCTCGCCGACCCGGCGTTCTACGTGTACAACGCCTTCGAGCAGGGCAACGGTGCGGCGGTGGAGTTTGGCGGTCCCATGGACAAGCGCGGCAAGTTCCTCTACCGCGCCTTCGTGGCCGGCGGATCGGGGCGCTTCAACGGCAACATCGGCGGCCGCTTCTTCCCCGACGACAATCGCAACTACACCTACTCGGTGGGCACCCAGGCATGGATGAACCTGGTGGGTTATTACAGCCGCTGGGACTCGCCCTTCCTGTACACGCCTGCCCCGACCACCCTGGTCCTGGCGGTGGGCGCCAAGTACGACCAGCGGGCCCAGGAGCGCTACCCGGCCTTCAACGCGCAGATGATCTTCCGGTGGCGCCGGCTTATCTGGACCGCCGAGACCTACGCCAAGCGCGAGCTGAACTTCCGCAACTACCAGGTCGCCTACAACACCCAGGTGGGCGTGCTGCCGTGGAAGAAGCGCCTGATGCTCGCGGCCGACATCGGCCAGTACTACACCACCGAGTTCGAGGATCCGCCCGACTTCCTCGGCAACGACCTGCGCCGGCAGCTCCGCGAGTTCCAGTACCGGGGCGCCGCCCATGTGTACCTGTGGCGCAACATCTTCTTCGCCACCCTGGTCTGGCGCGACCGCCGGATCGAGCCCAACGAGGGCCGGGGCGAGGTGGGGATCCAGAAGCTCCAGGATCTGCGGCTGCTATTGACCTACCGCTGGTAGCGGGCCGCGCTTGTCCCGAGGCCACTTTGGACCGTCGAGCTTCGGCGTGGTGGTGAGGCCGGGGCCATGAAGACGGTTGCGTTCTTTGACAACAAGGGAGGAGGTGGGCGGAGCACGCTGGTCTATCACCTCGCGCATATGTTCGCGGAGCAAGGGGAGCAGACACTCGCGGTGGATCTCGATCCGCAGTCCAATCTCACTGCGATGTGTCTTTCCGAGGAGGCGCTAGAACGTTTATGGCCCGATACACCGGCGCACCCGCAGACGGTCTTGGGCTGTGTCCAGCCACTGCTGTGTGGGATCGGCGACGTTGCGACGGCCCACGTCGAGGAACTCGCCGACGGAATCGGCCTTGTTGCGGGGGACCAGGGGCTCTCGGCCTTCGAGGATCGGCTTTCCGATGCGTGGCCTCGCGCATTGAATCGAGATGCGTCGGCATTTCGGACGCTCTCTGCGTTTTACCGGCTGATCGTTGCTGCGGCGCGCGATCGAGGTGCATCGATGGTGCTCATCGATGTGGGCCCCAACCTTGGTGCGATCAATCGTGCTGCACTATTGGCTGCTGATGCGATCGTGAC
Organism: Myxococcota bacterium; assembly: GCA_039194325.1. Taxonomy (GTDB): domain Bacteria; phylum Myxococcota_A; class Polyangia; order Nannocystales; family Nannocystaceae; genus Paraliomyxa. Next base: position 10,810 of record JBCCWC010000045.1, read on the forward strand.
CCCGCTGGCACCCGATATGTTCTCCATGCAGGGGCTGCGCAACCTCGGTCCTACATTGATCCGCTGGCGAGACATGTGGCGGGATCGTCTCGATCGTAGGCCGGATCTCGCGCTCGAGTTGCCCCTGGGGGCCATGCAGCCGCTCGGTTACGTGGTGATGCAGGTCGGGATGCGCCTGAATCGTCCGGTCAAGACGTACCAGCGCTGGATTGGTCGTATGCCGGCTGAGTTCCACCAGGCGGTGCTTCGCGACGATGAGCGCCCCGCATCGACCGGTGACGATCCATGGTGTCTGGGTATCATGCGTCACAACCAGAGTTTGATGCCCCTGGCTCAGGATGCGCAGAAGCCGATGTTTCAGCTCAAGCCCGCTGATGGCGCGATCGGTTGCCATATGGACGTGGTGCGACGCTGTCGCGAGGACTTCAAGGGCTTGGCGAGCCAGGTGATGATGCGGGCCACGCGGTCGTCATGAAGGTGCAGACGGCTGGCTTGGAGATCCTCGGCCTACCGCTGGTAGCGGGCCGCGCTTGTCCCGAGGCCACCGGTTGCGGTAGGCAGGGGGTCACCGTGTCGACCGCCCTGCTGCTGCTGTTGCTCCTCGGCGAGCCTGCCGCGTCGGCGGAGGGGCGTGCGGTCGAGCCCGAGGCGTCGGTCGAAGCACAACCTACCGGTGAGCCCGGGTTGCCAAGCGAGGAGCCGCCGACGGACGAGCCCTCGTCGCTGCCCGAGCCGCCCCAGCCGCCCGTGCTGCCCGATCCGCCGGGCTCGGCCACCGGGGAGCTCCCGGGGCCGGGGCCCGGGGAGCTGCGCTGGAGCGCTCCGTCGGGCTGCCCGACTCCCGACGAGCTGCGCGACGGGATCGAGCGCCGTCTCGGTCGCGAGCTGACGCCAGGCGAGGCGCAGGTCGACGCCCGGGTCGAGCCCTACCAGGGCGGCTACCGCCTCACCCTGCGAACCACCACCGGCGATCTGGTCGACGGTCGTACGCTCGACGCCGACGATTGCGGGGCGCTGGCGGACGCGACCGCGCTCATCGTGGCCCTGGCGGTCGACCCGGTCGCGGTGGCCGGTGCGCTGGAGCTATGGCGAGCCGCCGAGGCACAGACCGAGGCGCAGCCGGCCCCGATCCTCCCCGGGCCGACTCCGGCGCGCCGATCCGGGCCCGCGGATCGGCCGGCCGAGTCCGAGCCAACCCCCCCGGCTAAGGAGCGTGGCCTTGCGGGCGGGGTGCTGCGGCTGACCGGCGGGGTTGGTCTGGGCGCGGTGCCCGGGGCCACCGGCGCGCTGTCGTTGGCCGGCGGGCTGCGCTGGCGACGGGCCCGGCTGGAACTGGAGGGCGGGTACTGGATCCCGCGGCGTAGCGAGGCGATCGACGGGGCTCGCGTGCGCGTGCAGCTGGGAACGGCCGGTGTGCGCGGCTGTGGGGTGCTTAGTCGCGATCGGCTCGAAGCGCCGCTTTGCGGGGGTGTTCAGCTGGGGGGCATGCGTGGGGCGGGCGAAGGGACGCCGGATGCGCAAGTGGCGCAAGGGCTGTGGTTCGCGCTGGAGGCTGGTGTGGGCCTGTCGTGGTGGTTTGCTCCGCGGTGGGCGCTGGCCGGCGGGTTCTCGGCTGCGGTGCCGCTGGTGCAGCCAGGCTTCGATCTGGATACGGACCCCCCGGTGCGCCTATTCGAGCCTTCCTCGGTGGCTGGGCGGCTTTGGCTGGGAATCGAGCTGAGATTGAATTCTCCATGACGGAACGGCCCCTACCCCGGAGAAGATGATGGGTGTACGGCCATGCAGGCGATCCCCACCGGCTTTGAGACGGTCTATCGGCGGGAGTTCCCGTTCGTGTGGGCGGCCGCACGTCGGTTGGGCGTGCCTCCGTCCGTCCTCGACGACGCGGTGCAGGACGTCTTTCTCACCGCCTATCGCCGCTGGGACGATCTCGACTGCGAGGTCTCGCCGCGGGCGTGGCTCTATGGCGTGACCCGGCGGGTCGCGTTTCGCTATCGCCGTACGCAGGCCCGCACCGCGCGACGTCGGTCGGTCGTCTCTCAGGCGAGCCGGTCACGCCACGAGCCTCACGCCGAGCTCGAAGGTGCCCACGACGTGGATGCGGTGCTCGCCGGGCTCGAGGCTCGGCGTCGTGAGGTGTTCGTGATGTCCGAGCTGCTCGACATGAGCGGGCCCGAGATCGCGGCCGAGCTGAAGATCCCGCTCAACACGGTCTACTCGCGGCTTCGGCTCGCGCGACGGCAGCTCGAGCGCACGATGACCCGGGAGCGTACGGCCGCGTGGGTCCGCATCACTCGACGTCGCGATCGAGCGCCGGACGGGCAAGCCCGCCGAAGCTGGGCCTTGCTCTTGCCCATGCTGCGGCGCGGGGCGGTCGTGGGTACGGCGGGGGCAGCTGGTGCGGTCGGTACGATCGGTACGGGTGTGCTCGGCACGACGACGGCCAAGCTCGTCGGGATCGGGGCGGTCGTGGCGGTGGTCGGCGCGATCGTGCTGGGTGGATCAACCGGCAAGGGCGATGATCCTGCGCCGGGTGTCGCCACGATCGGGTCGGAGCAGAGGGCGGCGGCGGAGGCCGCGTTGACCCGGCCGGTCGCAGTCGAGCACGCTGGAGGGTTCGAGCGCGGCGGGGTCGAGCACGCTGGGGTCGAGCACGCTGGGGCCGAGCACGCTGGGGTCGAGCCCGGAGCCGTGGCGCGTATGAACGAGGGCCCGAGTCCGGGTTCATTGTCCGTCGAGTCGCCGGCGTCGAGTTCGTCCGTAGCGGCGGCGGCCGTACCCGGCCACCGGGGTCGGGCCTCGCGGGGGCCGGCGCGTTCCTCCGCCGCGGGATCGGGCGAGCCCGTGACGTCGGCGACGGCCTCGTCCGACTCCGAGTCGTCGCGGCTCGCGGCCGAGGTTGCCGTGCTCGACCGGGCCACCGAGGCGCTGCGAGCCGGTCAGGCGGCGCGTTCGCTCCAGTGGCTCGCCGAGCACGAGCGGCGCTTTCCCGCGGGTCGCCTGGTCGATGTACGCAAGGCGACCCGGGTGCGGGTGCTGTGCCGGCTGGGGCGCGAGGCACAGGCTCGGGCCGAGGCGGCGGCCCTGCGGCGGGAGCACCCCGGATCGGCCGTGGCGCGGCGCGTACCCGATGCCTGTGAAAATGCGTGACGGATCCGGTGACGGATCGAGGGGCCCCTCGGAGAACAGTGGGGGCATGCAGCGTTTGGATCTTCGTCCCATCAGCTTGTTCTTCGCGTCGAGCGCGTGTTCGCTGGCGCTTGCAGGCTGCGTGATCCCCCAGACGGTAGGTGGCGGCGGCGACTCGGCGGAGGGCTCGGGCGGTGGGTCCGATCCGGGCTTGTCGGCGACGAGCACTAGGACGGGCTCGGCCGGCCCTGGCTCCGCCGATGGAGGAGAGACAGACCAGGGCACCACGTCGGGAGGCACCCTCGACGGTGGCATGCCAGGGGATGGCGAGACGACGGGGCCTGGCGAGGAGTCCGTGTGTGACCCACAGCCGCTGGACATCACCGCCACCGTGCTGCTCGATGGTGATGATGATGAGTTCCTCGAGTTCGAGCTCGACGCTCCGTGTGAGGTGGTCCAGCTCAGCGCCATTGCCGACGGGCAGCGGCTCCAGCTGTCGTGCGCCGTCGAGCAGGGCCCGATGCTCGTCGCTCTAGAGATCATCACGTTCAACGAAGAGATCTCCATGCCTATCTCGGTAGGTCAGGTAGTCCGGGCCCGGATCCTCAACCACACCACCATCGACAGCGACGTGGAGCAGTATATCGCTCTGTCCGAGCCGGGGGGGGATCTGCTGCTGGGATACGTGTTCCGCTGGGGCGGGGACGAGTACAGCTCCATGACGGCTCCTTGGTATGCGCCGCTGCAGATGGAGATCGTCGAGGGGGTGTGCGGGCTCGAGGAGCCCGTGCCTCCCATGGGGGGCAGCTTCCTCCAGATGCCGTGCGGATCTCAGACCGAGCGCCTGGCGTTCGACGTCGCTGTGGATGGGCAGCCGGCCGAGCGGATCTACGACAACCGACGGGATACGGTGGGAGACTACGACGTCTGGGTGGTCGCCGCACAGCGTACCTACAGCGTGGAGGAAGGGCCAGACTGCCCTGACGCGGACACAGTGACTCCTTCGATAATGCTCATGATGGTCGCCAATCCATGACGGATCTGGGCCGGGGCGGAGAAGAGAACGGTCATGAATACTCGCAACCTGATTGGCTTGACGCTCGGTTTACTTGGCTGCGTGGCGCTCTGCGATTGTGTGATCCCCATGCCTGTGGGAGATGGCCGCGGCGACGCGGGGGAGTCGGACAGTGATGGCACGGGGACCAGCGGAGATGTCACGGCCTCGGCGACGGGTCCTTCGGCGACGGACGGGTCGGGCTCGGGGGGACTGGGGTCGGACGGATCGGGGTCGGATGGGTCGGGGTCGGACGCGGGTGGATCGGAGACCAGCGGTGGCTCGGCGACTACGGGGTTGCCAGGGCTGTGCGAGGACAATCCGGACTTTCAATGCAGTGAGCCCTTCGATTGCAGCGCCTGGAACTGCGGCGAGGATTTCAGCCAGTTTGATGCCGATGGTTGCTTGCGGCGTGCATGCACCGGCCCCGACGATTGCGGAGCGGACGAGACCTGCTTCTTTCCGTTCGATTTCGGTGGCTGCGCTAGCAGCGGGATCGCCTGCTATGAAGCAGAAGGTGCCTGTGAATGTGTTGGTACGCCCGATTGCGGTGGGGGTTACTGCATGCCTGAGGGCCAGGTGCCCTCGGCTCAGTGCCTCGGGCAGCCCGACGAGGGCGCCTGCTCGGCCGCAGGGTGCAACTACTTCCAGACGACCATCGTGATCACCGATGCTTGCGAATGCCTTACGGACCAGCCGATCTGTGCGTGGTTCCCCAACGACGAGAAGGGAGGGGCAACCGCTCCGAACTTCTTCTGGCACGAGGACACGCAGACCGTGGCCATGTTTGGCAAGGATTGGTTCACGCTACCGGCGGGCTGGCGGCCTTGCTCGGATCCGGGCGCACCACCGGCCTGTGAGTGCTACGAGCCGCACAATGACCCGATGTGCCCGTGACGCTCGGCTCGTTCGGTGATCGCGGGTCACCGGGCGGGGGCGGTGACCCGTGGCCGGTCGCTGCAAGTCGGCGGTCGGTTGGCGGGCGACTCACTATCGTACCGTTGCCTCGCAGACGAACGAGAAAGCCGCGAGGCAGTCGCTGAGGCCCCAGGCGCCGTTCCCGTTCATCGAGACGCAGGTGTGATCGCTCTGGTAGCCGTCGAAGCTGTCGCCGAGCCGGTGGTAGTCGAGGGGTGTACCGTCGTCCCATATCCACTCGGGCGACTCGGGGGAGCCGGCGTTGCGCAGCCCGATCCACGTGACCCCCCAGCCCTGGGGATCGAGCGGTAGCTGCTGAATGATCAGCTGGTTCTCGGGGTCGTCGTGGATGCTCACGAAGTGCGCCTGGGGGTCGCCGGGTTGGTCGAGTGCCGCGCAGAACACCGGCAGCTCGGCCCATGCGTCGCCCCGGCAGTACCAATACGTGTGCGTAGGGTTGGTCTCGTCGTCTACGAACAGATGGCAGGCGCGACAGATCTCGGGCATCAGGCAGATCTCGCACTCGGTCGCGTTGTCGGGCGACCACTCGTCGATGAGGCCGTCGCCGTCGTCGTCGATCCCGTTGCACTGCTCGTTGGGGGGTGGCGGTCCGGTCGAGACCTCGGTGGGGTTGCTGGCGGTCGTGATGCTGGTGGTGGTTGTGCTCCCCGAGGCGGGGAGCGTGCTCTCGCTGGATCCGCCCATCGGGACGCAGCGGCCAGCCACGTCGGGCTCGGCGTAGCGGCTGTATCGCTCGCCCGACTCGCAGCCTTCGTCGGGGTGAGCGCAGCCCGCCGCCAGGCAGCGACCGTCGAGGTTGGTGCCCTGGCACTCGGCGTTGTCGATGCACGCGAAGGTGCCGACTTGGATGCAGCTGCCGAGCGTGGCACCGAAGCTGGCGATCAGCGCAACGACGAGAGGGCGCCCGAACCCCACGGGCGGGAGTTTACCCTGAAGGTTCGTCGAGGCTCAGCTCGGCGGCGAGCATCAGGTAGGCGCCCACCCCGTAGGGCACGTCGGCCGAGCGCGACACCGCGGCGTAGCCCGCCCGTCGGCTCGGGATCGTGGGTCCCGAGGTGCCACGCAGTGACGGTCCGTCGCGGCGGGTTCGAAGCCGAGCAGTCAGCGTACGAAGGGTCTGGCCGGCCTGCTCGCGATACTCGGGGGGCAGCAGGCCGAGGCGGGCGCTCTTGGCCAGCGCGAAGGCGACCAGCGCGGTGCCCGAGGTCTCCTCGTAGGTGCGGGGCGCATCGACCACCGTGGTCCAGGTGCCCGCGGGGGTGCGGTGCCCGGTGAGCCCGGCGGCCAGCCGGCGCAGGATCGCCAGGGTGGAGAGGTACTCGGGCTGCTCGGGCTCCATCGTCGCTAGCAGCTCCACCAACGCCAGCGCGACCCAGCCGTTGCCTCGCAGCCAGAAGGCGGCGGACTCGGGCCGAGTGTAGTCTCGCTTGTGGAGGTAGGCGTGGCGGAACAGGCCGGTGCTGGGGTCTTGGAGGTGCGTCGCGAAGATCACCGGCTGGGCGTGAGCGAGGGCGACCATCGCGGGGTCGTCGAGGGCCTGTCCGACCCATGCCGCGGTGAGCCCGTACATCACCAGCGAGTCGATCCAGATCGAAGGCGAGTAGAGCCGGCCTAGTCGGGTGCGAGGGTCGAGGTGGTCCAGAGCGCCCAGCGGGTTGCGAGGGGCCGTGCGGAGGTAGTTGGCCACGCGCTCGAGGGCGGGGCGCCCGGCGGGATCTCCATGCTGTAGGACAAGCGCGGCCCCCAAGGCCGGCGCGCAGTCGTCGGGTCGGCGAATGCGGGGATCGGAGTGAGCCCGATAGTGCTCGACCAGGTAGGAGGTCCACTCGCTCGACCCATCGACCTCGGCCAGCCGAGCGAGGCCGAGGGTCAAGATCGCGGTCTCCCAGCTCCAGGCGAGCTCGGCGGGGGGATTGCGGCGAATGAAGCGATCCGCGACCGCGCTGGCCGTGTCGTGCGTCGGATAGGGATTGGTGTCGTCACTCGGAGGAGTGACCATGCCTCTCGGGGCACAGCCCGAGATGCAGCCGGAGAGCGCGGCTGCCAGCACGAGCTCGAAGGTGGGATGGCGATTGGCGGTTGAGCTTTGTTCGCTCACCGCGGCATTGTTATGTCGGCTCGCGATTCCAGCAAACCACCAGCGCGGGCTCGCCGGAAGTGCAGCCTAGCGCGCGTCTGCGAGAGCTCGGTCCGTGGCTACGCGAGCCAGCCGCGAGTGCATCATCTCCGGCTCGCACGTCATCCGCCCCCCCTTGTCCACGATCTGCCAGGGCGGCAGGTCGGGCCTCGGCGGCGGCTCGGCCCCGCACCCCGGGTCCTCGGCGTCGGCCTTCCCGTCATAATCGTTGTCGATCCCGTCGCTGCACGCCGTGCCCGAGCTCAGCGACTCGGGATCGGGATTGGTGCTCAGCCAGCGAGCATCGATATCACCCCACAGCTGGTCGAAGAACTCCCCATACTGAGCCGCGACCTTCTCGCTGTGCACGATCACCACGTTCTCATCGTTGGTGCTATCGCCTGCCGTCGTCCAATTCATCGAGCCAGTCACCACGGTGTGCCGGTCGATCATCGCCGACTTCATGTGCATCTTGCCGCCCCAGCCCTCCACCTTCACCGGGATCCCCACCGCCCGCAGTAGCTCGTGCTTGGTGAACCCGTTGGTCGCCGCGGTCCCGTCGATGATCACCCGCACCTGCACCCCTCGCAGGTGTGCGTCGATGAGATCCGCCGTCAGCCGCTTGTGGGTCAGGTAGAACACCGCGACGTCGATCCGCTCGCGGGCTTGCTCGACGAGCGGCCGGATCCGCTCCCGGATCGGCGCGTCTTGGGGCGAGAACATCAGCTCGACCTCGGCGTCATCCAGGCTCACCCGCAGCGGCCCTTCCGAGCGCTTCTGCTCGTGGAATCGCCCGTCCTCGTACATCTGATCCATCTCGCGCAGATACGCCGAGGCCAGCCGCCGCGAGTCGATCACCGTCACGAGGTTGGCGTTGTATCCCCCGGTGCCGGTATCGCTGACGTTGGTCGAGCCGGTCCACACCCAGCGCCCGTCGACCACGAAGAACTTGTTATGCATGATCGCCGCGCCGTCGTCGATCGGAGCGCGGCTCGAGTGGGCGGCGAGCAGGCAGCGCTCCCCCAGGTCGTAGGCCAGGCACTGTACCGGGCCGGCGAACCCGGCCGGCCGCTCGCAGCGGGGCTCGGGGTCGCGCTCGCGCGCGGCCTCCTTGGCCCGGCGCCGGTCGATCTCATGGTCGTCGCGAACGTGACCCACCAGCTCCACCAGCGCCTCGGTGTCGTCATAGTAGTTGGCCCCCTCGGCATCGCGGTCGACCACCCCGCGGACCAACACCCCGCGGGCCTGGGCACGTCGCAATCCCTCGAGCACCTGGGGCTGTCCGCGTAGGCCATAGACGGCAAAGTCGATCGTCTTGTTGGCTCGATCCACCATTTCGAGCAACGACGTGCAGACCTCGGCGTGGCAGCCTTGCTGCGGGCCTTCGCCCTGCGGGGCGTTGAGCAGCAGGCGGATCGACCCCGCGGGATCGCGGAGGATCGGCGCCTGCGGTCCCTCGCTATCGGGTGAGCCGGGAGGGGCACAACCAATCGCAGCCGCTGCCGCAAACACCAGCGCGGAGATCCTCTGCATCGCGGAAAGTCTAGCGATGACCGATCGCGCGGGGTGCTCGAAATGATCGCCGATCTAAAAATGTTGATCGGCCCACTCGGGGTTGGCGCGCAGCGCATTGATCGCCGCTTGCTCGGTGGATCCCGTACCCATTTGGATCCATCGGACCGCGAGCCGCCCCAGCACCGTGTATGGAAGATAGGCGTCGACGAAGCGCATACCCTCGTGCGCCTCCATGAAACGCACCGAATCTTCGATCTCGTCCACCACGGTGCGCAGTGCGGCTTCGTGCGCCTGTCGAATGTCCGGATCTCCCGTCGTGCAGTACACGTCGGCCTGAAACTTCTTGAACACGCGGACGTTACGGAGCTGAAACAATCGTCGGGGGTTGTCGTCCACGATGATTGCGCGGCTCAGATCGGGATCGACGATCCGGAGATCTTTCGAAGGTTCGACCACAGGAGATCCCGCCTGCTTGGGTTGGAGCACAAGGTGGCTGTTGGTGAGGAATCCTGCGATCGCGGGGTGCTGGTCGATCGGCACTCCGTCCAGCATCCAGGCCCGAGCGTTGGCGTAGCAGCGGTCGTCGAGGTTGGCCGAGAAGAGCACCACCTCGCCGCCGAGGTCGTGGATCCGGTGGATCGCGTCCGCCCAGCCGGGCGTCAGCTTGACGTAGCGATCTCGTCCTTCTTTGGTGGTGATGGTCAGGTCGTGGCAGGTCGCGGCGATCGAGTCATCGATGTATTGATCGTAGAGCGTCTCGTCGAGATCGAAGACCACGATGAGCCGCGCTCGGGCCAGTCGCGACAGCTTGCGGCGATCCTCGAAGACCCCCTGCTTGGCCCGCTGTAGAGCCTCGGCATACTGGACCTGGCGATCGCCCTTCGGCTTCAGGCGGGTGAGATCGCGAAAGTGGTTTTGCAGCTCGACCGCATGGGCGCGGTCGAGATCGTGGTGCTGCATGAGCATGGCGATGTCGAAGAAGCGCTCGTCCGGGCTGGAGCCGGCGTACTTGTCGGCCCAGTCGGGGCGTGGTGGCAGGGTCATCGCGTCTAGCTCGGACTCGGCGGGGGTCGACGGTTCAGCGGGCGTGGCCGGGCTCGTGCCCGAGGGGGCCGAGTGGGCCGAGGTGCCTGCGGAGTCCGCGGGGTGGAGCGTGACCGTCGGTTTCTCGCAGGCGGTCGATAGCAGCACGGACCATGCGAGGCAGCGGACAAGAGCGGCAAGACGCATCGCGCGAAGCTTCGCACAGAGGCTCCGCACGCAACGGGCTGAGCGCTCGGCCTTCGGTGGTTTAGTGCACGGAGCACTAGCCGCACGCCCGCGCGGCGTCGGTGTGGGACGCCGCGCGGGCGGGCCATGCCCTCCCCGGTGCGCGGTGGTGATCAAGGCACCGCGCGGGCATTCGAGCTCGATGAGACTTCAGGCCAGCACGCGAGCGAAAGAGCGGCCCATCAGGTCTTCGCACCTCCCGGGAAAGCGGGTTCGATGCTTCATCTCGTTGCTGATGCTTGGGTGTACGCGAAGGTAGGGTACAAGGTTACCGATGAGCTCAGTGAGATGTATTTCATAAAACATTACAATCACTAGAATGATGATTCGTGCTAGACCCCCAGCAATAGCCGACAATGATAAGAAAAATGGGTTTTAATATTTTTAGTGGCTTACGAAATCGTCAAGAGGATCCGTCCTGCGGGTATTGCGCTGGTTCTGGCGGGCTGTATCGATCGTCCTCCGCTCACCGACAGTGACACCGGCGGCGACGGCACGGCGGATTCGTCGGCCCCCACGACGGCGGACACCATGACCTCGGTCGGGACCACGGGCAGCACGGGCAGCGCGACGTTCTCGGCCGATTCCACCGACGGGGGTCTGACCACGGGCACCAGCAACAACGATGGGACCGGCGGTTTTCCCTGCGACCCTCAAAGTCGCGACCACTGGCACTGCTTGCCCGACGACGGAACCCCAGCCTTCGAGTGCGACATGTTTGCGCAGGACTGTATAGACGGCGAGAAGTGCATGCCCTGGTCCAACGAAGCGGGCCCGGCATGGAACGCGACGCGCTGCTCTGAGATCGACCCGCTCGCCTCTGCGGTGGGCGAGCCCTGCACCGTGGTGGCGTTGGCCACGTCGGGGCTAGACTCGTGCGGGCCACGAGCGCTGTGCTGGGGTGTGGATCCCACTACGCTCGAGGGTGAGTGCGTGGCCATGTGCACCAATAACGAGGCCGATCCTCAGTGCGAAGAGCCTGGTACGCACTGCGTGATCAACAACGACGGAGCCATCATCCTGTGTCTGCCCGATTGCGACCCCCTGGCCTCGGACTGCGCCGCAGGTGAGCTGTGCGTCCCGGACTCGCCCGAGTCCTGGGCGTGTGTTCCCGCGACTATGGCCCCCGTGGCCAACGCCCAGCCCTGTCAGTTCGGCAACGCCTGCGAGCCCGGCTCTGTGTGCGCCGAGGCCGGTGTCTCGGTGGCCTGCGAGTCCGCCGCCTGCTGCGTACCAACGTGTGCGCTCGGGGGCGGCGGATGCTCCGATCCCGGGACCGAGTGCGTGCCATGGTATCCACCCGGGGCGGCACCCATGGGGCTCGAGGGCACGGGATTGTGCGCAAACGGTCCAGTACCTCCCAAGGCGGGCTGGGTCGACATCTATAATCGTTTCCTGATCGCCGATCTCGGTGGCTGAGCGCCGTGGCTTGCCCGCCCCGTGAGTGACCGCGTAGGGTCGATGGTGCGTTGGCCGAGCCCGTGAGCACCACCAACCTGCGACCGTCGCTCAATCGCTTCGTCGGTCGCACGCGCGAGCTGGATCAGCTGGTCGAGCTGGTGGCGGCGGGTCAACGCTTGATCACCGTCTTCGGGCCGGCGGGGACGGGCAAGACCCGCACCGCCTTGGCCTTGGCCGAGCGGCTGCGGGACGAGCGGGGCGATCTGAGCGGCGTGTGGCTGTGCGAGCTGGCGGCGACCCGCGATCTCGAGGGGCTGTGTGAAGCGCTCGCCCGCACCTTGGGAGTCCCTCCGCAGCCCAGCCGCTCCGGGGCCGAGGTGGTGCAGCGCCTGGGTGCCGCGATCGCAGCCCGTGGCCCGGTGCTGCTGGTGCTCGACAACTTCGAGCAGCTGGTCGAGCTGGCGGGCTCTACGGTGGCGGTGTGGCTGGCCGAGGCGCCCGAGCTGCGCCTGGTGGTCACCTCGCGCGAGCACCTGCGCCTGCGCGGCGAACTGCGCTTCGAGCTGCCCCCCCTGGCCCTGCCCGCCGCCGATCAGCCGCCGCACGACAGCGAGGCGGTGGCGCTGTTGGTCGACCGAGTGCACGCGCTCGATCCGAGCTTCGAGCTCGACGCCAACACCACCCCGCTGGTCGTCGATCTGGTGACTCGGCTGGAGGGGCTGCCGCTGGCGATCGAGCTGGCCGCGTCCCAGGTGGAGCTGCTGGGCCTGCAAGGCCTGCTCGACAACCTCCACAAGCGCCTCGACGTGCTCGTGGGCGACGGCCGCGACCAAGACGACCGACACGCCACCCTGCGCGCGGCGATCGACTGGTCGTGGAGCCTGCTGTCGCCGGCCGAGCGCGAGGTGCTGGCCCAATGCACCGTGTTCGCGGGGGGCTTCACCGCCCAGGCGGCCTCTGCCGTGCTCTGGGTGCCCTCCGATGCCGGGCCGCCGCTCAAGGTGCTCAAGGCCCTGCGCGACAAGTCGCTGCTGCGACGCGACGTGCCCGTCGAGCGCCCCGGGCTGCCGCGCTTCTTCTTGTTCGAGGCGGTGCGGGAGTTCGCGGCCGAGCGCTTCGCCTCGCCGTCGGCACGCGAGCAGGCCCAGGTGCGCCATGCCGCCTATTATCTGGAGCAGGCCGAGCGCTTGGGGGCCGAGGTGGGGACGTCGCGTGGCTCCGACGCGCTGCATGCCTTGGTGCTCGAGCGCGACAACCTGCGGAGGGTGCACGAGCACGCAATGGCCCGGGCCGCCCACGACGCCGCCGCGCTAGAGCAGGCCCTGCGCTGCATTCTGGCCCTGGATGTCGTGGCTTCGATCCGCGGGCCCTTTGCCGCCCACCTGGCCCTGCTCGAGCAAACGACCACCCGGGGGCACGATCGTGCGGTCGACGATCGCTTGTGGGTTCGCGCGCTGAGGGCTCGGGCCAAGGCCCGTCTGATGCACGGCCAGACCGCCTCGGCCCTGCGCGATCTGGAGCAAGCGCTGTCCCGCGCCGAGGCGGCCGAAGCAGATGCCCTGCAGGCCGAGATCCTCGTGGACCAGGGCGTCCACCATCATCAGCGCCGCCAGATCGACCAAGCGCGGGCCCTGTACGATCGCGCCCTGCAAAAGGCCCGAGCGGCCGGCGCCCGAGCGATCGAAGGGCGGGTGCTGGGCAACCTGGGCGCGCTGTGCCACGACCGCCACGCGCTCGACGAGGCGCGGTCGATCTACGGCGAGGCGCTCGAGGTGCTGCGCGAGGTGGGCGACGCTCGACTCGAGGCGATCCACGTGTGCAACCTGGGGGTGCTCGAGCTCGAGCACGGGCAGGGTGACCGCGCTCGGGCCCACTTCGATGCCTCTCGCGAGTTGCTGCAGCCGCTGGGCGACCGGCGGCTGTTGGCGATTGTGCTGGGCAACCTGGGCACGCTCGAGCACACGCAAGGTCAGCTGCAGGCCGCCCGTCAGTGCCACGAGGACGCGCTGGCGATCCTCCGTGAAGTCGGCGATCGCCGCTCCGAAGCGCTGTGCCTGAGCCGCCTGGCTCGGGCTACCGCCGCGCTGTCGTGGGTGGACGACGCCAGCGGTTGCCTGGCCGCGGCCGACCGCCTGTTGGGGAGGTTTCCCGATCCGATGGTCGCGGCCACCGTGCAGCTCGATCGCGGCTTCGTCGACGTGGCTCGCGCTCGCCAGGTGCTCGCCGGGGGCCTGGGCGACGCGGCCGAGAACATCGCCCTGGCCCGCGAGCGGATCGCCGCCGTGCGGGTCACCGAGGGCGACACCCCGGCCTGGATCGAGCGCTGCGACGACATCCGCTTCGCCGTGCGTCTGCTCGAGCAGAGCCTGGCCGATCTCGACCCTGCGCAGGTCGTTCCTCCTCCTCCTCCCACCGATCGCAGCGGGGCGGCGCTGGTGATCGGCAAGGATGGTCGCTGGCTACAACCCCCCGGGAGCGACGCCCACGATCTGCGGCGTCGCAAGGCCATGCGGCTGATCCTCGTGCGTTTGGCCGACGAGCACCGGGCCAACCCCGGCGCGGGCCTCCCCCTAGAGACGCTGCTCGAGGCGGGCTGGCCCGGCGAGCGGGTCATGCCCAGCGCGGGGGCCAACCGGGTCTATGTGGCGCTGACCACCCTGCGCAAGCTGGGCCTGCGCAAGGTGCTGCTGAGCCAGGACGACGGCTATCTCCTCGATCCCGCGCTGCCCGTGGAGCGCAACGACGCCGACTGGGGCGACCGCCCGGGCGCTCGGGTGGGCTAGACCTAGAGGTAGCGAGCGACCAGATCGGCGAGCGCGCCCATGCCGGACAGGCCGTGCTTGGCTTCGACGTCGCCGTTGTAGTTGGTGGTGCCGTTGATGTCGTAGACGTAGCGCAGCCCGTCGCGGTCCTCGACGAACTCGATGCCGGCCAGATCGAGCTGGTAGTCCTTCATCAGGGCGATGAGCTGGGCGACGAGGGGGTCGTCGGCGGTGAAGTCACCGCGCAGGGCAAAGCGACTGGTCTCGGTCGTGGGGCAGAACTCGTCGCCCACGGCGCACGCGTCCGCGGGGCACAGCTGGAAGCCCATCTCGGTGTTGGACTTGATGGCGTACTGGAAGACGCCATCGACGATCTCCACGCGGGTGATGAACGGCTCGGGGGGCTCGATGTACTGCTGGAGCAGGAAGACGCCGCCCGGATCGTCCTCGAGCTCGCCACCGCGCACGTAGGACTCGAAGCCGTCGTGGCTGCGAAATAGCCGGATGCCGAGGCCCTTGCCGCCCTGGTTGTGCTTGGTGATGAACGGCACGGGCATGGCCCGCGCGTGCTCGATGAGGCGGTCGCGGCCCACCACGCCGGTCGTCTTTGGGGTGCGGATCCCGTGGCGTCGCAGGGCGATGTCCTGCTTGACCTTGGAGACCTCCAGCTCGAAGGCGCGGCTGCCGTTGATGACGCGGCGGTCGTGGGCTTCGAGGTAGGCGAGGTACTCGCGCATGAACTGGACGCCGCCTTGATGGCCGCGGGTATGCGACGAGGGCGACATTCGGTTGATGTAGACCCCCGGATCGGGGGGCTGGGCGGTGGACAGGGCGCCGCCGTCGACGAACACCAGCTCGAAGGGGATCGAGCGGGACTCGAGCGCTGTGGTGAGCGGTGGCAGCCAGTCTTCGTTCTCGTAGAGGATCCAGGCTTTCATGGTCGTGGCCACCGGGTCGCGGCGGGGGGTTCACTGTTGGGTTTTTTGGATCTCGAGTCAATCAGTGAGACCGCGGCGCCATCACCTCGCGCGTACCCGGCGATCACCGACCAGGACGATAACGACGATCTACAAGCTCGGAGAGCCCAGCGCTGACGACGTCGGCTGATCCGCGTCCGGCCCGTGCCTCGAGGCCATCGCGGTAATTTTCGAGCCGGGTGAAGAATCTCCCCGTTGTTCGCCACTCCCCTCGCAAGAGCTCGTACTCGTATGAGCCTGTTGAGCTGGAGGAGCGACGAGCATGAAACAGACCACCTTCCAGAGCCTACCCAGTGCGCTCTTGTCGGATGACGCGGTTGTTCCCGAGCAGCTCGGGGTCGTCATCATCGGTCGAAACGAGGGGGAACTACTACGGCGGGCACTGGCCTCGGTGGGCGGCGAAGCGGGCGCAGTGGTCTATGTGGACAGCGCGTCGACCGATGACAGCGTGGAGATCGTGCGCCGCAACTTTCCCGACGTGACCGTGGTGGAGCTAAGCGCGGACCAACCCCTCTCACCGGCCCGGGGTCGCAACGCGGGCTTCGCCGCGCTCGAGCAGCGGCTGCCCCAGCTGCGCTACGTGCAGTTCGTCGACGGCGACTGCGAGCTGGAGCCGGGTTGGCTGCGCGCCGCGTCTCGCCACCTACACAAAAACCCGCAGATCGGCGTGGTCGCAGGTCGTCTGCGGGAGCGTGACCGCGAGCGCAATGCCTACCATCGCCTGGCCGATATGGAGTGGGATCAGCCCGCAGGCCAGGTCGAGGAGACGGGCGGGATCATGATGGTGCGGGCGCGAGCGTGGGAGGCTGTCGGAGGTCAGAACGCCGACATGCCCGCGGCCGAGGAGCGTGAGCTGTGCCTTCGGGTGAGCGCGGCGGGTTACTCGATCGTTCGGCTCGCCGACGACATGGCCCAGCACGACATCGACATGGACCAGCTCCGGCAGTGGTGGGTGCGATCGGTTCGCATGGGGCACGCGTATGCGCAGGGCCTGTGGGTCCACCGCGACGGCCACCACCTGCGTAGGGTGGCCTCGCTGTTGGCCTACGGCGTGGCGCTGCCCTCGGTAGCCCTGGCTGGCACCCTGCCTACCTTGGGCCTGAGCCTCGGTCTGTTGGGCAGCTACGGGTGGCTGTGGAAGAAGATCGAGCAGGAACGCCGGAGCCGTGGAGATCGTGCCGACGACGCGCGCCTCTACGCCGCCGCCAACGTGGCCAACAAGGTGGCCGGTGCGGTGGGCGTGGCTCGTTTCTTCACCCGAACCCTCCGCGCGGGTCGAGGAGGTCGCCGGGCTCGGATGGGCTAGCAGCCTCATGGCTCCCCCCCGACCACAAGGTCGGCCTCGCATGTTGCGCAAATTGCGCTGGTGGCTCGGTCGCACGGGGCGTGGCGGATCGCTCGGTTGGTCGGTGTGTTCAAAGCGAGGCCGATAGCCCCGCAGCAAACCACTTGGTGGGGATGGGCAACCACGTTCATGTGACGGGGAGCATCCTTCACGCGGCGGGAATGATGACCCCGCAAACCACGGTACGTTGCCGTGGTGAGCATCGCCGACCTCATGCATGCCATCCTCGATGGTGGCACCAACTCGCTGCTGGCGATCGGTCTATTCCCTGCGGTGGTGGGCCTGGTGGCCTGGTTGTTAGCCAAGCGCGGTCAGGAGCGCGTCTCTCAGCTGGTGGCCAATGCCGGGATCGCCTTCGGCTTGATGGCCCTGCTGGTGATGATCTGCGCGCTGATCTGGAGCAGCCAGCACGGCATGAGCGTGATCGAAGACGTGGGGCTGGTGTGGCTGCTCGCGCCGATCTACCTGGTGGTGGCGGGCTTCTTCGTCGAGCACTGGGTGCACCCCGGTCGCCAGGAGAACATTCGAGCCAAGATCCGCGGCGTGATCCTCATCCTCATCGTGCTCGCGGTGCTCTACTGGTTGCTCTCGCGCATGCGAGTGTGGATGCTCGTGCACACCGGGGTGCTGGGCTTGGTGTTCTTCATCGCCGCCCTGGTCGGGATCCTCTATTTCTTGGTGCGCAAGACGATCTGAACGCACACCCCGTCGTGGGATCGATCCCGGGTCAGCGAGCGATCGTGCGCAGCCGCGGCGAGCTCGGCGCTCGCCGTGATCCATGCGGCCGTGATCCATGCGGCCGTGATCCATGCGATCAAACATCCGGAAAAATCGTCTCCGACATTGTCTCACCTGGCGAAAGGGCGCAGACCATGGGGGACTCGATGTCGGTGTCAGGGGGCACAGACCGCGTGCGCGCAGCTCTGTCCACGCTCGTGGGGCTCGTGGGGCTCGTGGGGCTCGTGGGGCTCGCGGGGTGTAACGAGGCTAACGGACGCTCGGCGGATGATCCCAGCGAGACGGGGGAGGAGGACCCGAGCGGTGGTTTTCTCGTTGCGGCCGAGATCGGCGACACCGAGGTAGTCCCCCTCGACGTAGCCCCGCTCGAGCTCGAGGCGCAGTGCTTCTCGGTCCATAGCCAGCCGTCACAGCTTTCGGTCACGCCGCAGGGGCACCTGTGGATGCGCCAGTCCGAGGAGATCTGGCGGGTGCTCGATCCCTTCGGCCGCGACCAAGTGCAGCAGCTACCGCCCGGCGTGGGGGCGTTGCAGGCCCGGGGCCACGACCGCGCGGTCGTCATCGATCAAGGCGTGCTGCGCACGGTGCAAGGACAGTGGCCCCAGCCGCTGGCCTGGCCGCAGGGGCGCGGCGAGCCCACCCTCTTGTGTGGCGATCCTAGCCTCGATGCCAATGGGTTCGTCGTGGCCGATGGTCTGTTCCACCGTGATGGCCAGACGTGGTGGGAGTGGACCGATCCCAGCGGCGAGTCCTGGACCGACGTGGCCTGGATGGCCCAAAACGCGGGCGCCTGCATCGGCGACGATGGTGAGCTGTGGCTCGCCGAGAGCAGCGGCGAGGTCTGGCGGATCACCGGTGACTTCGCCGCCCGGGTGGAGGCCTTCGACGGCTCGTCGGAGGCGGCGCTGGTCGATGGTCTGGGGGCGGCGGTCTTGCTCGACGGCGAGGTCGTGGCCGGCGACATCGATTCCCTGACGCGCTATCGCTTCGAGGCGGGCTCGGCGTCGGCGCTGTCCTCGGGGGGCGAGTCGCTGTGGGTCGTCGTCGAGGGGGTGCTCCATCGCCTGCAGGATGGCGAGTTCACGGTGGCCATGCTCGACGGTGTACCGGTCGAGGCCCGCGCGGTGCAGGCTGAAGCGGGCGGCGGGGTGTGGATGCTGGCCGAGCGCGAGGCGTGCCACTTGCGGCCGACTCCGCCGGTGCGGATCGAGGGGGTCTACAACCTCCAGCGCCTGACGAGCGAGACGGTGGAGGTCGCGGTGGAGGTCGCCCCGGGGGTCAGTCTCGCCACCGTTACCCTCGATGGTGAAGCGCTGGCCATGGCGCCCGACGGTGAGCACCGCTGGCGGGCCGAGCCGCAGACGATCACCGCCGGCTGGCACACGCTGGAGGTGCTCGCCCAGGACGAATACGAGAACGAACAAGAGGTCGAGCACGAGGGCGAATACGAGGCCCGGGGCGCTCCTATCACCCGTCGCCTTCGCTTCGAGCAGCGTCGCGTGGGCGAGCTGACCTGGGTCGGCGACATCGAGCCCCTCTTCGCCGAGCACTGCTCGGGGGCCGCGTGCCACGGGCCCATGCTCGATGATGCCACGCGCCCGGATCTCTCGAGCTGGGACGCCTGGACCGATCGTGAAGCGTCGATCCTCGACCGCGTGGTCACCAAGGGCGACATGCCGCCTGCCGGCGCGCGCAAGGACACCTGGGAGCTCGGGCTCCAGCTGCAAGTCTTTGAATGGTTCGAGACCGGAGCCGATCGCGGCGACGACTGAGTAACCCAAGCTCGGTCACATGACGCTTGATGGATTCGTAGAAGACGGTTCGGAAACAGTGGCACTCGAGGTGTCGTACTTGTAGGCGGCGACTTTCTCGTCATAGTAGGTGTTCGACGGGTGAGGCCAATGCCGATGGGGCCGATGGGGCCGATGGGGCCGAGGAGAGATCAATGCGAACGACAGGCCTATTGTTGGCCATGGCGGTAGCCATGGCCGGTTGCTACGAAGGCGGCGCTCGGGTGGCAGATGCCGATGACGCGGAGGGACCATCGTCCGATGGCGCTCCGGCGGACGACCCGGGCGAGGACGAAGGCGAGGATGACGCCGACTCGGGCTCGCCCGGTCACCACGGCGAGGGTGATGCGGATACCCCGGCCGGGCGTCGGGTTCGCCGCATGACCGCGGCCCAGTTCCATACGTCGCTGGTCACGGTGACCGGCCAGGCCTGGCCACTCTTCGACGAGTATGCCGGCGCGATGGGCCAGGCAGACTTCGCCGAGATCACCGAAGAAGGCCGGGAGATCTCGGTCACCTTCGACAAGTTCGTGCACGACGCCGCCATGTACAGCTGCGATGCCGCGATCACGGCCGATCTGGCCGGCGCCTCGCCAGCCACGGTGCTGCGCTGGGTCGACGTCTCCGAGCGTGAGACCGACAAGATCCGCCGCAACCTCGACTACCTGATCCTGCGCGCGTTGGGCCAGGAGATGAAGGACGAGGACGTGCGCGTCGACCCCTGGATGAACCTGCTCACCTCTTTGCCCGAGCAGGGCGAGCAGGGCGACGCGCTCATGCAAGAGCGGTGGACCGCGGTGTGCGTCGGCTTGGTGACGCATCCGGACTTCGTGACCTACTAACTCGGGCGGAAAGACGGGGTAGAACGAAATGGCGCATCGACACATCAAAACCGGACGACGCTCGTTCCTCGCCACGCTGGGTGCTTCGGCGGCGCTCTTGCCCTTCGCCCGGTTGGGGCAGGCCAACGACGAGCCGAGCGCGACCCGCCGCTACGTGGGCCTTTACTTCAACGGAGCGTGGGACGTGCTGCTCGGGCCCGACCCGCGGGATCCACAGCAGACCTACGAGGGGATCGACCTGGGCACCGAGCGGCTCGCCGCCGAGCTCCGCGACCCGATCCCCGTGATGATGGCCGGGCAAGAGGTGCTGTGGGGGCCCACCATGGCCGCGCTCGTGCCCCACGCCGACGTGATGACCCTGTTCCGCGGGGTCAACATGAACACGGTGGCCCACCCCGCCGGGCGTGCCTACGTCAACACCTTCATCCCGCCCTCGGGCGTCGTACCCAAGGGCGACTCGATGGGCACGCGCATGGCGGCCGCCGGCTCGTATGGGGATCTGATCCTCCCCAACGTGTCGGTGGGCATGCCTTCCTTCAACCGATCCTTTGTTCCAGACGTCACCGGGGTGCGGCTCGACCGCGCCACCGAGATGACCGATCTGCTCGCCCCGCTGGGTGAGCCTGCGATCTCCGAGCAGACCCTCGCCGCACTGCGGGTCGCCCAAGACGAGGTCGAGGGCTGCGTGCACGACCAATACGGCCGGCCGCCGGTCGAGGATCTGCAGATAGCCCGCGACCGCATGCGGCAGCTGGTCTCCGACGGGTACGGCGAGGCCTTCGATCTGGCCGCCGACGCCGATCTAATCGCGCGCTATGGGATCACCAACGTCAATGCCTCGGGAGATCCGGCGGTGATCGCCGCCACCGTGTGGCGACTGATCCAGACGGGCCTGTCGCGCACCGTGACCGCCCAGCTCCAGACCGGGCTGGACACCCACGGTCCCGAGTGGGCCACCCAGCAGCCCCAGCGACAGCTGGCCGGCTTCGGCGCGGTGGCGGCGTTGCTCGACGATCTGCGCCAGGACGATCCCGACCTGGCCGACACCACGGTGGCCGTGTTCTCCGAGTTCGCCCGTACCCCTCGGATCAACGGCCGAGGCGGTCGCGACCACCACTTTGCCGGCTCGGTGCTGGTGTTCGGCGGCGGCCTGCGCCGGGGGGTTTGTGGTGCCACCGTCGAGCAGACCCTGGGCCTGACCGCGATCGACCCGGATAGCGGGCAGCCCGACCCGACCGGTCGCGTGCTGCTGCCCGAGGACATCGGCGCCACCTTGGCCGCCGCCGCCGGTCTCAGCGCCGAGCCCTTCCGTACCGAGCCCCTGACCGCCTGGATCGCCTGAGGAGGAGACGAACCGATGAAACGCTGGACCCTTGCTGCCCTGGCCTCTGTCTTCGCCTCTGCCTTCACCTCCGGCGGGCTCGGCCTGGCTCCCTCGCCGGCTCTGGCCGCGAGCCCCGATCAGTGCGCCCCCACCGTCGACATGGATCCGCTGCAGCTGTTGCGGCAGGTGTCGCTCGACCTGCGCGGCCACGTGCCCACCTACGAGGAGTACGAGTGGGTTCGAGGCTCAGACGATCCCGCGGCCTCCGCCGAGCAGCTCATCGACGAGATGCTGGAGTCCGAGGACTACTTCGAGCAGGTTCGCCGGTACCACCAGGCGCTGACCTGGGGGACGCTCGACAGCACGATCGTCAACATCATCTACCCGAGCCGGCGCCGGCTGTCTCGCAACAACCAACAAAACTGGCGGTTGGCAGCCATGCGCCGCCAGTATCGCGGGGACAACATCGATTGTCTCAACCAAGAGCAGACCGAGTTCGATCCCGACGGGCGGCCCGTGCCGATCCAGACCTATGACGATCCGATCTGCGCGGGAGGGACCTGCCGGCGTGAGGGCTTTGTCTGGGTCAACCCGTACTGGGCTCCCGATACCGAGGTGAAGGTCTGTGCGTTCGATGCACAGCAGGTCGTGCAGAGCAGCAACGGGATCGAGTGCCAGACCAACACCTCCAACGCGCAGTGTGGCTGTGGCCCCGAGCTGACCTGGTGCGGACCGGGCAACACCGAGGCCAACGTCCTGGTGCGGGAGTCACTGGCCCAAGAGCCCAGCCGGATCTTCGAGTGGGTCGTGCGAGAGGGTCGCTCGTACCTCGAGGCGTTCGTGGCCGACACCACCTTCATGAATGGCCCCGTGGCGCACTACTACCGGCACACGACCAACGCGGCGAGCCTCATCCAGGGGGGGGCGACCGCCTACGACGTCCAGATCGACGACGTGCCCGATCTTCCTTACGACGACGTGGACACCTGGGTCCCCGTGCAGCGCAATGGTGTCCACTCCGGAGCGTTCACCACGCTGGGCTACCTGGTGCGCTTTGCCAGCAACCGCGGGCGGGCCAATCGTTTCGCCACCGCCTTCTACTGCGAGCCCTTCGTGCCTTCCGAAGAGGGCTTGCCTCCGGAGGAGGAGGCGCCCAGCCCCAACCTCCGCGAGCGCGCCGGGTGCAACGACTGCCACGAGCGGCTCGAGCCCATGGCCGCCCACTGGGCGCGCTGGCGAACCGGGGGCACCCATGGGTTCTTCACGCCCGAGGACGTCAGCTTCGAGCAGCCACGCGAGGAGTGCATCTGCGGCGAGGGCCTGGAGGTCGACTGCAGCGTTTTTTGCAATACCTACTTTGTGACCGCCGACAACTCCAGCGACGAGGAGTTCGGCCTGTACCAAGGGCTGCCCCAGGCGGGCAGCTGGCTGAGCGAGGACGAGCGCAGCAACGCCGAGGATGGTCCGATCGCGCTCATCGACACCAAGGACGAGCAAGAGCGGATCACCCGGTGTGCGGTCCGCAACCTCAGCGAGCACCTGCTGGGCCGCGAGATGACCGCCGACGATCTGAGCTGGCTCGAAGACCACGCCCGGGCATTTGAAGAGAACGGCCACGACTACACCGCGCTGGTGCGGCGGTTGGTCCAGGACGAGCGCTACCGAACGATCCGCTGAACCCGGACGGTCGTCACAAACGTCACAGCAAAAGATCGCCAGCAGGCGCCGTGAACGACCCCAACTCCCCGCTGGAAATGGGAAAACGGATGCGGGGTCTGCGGGCGGCGGCGGCTCGCTGGGTGAGCTCGACCGAGCATCGAAAATTGCGGGGGCAGGCACCGCCTTCGCGGGCCGCCGCTTCGAGGCCAGTAGCCCGCGTCTGACGGGGATTTCGGCTCGATCGAGCGCGGGACCGTGTTCGCCGCTTTTGGCGAGATCGTTGGAAGCAGGCCGCGACCCGAGTATGCTCACGACATGGACCGCCGCGCCGCGCTCGTCGCCCACAACCCTGCTTGGGTGGGCTTGCGCGCCGTGGAGACCACCGCTGTCGCCTATCGCTACTACTACTACGTGTAGCGCGGGCGTCCATCTCGAAGGCCGCCCGCAGGGCGGCGCTTCGGTCGAAGCTCGTCGTGCGGGTCGTGCCCCTCTCAGGACCCACGACCATGAATCTTCACATCGAGCTTCCCCCCGACCACCCCGGCTTTTGCGATCCGGAGTACCGAGGTCGTCGTGATGCGATCGCCACCCTGGCCGATCGCTGGCGCCCTGGGGATCCGCTGCCGCGGGCGCCCTACACCGCGGCCGAGCACGCGGTCTGGGCAGAGCTATGGGGCGAGCTCGAGGCCGCCCACGCCGATCGGGTCTGCGCCGAGCTGCTCGAGTGCGAGCGGGGACTGGCGCTACCTGGTCACCGGATCCCCCAGCTGCCCGAGGTCGAGGCCAAGCTGGTGGCGACCACCGGGTTTCGTCTCGCCCCCGTTCCCGGGTTGGTGGATGCCCGGCGGTTCTTGTCCTGCCTCGCCGACGGTCGCTTTCTCTCCACCCAGTACGTCCGGCACGCCAGCCGGCCTCGCTACACCCCCGAGCCCGACGTGATCCACGAGCTGGTGGGCCACGCGGGCTCGCTGGCCCACCCCGGGATCGCCCACCTCAGCCGCCGCTTCGGTCAGGTCGCGCGGGCTGTCGACGAGGCCGGCCTGCTCCGGCTCGAGCGGGTGTACTGGTTCACCTTGGAGTTTGGCCTGTGTCAGGAGCAGGGCCAGCTGCGGGCGGTCGGGGCCGGGCTGTTGTCGAGCGTGGGCGAGCTGGCCGGCATCGAGACCGGGCCGCGCCTGTGCGACTGGGACATCGAGACGATCGCGAACACGCCCTACGACACCACCCGCATGCAAGATCAGCTGTTCGTGGCCCCGAGCTTCGCCGTGATGCTCCGCGATATCGTGGACTGGCTCGACGGCGAAGAGCAGCGAGCCCGGGACGTGCCCCCGGCTCGGCGGGGGATGCTCAGGAGCGCTTGAGCCCGAGCGCCGTGCGTAGCTCCACGACCAGGACCACCGCGAGCTCGAATCGCTGAGCTCGACTTCATCGACCGCGCGGCGAGCCTCGTTTCATGCGCCCCCGGCCTGCCGCGGGGGTCGTCGCTGTTCAGGGTGACCGGCCGCTCTGGCGTCTAGTACAGCTGTTCAGGCGAACGGAATCCCGATGATATACTTTCCGTTCGATATAGCAATGGTGCAGCATGCCACGCTGGGAATCACAAGCTATCGAGATAATCCAGCACCAGCTGTATGCCCTCGTCGTGCATGATGGTGGTGCCGATGAATGGCATGTCGCCGTCGATGAGTAGTTCTTCCATCTCTTCGCCCTCATCGAGTATGCCGCTTTGGGCCAGGGGGGTTTCGAAGCGAAGATCCAGGTCTTCTTCCGCCGATTCTTCCCAGGCGTTGGGACGGTGGCAGTGCGAGCAATTGACGTCGAGGTAGGCCCGAGCACGGTCGGCAAGGCCGTTAGTCGCATCCTCATAGTTTACGATCGTCGAGACGGTGCCTGGGTCTACGTTGTCGAAGACGGACACGGACCGCAGATACGTCAGCTGGTTGATCGCCTGGCCGTTGCGCGCCACGTCGAGGTTGAGGTTGCGAGGGATGAGACCCAAGAGCGCAACGGACTCGGAGTATTGGTGGCAGGTAACGCACGCGACTTCGCCCGGGATCTCGTACTGCGTGGAGACCTCGTTCCCCAGGTCGTCGACCCAGCTCACCTCCGTGACGGTATCTTCCAGTGAGAGCGTCGCGTCGGTTTGTGCATCGTTCCAGATGTAGGTCGCGACGTTCCATAGGCTGTCGGTGAGCACCATGAGCCGTGTCTCGACGATCCGCCGCCCGAGACGCTCGTCTCGGAAGTCGAACGGATAGTAGAACGTCTTCGCGACGATGGTCCCTTCCGGATATCTCGCGGTACGGTCGTCCACGTACTCGACCGTGCTTCCTTCGGGGACCTTGATGAGACGTTGCTTCTTTGCGTAGTCTGTAAATAGCGCAGAGGGCAGCTCGTAGGCGTAGACACCGTCTGCTGGCTGGAGTGTCGCCATGTCCGCTTGATATAGACCGTACGACGAGAGGACCTCGGCAAACGGTTCAGTGCGAGGGATGTCGAAGTCTACGTCGAGTTCCTCTGGCCCGTCGAATCCGGGCCCGTCGTCGTCGTCGTCGTCGTCGTCGTCGTCATCGTCGTCGCCGTCGTCGTCATCGTCGAATTCTTCCTCCGCCGTGATACCGCTAGTGTCGCATGCGGTCACTAGTGTGATGGGGGCGAGGGCAACCACGACTGCGAGGGGGATGGGCTTCAATTTCGTGTACATGACTTCTGTTTCTTTGAGAGAGTCGACACTGGACCGTGCTCGGATTTCCATTAGTTCAATGGCGTTGAGGACGTCGCTTCGAAGGTGGGATCTTCGACTTGAGCTCACAAGGTGCAGTTTTGTGGACGTCAGTTGCTCGGGATGGTCACAGCAGGACGCAATACCGGCGGGTTGCAAAGGCCCCCGCGGTGGCAGTTGGCCATCGCCGGAGCTGAAACGCGTAGAGCCAGCGCTTCGGCCCTACCGCCATCACCGCACACACCGCGTACTCACCGGAGCACAGCGGTCTCACACTGCGCGTGCCGCGACACTCGGCGTCGGCACCTTCGGTGCGGGCTCGGTCTTCGTGCAAGCTGGTGGCTGGCCCGGAGGCCTTGGGGCGCTCTGGGGGCGCTTTCGGGGGCGAAGGCGAGAGGTATGCGAGCGCTTCGTGGGCATCCAGAGATCAAGTTGCCTCGGCCGCTCTTTCATTACGCATGAATTTGAGCCAAGACTCCCCCCGGGTATTTCTGTGCCGGTTGCCCCCGGATGTCCTCCCTCGGGGCCGTTCCCCTGGAGGACGTTGGGCATGGATCGTACCGCTATTCAGGTGAGCGCGGCCGCGGCGTGGCTCAGGAGCGCTTGAGCCCGCGAAACCACGTGGGCAGGGTGGGGTCTTGGCCTGCCTGCTCCAGCCGCTCGACGGCTTCCTTCATCTCCTCGACCTTCGCACCTTTGTCGTCGAGGACCAGCAGCAGTGGGTACGTGTTCTTGGTGGGATCCCAGCGCAGGCGCAGCGCGTTGAACTCGTTCATGCGCAGCGCCTTTTCCCATTCTTCTTCGACTAGCTCGAGAACCCGGACGTGCGCGATGTCGTCGGCGGGGTGGAGGTTGCCCAGCTCCAGCTCCAGCCGTTGGCAGCGTTCACACCAGTCGGCCGAGAAGAGCATCGCGACTTGCTTGCCGTCGGCCCGGGCTTGGGCCCACATGCGCTCCACCATCTGCTCGAGCGGCTGATCGTCTACGGGGCGCAGGTGGCGGAGATCGTAGCCGACCTTCTTGGGGGTGGGCTTAGAGGTAGGCTTAGGGGCGGATGCGGCGGCGGCGGCCTCGGCCGCGGGCGTGGCCGGCGTGTTCTCGGCGCCGCAGGCCGTCAGCCACGAACCCAACACGAATAGAGACCAGGCACGGTAGGCTCGCATGGTGCTCCTGGTTTGCCGTGTGTGCCGGCCGAGGTCAAGCCGACCCGCTCACCATCCCCACGCCATCAGCTCGTCGGCGATGGTTCCCCGTAGCTCGCCCATGGGTGCCTGGGCGTAGTTCTGGGCGTGGTTGCCAGTTACCGACCCGACCTTCGTTTCCGCGTGCACCGATTGCAGTCGCGGGTCGACATGGTCATGTTGTTCGGCGGTGCTGTCGCTCCCTCCCATATCCACGCACGGCGTGCGTCCCGCGAGAGCCGGTGAGCTGCGTACGCTTGCGTCGATCCGCCGCCATAGCTGGTGGGCGGCGTATCGCAGGTTGTTGCCCGAGGCTGAGCTGCGCCGCATGGACGATCGCCGCACCGCGCGGCGCATGGCGATGGCCCTGCGTGCGCCCGCCCAGCGGCTATTGGTGGTCGAGGACAAGCACGGTCGCCCGCTGGGCTACGCCTGGGTCGGCCCGCATCGCGAGGGCTATGGCGGCCATCGGGGGGAGATCTACGAGCTCTATCTGCATCCGCGGGCACAGGGTCAGGGAGCCGGTCGCAGCCTGTTGGTCGCCGCGATCTGGTCCTTGGTCGAGCGTGGTCTGCACCCGGTGCTGGTCTGGGTGCTCGCGGCCAACCCGGCTCGGCACTTCTATGCCGCGTGCGGCGGGGTGCACGTGGGTCAGGGCCCGGTGACCGTCTCGGGCCGGGTGCTGACCCGGCTGGCCTTCAGCTGGCAGGGGGCGCTGCCGTTGCCGATGTGATGGAGCTCACGGATAGAGGACATCGAGCGAGAGACTCCAGCGCTGCCTGACGTGTTCGGGAAAATGGTAGTCGAGCACATCGAGGGCGAGCGCGACGAAGCGGCCGGTGGAGAAGCGAAATTCCCTGGTGCGGGCCCAGGCTCGCTGAATTTGCTCGGTGTTGTTCGACTCGATCGCTTGCTGGATTGCCTCGACGGTGGGTCGCAGGGTGCGAACGTGATCATCCCACTCGTCGACAAGGCCTGGCCGAGCAATCCCCAACTCGAACTCGAGTCCAACCGCTCGGAGCATGGCGGCTCCTCGTTCGGACCGAGGGCGTGGGAACCAGTGCTCGCCGTAGGGTTTGAATTGGATGTGCTCTCGTGGGTCTTCGGCAGCAGGGTCGATGAGGATCGGTCGCTCGGTGCCTGGCGGTGATTGTTCCGGCAGCAGCGGCTTTGAGCGGGGTAACAGCGGGAAATCGGTTCCCTTGGCGTTGTTACACAGCTCGCAGCAAAACAGCAGATTGTCCCATGTCCAGGTGAGCCACCAATAGCCATCGGATTCTTGCTCGTCGGTGTTGCGTTTGACCTTCGCTTTGGGACGAAAGTGCTCGACGTGTCGCCAGCGTTCATCCTGTGACCGGCCTTCGCAATAGCAGCACTTGTAGCGCTGTATCCGAGCGAGCGGACTTCGGGCGACGGCATATCGGTCGCCCAGCAATTTCTGGTCGAGGGCCTTCCCCTCGCCGAGGGCCTTACGGACCCTCTTTAGTTCCGCATTGCGGATCGATTCCAGCTCGGGGCAGACCTCGCTCTCGCTCGCTCGTCGCAGATGGATCATGCCGACTCGCTACGCTCGATGGGCTCCCAGCCGGGGGCGGCTCCGGCGGCCGCGAGTTCCTCGTAGAGATCGGTCATCTCAGCCTGTTCCTCATCGCTGCGTAGCGGGTTATTTGCGATGGCGTCATAGCGTCGTATCTTCTCGGCGAGGTTGAGCGGATACAATCGATCGATGGAGAAGTAGCGCTCCAGGATCTGTGTCCCCGTGAGTAGCTTAGGTGGCCGTGGATCATGCTGCGCGACGATGTCGCCCGTGGCCGGATCCTCGTCGAGCATCACGATCTCGTCGGCTTCGAGTCCAGCCAAGAGCATCGGCGAGTGTGTGGTTACCACGAACTGCAGATGGGGGAATGTCTGCTTGAGGGCGGCAATGAACCCAACCTGCCACGTGGGGTGAAGGTGGAGATCGAGCTCGTCCACGAGCACGAGACCTTCCATCTGCTCGGGCTCGATGTCGATGTTGTCGTCGAGATTGGCCGCGTTTACCTCCCAAAGCACCTGACCCACCAGATCGGCCAGCCAAGCGATGGCCGCCTGATAACCCTGGGAGAGCCACGTCGCCGGGAGCTTGAGCTCTGCATCATCTCCAGAGCGCACTGTGAACCGATGGCTCGTGACCAGTCGATCGGCTGTACTCACACCTCCGCGTCCGTGCAGGCTGAAGTCCTGCACCACGGGCAGAAGATCCGCATGGGTAAGCATGGCCTTCTTGAGGATTCGGGAGTAAATCCGGGCATTGTCGTCGTCGAATAGATCGGCGAAGCCGGTCCCGATGAGCGGAGCATTATGAAAGATGCTCGCCACTCGGGCGTGGGTGACGTCGTCGGGTTCGCGAGCACTCAGTGGGGTGGGCAACGAGCGGTTGATGCCATAGGCGACGACGAACCAGTGAGGATGCGGCGGAGATGCTGCTCGGACTTCTTCGAGGGGATCTCGGACGAAGAAGAGATCTCTCTGGTCTTGGCCAGATGCCCGGCCGTGGTCGAGCTCGAAGGGGTCATCCTCGGCATAACTCGAGAAACCCTCGAAGAGCTGACGGCTTTGAGGGAGCTCGAGCCGAGTCAGCAATGTCGGCTGATAGACTTGTCCGGGATGGTAGCGTCCGTACCGTTCGCCGATCTCTCCAAAACCGAACTCGCCACGGATCGACAGTGTGCGGGTGTCGTCACGAAGATCCCGCAAGCTCCGATGCATGCCCTGGGCCAGCTGGTTGGCCCGGTCTCGCCCGCTCGCCGCTAGCGCCAGAGCCCGCAAGATCGCCGTCTTGCAAAGACCATTGCGCCCAACCAACACCGTCCACATTCGAGGCTCGCCGTTTCGGGTGAAGTCGAGCTCGAAGTCCTTCAGCAGCTTGAGGCCATCGATGTGTAGCTTGCGGACGTACACGCCGATCCGAGTGTACCCGACGGCTCGTGACGCAGTGCCGACGACGACCAAAACGAAAGCGCCGCCCCAAGGGACGGCGCTCTACCGATCGAACGTTGGATCCAGCGTTGGATCGAGATCCCAGTCGAGGACGCGATCGCTTCGACAAGCGGCTCAGCTCGCCGGGGTGGCGGGAGCCGGATCCTTGTGCCGCTTGAGCAGCCGCGCCACGGTGTTGGTGGGCTGTGCGCCCACGCCCAGCCAGTACTGCACGCGCGGGTGGTTGAGGTCGACGGTGGAGGGATCGGTGTTCGGGTTGTAGGTGCCCAGCTTCTCAAGGAAGCGGCCGTCCCGCGGCGAGCGGGCGTCCGCAGCGACGATGCGATAGAAGGGGCGCTTCTTGGCGCCGGCACGGGCGAGCCTGATCTTCACGGCCATGACGTGTTCGTTCCTTGTCGTCCTCGGGTCGATCGAAGGAGCGGGACGCTAGCGGTCGGGGCCCGAGGCGTCAAGCGGTTGCCAGAACCGGCGGATCGCGCAATTGATCCGCGTAGCCATGGCTGCCGCCCCCAGGTCCCGCGTGTCCAAGAGCTCCTCCGCCGGCCGAGTCGGCCCACGCGCCCGGATCGTCCGATGGGGCGTTGCGCTCCTGGCGACAGGTGCCCCCCTGGTGCTCTGCTGCGGTGGCAAGGGGCAGGGGAAGACCAAGCCGGGTGCCGGCGCCGAAGGCCCCGCGGTCGTCCAAGACCCCGCCGCCCAATCCCGGGTCGAGCTGGATCTCTTCGTCTTCGGGCGAGTACGGGGCACGATCGCCCCTTGCGGCTGCACCACCGAGCCCTTGGGCGGCTTGCAGTACGCGTTTGGCTATATCGAGGCCAATTCCAAGCCGGGCGCCCGCCTGGTCCTCGAGCCGGGATCCTTCCTCTATCCCGAGCCGGGCAGCCCCGAGTGGCCACTCGACGACCAAGGGTGGACCCAGGCGGAGGAGCGAGCCCAGGCCCTCCAGGGTCGCTTCGCCGCCCTGGGCGACGCGCTGGTCAGCGGGGTGGGGCCCATCGACGTGCGATCTCCCACAGGTACCGCCGCGCTCGGCTCTCATGCGCTGCCCCGCGTACTCACCAACGTGCAGACCCCCGCCCCGGGCGTGGGCGCCGTGCCCACCGACAAGCAGGTCACCCTCGAGTCCAGTCCGGGTGGCACCAAGCTCCAGGTGGGGGTGACCGCGGTCGTCGATCCCTCCCTGCCCGAGGCCGCTCGCCTGGGCACGCTCAGCGATCCGATCGCCGCCCTCAAGACCCGAGTCGCCGCCATGCGCAAAGCCGGCGCGGGCCTGACGGTCGCCATGGCCCATGGCCGGCGCGCCTTTGCCGAGCAGATCGCCCGCGAGGTCGACGGCCTCGATATCGTGGTGGTGGGCGTGGTCGAAGGGACCGAGCGCCAGCGCCTGGGTGAGTCCACCGGTCAGCTCTCGGGCACCTACATCGTCGAGCCTGGCGAGCAATTGCAGAGCATCACCCATCTGCAGCTGTCGGTTGCTCCGGGCCAGTCGGTGGTGCCCCGAGCCAGCGCTTGGGTGGTCGAGCCGCCGCGCGCGGTCCGGGAGGCCGAGCTGGCCCGCGTGCAGGCCCGGCTCGACAAGTTCAAGGCCGATCCAAGCGCCGATCCGACCTTCATCGCGCGCCTCGAGGCCGAGCGCGACGCTCTGCAAGCCGCTCTGGGCGGCGGGGAGTCCAAGGAGCCCGTGGTCGCGGTCTTCGACCAGGTCAAGATCACCTGCCGGCTACCGGCCGACGCCGACGCCGGCTCCGAGCTGACCCGCTACACCGCCTGGGTCGCCGAGCAAAACGAGGCGTTCTATCGGGGCAAGAAGCCGCCGGCCCCTCCCAAGGGCTCGTCGGGCTACGCGGGCATGGACGAGTGCGAGACCTGCCACGAAGAGGCGGTGGAGTTTTGGCGCACCACCGTCCACGCCGGCGCCTACCAGACCCTGGTGGACACCAACCAGCAGTTCGACCTGGCCTGCATCAGCTGCCACGTCACCGGGTTCCGTAAGCCGGGAGGCAGCGAGGTCGTGGAGAACGAGGGCCTGCGCGATGTGCAGTGCGAGGTCTGCCACGGCCCGGGCACCTTCCACGTCGACGAGCCCGAGGGCGCCAAGGGCGGGGCGCAGCACATCCTGCTCGAGTCGCCCGAGTCGATCTGCGCCGAGTGCCACACCCCCGAGCACTCCGATACCTTCGACTACGTGGCCTATATGCGCGACGTGCTGGGGCAGGGCCACGGCCAAAAAGCCCGCGAGGCCCTCGGCGACGGTCCCACCGGCGCCGAGCTTCGCGCCGCTGGCCTGGCCGCGGCCGGCGGCAAGTGCAAGAAAATGTGAGCCTGCGGGGCTGGCCAAGACCCGCGAGCGATGCCACAAGGTCACCGATGAGCGCCTCGACCTCTCCCGCGCAGGATCGGCGCAAGGTCTACTTCGTCTCGCTGGGCTGCCCCAAAAACCAGGTCGACACCGAGGTGATGCTCGGGGTGGTGCAAGGCGGTGGCCACCAGCTGGTCGACGACGCCGCCCTAGCCGACACCCTGGTGGTCAACACCTGCGGCTTCATCGACGCGGCCAAGGAGGAGTCGATCGACACGATCCTCGAGCTGGCCGAGCAAAAGCGCAGCGCGGCTGAAGACGGCGGTCCAGCCAAGACCCTGGTGGTCGCTGGCTGCCTCAGCCAGCGCTACCCCGACGAGCTCGCCAAGGAGATGCCCGAGGTCGATCACTTCCTCGGCTCGGCCGATCAGCTCGGACTGGCTCGCGTACTGGGCGGCGACGCGCCCCGCATGGGCGTCAGCGCCCTGGGCAAGCGAGCCTACCTGTACGATCACACCACCCCTCGACAGGTCACGGGCACGCGCCACAGCGTCTACGTCAAGATCGCCGAGGGCTGCGATCGCCCCTGCGGCTTCTGCATCATCCCCAAGCTCCGCGGGGCCCAGCGCAGCCGTAGCGTGTACTCGGTGGTCGAAGAGGTCCACGCCTTGGTCGAGCACGGGGCGCGTGAGGTATGCCTGGTGGCCCAGGATCTCACCCTCTACGGTAAAGATCTTTCCCCGCGCGTCACCCTCGAGCAATTGCTCGATGCACTGGCCCAGATCGACCGGCTGCGCTGGATCCGGCTGCACTACGCTTACCCCACCGCGGTCACCGACGGGCTCATCGAGCGGATCGCGGGTCAGCCCAAGGTCGCCACCTATCTCGACGTTCCGATCCAGCACGTCGACTCCGGGGTGCTCAAGAAGATGCGACGTGGCTACGGGGAGCGGCAGGTCCACGCCCTCGTCGAGCGCCTACGCGACCCCGCCCGGGTGGGCGATGCCCACATCTGGCTGCGAACCACCATGCTCGTCGGCCACCCGGGGGAGACCGAAGACGCCTACCAACGCCTGCGCGACTTCGTGGCCCAAGGACAGATCGACCATCTGGGCGTCTTCCCCTGGTCTCGCGAAGATGGCACCGTCTCCGCCCTCCAGCCCGGTCGCGTCGACGAGGCCCGCGCCCAGGAGCGGGCCGCGGAGTTGATGGCGCTTCAAGAGGAGATCCGTGCGGTCAAGCACACCGCGCTGATCGGTCGCACCCTCGAGGTGTTGGTCGAAGGTCCCAGCCGCGAGCACGAGTGGCTGCTCGATGCCCGCCACGAGGGCCAGGCGCCAGGCATCGACGGGACGACGATCCTCACCAACGGCCAGGCTCGACCCGGAGACATGAGGATGGCTCGCGTGGTGCAGGCCGGTCCTCATGAGCTGGTGGCCTCGCTCGACCTCGACGTGGAGCCCGACGACGGAGGGCCGGAGCGGATCGAAGCAGACCACGCCGAACGCTGACCCGGGCCGATTCGTTCCTCGTCGAGCGATCGCTCGTTCGCCTGGACCTTTATGAACCAGATCACGGGCGCGGCCGGCGACGCAACCGGTCAACTGAGCGTTGGCCGGCGGCCAGATCGGCGGTACACCAAGGGTTGTCTCGTGATCGCGAGACGATGTGGCTCACCACGCTTTGCTCGGGAGTCGCGCGTGTGGGATGCTCTTTCAACGTTCGGCTCTCTCTTCTCCGACCGCGTAGATCACGCATCTCTCTCCCCCCTGGAGCCACCTCTCATGTCATCCGTTTCCCTCAAGGATCTGGTCGAGTACCTCGCCAAGGCCCTGGTCGACAGCCCCGACGACGTCGAGGTCGCCGAGATCGCCGGTGAGCAGACCGTCGTCCTCGAGCTTCGCGTGGCCAAGGAAGACCTCGGCAAGGTCATTGGCAAGCAAGGGCGCACGGTCAAGGCCATGCGCGCGATCCTCTCCGCGGCCTCCTCCAAGGTGCGCAAGCGCGCCGACCTCGAGATCCTCGAATAAGCGCACCTGACGCCGTACCCTCGCGGCCGTACTTCGCGGCCGTACTTCGCGGCCGTACTGCGGGCTGGGTCGGATGCCATGACACGACAACGAGACGACGCGCCCGGATCGGCGCTCGTGGTGGGCTACGTGGCCGGAGCGCATGGGATCCGCGGTGGTCTGCGGGTGCACGTGCACGATCCGGACTCCGATGCGCTCGCTGCCGGCCGTGCCGTGCAGCTTTGGCGTGACGGGAGCGCGGTGGGTGTGTTCACGGTGGTGTCGGCCGACGTCGTGCCCGGCAAGGCCAGCCTCCGCCGGGTGACGCTGGACGGGGTGACCGACCGCAACCGGGCCGAGCAATTGCGGGGCAGCGAGCTGCGGATCGAGCGAGCCGAGCTGCCGCCGCTGCCCGACGACGAGTATTACCTCGCCGATGCGATCGGTCTGGCCGTGGAGCGCGAGCGGGGCGACCAGGTCCAGGCGCTGGGCGAGGTGACCGGCCTGACCAGCAACGGCGTGCAGGATCTGTTCGAGGTGCAGTGGCGCGACCCGAAGGGACGGGCGCGGATCTGGCTGCTGCCCGTGCTTCCCCAGCACGTGGTGGAGGTCGGCCCCACGCGGATCCTGGTCGATCTTCCCCTGGGCATGCTGCCCGACGCGCTGGAGGACGACACCGCGTGAGCGTCTCGTCCCATGGATCCAACTGCGACTCGAGCCGCGACTCGAGCCGCGATCCGAGTGGCGACGGCAGCGAGCCGCGCTGTTGCTTCGAGGTCTTCACCCTGTTTCCGGCCGCGGTTCAGGCGTTCACGGGCGCCGGCTTGCTGGGCAAGGCCATCGAGCACGGTCGGGTGCGGGTGTACTGCACCGACTACCGCGACTTCACCACCGATCGTCACCGAACGGTGGACGACTCGCCGTTTGGAGGCGGGGCGGGCATGGTCCTCCAGCCCGGCCCGGTTGCCCGGGCCCTCGAGCACGTGGAGGCCCAGCGGGGTGCCTTTCATCGTGTACTGCTGACCCCGTCCGCTCCGCGCTTGGACCAACGCGTGGCGGCCCGCCTCGCTCGACTCCCACGGATCGGTCTTTTGTGTGGTCGCTACGAAGGGATCGACGATCGGATCCGCGAGCACTTCGTCGACGAATGTCTCTCGGTCGGCGACTTCGTCCTCAATGGAGGCGAGGTGGCTGCGCTCGTTGTCATCGAGGCCGTGGCTCGGCTCGTCGAGGGCGTGGTGGGCAACCCCGAGTCGGTGCGGGCCGACAGCTTCGGCGACACCGGGGACGAAGCCTTGCTCGAGCACCCCCACTACACGCGGCCGGCCGACTTTCGAGGGCACTCGGTGCCTGCCGTCTTGCTCGGGGGCGACCACGCCGCAATCGCTCGGTGGCGGCATCGCGAGGCCGTGCGTCGTACCTGGGCCTTGCGTCCCAACCTGCGACCGCGCCATAGGTTGGCCTCCGGGCATCCGATCCACCTGGCCCTCTCGCCCTCGGCCCAGCCCTTTGCGGCCGCCCTGATCACCGTGGTGCGTGAGCACGGCGTGGCCGGCCTGGCCGTGGTCGGAGCCGGGCCCGAGGCCCTGCCCAGCTGGCTCGAGGTCACCGGGGGCCGGGTTCCAGTCGCGGTCTTTTCCGAGCCCCGGGCTCTCAGACGGCGCTTGCGCCGCGGTGGGACTGGCGAGCCCCGGTTCATCTCAGTGGTCGATCCGGGCTCGGTAGAGCCCACATCCCTACCCTCGGCCGCATCGGTCTGCGAGCGTCCCGAGATCCTGCTCGATCTTCTATCCAGTGAGTCCGAAGGTGATCCCTTGGGTCCGTTGGTGCTGTGGATCGGGCCCGATCCCACGCCCGCTGGCATGCCGATCCACGCGATCTACGCACCAGCGTCGAGATCGGTCGCCACTCAGCGGAACGATCTCACGCCGGGTCCCGACCCCGAGATCGGCCCGGGACTTGCGTCGGGCGGCGCGATCGCCCAAAGTCCCGGGCCCCGTCCGCAGACGGCCGCGCTGGCCCACGCCGCGTTGACGCAGCTGCGGGATCACGGGTAACAACGCCCGCTCGCGCCCGGCAAGGAGATCCGCCATGAGCTTCACTCCCCCCATCATCCAAGGGATCGAGAACGCCCACCTGCGTACCGACCTCCCCGAGTTCCGGGCCGGTGACACCATCAAGGTGCATGCACTCATCTCCGAGGGAGGCAAGGAGCGCGTGCAGGTCTTCGAGGGGGTCTGCATCCACCGCAAGCGCGGTGGGGCTCGTGGCTCCTTCACCGTTCGCAAGATGTCGCATGGCGTCGGGGTCGAGCGCGTGTGGCTCGAGGCGTCGCCCTTGGTCACCAAGGTCGAGCTGGTCAACCGTGGTCGTGTACGGCGAGGCAAGCTCTACTATCTGCGAGCGCTGCGGGGGAACGCGGCCCGCATTCGGACCAAGCTGGGCAGCTACGCCTCGGCTCTGGTTCCTCCCGAGCCACAGGCGCCGGCCGAAGCTACACCGGCCGAAGCGGCGCCCGCCGACACTCCGGCCCCGGCATCATCCGAAGGCGGCTCGGAGTAGGCGCTCGTGGCCGCAGCGCCTCGGGGCTCCACGCGGGACCGAGGTCGTGCCGTGGAGCAGGCCGTGGCCGAGTATCTCGCGGCGCATGGCCTGGAGATCCTCGATCGCAACTATCACGCTCCTACCGCTCGGCACGCTCCATCCGTGGGGGCCGAGATCGATCTGATCGCTCGTCAGCCTGTTGACGATGGAACCTCGACCATCGTCTTCGTCGAGGTTCGTAGCCGGGCCTCGTCGGCCCATGGTTCTCCGCTCGAGACGGTCGATCGTCGCAAGCAGCGTCGGATCATCCGGGCCGCGACGGCCTGGCTCGTCGAGCACGACCTGTGGGAGCGGGTGGCGGTCCGGTTCGACGTTGTCGCGGTCGTTGGGGATCACGCCCCGTGCTGGATCCGGGGCGCCTTCGAGGCCTGAGAGCGGGCGCAAAAAAACGAACGCCGTGCTCAACGAGCACGGCGTTCGCGGCGGAATCGCACTTGAATCGTCAGGGCTTGCCGCATGCGGGAGAGGGGGTGATGCCCTCACCCACGCAGCATCCTTCCTGCATGCCGCTGGAGCACTTGTCGTCGATGTCCATCGTGGTGCCCAGATCGTCCTCGCACACGCAGAGCTTCTCGCAGCAGAACTTGCCCAGGGTCTGGATGCGCGCGCACACGAACCCGTTTTCACACGTGGTGTCGCTGACGACTACCCGCTGGGTGGGGCCTCCGTCGCGGCAGTCGGAGTCGTCGCTGCACTTCTTGGAGCACATCGAGCGCTCGAGCACATGGTCGACACGCAGTCGGCAGCTGCCGGTGTTCTCCCCGTCGGGGACGATGCATTCGAACTTGTCCGGTTTACCCGAAACGTCGCATTCGCCGCCACCGACGGTGCAGGGGAGGGTGGGTGCTTCGTCCTCGTCGGCGTAGACGCACAGTAGGTCGTTGCACGCGAGCGCCGGGAAGGTGACCAGCTTGCTCTCGGGCGGCTCGACCTGGCCGTGGTTGCAGGGGGCGCCCACGTCACCACGACCGCAGGCGCCGACGAGCAGGAGCGCGGCGGCACCGAGCCCGACCATTGTCTGGGGCGTCTGGGGCATGATCCGTAGAGAGGAAAGCCGCGACAGGAGCTGAAGTGCTGACATCGAACAAGACTTTGCTGCGTGACGCGGCGGCGTGGCCGTCGATCGCCGTTCGCCGCCGTAAGGATCGTCCCGGACCGGGATAAGACGCATCGTACACGGCCTGCGCACGCGGTCAAGATGCCGAAGTGGGCGCGGCTGGCCGCCGCCGTATACCGTTGGCCGTTGGCCCCACCGGTAGCGAGTCCGTGGCCGTGGGAGACGGGTCCGACGGTTCAGGTCACCTGCGGCTCACGGGAGCGACGTCCCCGGTGACCTGGGGAACGGAGTCCCGGTGGCGAGCGCGAGGCTGCGGCGGCGCAGCGCCCGATCGCCCTCACCGGCGCTGCCCGACGCCGGTGTAACGGTGATGGCGATCGCCGGAGTAAGCGGCGGCGATGCGTCGAATCTGTTGCGGCTCACGCAGGTACGGCTCACACGGGGCGGGTTGTCTTCAGGAATGATCTGTAAACCGGGTTGCGTGGCCGACTGCTGGACAGGTGTCCCGGCTCTCGATCGCGCTCGTGCTCGCTCGTCGGGAACCCTCGCCTGGCTCGGTCGTGTGACGATTGGTTGCGTGCGGCGGGCGTTCGTTCGCGTTTCAACCGCCGTCATCCCGTGTTCCCGAGGCCCTGCCGATGACCGCTTCGACTGCTCGACCCGCCGCCCGGGGCCCTTGCGACTGGCCGCGTGGCGCTGGTAAGGTCCTAAGCCTTCTAAAGCAAGGTCTACGACCTTCTACCCGCGTCGCGTTCGTCGCGTCGCCCGTCCAAACCAGACCCAGAGCCTTCGTCTCCCGCCATCGAGTCGGCGCCCACCATCGCCACCCCGAGGCAACTCGCTAGGACCCCGGTATCCATGAGCCAGCGTTCCCGTCGGCGTTCCCCTTTGTTCTCCCTCGTCCCCGCGTCGGTGTTGGGGCTGTCGTTGCTTGCCGCACCCGTCTCGGGCGATGCCGCGGCGGGCTACGCCGGGCCGCCTCCGCCTCCTCCGCCCGGCGGTGAGCCGGCGGGTGAGCCGGCGGCGGGTGCTCCGGCGCCTCCGGCTCCGCCGCCTACGGTGGCCCCGGCCGGCTCGCCCATGGCGCAGGGCGAGGCCGCGTACAAGGCTGAGGACTACGAGGGCGCGGCCGTCCAGTTCCACAAGATCGCCGCGGCCGAGATCCCTGGCGACGTGCCCCGCGCCCAGTTCTGGCTGGGCAAGGCCCTCTACAAGCTCGGGTTCTACTCGGCCTCGCTGTCGGTCTTCGACGAGATCGTGCAGGCCGGCCCCTCGCATCCCTTCCACAAGCTCACGCTGCCGTGGCTGGCTTCGCTGTCTCGCGAGCTGCCCGAAGGGGCCGAGGTGCTCCAGAAGGTCGGCACCTACAAGCCTACCGACCTCGAGTCCGAAGAGTTCGACGAGGTTCGCGACGAGCTCTACTACCTGCTGGGTCGCTTCTACTACCAAAAGGGCGACCTCGCTCAGGGCATCGCGCTGCTCGATCAGGTGCCCAAGAACAGCGACTATTTCATCCCGGCCAAGTTCTTCCTCGGGGTGGCCTACACCCGCGACTGGAAGGGCGAGCCCGCCGTCGACGCCTTCAAGGAGGTCTTGCGCCGCTCGATCGCCCTGCGGGAGGCCGCGGCCAAGGATCGCAAGAAGAACAAGAAGAAGAAGGTCAAGGTCAAGGCGGGCAAGAAGAAGGGCAAGCGGGGTCGCAAGAACAAGACCTCAATCGAGCTCACCTTCGATCAGGAGATGCGGCAGTACGAGCACCTGGCGGCGCTCGGGCTGGCCAACATCTTCTACATGATCGGCAAGTTCGACACCTCCATCAAATACCTCGACAAGATCCCGCTCGACTCCGCGTACTTCCTCGACGCCGTGCACTGGGCGGCGTGGGCCGAGTTCCGCATGGTCGAGGTCGACGAGGACAACGCCAACCGCCACTACCAGCGCACGCTGGGCTACGTGCACACGCTCAACGCGCCGTTCTTCGAGGACTACCTCTACCCCGACGCGCTCAAGCTCAAGGCGGTGACCTACTACTTCAACTGTCGCTACGACTCAGCCAAGCGCACGGTCGACGAGTTCCAGCGTCGGTACCCCAAGACCATGGACGACCTCAAGGGGATCCTCGACAAGGCCCCGGAGGACTTCGCGCTCTACGACCTGGCCCTCCAGATCCGCGAGGAAGACTCGGATCTCGACCCCTTCGTAGAGCAGGTGGCCCTCAAGGCCCTTCAGGACAAGCAGCTGGGCAAGTACTTCGCCTACGTGGCCGAGCTCGAGCGCGAGATGGAGATGTTCGAGGACATGTCGGGCAACTTCAAGAGCGCCGGCGTGGGCGAGCGGGTCACCGAGGACCTCGACCTGGCGCTGTCGCAGGCCCGTGAGGCCACCGGCGCCGAGGCCCGGACCCGTATCACGGGCATGATCAAGGAGATCAAGGACCTCAAGATCGAGATGATCAAGGTCCAGTACGAGATCCTCGAGAAGCGCAAGCAACAAAAAGCGCTCGAGCAGTATCCTGCCAAGCCGCAGAAGCCGAAGATCGACTCCGAGCACGAGATCTACAAGTACAACGGCGAGTATTGGCAGGACGAGCTGGGTTACTACCGCTACGAGGTGACCAGCATCTGCAAGGAATGATCCTTGGATTATCGAGAGATCAGCGGGGCCGGCGCGCGTGCCCCGTTGGTCGGTAGGCCGGGTTTCTGGGAGGGGGCTCGGCTCTTTGACAAGAGCGACCGCCGCGCGGTCAACCGAGAGGTGAGAGATCCATGACTACGTCCAGCAGCCCCAACCCGGCCGGTCTCGGCGCACGCCGCCGTTTTCGCAGCCTCGGAATCCTCAGTGGAGCGCTGGGGGTGCTCCTGCTGACCGCCCCCGCGCAAAGCCACGCGGAGGACGCCAACGACTCCGTTCGCTACGACCGCAAGTCGGGCAAGGTCAAGACCAAGAACACCCTCAACACCAAGTTCAAGAAGGCCGAGGCCAAGGCCGAGAAGGAAAAGAAGCGCAAGGTCGAGATGCTCTCGTCCGACGACTTTGCCAAGCGCAAGGAAGCGGTCGCCCGCGAGGTCGCCGACGACCAGATCATGCTGATCAAGTCGTTGCTCGAGGAGGCGGGTCCGAGCAGCTCCGAGTACCCCGAGTACCTGTTCCGCCTCGCCGATCTGTTCCTCGACAAGAAGGCCTACTTCGAGATGCAGGCCGGCGCCCTGTACGAGAAGATCTACGCCGCCGAAGATAAGGGCAAGAAGGCCGAGGCCAAGCAGCTCAAGCAGCGCCAGAAGAAGTTCGAAAAGTCGTCCAAGAAGGCCAGCGCCGACGCGGTCAAGGTCTACGCGGCCCTGGTCAACAACAAGCAATTCGCCAAGTACAAGCGCCTCGACGAGGCCCTTTACTTCTACGCCTTCGAGCTCGGCCAGCTCGAGCGCGAGAGCGAGATGCAAGAGGCGTACATCCGCCTCATCCGCGACTATCCGCAGAGCAAGTACATCCCCAACGCCTACCTGAGCTTCGCCGACTTCTACTACGGCAAGAACCAGATCCCCGAGGCGCTCAAGCTCTACCAGAAGATCGTCGACGGCTACCGGGACAGCCCGGTCTACGCCTACGCCCTGTACAAGATGGGCTGGTGCTACCTCAACCCGGTGGGCACCGGTGAGCCGGCCTACGAGAAGTCGCTGGACAAGTTCGTGGCCACCATCAAGGCCACCCTAGAGGGGCGGGCCGGCTCTGAGGCCAACGCCAAGCAGCTGCGCCGCGACGCCCGCCGCGACCTGGTCAAGGCCTACGTCCACGCCGCCAAGCCCTCCAAGGCCTGGGACTTCTTCACCAAGGTCGGCAACGGCCCCAAGAAGTCCGAGAACATGTCTCGCAAGATGATGGAGCTGCTGGCCGCGGCCTACTTCGGCGAGGGTATGTACGTCGAGTCCACCGCCACCTACAAGAAGCTCCAAGACGTCTTCGACGGCGACGCCATGGAGTGTCAGTGGCAGGCGGCGATCGTGGTCAACGCGCTGGCGACCGACAACAAGGAGATCCAGTGGAAGGAGACCGAGCAGCTCGGTAAGTACTGGGAAGAGTACAAGGACTCCAAGTTCAAGAAGACCACCAAGAAGAAGTGTCGTGACGAGGCCCGCGACACCATGATCCAGATGGCCACCGTCTGGCACGACGAGGCCGAGAAGACCCGCCTTCCCGCGACCTACCAGCTGTCCGAGAATGCGTACCAGGCGTTCATGCAGTTCTTCCCGAAGGACAAAGACGCCTATGAGATGAACTACTACTACGCCGAGATCCTATGGGCGCAGGCGGCCAACGCCTACAACTCCAAGGATCGCAAGACGCAGGAGGTGGGCCTCGGGAAGTTCCGGCTCGCCCACGAAGAGTTCGTCAAGGTCCTCGAGCGCAAGCCAGACGGCAAGTATACCAAGGACGCCGCCTACGCGCAGATGCTCGCGATGAAGAACCACCTCGAGTACGACGAGACGGGTGGTCGCGGCAAGGCCTGCAAGATGCAGATGGACGGCACCTGCGTCTATCGCGAGCAGAAGAAGAAGAAGAAGAAGGTCACCAAGGACACCAAGACCGACACGAACATGGAGTTCCCGGAGACGGAGTACACGCCCGAGGAGAAGCAGATGCTCGGCGCGTACGACATCTACCAGAAGTACGTCAAGAAGAAGGACGACAAGGAGCTCCCGAAGATCCAGTATCACCGGGCCAAGATCATGATGTCCCACAACAAGTTCGATGAGGCCAAGCCCATCACCATCGAGCTTGTCAAGAAATTCGACGGGACGATCTATGCGGCCTGGGCGGGAGCGATGCTCATCGACCTGCTTACGATCCGGTGGTCTGACAAGGACAACACCCCCGAGCAGACGATCAAGGCCAGCGAAGAGCTCAAGAAGTGGGCCAACGACATCCAGAAGAAGAAGCTCTACAGCCACAAGGAGTCCGCGGCGCTCCGCACGGCCATTCCCACGCTGCTGGCCGGCTTGCGCTGGAAGCTGGCCGAGGCCTACCAGGAGCAGGGGCGCCAGGGTGATCGCCAGGGCTTCGTCAAGTGCGGCGACGAGTACGCCAGCATCTACAACGACTACGCCGAGCACGACCGGGCCGACACCCTGCTGTTCAACGCGGCTCGCTGCTTCGAGGCGGCCTACTTGGTGGGCAACGCGGTCAAGGTGCGCAAGGAGCTGCTGGAGGTCTTCCCCGACAGCAAGCACTACCAGCAGACCCTGCGGGAGCTGGGCGAGGGCTACCAGGCCATCGCCTACTACAAGCAAGCGGCCGAGCGCTTCGAGCAGTACGCCGACAAGTACGCCAAGGACGAGTACTCGTCGACGGCGCTCCGCAACGCGTACCTGTTCCGGCTGGGCCTGGGCGACGAGGCCAAGGCCGAGGAAGATCTGTCCCGCTACGAGGGGGTCTACAAGCGCAAGGACCCCAAGACGGCCGCGAAGATCTTCTGGTCCAAGCACGAGCTGCTCGACAGCGACTCGGAGCGCATGTCCCACGCCAAGGCCTTCATCAAGACCTACGGCAACAAGGGGGGCATCGACCGTCGCGTGGTGGCCGAGGCGGCCATCGGCCAGATCCTGTGGCGGCAGTCTTGCGAGAAGGATCTGCTGTTCGACTCGTGCCTGACCATCAAGCGCAAGAAGGCCACCGCGGGCGAGGAGACCCGCAAGAAGGCCAAGCGGCTGCGCAAGAAGGGCAAGAAGAAGAAGGACGACATCCCCAAGTACTGCGGGAGCGCGACCCAGGGCATCATCACCGTCCACAAGCGCGACAAGAAGCTCTCCGAGAAGGCGCAGAGCCACTTCAAGACCGCGCTCAAGCTGGCCAGCAAGAAGCCCAACATCCCCAAGGAGGACAAGGACCGCGTCGAGGCCTACAAGAACGCGGTGGGGATGTCGATGGTCTACAAGGCCGACAAGAAGTACGAGGAGTACCTCAAGATCAACATCCCCGAGGAGCTCGACTTCTACGTCGAGGACTGGAAGAAGGGCTCCGGCGTCCCGCAGTGGGAGCGGCAGTACAAGAAGCAGATGGAGATCAAGCAGGACTCCGAGAAGCGCTTCATGGAGTTCTTCACCAGCAAGAACAAGCTGGCCTCCGAGCTCATCGGCGAGTACGCCCAGGTGGTCGACAAGTCCCAGAGCCCTTACTGGGTGTTGGCGGCGGCGGCCCGCACCGCGGTGCTCTCGCAGAACTTCGCCGATCAGCTCTACCGGGCCGAGGTGCCTCGGAGCATGAAGACCGAGGAGATGTACTTCGCCTACTGCGACGCGCTGGCGGGGTATGCCGAGGGGCCGGAGAAGAAGGCGGTCGACGCCTTCACCTACTGCCTGGAGAAGTCCACGAAGTTCCAGTTCTTCAACCAGTTCTCGCGCATGTGCGAGGAAGAGCTGCAGCAGCGCAAGCCCGACGAGTACCCGGCCACCAACGAGATGTTCGGCAAGTCGATCTACACCGACAGCCGGCTCGACGTGGTCGGCGTGCAGACGGACCTTATCGGCGACAAGCGCGACATCGACTCGAAGAAGAAGAAGGGCGGCGGCAAGTCCGGCCTCTAGGCGTCACGCAGACACGGCGAGAAAAGGCATACGAACATGCGCAAGTACAATCGCATCATCGGTCTGGTGGCCCTGGGGCTGGCGCTCGGCGTCGGCGGAGCGGGCTGCAAGAAGAAGGGCAAGGGCTCCAAGAACCCCGACGGCGCGGGGAGCAAGGGGGGCCTGGACGCGGCCATCGATCCGACCAAGGCGTCGGCCGAGGCCAAGAAGGACTTCAAGGCGGTCGCCGATCGCTACGCGAAGGCCAAGGCGAGCGGGTCGCTGTCCAAGGGGCAGTGTGAGCAGTACGCCAAGGACTTCACGAAGGTCTACAAGCAGCACGGCGAGCAGATGACCGTGGCGTACTTCAACGCGGGCGCCGTGTGGGACGAGTGTGGGGACACCAAGAAGGCCGAAGAGATCTACATCGCGGTCACCAAGGCGGTCCCCAAGTACGACTTGTCGTACAACAACCTGGGGGTCATCTACTGGAACCGGGGCGACGAGAACAAGGCGCTGCGGTTCTTCAAGAAGGCGCAGGAGGCCAACATCGCGGCGCGATCGGGGCGTAACAACCTCGCCGCGGCGCTCCGCAACGAGTACACCTCCAAGCCCGAGCAGAAGACCTTCGACGATGCCGAGGGCCTGCTCCAGCGCGTGCTCGCGGTCGACTCCGGCAACCAGCTGGCCTACGAGAACCTCGCGC
This sequence comes from Myxococcota bacterium, assembly GCA_039194325.1. Taxonomy (GTDB): domain Bacteria; phylum Myxococcota_A; class Polyangia; order Nannocystales; family Nannocystaceae; genus Paraliomyxa. The sequence goes on from JBCCWC010000045.1 coordinate 55,784, forward strand.
GGCTCTACTACGATCGCGGGCGGCTCAAGGACAAGTCGTACCTGCTGCTGGCCGGCTTGGTCATCGACCAGGCCAACCGGGTGCTCAAGGCGGAGAACGTCGAGAGCGCCGACCTGTTCAACCTGCGGGGCCTGTTGTTCATGCAAAAGGACAACCAGGTCGACGCCCTGCGGCAGTTCCAGAAGGCGGCGGAGCTCAACCCCAAGCACGCCGACGCCCACATGAACATCGCGCTCATCGCGATCAACTTTCGCGACTACAAGACCGCCGAGGAGAGCCTCAAGATCGCGATCAAGGATCAGCGCCAAAAGAAGAACATCGAGGCCTACCTGGGCCTGGGGGTGGCGCAGCGAGGCCTGCGCAAGTACTCCGAGGCGGAGAAGTCCTTCAAGAAGGCGATGGACGTGTCCAAGGGCGACCCTCGGCCGCTCTACAACCTGGGCATCCTCTATAATGAGCACATCCCGGGGGCTCAAGACGGTCCCTTCTCCAAGAAGCCCTACAACACGGCGATTGAGTACTTCAACAAGTTTGCCTCCAAGGCGGGCAGCAAGCCAGCCTACGCGACGCAGGTTGCCGACGCGAAGACTCGGATCGAGAACATCCAGCAGCTGTTCAAGGACATCGAGGAGATGAAGAAGCTGGAGGCCGAGCAGGCCCGGCTGATGGAGCTCGAGAAGAAGCAGCAAGAAGAAGAGAAGAAGCGGCTGCTCGAGCTCGAGAAGAAGGCCAGGGCGGCGGCCGCCGGTGGCGGCGACGCGGGCGGTGACGCGGGCGGCGATAAGTAGCGCTGTGGGCCCGTCGCGCGGGCCATCACCACGCCGAAGGCGACTCGCGATGCGGGTCGCCTTTCGTGCATTGGGGGTGAGCAACAACGGTCTCCCGCAAGGTCGACCGCGTGAGCGGATCCGACACCGGAGCGCCGGAAAGCGTCGATCCGCGTCGGATCCGCAGCCCTCGACGCTTCACTCGCTCAGTGCGCGCCTGGTTGGTGACCGACACCGCACGACGATCGCGGACCAACGAAGACCGGAACATCTCGAACCCCCCCGGACCCTCCATGTGTCCAAGGACCCAGGCGGATCGCAGTTTACAAGCCACTTGTCCGCCGGTACGATGCCAAACGAGGCGGGGTAAGCACCTCGTCCACTCCAACGCACCTTGGAAGAGGGTCTGTCATGCGCGCTGCAGCCATCTCCTTCGCCACCGTAATGCTCCTGTCGGGCACCGCCTACGCCGAGCCCGAGAACAACACCGATGCCGATTCCGCCGCCTTTTCCGGCGAGGAAGGCGGGGTGGCCGTGTATGACTTCGAGGACGACAACGTCGACGGCGAGGTCCTCCGCCCCGAGGGCGCCAACCTGTCGTCGCGGCGTTCGCTCAAGCACGCGAGCCTGATCAACATCCGTCCGCACTTCCTCCGGGAGCTGATCAACCTCGCGCGCGACGTCTAGCGCGCTGCGGGGTGAGCGCAGGCGAGCATCGGTCCGTGCCGGTGAATGCCGGCCAACGCCGGCGGCCTGGTGAGCACCGATGAGCACCGCCGATGAGCACCGCCGAGCATCGCCGATGAGCACCAGGGTCCCGTAGGTCCAAATAGCCTACGGAACCGTGTTTCCTAGCCTACCGTACGGTGCGATCGCTCACGAATCTTTTTATTCCCCAATCGGAACTTCGCCGGGAACTTCCAGCACCCCCTGCTGTCTAGAGCCGTCGAACCCCGTCCAAGGACGCTCCAGCATGTCCCAGACGCTCAACCTCAAGATCTACAAGAACAACCAGTTCCTCGAGGCGAAGACGCTCGCTCAGGATGTCATCAAGATCGGCAAGCTCAAGAGCAGCCATCTGTGCCTGGAGGACGACACGGTCGCGCGCATGCATGCGGTGATCGAGGTCTCCGGCTCCGACATCCGGGTCATCGATCTGGGCAGCTCCACCGGCACCGTGCTCAACGACCAGCGGGTCGAGAAGAACGCAGTCCTCAAGAGTGGTGACGTGCTCGTATTCGGTCCGTATCGGATCGAGGTCGAGGTGGTCGTCGCCGCGGCGGCTCCCGCCGGGGTCGCGGCCATGCCGGCGCAGCAGCCGATGGCGCAGCAGCCGGTGGCGCAGCAGCCGATGGCCGCCGCCCCGATGGCCGCCGCCCCGATGGCCGCCGCCGCTCCGCAGATGGCTCCGCAGATGATGGCGCCGCAGCAGATGCAGCCGCGGCCGCCCATGCAGATCGACGCCAGCGAGGTCGAGCGCCAGGACGGAACGCAGGTCGCCGAGGTCATCTCTGCGTACAACGACACCATCCTCGACGTTCAGCACGTCGGTCAGGTCAAGAGCAAGAAGTCGCAGGCTCCGCTCTTCCTCGGCATCGGTGGTCTGCTGATCGTCGCCGGCCTGGGCATCGTGGCCAACGAGGTCAGTCAAGACTGGGAGACGTACCACGAGGAGCAGGCCAAGGCGCTGGAGCTGGGGCGTCCTGCTCCGCAGGCGCCGGGCATGGGGCTGGCGGGTCTCGGCATCGGGCTGGCGATGCTGGGTCTCATCCCCTTCGGGTTCGGGGTCGTACGGCTGGGTGACACCGGCGTGGGCAACTACACCCTCGGCGAGGGACACCACGCCACCTTCCACAGCCCCACGCACGGCCTGCCCGATACCGCCGCGTTCCCGCTGGTTCGGGGCAACAACAACGACTACACGCTCAACTTCACCCAGGACATGGTGGGTGACGTCACCCTCGAGGGTCAGAAGCTGACCCTCGCCGATCTGGTCTCGTCTGGTCGGGCCGGGGCGATGGGCTCGATGTACTCGTTCCCGATGCCCGCGGGTGCCCACTGCCGCGTGCAGCACAACGGGGTCACGTACCACGTCAACACGGTGCCTCCGGGCAAGGTCCTCGCAGCCAAGTCCGAGGCCGACAAGCCGTTTTGGATCTACAACGCGGCCTCGTTCGCGGTCATCGGCACCCTGCTGGTCATGGTGCACCTCATCCCCGAGGAAGAGCTGTCCATGAACATGGACGAGCTGATGGCCGAGAACCGCTTCGTCGGCTACATGAACCAGCCCGACGAGACGCCCGAAGAGGAGCCGCCGCCCGAGCAAGAAGACTCCGACGACGAGGCCGGTGGTCAGGGTCAGCGGCACAAGGGCGAGGAGGGCAAGATGGGCAAGCCCACCTCCAAGCAGAAGTCTGGCCTCTACGCCATGAAGGGTCCGAAGAACGCCATCCCGCAGATGGCGCGTAACTTCGACCCCGAGATGATGGCCCGCAACGCCGGTATTCTCGGCATGATGGCCCAGGAGAGCGGCCACTTCCTCGCGTCGCCCTACGGGGCTGCGTTCGCCGTCGGCAACGACGACGAGGACGTCTGGGGTGGTCTGACCGGCACCGAGGTCGGCGAGGCGTTCGGCGTGGGCGGTCTGGGCCTGGTGGGCACCGGTCGTGGCGGTGGTGGTACCGGTGAGGGCACCATCGGTCTGGGCAACACCGGCCTCATCGGCAAGGGCGGTGGCGGTGGTACCGGCTCTGGCTACGGTCGTGGGTCGGGGGCCGGCTTTGGTGGTCGCGGCAAGCGGGTGCCTCGCGTCCGACAGGCCAAGGCGCAGGTCAAGGGCGCGCTCGACAAGGACATCATCCGTCGTATCGTCCGCGCGCACATCAACGAGGTCCGCTACTGCTACAACCAGGGGCTGGCCCGCGATCCCAACCTCAAGGGGCGCGTCGCGGTCCAGTTCACGATCGGACCCACCGGCAAGGTTCCGGTGGCCGTGGTCGCGCAGACCTCCCTCAAGGATAAGAACGTCGCCAACTGCGTGGCCAAGGCGGTCAAGCGCTGGAAGTTCCCCAAGCCGCCCGGTGGTGGCAACGCGGTGGTCACCTATCCATTCGTGCTCGAGCCGGGCTGAGCCCCGCGCACCACGAGCATCCCGAGGGGCTCGCCATCCGGCGGGCCCTTCGTCGTTTCGGCTGCGCCCGCGTGTCGGTCGTGTCCACGGTGTCGGCCGTGCCCACGGTGTCGGCCGTCGCTCGCCATGTCGCCGGGTGATCGGGGTGACCACCCGAGCAGGCCGGGAGCGACGCGTAGTCGGGCCCACAAAACTCACCCAGCCGATCGACCGTGGCTCGCACGGTTGCTCGACTGCAACAGTCACCTTGTCACTGGCCAGGGGCCTGGATACACTCGGTCATTCCTCGCGTCCCCACCAAGAGAGAACCGATGCGCCGCGTATCCGTTGCCCTCGCGATCGCCCTGCCCATGCTCGTTGCCGGTACGCCCAGCTGCAAGCTCACCAGCCGCAATCGTGCCCAGGCTATCAACCGGATGAACGAAGGCATCCGGAGCTTCAGCAAGAACAACATCTCGCAGGCCGAGAAGTCGCTCAAGGAGGCGATCGAGTTCGATCCCACCTACGCCAAGGCGCACTTCCACCTGGGGCAGATCTATCGCAAGCAAGGCAAGCTGGTCGATGCCGGCAAGGCGTTCCAAGACGCCATCGCCAACATGGGGGAGGCACCCAAGTCCGACTACCACTACCAGCTGGGCCGGGTGCTCATCGCCCAGGCCGAGGCGCAAGGGGTCAGCCAGAACGAGCGCGAGACCAAGTACGGCGAGGCCATCAAGGTGTTCGAGAAGGCGATCGAGCTCGACCCGAACCACTATCGGGCCTTCTATCACGTGGGCAAGCTCCACGACCGGCTCGACCAGCCGGTGCAGGCCGACAAGGCGTTCCGGCAGGCGATCCAGGTCAACGCTCGCTTCGTCGACTCGTTCGTCGACCTGGGCAACATGTACATCGACTACGGCCACGCCAACGTGGGCTTGGCCGTGCTCGACGCCGGCGTGCAGGTCAACGACAAGAACTCGGCCATGTGGAACGGGCTGGGGCGCGCCTATAGCAAGCTCAATCGGCATCAGGATGCGGTCGACTCCTTCAAGAAGGCCAAGGCGATCGATCCCGATCGGGTCGACGTGCTCTACGGCATGGGCAAGTCCTATGCCGAGCTGCGGCAGCGGGCCGAGGCGCTGGAGAGCCTGCAGGCGTTCGTGCAGCGGGCGGGCGCCGATGTGCCCGAGCACCTCAAAAAAGACGCGAACAACACGATCGCGCGTATGCAAGACGTCATCTAGGCGTTGGGCACGGGCTCGGGTCTCGGCGGGTAGGGGCTCGGTCGTCGAGGGGGACGGGCGCGGGTGGAGCTTGCCCGTGAAGGTCGATCGCGGCGCTTGCTGGTGAGACTCACGGGCGGCGGTGGCCCGAGGGATCTGGCTTGGAAGAGAGGTCGTTCTCGTCGCGGGGGGTGGGATTGAGCTCGCGCAACGCCTGGGGGTGACGGGAGGGCGAGCGCTCGGGCGGGCTGAGGTCCGGCCCTGTTTAACGCGCGGACTCCTCCCCGCCGATGCTCGACGGCGATGAGCATCGGAGTGCTTGAAGGTCAAGATCGTCGCCGTCTGCGCGTCGTCGGGTCCCCTCCCCGCTACGCGGGCCGAACCTCAGCCCGCCCGAGCGCTCGCCCTCCCACCACCCCCAGGCTCGAGCCCTGGCCGAGGTCGGATCCGGTCTTGTTCGAGCCGGGGGCGTCGTGCAGGGCGGTGGCGAACGAGCGTCCTCATTCGGGGCGACGAGCGGTTTTCGAACGGGGACGGAGCAACGGTTCAGCCGGGTAAGGGTCGATTTTCGAACGTGAGGAAGGCGGAGGGTCGCATCGTCGACCCCGAGGCATCGTCGTGCCGACCGGTCGTGCCGGTGGCTCGAACGAGGAAAGCTGCGATGGGCTGCGATGGGCTGCGATGGTCTACGGCGGACCCATTGGATGGACGCGACCAGTGGTGAGTCTTCGCGGGGTTGAGCGTTACCCGGGGTGCATCGCAAGGCAACCGGTGGTCGTGCGGTTCTCGGTCGAGTCCCCCGATACCCCCCATTTGGTCAGGTGGTACCGGGCATTGGAGGCTCCACCGGCGTCCGTGGCCTCCTGTGATGGCGTGGGCGGGGGTCCTCGGGGGATCGGTTCGGTCCGTACGGGTGGGCACCAGGGCCGGTCGCGGGGCAAGGGCCAAAAGGGGGTGACCGATGTTCCGTAGTGACGCGGGTCGGCTGCCCATGTGGGCCCGTAGTCGCCCGTGGGAGCGTTGAAGCGGCCGTTTTGCACGTGGTATATCCGGCGGTGTTCGAGCGGCGAAATTCCTCAGTAAGTCTCGACGGATAGAAGCCCAGATGGAACTGACCCAGCGCATCAAACAACGCCTTCGAGAGGTCGACGACTGGAACTCGGTCATGGACGAGCTCCAGGCGGACGCCGAGGCCATGCCCGACAAGGCCGAGCAGTCCAAGGCGTTCTTCGAGCTGGCCCGTGCGTGCGAGCGCTTCTTCCTCGACAAGGCGCGTGCGATGGACTGCTACCAGCGCGCGTTCAAGCTCGACCAGCGCAATCTGGCCGCGCTCCGCCACGCCCGACAGATCTATCAAGAGATGGCCCATCTACAGATGGTCACCAAGCTGATGGGTCTCGAGGTCAAGCTCAACCAAGATCCGCAGCTCTTGCCCACGCTCAACTACGACCTCGGTCGCGCCCTGCTCAACATGGGCAACATCGACGAGGCGAAGCAAAAGCTGGGCATCGCCGCGGGCGCCTCCCCCGAGTATCAGGCGCGCTTCCAGGAGACGATGTACGACCGGGGTGCCTGGGAGATGGCCCTCGAGGCGCTCTACGATCAGCTCTGCGATCGCACCGGCGAAGACGATCCGCTCGCCGCCGACGTGGCCGGCAAGGGCACAGATCTGTCGGCAATGTTCCTCCGCGCCGCCCGTATCCTGCAGCAGGAATCCGTCGAGGACGAGCGCCTACTCCCGCTGCTGTTCAAGGCCCTCGATGCCGATCCGAGCAACGACGAAGCCGGCTACATCGCCGAGGTCATGCTCGCCGAGGGGGGACACCTGCAGCACGTGCAAAAGCTGCAAGACCGCCGGGTCCAGCTGGCCGAAGGCGAGGACGAGAAGCTTCGCCTGCTGCGTAATTTCGCCAACGTGTGGCAGGTGCGGCTCAACAACCCGGAGATGGCCGCGTACTTCCATCACCAGGCGCTGGATCTCGCCTACACCAACGGCAATTTCGCCGGTGAAGATGGCGAGACCTCCTGGCACGTCTCGGCCTATCGCATCCTGATCGAGCACGCCGATGCGGCTGGTAACGCCGACGCGCTGGTGCCCCTAGCACAGCGCGGGCTGATGGTGATCGAAGACACCACCGACGCCGCCCTGCTGGGCTTGCTCGCCGGACAGCTGGCGTGGCGCAAGTTCGGCGACGAAGAGACGGCGCGCTCGTTCTTCGTGCAAGCGGTCGAGCTCGCCCCGCAACACCCCGTGATCCGAGCCTACCTCGACGAGGTGGGCCCGCTCGACACCGGAGGCGTGCCCGAAGCCGACGACCCGCTCGACGACGTGACCACCGCCGCCCACGCCGAGGCGGCACCCGTCCCCGAGCCGGTGGCAGCCGAGCCGGAGCCGGAACCGGAGCCAGAGCCGGAGCCGGAGCCGGAGCCCGAACCGGTGGCTGAGGTCGCGCCGGAGCCGGAGCCGGAACCCGAACCCGAGCCGGAACCGGAACCGGAGCCGGAGCCGGAGCCGGAGCCGGTGGCCGAGGTCGCGCCGGAGCCGGAGCCGGAGCCGGAGCCGGAACCCGAACCCGAGCCAGTGGCCGAGGTTGCCCCAGAGCCAGAGCCAGAGCCAGAGCCGGAGCCAGAGCCAGAGCCGGAGCCGGAGCCGGAGCCGGAGCCCGAGCCGGAGCCCGAGCCCGTGTCCCTCGGCGACGAGAGCTTTACGCCCGATCAGATGAAGCTGATCGAAAAAGCTCAAGAGATGGAGAAGAAGGGCGGCAAGCGGGCTCTGGATGCCTGGCGAGACGCCTTCAACAAGATGCCCGAAAAGGAGTACCCGCGGGCACGACTCAAGCAGCTCTACGTCGACGCCAACAAGTGGAGCAACGTCGCCGATCTACTCAAGGATCAGCTCAAGCGCACCGACGAGAGCGAGCTAGACGCCCGCGAGGCGATCTGGTGGGAGCTGGTGGAGCTGTACCGCGAGCGCCTGCGCCAGCCGGGCCTGGTGGTCACCACCTTGGCCGCCCTGGAGAAGGCCCTCGACGCGGCCGGTGAGACCTCGCGCTTGCTCAAGGTCGTCGAGACCCAGCAGGCGCAGTTCGAGACGATGAAGCGCTGGCCCGACCTCATCGGTCGGATCCGTCGGCGCGCCGAGCTGACCGAGGATCCCGAGCAGCGCAAGGACCTGCACCTACAGGCGGGCAAGCTCTTCCTCGAGAAGTTCAACAACCAGGCCGAGGCCATCAAGAGCTTCGAGGCGGTGCTCGAGGACGACGAGTACAACGTCGAGGCGATCACCAAGCTCAAGGAGCTGTACCAGCGCCGCCGCGACTGGGAGAAGATGCTCGCGGTCCAGCAAAAAGAGCTGGCCCTCATCGAAGATCCCGAGGAGCGCAAGGCGCAATTGCTCGAGGTGGCCCGGACCGCGGGCGCGAAGATCAAAAAGCCCGCCGTGGGCATCCAGCTGTGGTCGCAGGTGATCGAGCTCGACCCCGACAACGTCGAGGCGCTCGGGCACCTCGAGCACATGCAAGAGCGCGAGAAGTCCTGGCCGGATCTGGCGGGCACCCTCGAGCGCCTCATCGAGGTCACCGACGACTCGGGGGAGCGCGGCAAGTACCTCATCAAGCTGGGGCTGCTCTACTTCGACAAGCTCAAGGACAACCCCGCGGCGATCCGCACCTGGGAGACGCTGCACGACCTGGATCCGAACAACCGCCGGGCCCAGGACATGCTCAAGAAGCTGTACCTCGCCGAAGGCGACATGGACAGCCTGGAGACCTTCTACGCCAAGCAGGATAAGTGGGCGGAGTTCATCCGCGTGCTCGAGCGCGAGTCCGACGGGGTCGACGATCCGGAGCAGCGCACCACGCTGATGCTCAAGATCGCGGCGCTCTACAAGGACAAGCTCGGCAAGCCCGACCGCGCGATCCGGGCCCTGGAGAAGGCGCTGGGCGACGACGAGGACAACCTGACGGTGGCCGAGCGGCTGATCGAGCTGTACGAGGAGGGGGGCGACGAGCGCCACATCTCCCGGCCGCTGACGATCAAGCTGGGGCACACCGACGACCCCGACGAGCGCCAGGGGTTGCTGCGTCGGCTGGCCGAGCTCAGCGAGCGGATCGGCAACGACCAGACCCAAGCCTTCGAGTATTACCGCACCGCCTTCGACGAAGAGCACACCGACGAGGACACGCGGGGGCACCTGGAGCGGCTGGCCGAGGCGCTGGGTAACTGGGGCGAGCTGGCCAAGGCCCTCGAGGGGGCGATCGACAAGTACGGCAGCGATCCCGACTCGTTGCCGCTGCGGCTGAAGGTGGCCGAGATCCACGAGCGCCAGCTGGCCGATCTCGACGCGGCGCTCGAGGCCAACAAGGCGATCCTCGACATCGACCCGGAGCAGGCCACCGCGCTCGAGTCGCTGGAGCGCCTGTATCTCGCGCTCGGTCGCGAAGAAGATCTGCTCAACGTGCTGTCGACCAAGCTGACGCTGGCCGAAGACGAGGACGAGCGGCGGGCCACTCAAACCCGGATCGGCAGCATCCACGAGCAGCTCGGCCACGCCGAAGAGGCGATCGAGGCCTACCAGGCGGTGCTGGCCACGGGGGTGGAAGATCCCACCGTGCTCGCCGCGCTCGACCGCATGTACCTGGGGCTGGAGCGCTGGCCGGAGCTGGCCGACATCTTGCGTCGCGAGCTCGACGTGACCGACGACATCGACGAGCAGAGCCAGCTGCTGCTCCGGCTCGGCGTGGTCCAGCAGGAGCAGCTGGGCAACGCCCGCGAGGCGGTGGAGCTGCTGCGTCAGGTCCTGGAGCTGCAGCCCGACCACGAAGAGGCGCGTCAGCGCCTGGAGACCTGGCTCGCCGACGAAGAGCTCAAGGTCGACGTGGCCACGATCTTGCTGCCGGTCTACGAGGTCACCGAGGCCTGGCCCGACCTGGTGCGCTGCCTGGGGATCCAGGCCGACGCCGAGCAGGACGTGCCCACGCGAGGCGAGCTGTTGCTGCGCATGGGCGCGATCCAGGCCCAGAGCCTGGGGGACAGCGACGGGGCCTTCGCCACCTACGCGCGAGCGTTCCGCGACGATCCGCAGAACGAGACCGCCCAGCAGGCCCTGGAGAACATCGCCAGCATCGAGGAGCGCTGGCAGGACTTCGCCGATCTCTTCGAAGAGGCGGTGAGCAAGGATCTGCCCAGCGACCTGATGCAGTCGCTGCTGTCCAAGCTCGCGGTGCTCTACGACGGGCAGCTGGGCAACAGCGCCAAGGCGATCGCCTGCTACGAGCGCGCGGTCGACATCGATCCGGGCAACACCGACGCGCTCGATGCCCTCGAGGCGCTCTACACCCGCGACGAGAACTGGGCCAAGCTGCTCGATGTCTACCGGGCCAAGGTGGATCTACAGACCGATCCCACCGCTCGTGAGGGGCTGCGATTCCAGATCGCGCGCCTTCAAGAGGAGATGCTGGGGCAGCCCGAGGACGCGATCGCCACCTACAACGAGATCTTGGCCGACGACGACGCCAACCTCGCGGCGATCACCTCGCTGGACCGCCTCTACCTGCAATCGGAGGCGTGGAGCGAGCTGGCCGAGAACCTGGCGCGGCAGCTGACGCTGTCGGACGACCCGGTCCAGCAAGTCGAGCTGAACCTGCGCCTGGGGCAGCTGCGCCTGACCCGGCTCGATCAGCGCGGCCTGGCCGTGGAGACCTACCGGCAGGTGCTGGAGCTCGAGCCCACCAACGAAGACGCGCTGGGGGCTCTGGAGGGGCTGCTCGAGGACGAGGAGCACCAGCTGTCGGTGGCCAAGATCCTCGAGCCCAACTACCGGGCGTCCAACGACTGGTCGAACCTGGTGGTGGCCTACGAGATCATGGTCAAGCACTCGCTCGATCCGAGCGAGAAGATCGGGCTGCTCCACCAGATCGGCGAGCTGTTCGAGATCGCCGGCGACGAGCCCGAGAAGGCCTTCGACGCCTACGGGCGCGCGCTCAAGGAAGACGCCGCCAACGAGGAGACCCAAGCGCGCCTGGATCGCCTGGCGGCGCAGATGGGCGCCTACGGCGAGATGGTGGCCCTTTACGAGGGTGTGGTCGACGACGTGGTCGACGACATGCTCCGGGTCCAGATCCTCACCAAGGTGGCGCAGACCTACGAGGCGGCCATCGACGACACCGACAAGGCCGCGGCCAGCTACGAGAAGATCCTGGAGATCGAGCCGAGCAACTTCGAGGCGATCGACGCGCTGATCGAGGTGCACCGCCGCACCAACGCCTTCGAGGCCCTGGTGGCCGCCGTCGTCCGCAAGTCGGAGATGGAGGAGGACGCCGAGCATCAAAAGACGCTGCTGCTCTACGCCGCGAACATCCGCGAGACGGTGATGGAGGATCCCAGCGGGGCGATCGAGCTCTACCAGCAGGTGATGACCATAGACGATTCTGATCGCACCGCGCTCGACGCCCTGGTCAAGCTCTACATCCAGCTGGAGAACTGGGAGAAGCTCAAGGACGTCTATCAGCGGCAGAGCGAGCTGGCCGAGGATCCCGAGGAGCGGCGCCAGGCGCTGTTCGTGCTGGGCCAAGTCTACGACACCGAGCTGCAAGACATCGATCGAGCGATCGACACCTACCAGCAGATCCTCGACCTCGATCCGGCCGACTACGAGGCGATCTCGGCCCTCGACCGCCTCTACGGCCAGGCCGAGCGCTGGCTCGACCAGCTGCAGATCCTCGAGCGGGCGGTCGACGCGGCCGCGTCGCCCGACGAGCAGACCGCGATCCGGTTCCGGATCGGCGGCCTGTGGGAGGACAAGCTGGGCGACATGGTGCGGTCTATCGAGGCGTACCGCGAGGTGCTCGCCCACGACTACACCCACGCGCCGACCATCGAGGCTCTCGATCGGATCGTGCGGGGTGACAACGAGCCGATGGCCGCCGCCCAGGTGCTGGCGCCGCTCTACGAGCAGCTGGCCGAGTGGGAGAAGCTGGTCGACATCTACAACGTGATGGTCACCCACACCGAGGATCCGCTCTCCAAGATCGAGCGGCTCCACCAGGTGGCGGCGATCTACGAGCGCCAGCTGGGCGAGTTCGAGAAGGCCTTCGACGCCTACGCTCGGGCTCTAGACACCGATCCGCAGTCGGAAGAGACGGTGGAGGAGCTGCACCGCCTCGCCGAGACCACGCAAGACTGGGAGAAGTTCGCCGCGCTGCTGGCCGACCAGGCCGACAAGGTCCTCGACCCGCTGACCAAGGTGCAGATGCTGCTGCGCCTGGCGGTGATCTACGAGCAGCGCCTGGGCAACGTGGACCAGGCGATCACCCACTACCTGGAGATCCTCGACGCGGATCCGGAGAACCTGGAGGCGATAGGTTCGCTCGATCGGATCTTCACCCACCAGGAGCGCTGGTCCGACCTGGTGGAGAACCTACGGCGGCAGATCACGATCACCTCGGACGAGGCGGACATCATCGCCCTCTACTTCCGCATGGGGCAGATCTACCAGATCAGTATCGGTGATCCGGCCCCGGCGATCGAAGCCTATCGGGAGATCCTCAACATCGACCCGGGGCACACCCAGACCCAGGACGCGCTGGAGCTGATCTTCGCCGAGGGCGAGCACCAAAACGACATCGCGGAGATCCTCGAGCCGATCTACTACTCGTCGGAGCGCTGGGCCAAGTTGGTCGAGTTTGGCGAGGCCAAGCTGGGCGCGACCGAGGACACCGTAGAGCGCCTGTCCATCATCCAGAACGTGGCCGAGATCTGCGAGCGCCGCCTGGGTGAGGCCGAGGACGCCTACATCTGGTGGCTGCGGGCGTACATGGACGATCCGGTCAACGAGCAGGTGTCCGACGAGCTGGAGCGGCTGGCCGAGGCGACCCTCTTGTGGGGGCACATCGTCGACGTGGGCGATCAGATCCTCGAAGACAACCCCCCGCCCGAGACCCGGCAGGCAGTGTTGCTGCGCTCGGCCCGGGTGCTCGATGAGAAGATGGCCGACGCGGCCCGGGCGATCGAGGCTTACCGCAGCGTGCTGGAGATCGACGCCGAGCACGCCGGCGCGCTGGAGGCCCTCGATCGGATCTACTCGGCCCACGGGATGGCGCAAGATCTGGCGGAGATCCTCCAGCGGCGCATTCGGATCACCATGGACGGCGAGGCCTTGGTGGCCTTGGAGGTGCGACTGGCCGAGGTCTACGAGCAGCACCTGGGCAACCCCGACCAGGCCATCGCGGCCTACAACCGGGCGCTGGACAACGATACCAGCAACACGGTGGCCCTGGAGCGCCTGGAGGCGCTGTACCTGGTGCAGTACCGCTGGGAGGAGCTGTTCGAGATCTACCAAAAGATGGTGGACGTCTCGAACACCGACGACGATATGGCCGGCTGCTACCAGCGGATGGCCAAGCTGGCGTCAGAAACCCTCGGCCGCGAGTCGGATGCGATCGATCTGTGGAACCGGGTGCTCGACCTGCGGGGTGAGGATCCGCTGGCGCTCGGTGAGCTCGCAGCGCTGCACGAGGCGGCCGAGCGCTGGGACGAGCTGGTCGAGATCTTGGAGCGGCAGGTCTACGTGATCGACGATCCCGCGGGGCGGGTGCTCGCGTACCAGACCTTGGGTCGGGTGTACGGCGAGCGCCTCGATCGTGAGCGCGACGCCCTGGGGGCGTGGCTCAACGCGATGGAGCTCGACGGCGCCAACATCGAGACGCTGCAGGCGCTGCACCAGATCTACGAGACCAATCAGGCGTGGGTGGAGCTCATCGAGATCCTCGAGCAGCTCATCGCCGTGGGCGGCGAGTCCGTTCCGGTGGAGGAGCAGCGGGAGCTCTACGCCAAGGTCGGCCGGATCCAAGGTGAGTACCTCATGGCGCCCGATCGGGCCATCGAGGCCTGGCACCGGGTGCTGGAGCTGTCGCCCGGCGACATGGAGGCCCTGGCCGCTCTCGAAGACCTCTACTCGCAAGAGGCTCGCTGGAACGAGGCCATCACCGTGCTCGAGCGCAAGGTCAAGGTGCTCGAGGACACCGACTCCAAGATCGACGTGCTCATGCAGATCGCGTCGATCTGGGAGGAGCGGCTCGAGGACAAGATGCAGGCGGCGGGCGCCTACCAGGAGATCCTGGAGAACGACGCCACCCACGTAGCCGCCTACGAGGCGCTCGACGCGATCTTCCGGGACGCCGAAGACTGGGCCTCGCTGGTCGAGCTGCTGTTCAACTGGTCCGAGATGCTCGAGGACAAGGACGACAAGGTCGAGCGCTTGCAGCAGGCCGCGCAGGTGTCCGAGCAGCACCTGGAGGATCAGGACATGGCGTTCGAGGTGCTCCAGGCCGCGTTCAAGCTCGACTACGCCAACGACGTCACCTCGCGGGAGCTGGAGCGGATCGCAACCGAGGCGGGCAAGTGGAGCGACCTGCTCAACGAGTACAACGGCCTGGTCCAGACCATCAGCGACCCGATGGAGCGCTGCGAGCTGTGGGTGAAGATCGGCCGCTGGTACGGCGAGCACCTGCAGCGGCCCGACTACGGGATCCAGTCGCTGGAGAAGGCGCTCGAGCTCAACCCGGAGAGCGTCTCGGCGCTCAAGGAGCTGGCCAGCTTCTACCGCCGGGACGAGAGCTGGCGCGAGCTGGCCGAGGTGCTCGGGCGGATCGTGCCGCTGGAGCAGGAGCCCCACGATCAGGCGCAGATCCTGCTCGATCTGGCCCAGGTGCTCGAGGAGCGCCTCGGTGACGTGGAGGGAGCGGTCGAGTCGTACCGCCGGGTGCTGGAGATCGATCCCGACTCGGTGGTGGCCCTCGACGCGCTGATCCGCCTGCACGAGGTGCAGGGCGCGTGGCTCGACCAGGTGCAGGTGCTGTCCCGTCGGGCGGCGATCTGCGAGGAGCCCGACGAGGCGATCAACCTCAAGAAGCGGGTCGGCTACGTACAGGAGGCCAACCTCGGCGACAACGCGGCCGCCATCGAGACCTACAAGGACATCCTGGCCCAGGAGCCGACCGACTTCGACGCCCTGCAGGCGTTGGAGCGGCTGTACCTGGGGGGCAACCAGGTCGACGACTACCTCGAGACCCTCGAGGCTCAGCTCGACGCCACGGCCGACGTGGAGCAGCAGATCGCGATCTACGAGAAGATGGCGCAGGCGCTGGTCACCATGGCCGACGATCGCGAGCGCGCCACCGAGGTGCTCGAGAAGATCGTGATGCTCGATCCGAACCGCGACCAGACCTACCGGCAGCTCGAAGAGCTCTACGGGGGCCTGGAGAAGTGGACCGAGCTGGTCGAGACCTATCGCTCGCACATCGAGGCCTCGGTCGACGTGCAGACAAAGGTCCAGCTGCTGGCCGCCATGGGCGAGGTGTACGAGAAGCAGGTCGAGGACATCGATCGGTCTATCGACACCTACCAGGAGATCCTGGAGCTCGATCCGCACAACTACTTCGCGGCCGACACCCTCAGCCAGCTGCAGGAGCGCATCGAGGACTGGCCCTCGGCCATCGAGACGCTGTCGCGGCTGGCCGATCTGACCGGCGACATGGCTCAGCGCACCGAGCTGCTCACCCGCATGGGGCGGGTGCTCCACCAAAAGCTCGGCAGCGCGGACGAGGCCGAGATGCGCCTGACCCAGGCCCTCGACATCAACCCGGGCCATGTGCCCGCGATGGTGCTGCTGGCCGAGATCTACAAGGAGCGCTCCGACTGGCTCAAGGCGTCGCGGATCCTCGAGCAGGCCTCGGACTACGCCCAGAACAACATCGAGAAGACCAACCTCTCGGCCGAGGCCGCGTTCATCAACTACGAAGAGCTCGACGACGAGGACAAGGCGGTCGAGCTCTTCGCCAAGACCCTCTTGCTCGACCCCGAGCACGCCCGGGTGGGCAAGATCCTCGCTGGTGTCTACTTCGAGCGGGAGGACTTCGGCAGCGCCGATCCGGTCTACGACATGCTCACCCGGAAGATCGAGACGCTCGAGCTCGAGCCGGACGAGCAGCGCGATCTCTACCTACAGGCGGCCAAGACGGCGCGCTCGCTGGGGAACGCCGACAAGGCGCTCAAGCAGTACAAGCGGGCCTACGACATCGACTCGACCAACCACGAGGTCCTGTCGGGTATGGCCGATCTGCTCTTTGAGCGGGAAGACTGGGAGCGAGCGTTCAAGCTCTACCAGACGATCCTCGTGCAGCACCGCGACACCCAGTCCGACGAGGACACGGTGCGGGTCTACTTCCGGCTGGGCACGATCAAGAACCAGCAGGAAGAGCCGCGCAAGGCGCTCAACTACCTGGAGAAGGCTCTCGAGGTCGACCCGCACCACGAGCAGACCTTGATGGCCATCATCAACCTCCAGGCCCAGGCAGGCGACTGGGAGGGGGTGATCCAGGCCAAGCGTGCGCTGGTCGACATCACCCACGAGGGGGATGCCAAGTTCGCCCTGTACAAGGACATCGGTGAGCTCTACGCCGACAAGCTAGGCAACAAGGACAAGGCGGCCGAGGGCTATCAGCAGGCCCTGGACATCCGGCCCGACGACTATCCGCTGCTGCACACCTTGCTCGACCTCTACACCAGCTCCAAGCGGTGGGAAGACGCGGTCCAAACCATCGATCGCATCGTCGAGGTCGAGAGCGATGGCAAGCGGCGCAGCCGCTACCACTACCCGGCGGCGGTGTTGCTGCGCGACGAGCTGTCGGCCCAAGATGAAGCGATCGATCGCTTCAACATGGTGCTGGACGACGATCCCGCCATGCTCAAGGCATTCCAGGCCATCGACACGATGGTCACCAAGTCCAAGGACTGGAAGACCCTCGAGCGATCCTACCGCAAGATGCTCAAGCGCCTGCCGGCCGAGGGCAACGACGCGCTCAAGATCACCCTGTGGAACAACCTCGCGGAGATCTACCGAACGCGCCTGCGCGACTACAAGTCGGCGGTGGCCGCCTTCGACGTGGCGGCCAAGCTCGACCCGGGCAACGTGGACCGGCACATCAAGATGGCCGAGCTCTACGAGCGGTTGCTACTCGACGACCCCAACGAGTACGTCGACGCGGCGGTGCGGGAGCACCAGATCCTCATCGCCAACGAGCCCTTCCGCTACGAGAGCTACCACGCGCTGTTCAGCATCTACACCAAGGCGCAGCAGGTCGATAAGGCCTACTGCGTGGCCGCGGTGCTCAATTTCCTCAAGAAGGCATCCCCTGAGGAGGAGGCCTACTTCGAGCAGCACCGCCGGGGTGACTTCCAGATGGCGCGGCAGCGGATGTCCGAGGACACCCTGCGGCGGCACGTATTTCACCCCGACCAGGATCTCTACCTCACCGGGATCTTGGGCCTCATCGCGCCGGCGGTGGCGGCGTGGCGGGCGGTGGAGCTGCCGGGCAGCCTCAACGAGAAGGATCGGATCGACGTGTCGGTCGACCCCTCGCTGTTCTCGCGCATGACCAAGTACGTCAAGGACGTGCTCAACGTGTCGCAGCCGGACGTGTTCCTGCGCCCCAACGACATGGGCGACCTGACCTTGATGAACATCAAGCGGAACAACCAGCTGCACCCGACCATCGTGGTGTTCCAGAACCTCTTGCGAGGGAAGGCCGAGTCGCACCTTGCCTTCGCGCTGGGGCGATACATGATGGATCTGTACCTGCCGCACTTCTGCTTTGTGGCGCTGGATCGCTCGCCGCAGGCGCTCAAGCAGGTGTTCATGGCCTGCTTGCACGGGGTGGGCCTGCCGGTGCAGGGCGATGTCGCCGCGCTCGACCAGATCTCGCGGGAGATCTTCGGGCGCATGCAGCCGGCCGCTCGCGATCAGCTGCGCAGCCTGCTCCAGAAGTTCATCGAGGCGGGGGGATCCACCGACGTTAAGCGTTGGGCGGCGGCGTCGGAGCTCACCGCCTATCGCGTGGGTCTGCTGCTGTCGTCCGACTTACGGATCGCGGGGCAGATGATCTCGCAAGAGCAGGCGCCGCTGGGCGTGGGGGCGACCATGTCGCCGCGCGACAAGATCAAGGAGCTGGTCCTCTACAGCATCAGCGAGGACTACTTCACCGCCCGGCGGGCGATCGGCGTGCACGCCACGCTCTGAGCGGGCTGGCGGGCCGAGACCGAACCGAACGAGATCGTACGAATGGGGGGAGCCGGGGCATCGCGCACCGGCTCCCTTCTTTGCGTCGATCGTGGACATATCCGGGGATCGACGCTGGTTGGTCCTCCCATGAGTGATGCTGCCCTGGATCTTCGGTCGAGCGTGGAGTGGGCGGTGCGCGAGCACCAGGCCCGCATCGCCGCCGAGCCCTTTGACTTCGAGAGCTATCATGCGCTCTTCGAGCTCTACGACGGGGCGGGGATGGTCGACGAGTCCTGGTGCGTGGCGTCGGTGCTGAGCTTCTTGAAGAAGGCCACCCCCCGGGAGCTCTCGTGCGTGCAGCGGCATCGGACGCCGGGGCTGGTGCGGGCCAAGAGCTCGCTGTCTGATGAGGTGTTGCGTCGGCACGTGACCCATCCCGACGAGAACCTGCTGGTGACCTGCATCTTGGGGCTCATCGCGCCGGCGGTCGCGGGGTGGCGAGCGGTGGAGCTGCCCAAGACCCTGCGGCCCGAGGAGCGGATCGGTTTGGATGATCCTTCGCTCTTGGTTCGGACGACCAAGTACGTGCGCGGCGTGCTCGATCTGACGGCGCCCGAGCTGTTCCTGCGCCCTGGTGATCGCGGTGATTGCTCGCTGATGGACATCAAGCGTGCGGGCCGGTTGCGCCCCACTATGGTGGTGTTCGGTGATCTGCTATCGGGTCATACCGAGCCCGAGCTCGCGTTCGCGCTGGGTCGGCTCATGATGGATCTCTATGCGCCACGCTTTTGTCTGGTGGCGCTGGATCGCTCGCCTCAGGCGGTCAAGCAGGTGCTCTTGGCCTGTCTGCAGTGGGTGGGGTTGCCGGTGCAGGGGGATCGTGCGGCGCTCGGTCAGATCGGGCGTGAGATCGTGGGTCGCATGCCCGAGGAGGCTCGGGGGCAGCTACGGAGTCTGATCGAGCGACTGATCGAGCAGAGCCCGCGCGTCGACATCAAGCAATGGATTGCGGCGTCGGAGCTCACCGCCTACCGGGTGGCCTTGTTGCTGGGTGGCAACCACCGCATCGCGGGCCGGATGATCTCGCAGGAGCAGCCGGGCTTGGGCGTGGCGGGGACGATCTCCCCGCGTCAGAAGATCACCGAGCTGGTGCTCTACGGGATCAGCGACGACTACTTCGCGGCCCGGCAGTCGCTCGGGATCCACGTGGGTGATTGAAGAGTCGGGCCCGAAGATCTGTGCCCGGGGATCAGTACCCCGAGATCGAAGGGGAGGGAGTCGACGAAACCGTCGACTCCCTCTGTCGATCGGGGACATATCGAGGATCAACCGCGGGTTCTCACGTGCATGAACCATCTGTTCCCGACCCCCTCTTCGAGCAAGCAGGTGACCGAGGCCGAGCTCGCCCCCCATCGGCATCGGCTGGCCGAAGATCCCACCGACCACGAGAGCCTCCGGGCCCTCTTCGATCTGTACCAGCGATCGGACCAGGTCGATCGAGCATGTGGTGTGGCCGAGGCGCTGACCATATTGCGCAAAGTGAGCCCCGGCCAGTGTCTCTTCCTCGGGCAGCATCGTCCGCGCTCGCTCCCGGTCGCTCGCCAAACCCTCGACACGTCGCTGCTTCGTTCCCACGTCGCGCATCCCGACCAGGATCCACACATCACCGGGATCCTGGAGCTGGTGGCCCCGGCGGTGGCGGCCTGGCGAGCGGCGAAGATCCCCCGGAGCCTCCGCGACAGCGAGCCCATCGACTTTCTCACCGAGCCTTCGGATGTCGCGCGCATGATCAAGTACGCGTGGCGGGTGCTGGGGGTCGCGCGGCCCCAGGTCTACGTGCTCCCGAAGGGCCAGGGGGACTACATGCTGCTCAACCTTCATCGTGGTCGCCATGATCGCCACGACGAGGGCATACAGCCGAGCATGGTGATCTTCGAGCGCTTGCTCGAGCGTCGCCCCGAGCGGGAGCTGGCCTATGTCGTGGGTCGAGCGATGGCCGATCTCCACGTGTCTCACTACGCGCTGGTGGCGACCGATCGCCGCCCCGAGCTGCTCGAGCAGATCGTCAAGGCGTGCCTCTTCGCCATGGGGATCCCCGTGCAGGGAGATCATGGAGCACTTGGCCGGGTGGCCAAGGAGATCTTCGCTCGTATGCTCCCCGCCACCCGGGCCTGCCTCGGCCACGTGGTGAAGCGCTTTGCCGAAGCCGGCGCCGTGGTCGACATGGAGCGTTGGTGCCGAGCGACCGAGCTCACCGCGAGCCGGGTGGGGCTTTTGCTGGCCGGTGACCTTCGGATCGCCGCGGATGCTCTGGCGCAAGAGCCGAGCCCGCTGTGCTGCGCGACCATGCTCAGCGCTCGCGAGCGGCTCGAGGATCTGCTGCGCTACGGGATCAGCGAGGACTACTTCCGTATGCGCGAGATCTTGGGCACCGATGCATTGATCCGGCTGGGTGGATCGTGGTGAATCACGCTCCCGGTGGCGGAAGGCTGGGTTAGCCCGAGGCCTTGGGCTTGCTGCCGAACCAGTCGCTGGGATCCCACTCGATCTCGCCGTACCCGGGAAAACCCCAGCCGGCGCCGCCGCAGGTTCGGATCTCGAGGCGGGCGCCGGCGGGGAGTTTTGCGGGTTGCCATGGATCCACCGCTCGGGGCCGGGCTTGGCCGGGCAGGTGCAGCCACGCCTCGGTCCCGGCCGGAGGCCCCGCTCGGTCGATCCCGTGGGGGGGGTTGTAGACCCGGTCAAAGGCCACGCGGGCCAGCAGCGGGCGCTTGGCCCGATAGACCCGGACGACCCCGCGGCCGCCCGCGTGCTTGCCCATGCCTCCCGATCCTTCGCGGAGCTCTCCCTCGAGGACGACCCCTTGGGCACTGGCGGGCTCGTCCCAACGTGCTGGCCAGCGTGTAGGGAGGATGAGCCCCGGCCAGGCGTCGGCTCCTGCCCGGTCGGGTCGTCCTCCCTCGCCGCCTGGCAGGACCTCGGTGAGCAGGATCTGCCTGTCGACCTGCTCGGCTGTTTGCTCGGCTGTTTGCTCGTCGCCTTGCTTGTCTGGGCGCAGCTCGACCACCGCGCCCAGGCTGCACGAGCCCGCCCCGACCCGGCCTGGCCACGCGTTGGCCAGCGCGCCGAGCAGAGCGTCGGCGGTGCGAGCCATGCCGAAGGCCAGCGCGGCCGGCTCGATGGGCTCGGTGGGCTCGGTGGGCTCGGTGGGCTCGGTGGGTTGGCGACCGACCCAAGTGGTGGGATCGGTGAGCAGCTCGATTCGCGAGGCCCAGGCGGTCGTGGGCGCTCGGCCGAACGCATGCCCGAGGGCGAGCACGCAGGCGGTGCGCGCCTGATCTTCGCTCAGGCGGAATCGATCGTCGTGCTGGGGGGGATCGCTGTCGCGCAGGTCGATGACGTAGCCACCGCTTGGGCGATCGGTCACTCGGATCCGCACCGCGAGGCGGCCACCTCCCACGCGCATCAGATCATCGGAGAACGACACCCCCCCACGGCCAACCCGGGGCCAGGGATCCTCGGGTGCCGCCTCGGTGGCCAAGACGGGCAGGCGATCGCGTAGCTGCTCGAAGGGCATCGCCGCAGAGTATGCCGCGAGATGAACGCGGCCGCTCGTGCCGAGAGGCGAGCGGCCGCGGTCGGTCACAGCCGCCCGGAGCTAGAAGCAGACGTTGTCGAAGTCCAGATCTCGGCAGCGGATCCCCACGCCGTCGACCCAGTCGGCGTTGCCGCCCTCGAAGTACTGGACACCGGTGACGACCTGGCCGGGAGCGCAGCTGCCGGGCCCCACGCCGTGGGTGCCTTGCTCGGCCGTTCGCGAGCCGCCGAAGTACCAGTTGCTGTGCGAGCTGGCGCCGTAGGTGAAGCCGC
>JBCCWC010000046.1:0-75890 GCA_039194325.1 Myxococcota bacterium
CCACAGCGGGTCGCGGGTATCGGTCATGTCGATCGCGCCGCCCATCACCTCCAACGCCGCCGCGGGATTACAGCGGGCGGCCGCGGCCGCGGCCGCGGCCTCGGGCTCCGGCTCCGGCTCCGGCTCTACGGGCAGCTCCGGTTCGGCGGGAAGGGCCGGGACGGGCTCGGCGGGAAGGGCCTGCTCGGCGGGAAGGGCCTGTTCGGCGGGAAGCGCACGGGCCGAGCTGGGGATCGCCATCGAGCCGGCCAGCAACCCGGCGAGGCCCAGCGTGCTGGTGATCATGACGGGGACAGAACAGGAATCGAAGAGTTTCATCGTTGTTGGGGGTCCTTTCGGGCGCTCGTCTTGACACCCGCAAGACCCTCTACGGCGGGGGCCGAGGATCCAACGCGAGAAAATTCGAAAATGATCGCCGTCATCGGATCGTTGCCGACCCGCGCCCCCCGGACCCCGCCACGCGCGTGTCCCAGCGCAGCCACAACAGCCACTCCCGATTACCGGTGCGCCCCTCCACCTCCGAGGCACAGGCGTCGACCACCGCAAAGCCCTCGCCCTGCGCGCTGGCTCGGGCACGAGCCAGCGCTTCCTCACGATCGCTCTGCTCGCGCACGATGCCCCCCTTGCCCACCCGGCCCGGGTCCAGCTCGAACTGCGGCTTGACCAGCACCACCGCGTCGGCCGTAGGGGCCAAGAAGCGCGGCAGGTGGGGAAGGACCTTGGCCGCCGCGATGAACGAGCAGTCCATCACCACCAACTCGATGGGCTCACCGATCTCCTCGGCTGCGAGCTTCCTGATGTTGCGGCGATCGTGCACCACCACACGGGGATCCTGGGCCAGGCGCCAGGCCAGCTGGCCATAGCCCACGTCGACCGCGTGCACCCGAGCCACGCCGGCCTGGAGCAGGCAATCGGTGAACCCACCGGTCGAGGCCCCCACGTCCATCGCCACCCGACCGCCAACGCCAAGGGGCACGCGCCCCGGCTCCGGCGCGCAGAAGCGGCGCAGGGCTCCGGCCAGCTTGAGACCGCCGCGGGAGACATAGGGGTTGTCGTCGCCTCGTACGCGGAGCTCGGCGTCCCGAGGCACCATGGTGCCCGGCTTGTCGACCCGCTGCTCGCCCACCATGACCTTGCCCGCCATGATGAGCGCCTGCGCGCGGGTCCGACTGGGGACGAGGCCTCGCTCGACGAGCAGACGGTCGACACGGTCACGCTTCATGACGAGCGCGTGCAGGCTAGCAGGGAACTACCTACCGAGCCGAAGCTAGCGCACACTGCGCTCGCGCCGGCTCGTTTCGACCACGATCCCCCCGAGCACCCCCTACCGTCACGATGGTGGCGCTCGACGAAAAACCACGGGGCACCCCGCAGTCAAAATCAACTCGAGCGCCACTCATGGCGCGTGAACTCCTCGAGCACTTCGACGACCATCGACAATCCCATCACTCGAGGCCTCGGGTTCGCGCTCGCGCTGAGCCTGACCGGCTGCTCGCCCGCCGCCACCCACCAGGCGATCGCCCCCCTCTCCCACGCCGAAGACCCACCCGACGACGGGCGGGGCCCGGAGCTGATGGTGACGTTTCCGCCGCCGTCGAGCATGACGGACGCCAACGCCGTCGTGATCCGAGGGACCGCCCATGACCCCAACGAGGTCACCACGGTCCGCATCGCCGGCCAGACCGCCACCACCACCAACGGCTTTGGGAGCTGGGAGCTCCGGGTTCCGGTCGTCGCCGGCCCCAACGACTTCGAGATCGAGAGCGAAGATCGGCGAGGCAACAGCACCACCACAAGCCTCCGCGTGATCAAGACCGTGCTCGGCCTCGAGCACGTCGAGGCGGTGGCCCTCGATGCCGCCGAGGGCCGAGCCCTGATCCTCGACTCCGGCCAGAATGCGCTGACGGCGGTCGATCTCCACAGCGGCAACCACAGGGTGCTCTCTAGCGAAGGCCGAGGCACGGGCCCCGAGCTCACGACGCTCGGGGGACTCGCGCTCGACCCCAGCGGTACGCGAGCCTTGGTCACCGACCAATGGATCAACGCGCTGCTCTCGATCGATCTGAAGAGCGGCGATCGGGCGGTGATCTCCGGCCCCGAGACGGGCACGGGCCCCGTGCTCGAAGACCTCAGCAAGATCACGCTCGATGCCGCCAGGGGCCGGGTCCTGGTCATCGACGAGGACCGAAAGGCGCTGGCAGCGATCGGTCTTCAGCGGGGAGATCGAGTGGTGCTCTCCGACGCCACCACGGGGAGCGGCCCGGTCATGGAAGACCCAGAGGACATCGCGCTCGATGCCGACGGCACGCACGCTCTGGTCGCCGACTATAAGCAAGGTCTGTTCACCATCGATCTCGAGACCGGTACGCGTACGATCGTAGCCCTATCGGAGAACGGAGCCCGCCGTGTCGTGCTCGACGCCAGCGGTGAGCGAGCCCTGGTCCTCGACACACACAACGAGCTGCTCTTCGTCGACCTGAAGACCGGCGAGTCGGTCTTGATCTCCGGAAACAACCGAGGTGAGGGCCCCGATCTACGGTTCCCCCGGGACATCACCCTCGACGCGGCTCACGACCGCGTCCTGGTGATTCAAAAGAGGGGGCTGGTGGCGATCGATCTGGACACGGGCGACCGGACCACGCTCTCCAACCGCATCGGCGACGGCCCTGCGCTCCGTCATCCCGACACGCTCGCCCTCGATGTCGAGCGACATCGGGTGCTCGTCTCCGACCCGCACCTGCGCGGAATCACGGCGCTCGACCTTCATCACGGCGGCAGGACCCTGCTGTTCGACGAGGAATCCAGCCCCGGTCGCCGATGGGACACCGACAGCATCGTGCTCGATCCCAGCGCGGACCAGGTCTTCGTGATGGCGAAGCCAGAGCGCTCGATCTTGGCGCTCGACCTGCAAAGCGGCCAGCGCCGCATCCGGTGCGAGCTCGACGAGGCCCGCCGGTTCGCCTCCCAGGCCAACCTGACCCTCGACCCCCGTCACGAGCGCCTGCTGCTGGTATCCGACGATGAAACCGACATGCTGGTCACCATCGACCTGCCGACCTGCGAGCGCACCGTCCTCTCGGGTGAGGCCCGAGGCACGGGCCCTCACATGAAGGACCCCCGAGGTCTGGCCCTCGACCCCCACCACGAGCGCCTCCTGGTAATCGACGTGGGCCTCGAGGCGCTATTGGCCATCGACCTTCGAGAGGGTACCCGCACGATCGTCTCCGATGCCGCCACGGGCACCGGACCAGAGCTCGGCGAAATCGTGGGGCTGACGCTCGATGCGGAGCGCGGCCGGGCGCTGATCGCCTCCTACGACGACGACGCGATCCTGGCCGTGGATCTGACGACCGGCGACCGGACGATCTTGTCGGGAGAGGCCAAAGGGGTGGGGCCGGCTCTGATCGCGCCCGTCGGCGTGGCGCTAGACGCCAACGCCCAGCGCCTGTGGGTGGTCGAGAGCTATCGACGACATGCGCTGATGGCCATCGATCTCGAGTCGGGCGACCGCGTGATCACCTCGCTCTAGGCCCGACTCCATACACGACGGGATCCGCACGCGCAAGTTCCGCACATCCGCAGACAACCACGGTGACGGCTCATTGTGAGCCTTCGAACGGACCTGGTAGAGTCCAGGGGTGTCGGGCGAGGCAGCGCTCATGCTCCAGGGTGCTCAGCAGGTCGTCCAGTGGGCCCAGGAGAACCCCGAAAAGGTCAAGAAAGCCGGCTCCTGGCTTCGCGGTCACCGCAAAGGCCGATCTCTATCAAGACAGGCTGGCTGGCATCTCCGATTACTATTGTCCGGGGGGCAGTGGAGCATTCGCACAGCGTATCGAGCAGCTGACTCGGAATATCGGGCGCCTCAACATCTCTGTGGAGTCTACCGCGGTCTCGTGCCTGCCCAAGAGCTTCACTTGGGCCGATTCTACGATCGAGTCGCGTCTCGACGAGGCTGCGCGGCGTGCCTATGTGGCTCGCTTGCGAGCAAGAATCTTCGACCTCTGTCAGGCATGAGCGAGCCATGAACAAACCGCTATTCGAGCACGAAGCTCAAGCTGGAGATGACGCGATCGATCGCCCACATGAGATCGCGGCTCTGACCTCTCGGCCGCTATCCGATAACAAGGAGCTCGACCAGATCTACGCATTGCTCGCCGTTGCAGAACGACAGCAACATCTCGCAGGGACTCAGAGTTTCCGCGCCGTGTTCCTGTGTCTGCTGGGAGCCATCATACTACTGTTGGGGCTTGGACTCTCCCCCGATAAAGCCAGTGGGATTAGCATTTTAATGACCCTGGCGCTTGCAGGGCTCGCAGTCATACTGGCCTGCGTCAAGGCGTGGCAATCAGCAAAGCGTATGAACAAGCACCACCAGGCCGCCGCAGAGGTCGCAGAGACCATTCGTGAGGTCATCTCCGGCACGGACTGGAAACAAACACTCGACCCCCTCGAATGGGCCCACCTCAGAACCCGTATCGCCCAGCTCGAGCTCGTCGACCTCGCTGCACTCCAGTAACCCATCCGAGCACCCTTCGCGCTCCGAAGTTCCCATCCCCAACGTTCGACCCTCGAACGCCGCGTTCTCATCTGCCCCCATCTGCCCCCATCTGCCCCCGGCAGTCGCCGAGCCGCTCATCACGCACCTCCCACGCGCGACGGCGACGAATCGCGCCCCCCACGGCATCTTCGGGCTTGCACCCTCGGTGACGACCTTGCACGATCGAAGGGATGCGGTGGATGCTCGCCTTCCCCCTCGGCGTACTCGGCTGCCACACCGCAAACCCGAGCTACGACTCGACGGACGGCACCGCAGGCGACGCGTCCGGGCCCACGACCACCGCGACCAGCGCCAATAGCGACGCGCCGGCCATCGACACGACCGCGGCCAACGGGACCGCGGCCAACGGGACGACCACCAACACCGCGACCGCCGACGGCCCCACGACCTCGGACCCCACGACCTCGGACCCCACTTCGGACCCGACCGAGACCGAGACCGGCTCGATCGACGAATGCCCCAGCGAGCCGCTCACCCTCGAGACCCTCCCTGGCATCTGGTGGCTCTGCGAGTTCGGCATCAACGGGCAGCCGCCACAGGACGGGTGCATCACCCTCGACAACGAGGGCATCCGCTTCGACGAGCCCAACGAGCTCGCACAGATCCGATGGTCCGAAGCCCCCATGGAGGAGTGCATTGCTCCAGCGAGTCGCTGCTTCCACTGCGCCGAGTCCGAGCCCGAGCCCGAGCCCGCGAGTCCACCATGGGGTTCTTGGTCGGTCACCTCGCAGGAGCAGGGCGTCTTCGAGATCCTCGTCGCCGAGATGAACGAGGGATGTCAAAGCCATCTGCGGTGGCTGCCGGTCCCGGGCGAGCCCTACGTGAGGGTCGAGTCCGTCCAGGGCGACGACGGGTGCGGCTTGATCGGGCTGAACGATCCCGGCATCTCCCCCACCGGCCCATGGTTCATGCGCTCGCTCGAACGCTGACCCCACGGGGTCACCGATCGGCTCCAGAGGAGCGGTGCTTGCGCAATTGCGCCCCCTGTGCGTTCACGAACGCCACGCTCGGCGCTCCTCCGCTTCCCCCCCATGACATCGCCCCGCGCTACCCTCATGCTCGCGTGCGCGAGTGGCTGCAATCGCTGACCCGCCCCGAGGACCCTCTATTGTGGACCTGGGTGGCAATCGTGGTCGGCTACGCGGCGGTGGGGCTGGTGCTCGGCCACCGGGCCCGCGCGCGCGGTGCTGCACCCCCGCGTGAGCCCCCGCCGTCTTCGCCGCCCGCCGAGCCCTCCGCCAAGCCCTCTGCCAAGCCCTCCCTATGACGGGACACACGGGCCAGCGGCCCTTGCACACCCCCCGGCCTTCGGCTAGGTTCCCCCGCACTCTTTGGGGGCCGTAGCTCAGCTGGGAGAGCGGTGCGTTCGCAATGCACAGGTCAGGGGTTCGATCCCCCTCGGCTCCACCCCCACCTCCCCTCCCGCCCGCGGGTGCTACTATTGATCACGGTTCGCTAGGCGTGACTCGCTAAG
Source organism: Myxococcota bacterium (assembly GCA_039194325.1). GTDB lineage: Bacteria > Myxococcota_A > Polyangia > Nannocystales > Nannocystaceae > Paraliomyxa. The sequence goes on from JBCCWC010000046.1 coordinate 6,033, forward strand.
CGTGACTCGCTGATCATGGCTCGCCAACCGTGATCAGCACCGGCCCGCGCCGCTCGTCGGGGTAAGCCAGGCAAGGATCACGGAGGCATGTACAAGCTCTTCAAGCGCTCCCATGTGCCAGGGACCTTCGAGGTCCAGATGTCGGGTGCGTGCGATACCGGCATCGCGCGCGACCACAACGAAGACGCCATCGCGATCCAAGAAGACGACGGGCGAGGCTACCTGCTCGCCATCGTCTGCGACGGCATGGGAGGCCACAGCGCGGGTGAGATCGCCTCGGCCATCGCGGTGGGTGTGCTCAGCAACTACATCGAAGAGCACTTCAGCAGCGGCAAGACCCCGGACATGCTGCTGCGCGAGGGCTTCTCGCTGGCCAATGCCCAGATCGACGAGCACGCCCAGGCCAACCCGAGCGCTCACGGCATGGGGTGCACGTGCGTGACGATCATGGGGATCCACAACCGCATGTGGGTCGCCCACGCGGGCGACAGCCGGGCCTATCGAGCCCGCGAAGGCAACGAAAAGGTCGACCAGCTCACGGTCGATCACACCATGGTCCAAGAGCTGGTCGACCAAAACCTGCTCACCCCGGAGCAGGCGGCGACCCACCCCTACCGCGGGCGGATCAGCCGCTGCCTGGGGCACGGCAAGAACAAGAGCGACGCCGAGATCAACGAGTTCGTGCTCGACAAGGGCGACAACCTGCTGCTGTGCAGCGATGGCCTGAGCGACGTGGTCCCCCCCGAGGAGCTCTACGCCCTCGTGTGCCAGCGCGACGTTCGAGACGCCTCACGCCGCCTGATCGAGGCCGCCAATAAACAAGGTGGCCCGGACAACATCTCGGCCATCGTCATGCGCCGGGTCGTCTGAAATCGGGGCGTCATCCACGAGGAGTCCCCCGCGTTTGGTGGGGACGACGACCTTCTTTGCACGTCGTGTCCCCGACCAACCGCTAGAGCTCCGTCCCCACGCTGGCCCCACGCTGGCCCCAAGCTGGCCCCAAGCTGGCCCCAAGTTGGCCGAGCGGCCTCCTTGTCGTTCAACCGCCGGGGTGGCTGAGCTATCATCCCGCCCCGGTGAACGACGCTCGCACCCGCGACGAGATCTGTCGCTACGCCGCCGGCTTGCCCTACCACGGCACCCGACCGCTCGAAGAGGACGACCGCCGCTCCATCGAGCACCGGCTCCGACGCGTCGTGCTGGGCGTGCTCCTCACCGCGACGGGTATCGTCGCGATCATGCTCGGCGCAATGGCGGCTGCCGAGCGCATGCCGACCTTGGCCGCGATGGTTCGCGGCGGGCTGGGCCTGGGCCTGCTGACCTTGGGCGCACTAGGGGTACTCGCCTGCCTGCTGACGGCGCGTGGCTGGTGGCGCGGGCTGGCTCTGCTGAGCGCGGGCTACCTGGTCGGAGCCCTGGCCGCAGACGCCTGGCTTCCCCACCTCGACCAGCCGCGTTGGCTGACGGCCGAGGTGTTGGTGGGCACCACGGTGCTGGGGCTGAGCTACCTGGGCCTGGGGCTCGCTCGTCGCGCCCGGCTGCTCCGGCTGCTCCCGCGCATCCGGGCCGACCTGGCCGAAGGCGCACTCGAGTGCTTCGAAGGCTCGGGCTCCCGCGCCTCTTTGGGCGGGCGGCTTCGTCGCTGGCGCGATGGGGTCGACCCCGAGCCTTCGGGCTCACTGCGGCTCGAGGTGCTGCCCCGTTCGGGCCTGATGATCCGCCTGAACGGCCGCCGGATCGATCGCTGGGAAACCGTACACATGGCCCGAGTGGCCCCGGTCTTGCCTCATGCACTAAGGGTCGAGCTGCCCCAGGGGGTCGCCCCAACGACGCCGGATCCGAGCCTTTGCCTGCGCCGACGTAGCCTCACCCCGCCCGAGCAGGCCGAGATCGATCGACACATCGCGCACCTACGCCGACGATGGTGGCCAGCGGCCACGCTCACCTTGGTGGTGATGACGCTGGTGACCTGGGATCTACGCACGATCACCCCCGGAGAGACGATCCCCCTCGACGGCGCCTCGCTGGGCTGGCTCGCGCTGCTGGTCGTCGTGTATGTGGGCTATGGCCGCCGAGTGCTCGCCGCCCGCCGGCTCGCGGACGATCGCCAGCTGCGGTGGGTGGTCACCGTGCACGAGGACACGGCCGACCCACACAGCGACCCGCCGAGCCTCGAGGTGCTGCCGATCTCTCGGCTCGCCTGGACCGAGCAAGCAGCCCCAGCCGGCTGGCGCGTGTCTCGACTCTGAAGAGCCTACGACTGCGCGCGCGCCAGCTTGCCGTCCTCGGCCTCACCCCCAGCGTACGCTGGGGCGGCCGGAGCGACGGGGACGCGACCGTAGTCGACCGACATCCAGGTGCGCTCGTGCAGGTAGTACGCGAAGATCTTCAGCAGCGAGTCGGCAAAGCCGATCGACAGCGCGAACGCAACCTTGCCCGTGAACAAGTAGGCAACGGATGCGGTGATGCACCAGGCGATTGCACGCCAGCTGAGTGCCTTGGCCAGGCTTCTGCGCTTCGTCTCCACATTCGCTCTCCCGTTGGCGCACGACCGGGGGCTCGGCCCACCAGCCTGCTGAGAGTCTTCGATGGACCGGCGTATTTTTCAAACGGCGAACAACCGTAAATAAGATCTTTAGCGCGTGATCGCAGGTCCTCTAGATTTCGAGATCGAATGATAATGAAGCAATTTCAATTATTTAAGGAAATATCCGCAGATCGAAAATATTTTCGATTAATACGGTAATTTTTGTTATATTTTCAGGACTCCGCTCCCGCCGCCGCATTGTTAGCCTCGGCATCGTTGCAAGGGCGCGTGCTGGATCCCACCGCCAAGAGGCGGCGCCGTCGCGCCCCACCAAACGCTCGGCGTACCCTGCCCTGGCTCTTCGTGGTGGTGATCGGGCTGCTCCCGCTGCTGGGCGCACGGGCGGCCCCGATGACCACGCCGCTGGGCTGGGGGCGCGGCGGCTCAGCACACGCCCTGGCTCGGGACCGTGCCCAGGCCTGGGCCAACGCCTGGGACGCCGAGGTCCGTGACGTGATGTCGACCCGCTCCCTCGACGACTTCGTGGAGACACTGGCGGTGATCGACGCCGGGCAACCGCTGCCGGCCGAGGTGCTCGACGATCCCGAGCAGGCCCGCACGTGGCTCCGGAAACAGACGACCGCCGCGCTGGGCCCCAAGGCCACGATCGACCAGCTCGAGCTGCTACCTCAGAACGAACCAGGGGTCGCGATCCTGCAGGCCCGGGTCGTAATGGGCGAGGACATCGCGCGGCTGGCGTTCGCCCCGACCGGCGCCCGGCACACGGCGGTGGTGCTGCTGACCCCCACCGCCGAAGAAGTGCTCTACGCCCGCGTCTTCGAGGATGCTGTCGACTCCCTCGACGGCCTGCGCGCCCCGGTGGCTCCCTTCGCCCGCAGCACCACCCGCGGGATCGCCTTGGGGCTGTGGCTCGTGGTCGGGGTGGTGTTCGCGATCGTGTGGACCCGCCGCTCGCTGCCCCGCCCGGGCGCCCGGGTGGCGGGCCGACAGGTCGCGGGACTCCTCGCCGGCGCAGTGATCCCGGTGATCGTGCTCGCCCGGGTGCTGCTGGGTCGCGCATCGGTCGAGCTGGCCCTGGCCGACAGCAGCCCCTGGGCGATGGCGTTCGAGCTGGGGAGCGGCGGATTGGTGATGGCCGGGCTGGTGGTGATCGCGACCGAGGTATGGGAGCGACGCCTCCAGCCGGTGGCCTCGGCTCCCCAGGAGGGCAGCTTCGCGGTCACAGGACCCATGTCGCGGCGTCGGCCCACCGAGTCCTCGGCCGGTCACGCCGCGCTCCGGGTGCGATCGCAGCTGACCCCCCCCGGGGGTACCAGCCAGTGGCCCCACGTCGACGCCGAAGAACCCAACCCCCACGCCAAGCCGACCCCGACCGGCGGCACGCGTCCGTGGCCGCAGGTCGAGCCCACCGGTGACACCGACCATTGGCCCGGCCCCGCGATGGCGGCAGAGCCCGCGCCAACCCCCGACGGCAGCACGAGCCAGTGGCCGGAGATCGGTCCCACCGGCGACACCCAGGTCGGCCCCCCGCCCGCGGTCACCGGCGACACCCAGGTCGGCCCCCCGCCCGCGGTCACCGGTAGCACCAAGGTCGGCCCCCCACCCGAGCCGATCTCCGAGGACGAAATGCAAGCCGGACCCCCGGTACGGGAGGTGATCTCCGGTGACTTCGAGGTGGTCGATACCCAAGTGGCCCGGCGACCCCAGCCCGCCGCTCCCCAGCCCGCCGCTCCCCAGCCGATGGCCCGCCCCCAATCGGGAGCCCACGACGGCGCCGCCTGGCTCGACGATCCGGGCGATCGATCGTCGTCTTAGTCGAGCGATCACCCGAGCCGCCAGGGCACCTATCCGCTAAAGCAGGTGCAGGTCTGGGCAGTCGCCGCCAGACCGTTGGGCCCGTTCAGGATCATCTGACCCCAGGCGGTGGGCGTCGCAGCGGAAAACCCCACCACCATGTCCAACGAGGCCAGCGACGCCGAATTGCCCGACCAGGACCAGCCGACATAGCCCACCCCGGTGGCCTCGCAGTGGGCCATGATCGCCTCAGCGGCGACGGGCGCCCCGACCCCATGATCCGCCGCGAACTCGCCGACGATGAGCGGCAGGCCGGTGGCGAGGAAGTCGTCGATGTACGCCTGGACCTCCGCGCTCGTGCCGTAAACGTCGTACATATGCACGGAGAACACCACGTTGGCGTCGGGATCGGCGTTGAAGATCTGCTGGGCGGCCACTCCGTTGCGCATGGTACCGCTCCAGTCCTGCCCCCAATTGGGGGCATCGACGACGAGGGTGTGCTCTACGCCGGCCGCACGCAACTGAGCGATCGCGCCTTCATGGAACGGCGCCCACTGGGCAGTGGTGGTGTTGCCCATGGGCTCGTTGGCGATGTTGATGAGCACGAACGCCTCGTGACCGTCGATCGCCGCGCGAATGTCGGGACTGAGCCAGTAGTCGACCGCCGACTGCGGATGGGACGCTCCCCCCTGCTCCGACCAACCGGTCGCGTCGTGGACCTCGAGCATGGTGACCAGCTCGTTGTCCTTGGCCCACTGGATGATCTGCGCCACCTCGGCACCGGACACCCGCGACCACTGGCCACCGTTGGCCAGGACCACGCGGATCGTGTTGGCACCCGCGCTCGCCATGTCGGCAAACTGCTGCGCGGTGTTCAACCCCGAATACCAGACATAGGGATAGTTGATCCCTCGGATGATGAACTCTTGGCAGTGATCGTCGTAGAGCTGACCAGCATCGACGTAAAAGCCGTCGCTCGCACAGCCCCCACCGCTGGTCGTGGGATCGCCGCCCGCCGAGTCGCCGCCACCCGCCGAGTCGCCGCCCCCCGAGTCGCCACCGCACGGCGATGCACCCTGGGCGGGGGCCGACCCAGCCACCAGGCACGAAGCGTTGTTCTCCCAGCCCCAACCGTCGCCGTCGGGGTCGACCCCCGCCTCGGTACACACCGGGTAACACGTGCCCCCGACCTCGAGGCCGGGAGCCGAAGATCCGTCGTCACACCAGGGAGCCCCCTGGGCGGGTGTCGACCCGGGCACCAGGCACGAAGCGTTGTTCTCCCAGCCCCAACCATCGCCGTCGGGGTCGACCCCCGCGTCGGTGCACACGGGGTAACAGGTGCCGCCGACTTCGAGGCCCCTCCACGCCGACTCGTCGGGCTCGCCGTCATGCTCATCGGGGGTCGCCACCATGCAGCCGGTCATGCCACCGGTCATGCCACCGGCTACAAGCAACAGCGCGGTCACACTCAGGCCCAAGGCCCGTCGGAAGTTCGCGAGACAGGAATATCGGTCGTGTCGATTCATCGTCTTGTTCGTCCTGGTGCACATGCCAGGTTTCCCTTACAGTTGGGCACACACCGAAGAGATTGTGTGAAAAAATGCGTGCACGTCCGTAGGGACCGTTCATCATCCCCGAGCCAACCGCGAATGTAAGCGTTTTGCTGGTGCCCCGTTGCGGGAGCCGGAGGAAGGCATGATGCGACGACTCTCCATCGCCTTGGGCACGGCGATCCTCGCGACCGCAGTCAGCGGGAGCCTCGCGATGATCCCGGCACCCGCCACGGCCGCGACCTTCACCGGGACGATCTCCGGTGTCGTCACCCATAGCAAGACCAAGGAGCGCATCGCCGACGCCCTGGTCGTCCTGCAATGTAGCTGCCTGCAAGGGACCAAAGAGACGCAGACCAACAGCAACGGGCTCTACGCGTTTCGGGATCTCCCGCCCGGCACCTACACGATCCAGGTCCTCAGCGGTCAGGCCGACGTCTCGAAGATCGCGACCCTGCCGCTGAACTCGAAGTTCCGGGCCAACTTCTCGGTCGACCCGGACAACGAGTTTCGGCGCATGGTCCAGGTCAAGGCACAGCCGGTCGAGATGACGACGAGCACCGGCCTGCACATGGATGTGCTGAACATGCCGAGCGCTGGCGTGACCCGCACGCTGTCGACCCGACGCACCGAGCCGCGCCTGAGCGCCAAGGAACGACTGGCCAACCACCGCCATGACACGGTCTCCGAGCGGGACATGATGTCGTTGAAGGAGACTCAGGCCCCCGCGTCCTCTCTCCCGCCCGATGCGCCGCAGGTCGACAAGGCGATCGCCACCAACCCGATCTCCAAGGATTTCGCGCGCCAGGTGGTCTACAGCGGCGCTATGCAGCTGTCGGTGTTCGATCTGGCCAAGACCAAGGAGCAGGTGGAGGCCCTGGTGGTCGACGCGGGCGGCTACGTACAGAGCCTCAAGGCCCAGACCATGGTGCTGCGGGTCCCGGCCAGACGATTTCGATCGGTCAGCACCGCGCTCGGCAAGCTCGGACGCGTCGATCGCCAGGAGTTCGAGGCCCTGGACGTGACCGAGGAGTTCTACGACCTAAAGACGCGCATCGAGGTCTTGCGGCGGACCCAGACCCAGCTGCTGTCCCTGCTAGACAAGGCACGCACGGTCTCGCAGGCCCTGGAGGTGCGGCGCGAGCTCGACAAGGTCACCCTGGAGCTCGAGTCTGCCCTGGGCAAGCAACGGGTGCTCGCGGCGCAGGTCCAGTTCTCCGCCCTGTCGCTGGCCCTGGACGAGCGGATCCCCCAGATCGACGTGCCCTCGACCAACGACCCCTTCCCTTGGGTCGACGAGATCGGCGTGGAGGGAACGGCATGGCGCTGATCACCCGATTCACTGTGCTCCCGGCCGTGCTCCCGACTCTGCGCACGGCCCTGCTTACCGTCATGGCGGGCAGCGGATGCAGCCAGCCGCTCCAGTACGAATCGCCCCCGGGCTTCGCCATCGCCGAGCAGAGCTGGCGCTCGGCCCACTACAAGGCCAGCGACAACGTCGGCCTCAAGCTGCTCGTGTTCGACAACGTCGAGGGCGGCACGCTGGAATACTGGGGGCAGGATCTGACCCACAAGCTGCGGGCCCGCGGCTACACGCTCGAGGGCCAGTCCCCGCTGCGCGCCGAGAACAAGGTCGTCGGTACGCGCTTCGACTTCGGCCTCGCGCACGGTGACGACCACGGCAACGAGGACAAGCCCCCACAGTTCTTGGTGGTGAGTCTCTATGTAACCGACGACTACCGCTACGTGGCCCAGCTCGCCGGAGATCAGGCTCTATTTGCGCGCTACGACGATCGCGTAGACCAGCTGCTCGCCGGCCTGCGCCCCAAGGGCTGCCGGGTGCGCTCGACGATCTGCCGTGGCTCTCAGCCACCGCCGCTGGCCTACGCAACGCCGATACCCGAGCGCAGCCAGTAACACCTCACGCCTTGTGCCGGGCGACCCCGGGCGACCCCGGGCGACCCCGGGCAGCCCGAGCCGCAGGCCCGGGTGCGCGCTCTTACTGCGCCGCCTGGTCGATCTCGGTCGGCTCGCCCGACGCCGGGTAGAACTGCTGGAACCACCGACGCAGCCGATGAATGGGCCCGTCTCCCGGCACCAGCAGGGGCTTGCGCAGGTGGATCTTGTTCTCCCAGATCGCGATGTCGTTGCGCCACTGAGAGATCCAGTTGCCGACCACGTAGAAGACCAACCACCGGGGCATGGACCGGCTGGCGAACCACTGAAAGTGCACGCGCTGCTCGAGTGGCTGCACCGGCAGGTGGGTCTGGAACATGAGGATCTCCCCGGCGTCGGGCACGATGAACCGAAAGGTGACCACCGACGCCGGCCCATAGAAGGTGATCTTGGCCCGAGCCCGGGTGCGCTCGACGATCCGGCCGAGGATCCGCAGAACGGCTCGGTTCTTGAAGTACGCCAGGTGCCCCTGGTCGGGATCCTGCTCCCACTCGGCCTCGTGCTGGATCTCCACGAAGGGCACGCGGATCGTGGTCCAGGGCAGGAACATCTCGCCGTGCAGCGGGGAGAAGTGCTGAAAGTCGACGCTGTTCTCGGCAAACTCGAGCAGGTGCATGTGCACGCTGCCCGCGTCGTAGCGCCCGCGCGGCACCAGGCGGCCGTCGTCGATGTCGTCGATGTGCGGGAAATCGTAGGGCGGGGGCTGTGGCGTGGTCTGATCCGCCTCGTCGCTGCGGTGATAGAGGAAGATCTGCCCGTAGCGTTCACACACCGACCACGTGGGCTGGCACGGCTTGCTCGGCCGCCGCTCGGAGTAGGGGATCGCGGCGACCCGGCCGTCGCTGTCGAATTGCCAGCGATGGAACGGACACTCCAGCCGCCCCCGGGTGACCCGCCCCTGCGCGAGGTTGGCTCCCATGTGGCGACAAAACGCACCCATGGCGGTCACCCGATCGTCCTGATCGCTACGATAGAGGACCAGCTGGGTCCCCAGACACTCGCGATAGAGGATCGCCCCGCGCCCCAGCTCGGCCGAGCCCGCGACCCGGTACCACGCGTTAGGAAACGGCGAAGGATAGGTCTGCTCGCGCATGCGCGTGGACGGTCGGGGTGGTGCCATGGTGAGAAACCTACCCCGGGACGCCGCCCGGCAGATAGGTCGCGCTCACGGCAAACCCGAGGTGAATCGGCTCTTTTAGCCCCGAGGCGTACGCCCCGAGCCAAACCCGCGGGGCGGCTGGATCTCGATCCCCGCGAGCAGATCATGCTCGCGCACGGCCGCCACGTAGTACTCGGCGTCGCGCCCCCCTTCGAGCTGCCCCTGCTCGAACAGCTGCTCGAGCCGAGACCGCAGGTGCGCCAGGTGCTTACCCGGAGGCAGCTCGAGCTCGCGCATGAGCAGGTTGCCCAGCCCCGCGGGGAGCGGCCGGGGCCGAGCGTCCTGTTCGGCCAGGGCGGCGATCCGCTCCTCGAGCGCCTTGATCATCCGCAGGCAGCGCGCGCGCTTGCCGGGCCGCTTGCTGGTCACGTCGGCACGGGACAGATCGAGCAGGTCGGTGAGGAAGGGCTCCATCTCGCGATGGAAGCGGCGCACGGCGCTGTCGGTCCAGCTGCCGTCGTACTGCCCGGCCCGCAGGTGATGCAAGATGAGCAGCTCGACGCGCTCGCGGATCTCGTCGGGAAAGCCGATCCGCCGCATGGGGCCCCGCCGGAACATGCGAACCCCGACCTCGGCGTGGCCGTGGAAGGTGACCTTGCCGTCGGGCAAGAACCGCCGGGTGGGGACCTTGCCAATGTCGTGCAGCGCCGCCGCCCAGCGCACCGCGGGCCGGGGCACCGACTGACGCACGACCGCCTTGGTATGCTCCCAGACATCCTTGTGACGCCGACCACCCTCTTGCGAGAAGGCATGGGTGGCGTCGAGCTCGGGCAGCAACCGGACGAGCAGTCCCGCGTCACGAAGCCACTGCAGCACCGTGTGGGGGTAGCGGCTGCACAGCGGCGGGGTGAGCCGCTCGTACACGACGCTCGGCGACAGCTCGAGCACCCGATCGGCCCGCGCAGCGATCTGCGCGCTCAGCGAGGCGTCCGGCATCGCCCCCGTCCGAGCGATCTCGTCGAGAGGCTGCAAGAGGTCCGTGGGGGCCGGCGGGGGTAAGGTCTGGGCGAGCGACACGGGACTGTCCGGTGTTTACCGCAGTTTGCCCGAAGGGGCGCCGGACCGCGAAGGACCGCCCCTCCGGGGCGCGAATCCCACGCAGACCGTGTTAGTCTCCGGGAAGGTCTTCGGGGGTTCATGTCGTCGCATTCGCCGCAGCTCGGCTACAACCACAACATCCCGCACCGCGGCCGGCTGTACCACGTGCAAACCGAAGATTCGGGCGTGAAGAAGGCCCATATCTTCACGCACGTCTTCTACGACGGGACGATCATCTCGTCGAAGAAGGTCGACTACAAGGAGAAGGTCACCGAGCACCCCGAGCACAGCGAGCTCGAGCCCGTGATCATCAGCCTGATGCAGGAATCGCACAAGGCGATGATCAAGGCCCTGCGTCACGGCGACTTCGACGAGAAGATCGTCCTGGTGATCGGCGATCACCCGGTGGCCGACAACCGCGCCTCGTTCGAGCCGGCCCCCGAGCCCTCCAAGCGGCCCGAGCGTCGCGCCCCGCCCGAGCCTCGCGACGTGGAATCGCAGGGACCTCCGCTCACCCCCGGCCAGCCCGGCCCCACCGTCGATCCCAGCCTGTCCCACCCGGTCTACGCCTCGGCCGAAGCCCGAGCCCAGGTGCGCGCCTCGGCGGCAGGCCACGGTCCCCAACGCTCCAGCCGGGGCCCCGGTCGGATCCGACGACGCGCGATCGGAGGGATCGGCGGAGCAGGCGTCCGCGCCGGCACGGCGCCGATCACCCAGCGACGCGACATCATCGTGGGGAAGTTTGCCAGCGAGCACCAGGCCCAGCTCGACGAAGACATCCTCAGCCTGCTGCGTGACGACTCCTGATCGATGGCCGCACCTCCCCCCGGACTCCCAGTCCCCGACGACGTCTCGGCTCCCGTGCTGATCTACACGACCCCGCTGTGCGGCTACTGCCGGGCGGCGCTGGCTCTTTTGCGAGCCCGCGACATCGAGCACCTGCAGGTCGACGTGTCGGGCCAGCCCCAAGCCCGACGGTGGATGTTCGAGGTGACCCAGCAACGAACCGTGCCCCAGATCTTCGTCAGAGGACGAAGCATCGGCGGTTACACCGAGCTGGCCCAGCTCGACCAGAGCGGTCAGCTCGAGCGCTTGCTCGCCGGGTCGGACCCTCCCTAATCGGGACGCCGCCCCCATCCAAGTGACGCGAGACCGCCGTCACGCGAGCCCGGGGCATGGCCAAGATCCCCGGCCTCGCGCTATCGTGCGCACTGCTCCGGACGATCTCGACGAGATCCAACGAGACGCCAGACCATGACTGCCCGCACGCATCATTCCTGGATCCGTTCCCTGACCTTGGCCGTCGTCATGGCGGCCACTGCCCTGGTCGCTCCCGAAGCCCTCGCCGGCGAGGTGAAGTTCGGGGCCGAGCCCCTCGAGACCGACGACAAGGGCAACCTCACCAGCACGGGACGCTCGGCCGCCACCAAGGAGCTCAAGAGCCTACCGGGTGAGGAGATCTGGCCGCTTCACCTGTGGGCCAAGATCGACAAAGGGGCCCCCGGCCCGCTCTACGTGGAGTTCTACGGCACGATCCCCGGGAGCGAGAAGCGCTACCGCGCCTGGGCCTACGAGCACGGCGGCTACGAGGGGGAGAAGTTCGTCAGCCTCTCGATGGAGCTCGACGGCAACGTAGGCTTCAACAAGGGCCGCACGTACACCGTCGAGGTCGTCCAGCTCAACGAGAAGGGCAAGAACCTCAAGCTCGCCAGCAGCAAGATCACCCTCGCCTACGTAGAAGCCGAGGCCCAGCCCGAGGGCGACGCCGAAGACGACGAGGACGAGGAGATCTCGGAGCAAGACGAGCTCGACAGCTTCGGCGACGGCGACGAAGAGGGCGACGCCGAGGGCCCCCCCCCCGTAGAGCCGGCCTCGTCCAAGAAGGGGTGCCACATCGACCCCGGCACGGGAGCCGCGCCCGGCGTGCTGGTGCTGCTGATGCTCGGCGCGGGGCTCACCCGCCGTCGGCGTCCGTAGAGCGCCCGGTTCGTGACCCAACGACCACCGCTCACTGCCCCTCCCCGCGGACGGATCGGCCCCATTGGCCGGGTGGTGGGCCGGGTGGTGGGCCGGGTGGTGGGCCAGGTGGCGGTCATGGCCGTCGCTTACCACCTGGCCGCCCAGGCCAGCCTGCTGCTCGCGATCCCGCCGGGCTTTGCATCCCCCGTGTGGCCGCCCGCGGGCATCGCCTTCATCGGCATGCTGCGGCACGGCTACCGGATCTGGCCCGGGATCTGGCTCGGCTCGTTCGTCACCAACCTGCTGATCTCCGGCAGCCTGGACCAGGTGCCCTCCGGGGGGCCCTTGCTGACCGCCGGGTGCATCGGCGCTGGGGCCTGCCTGCAGGCGATCGTGGCGACCGCGCTCGTCCGGCGGCTGGTCGATCCCGCGCCGCAGCTGGTCCGCGGGGCCGAGATCGGCAAGTTCTTCGCGCTCGGTGGCCCGCTCAGCTGCATGGTCAACTCCATGGTCGGAGCCAGCACGCTGCTCGCGTTCGGCACGATCGCCCCTTCGGAGTTCCCGTTCACCTGGTGGACCTGGTGGGCCGGGGACACGATCGGAGTGATGACCACGGCGCCCGTGCTGATGGCCTTCATGGCCATACCGCACGAGCCCTGGCGCGTCCGTCGGATCTCGGTGGCCCTGCCGCTGTGCGCCTTCTTGGCCCTGGTCGTCGCCCTGTTCGTGGCGGCCCGGGACGCGGAGAGCCGGCGTCAACGCGACGAGATCGCCGCCCAGGGCCAGACCCTGGCGCAATCGATCCAGCGGGAGATCGATCTCCACCTGGGCTTGGTGGAGTCGATGAGCAGCCTCTACGCCCACACCAAAGACGTCAGCCCGGCGCAATTTCGTGCCTTCGCTCGGGATCTGCTCGCCCGAGCGTCGAGCATCCACATGCTGGCCTGGGACGCTCGCGTGACCGGGGCGCGAGCCGAGACATACGAGCAGGCGATCCGCCGCCGTGGGCCGCCGAACTTCGAGATCCACGAGCTGACCACCGAGGGCACACCGGTCCCGGTCGCGCCTCGCGACGAATACGTCGTGATCGAGCTCATCGAACCGATGGAGGGCACCGAACGCGCGCTCGGGCTGGACGTGGCCAGCCTCCCCACGCGGCGCGCTGCGCTCCACAGGGCCCGCGACACGGGCGAGGTGATGGCCACCCCCCGGCTCACGCTGACCCTGGACCGACCGGACCGAATCGGCGTCTTGGTCTTCGTTCCCACCTACTCGTCCGGCCGCGTCCCCGCGACCGTGGCCGAGCGACGCCGTGCGCTCGAGGGCTACGCAACCGGGGTCTTTCGCATCGAGGATCTCCTGAGCGCATCGCTCCATGCGTCGCCGCTGCGCGAGATCCACGTCAGGCTCGATGATCGAAGCGCGAGCCCACCGAACCTGCTGCTATCGCGGATCCTCACCGGTGGGGCAGACCGCCTACGGGTGGAACCATCCACCAGCTCGCCGGAGCCCTCACCCTTCGACTGGAGCACCGAGCTGGCGGTCGCCGACCGCACCTGGCACCTCCGGCTCTCGCCGACCGCCGCCTTCTTCGTCGACCATCGCCCGTGGTCGGTGTGGATGGTGGTCGTGGGCGGCTTGCTCACCACCGGGCTCATGGGGGCGTTCTTGCTGTTCTTGACCGGGCAGACCGTACGGATCCAGCGGGAGGTCGAGGCCCGCACCGAAGACCTCGCCCGGGCCAACACCGCGCTCCAGCAGGAGATCACCGAGCGCGAGCAAACCGAGGCGGCGCTGCGCGAGGCCAAGGAGACCGCCGAGTCGGCGACCCGCGCCAAGAGCGAGTTCCTCGCCCGCATGAGCCACGAGATCCGCACGCCCATGAACGCGATCATGGGGATGACCGATCTGCTGCTCGACACGGAGCTCCCCGCCGAGCAGCGCGACTCGCTAGACACGATCAACGGCGCCGCCGTGGTACTGCGCCGCCTGATCGACGACATCCTGGATTTCTCCAAGATCGAGGTCGGGAAGCTCGAGCTGTACCCCGAGGCGTTCGATGTACGAGAGCTGCTGGGGCGGCTCGATCGGCTGCTCGCGACACGCATGGACCAGGCCGGGCTGACGCTGCGGCTCGACGTCGCCCAAGCGGTTCCCGCTCGGCTCGATGGCGACCCCGCGCGGCTGATGCAGATCTTCATGAACCTGCTGGCCAACGCGATCAAGTTCACCGATCCGGGGGGAGAGATCACGGTACGGGTCACCACGGCCGGCGATCCACCGACCGCGGGCGTCGTGGTGCTCCGCTGTGCGGTCCGCGACACCGGCGCGGGGATCTCCGCTGAGGATCAGGCCCGGATCTTCGAGGCCTTCGAGCAAGGTGACACCTCGTCGACACGTCGACACGACGGCGCGGGGCTCGGGCTCGCGATTACCTCTCACCTCGTCGAGCTGATGGGAGGTCGGCTCGCGGTCATCAGCGAGCCCGGACGCGGCTCGACCTTCGAGTTCACGGTGAACGTGCACGAGGCCGACCACGCCGATGTCGAGCCCGATCGGGAGGCTGGTGCGGGTCTGGAGCCAGCGAGCCTACCGTCGCTGCGCGTGCTGCTGGCCGAAGACAACCTCATCAACCAAAAAGTCGCCACGCGTATGCTGACCCGGTGCGGACACCAGGTCGTCATCGCCGCGAACGGCCAGGAGGCCGTCGAACGCTACCGGGCCGAGAACCGGGCCGAGAACGAAGCCTGGGACGGGGAGGGACACGGGAGTTTCGACCTGATCCTCATGGACATCCAGATGCCGGTAATGGACGGGCTCGAGGCCGCGCGGGTGATCCGTGAGTACGAGCAAGCTTCGGGGCGCCGGTCCATCCCGATCATCGCGCTCACCGCCCACGCGATGCGCGGCGAGATGGACCAGGGTCTACGCGCTGGAATGGACGGTTACGTGACCAAGCCGATCGATCAGCGCGAGCTGTGGCGAACGATCGGCAAGATCGTGGCCAAGAGCAGGCACACGGCCGATGGTTGCTAGAGCTCGCGTGGCCAGACCCCCGGGACCTTGGTCGCCAGCCACCCCGAGAGCGCCGCATTGAGCTCCCGTGGTTTCTCCTGGGCAACCCAGTGCCCCGACTGAAGCGTATGGAAGGTGAGATCCTTACAGTACTCGCGCATCGGGTCGGCAAAGCGCGAATCGTTACACTCACAGACATAGTCGTACTCGGCGGAGATGAACAACACCGGCATCTGGAGAACCCCGCCATTGGCGGCCTTCGCGGCGTACTCTGCATTGGCCGCATGATTCATATAGTAGGAATCGGGGCCGAAGAAGCCATTGCGCGACAGCGCCTCGGCGTAGCTTCGCAGGTCGGCCTCCGTGAGAACCGCATCGTCTCGCGGCATATCGGGAGCCTCGGCCGCTCCCTCGAACCAGCCGCCTTCTTTGCGAACAGCCGCGGTGAAGGTGGGCTGGCCCTTTTGTGCGGGGTCGCCCCGACGCAGTAGGAGCTTGACGGTATTATAGGGATTGGCCTCGAAGAAGCGACGCGCTCCGTCGAAGTTTTCTTGGTAGTAGAGCTGATAGTCCCACTGACCGGCGGGGAAATCCTCTTCGGGATAGATCGATCGGTCCACGAGATCGAGCGCCGGCTCTAAGCCCCGCTCTAGGGTGTAGTAGGGCACACACAGGCTCACAACCCCGTGACAGCGCTCCGGATGGTGGCTGGCGACGTTCCAGACCACCGGACTGCCCCAGTCGTGCCCGATGAAGACCGCACGCTCGGCCCCGAGGTGGTCGAGCAGACCGATCATGTCCCCGACGATTCGCTCTTGAGCGTAGTCTTCATGACGAGAGTAAACGGTCGATCGACCGTACCCGCGTAGATCGGGGGCAATCGCACGAAAGCCCATCGCACCGAAGATCGGCAGCTGATGCCGCCAGCTCAGCGAGAGCTCCGGCCATCCATGGACGAAGATCAATAGCGGCCCCGTCTCGGGACCGGCCGCGAGGTAGAACGTACGGTGATCGCCTGTCTTGGCGGTGTGTTCGGTAATCGTCAGAAGGTCCATCGCGTTCCTTTGATGCTCGAGGCTCGCTCCATGGACTCTATTGATACCACTTTGATCTGATGGGCGCGATTCGGGGCGACCATGAATCCTCGTGACTATTGACATGAGCTATCCCATGAAATCGACGCGCAGTGACCTACACTCGTTCGACGTTCGCCCCACCAGCCCTTACCGAGTCGTACTCACTCCTGCACAAGACACGTCGCGTCCGCGGGTCGGCACTCCTCCTACATGATCGTGTGCACACGATCATCCATTACCCGAATACAGCGGCGATTCGTAGAGCCAGCGTGGTTACGGCATGGACCCGTGCCGCTGTTGTACTGAGTCTATTGGCCCATATTCGTCGCAATCGACCGGTGCGCAATCCGGCGACGGGCGACCTGCGACCACCCGCGGCCCAGGTCGACGCCCGAGGCGAACGAGCGCGACCTTCGTAATCTTTGACGTTGTGCTCGTTACCATCGATGCGCCGAGAACAGTGCCAGCCACTGGAACCGGCCAACTGGATCCGACTGACTGACTGGGCCCGACCGACTGGACCGGAGGCCGGGCAAACCCACCCGATCACAATCAGCGCAAAACGCGCTATTCTATGGAACCGCCCAGGATTCAGCCCTTTTGGAGTCCGTCGAAGAAAGTTCGAGATTCCCTGTAATCGCCGGCCGCCTCGTGTGCCTCACCGATGAGCGCGGAGCAAGACGACGTCGGAGCGCAACCCCTCGGATGCAGGGAGATGCGAGCCGGAGCGGGACTGCGACGCCAAACGACCAGCGGACCAACGGACGATCATCATGAACAAGTCTATCTTTACCCTCTTTGGCAACTTCGGCCTCGGCCTGGCCCTCCTCGCTCCCGTCGGGGCGAGGTACGGCTGCGATCTTGGTGAACAAGAGCCCGGCGAAGGCGAAGAGGGCGACACCGAGGGTGACACCGAAGGCGGCGAGCAAGAAGTCGGCGAGCAAGAAGGCGACGGTCGCGACGAGTGTGAGCAAGCCGAACAGATCTGCACGGAGGCCGAGCTGACCCCCGAGCAGTGCGCCGCCGAGTTTCCCGACTGCTTCGACGAGCCCCCCAATGAGTGCGAGCAAGCCCTCGAGCTATGCGAGGAGCTGATGCTCACCGAACAAGAGTGCGCCGCCGAGTTTCCCGACTGCTTCGACGAGCCCGACTGCGAGAACATCTGGGGCGTCTGCGAAGAGCTAATGCTCACCGAAGAGCAGTGCGTCAGCGAGTTCCCCGACTGCTTCGACGAGCCCCCCAACTGCCAGAACATCTGGGGAGTCTGTGAGGAGCTGGGCCTGACCGAAGAGCAGTGCGTCAGCGAGTTCCCCGACTGCTTCGACGAGCCCCCGCCCGGCGACTGCAAGGAAGCCTTCGCCCTGTGCGAGACGCTGGGGCTGACCGAGAAGCAGTGCGCCTCCGAGTTCCCCGAGGTGCTTCTAGTCCGACGCCTCGGCCCGAAGCGCGGATCCGACGCCCGACCCGCTGGCGCGACCTCGCCGGCCTGAGCCCGCCCGAACTCGGGACCGAGCCAACACCCGCCGCTCTACTGTTCGGGCGACGACGCGATGACCTGGGCCCTCACGGGACACTCCGTGAGGGCCCAGGTCACGTTCGAAGAACGACCCGAGGGCACCGCCGCGAACGCTCACCGAGCCACCCGGAGCAACGCCGACGAGCGGCTCCGGGCCCTGCCGACGAGCAACGCCTCCGACAACGCCTGTGGCTCAGACCACGGCGAGCAAGGGGCGGCGATCGGTCGCGGGCATCATGCCCGTGCTGGCGGCCGAGCGCAGCCGACGAGCACACTGACGGGCATCGGACTCGCGCACCAGCACCGAGAGCCGCAGCATCTGACCGAGGGCAACCTTGGCCGCCGTTGGCAACTCGGCGGGCAGCCGCTCGAAATCGGGACTGAAGCCGATGCGGGCCGACAGCTGGCCGAGCTCGCTCGCGAAGGGGCAGCGACCGCTGATCGCCTCCCACAGCACCACGCCCATCGCGTAGATGTCGGACGCGGAGCACAGATCGCTGCCGATGAACTGCTCGGGGGCCTTGTAGGCGGGCGCGATCAGAGGAAGCTCCTCGCCAGAGACCGGATCGTTGTCGGTGGAGACAAACGATACGTGGCCCAATCCCACCACCTTCACCGCCTGCTCCCCCCCCTGCCGCTGTAGCACGAGGCTGTCGGGCGTGATGTTGGAGTGGACCAGCCCCTCGTCGTGCAACGCCGCGAGTGCCTCGAGCGCCTCGGCCGCCAGCTCGAACGCCTGCTGCCAGCCCAAACGACCCACGTCGGCGATGCGCTGCGCCAGCGTCTCCCCGGTCACGCTCTCCATCACCAGGCAGGGCTGCTTGCCCTCGTGAAGGCCGAAGTCGACCAGCCGCACCACGCCGTCGTGGCGCACCGCAGCCATCGCCTCCCCCTCGAGCAAGGCATCCTCGGGGGCAGTATCGACCGAGCCCAGCTTGATCGTCACCGTAGTATGGGCGTGGAGGTCGAAACCCTCCCACACGCTCACGCCTGCGTTGGAGCTCGAATGCGCGTCGATACGATAGCGTCCGAACAAGACCTCACCAATCATCTGGACCTCATCAATACGGAACGAAGCGGAGGGGGCCGCTTCTCGATCTCGGGGAAAGGAGTATCGGGGAAACTCGGGCTTCGGTAAGAGAACTACCTGGGGGCAGGAGCGAAAGGATCGCACACGCGATCACACCTCTACCAATGGCAGACTATCACGCAGGATCACGATCGTCTTCCTTTATTGCGAGTCGATCGAACGTATGCGCGTCCGATTACGGTTCGATCGCCAAGGGTTCACCCCACCAGCGGACAAGAGCATCGAGACAGTGATCGTAAACCTGTCAGGCCGACTCGGACACCGCCGTGGATCGCTCAATGCGTCACTCGTTCACGAACGCGGCCAGCATCAGTGCATCCCCGAGTAACGATGCACCTGCCGGCACCGTTGCTTCCCCCGGGGCATCGATCCGTCCCCACGGCGATGCTCAGCCCGGCGTCGGCTGTACCCTCATCGACAACACTTCTTGTAGGGCTCGAGCTGAGCCCCGAGCGCCAGGTTGGGTTGCCCAGGATGAAGTGAAGCACGCACGCCCCCACCAGGGTGCGATGCCGCAGCAGGTAGATAAGGCCCATCGCGAGCGCGGGACTCGTCTATCTCGGCTGCATCCGCACGCCCGGCAGCTTCGCCGTAGCCCAGCGGGCCCCAATCACGTTGCTCGCCATCGGTCCCAACCGCAAGCGAGCCAGCGGACCGCACACGTACACCCCTCGGCCCCAGTGCATGTCGTGCTCCAGACGCGCGAGCCCCTCGACAACGGGCAAGCCGAGGTTGGCGGCGCTCGAACGCAGCCAGCCGGTGACCGTCTCGGGGTTGAGCCCGGTGGCCAACGTCAGGCCGGACGACTCCACCGCCTTTTGTGGGCCACGCAGCACGAGCCGGCGCCCCCCCGCGTTCCACTCGATGGTCGGGATGCCGTACTCGACGTGGATCGAACCCCGTCGCACCGCCTTGCGCAGGCGCGCCGCGAGGCCGGCAGGAACGCTCCCTCGGCTAGGGTTGCGCCCGAAGAACGCGAGCCGCTCGGCGTCGTCGAGGGCAGACCATCGGGCGACGAAGCGATGTTGCGCCCACGTTCGGTCGTAGTCGAAATCCGCCTCGTGGACGGGGCGGCGCATCCACAGGCGCACCCTCTGCCTGGTGTCGCGATGCACCCGTAGCGCTCGCTGGACCGCCGAGATCCCTCCCCCCACGATGTCCAGGTCCGACGTCGCGTCGCCCTCGAAGACGTGATGCACGGGCGCGCCTTCTTGCCGCAGTCGCTGCGCCCAGGGCGGGACCCGGGGAGCGTTGGAGCCCGTGGCCACGAGGACTCGGCGGGTGAGCAGCTCGACCCCCTCTCCCTCGACCACGAGGTGGTGGCTCTGCGCCCGGATCGACTCGACCCGCCCGCGAACCACCGACTCGTCGAGTCGATGCTGCGCGATGAGTTCTCGGGTGTGGCGGAGGAACGCGGCGTGGGTCGGTCGCCGGAACGTGCCGGCCAGGCCGGCCACGTCGGCGTTCTCACCACGGTGTAAGAAGTGGTCGAGGCTTGAGGGATGGGCGTCGAGGTGGTGAGCCACCGGGGAGCGCATCCACGTCATCGCGACCGCCTCCGCCCGAGCCAACCATCGGTGGAGCAGCTGCCCCGAGGGCTCGACGATGCGGAGCGAAGCCCCGTGAGCCACCAGGGCCCGGGCCGCGCAGACGCCATGCGGCCCGCCGCCGACGATCACCCAATCGAGCACGCCCCCTCATAACTAATGCAATGGACTTGCATTTGCAAGCGCCCAACGACGGGTCGTCGCTGAGCCTGGCGCATCGTCTCCTGGCGCACCGTCTCCTGGCGCCTCGTCTCCCGGCGCACCGTCTCTCGGCGCATCGTCGACGGGGCACCGTCGACGGGGCACCGCACGGCGTGCACGCAGCTCATCGAGCAGTAGCATCGGCGCGATGCAGGCACTCGGGGCACTCGCCGCGCAGCTGGACCATCGCCCGCTGAATCGATGCGGCCCAGGGCCCATCCATCGACATCGACGCGGTGAGCTCTGCTGGCAGGAACGCGACGCGGCCGCAGTCTTCGCAGACGAAGTGCGGGTGACGGTGACCGTCGCCCCGTGCTCCGGCGAGCGCGTAGCGATCGATGCCCTCCACGCGGCTGACCACGGGGGCGACACCGGCGTCGCGGAGCTTCACGAGATTCCGGTAGATCGTCGCCGGATCCCAGTCCATCTCGCCTAGGCGCTCGAGCACCTCGGTATGCGAGAGGGGACGATGAGCTTCCGCGAGCACGCGGAGCACCGCCAGCCGGGGGGCGGTGACCCGGAGCGCGCGCTCGTGCAGGAGCTTTCGTGCCTCGTCCTTGGTGATGCTCATGGCGGATCTCGGGCGCGGGGACAGTCGACGGTAGAACCCTAGACAAAATGACTTGCAGATGCAATCGACTTGCATATATAGATTCGTGCGCTCGACTTGCAGGAGCACGAAGGCTTCGATGACCCTGAACCAAGAGACCAGTTCCACCCCCCCACGTCTCCCCGTCACCGTCCTGTCGGGCTTCCTCGGAGCCGGAAAGACCACGCTGCTCAACCAGGTGCTCAACAACCGGGAGGGTCGGCGGGTCGCGGTCATTGTGAACGACATGAGCGAGGTCAACATCGACGCGGCGCTCGTCGAACGCGGCGGGGCCGAGCTGTCGCGGACCGAGGAGAAGCTGGTCGAGATGTCCAACGGCTGCATCTGCTGCACCCTGCGCGACGACCTGCTCGCCGAGGTCTCCCGGCTCGCTTCGGAGGGGCGCTTCGACTACCTGCTCATCGAATCCACGGGGATCTCGGAGCCCATCCCCGTCGCGCAGACCTTCACCTTCGAGGACGAGGACGGCGTGAGCCTGAGCAAGGTGTCGCGCCTCGATACGATGGTCACGGTCGTGGACGCGGCGAGCTTTTTGCGGGACTACGCCGCCGCGGATGCGCTCAAGGACCGTGGTGAGTCGCTGGGCGAACAAGACCACCGGACGGTGACCGACCTGCTCATCGACCAGATCGAGTTCGCCGACGTCATCATCCTCAACAAGCGCGATCTGGTGAGCAACGAGCAGGCGCTCGAGGTCGAGGCCATCGTCAAGGCGCTCAACCCCGGCGCGAAGATCCTCGTGGCGACACGTGGGCAGGTCCCGCTCGGGTGCGTGCTCGACACGGGCCTGTTCGACTACGAAAAGGCGGCGAATTCCGCCGGCTGGATCCGAGAGCTCGAGGGCGAGCACACGCCAGAGACCGAGGAGTACGGGATCTCGAGCTTCACCTATCGAACACCGCAGCCCTTTGACGCCGAGAAGCTGTGGGCGTTCTTGCACGACGACAAAAACTGGAGCGGTGTGCTCCGCTCGAAGGGCTTCTTCTGGGTCGCCGCGGACCATCGGATCGCCTACGAGTGGGCGCAAGCCGGCGGCATCAGCAAGGTCAATCCCGCGGGGATGTGGTGGGCGGCGGTGCCCCGAGAGCACTGGGGCCACCCGGAGGGTCGCCGGCCCGACGAGCAACCGAGCTGGCACCCTCGCTTCGGCGACCGCGCCCAGCAGATCGTCTTCATCGGCCAGCAGATGGACGAGGCGGCGATGCGCGCTCGCCTCGACGCATGCCTACTCGACCAGCGCCTCGCCGACGCGGATAGCAACACCTGGAAGGAGCTGCAAAACCCGTTCCCGGAGCTTCAAATGGCCGAGGAGCCTGCATGACCGGCACCTCGACCAGTCTAGACATCTATGACGTAGTGGTCGTCGGTGGCGGCGCCGCAGGCGTGGGTGTCGCGGTGACTCTCGCGCATGCGGGTATCGAGAACTTCGTGGTTCTCGAGCGCCACATGGTCGGTTCATCGTTTGCCTTGTGGCCGGCCGAGACTCGCTTCATCACGCCCTCGTTCCCGACCAACTCGATTGGCATGCTCGATCTGAACGCGATCGCGCTGGGGACCTCACCGGCGTTCATCTTGGGGGTCGAGCATCCGACGGGCGAAGAGTACGCGGTACACCTCAATGCAGTCGCGCAATTCTATAAATTACCGATTCGCGTTCGTACCAATGTGCTGCGGGTCACCAAGGTTGGCGACGACTTTCGCGTGGATACGGCCGACGACACCTTGCGAGCCAAGCACGTCATCTGGGCCGCTGGCGAGTTCCAATACCCACGCCTGAGTGGATTCGCGGGCAGCAAGCTCTGTCGGCACACCGCGACAATCGCCAGCTATGAAGGTCTGGAGGGTGACGAATTCATCGTGGTGGGTGGCTATGAAAGCGGCGTCGACGCGGCCTATCACCTCGCGCGTCGTGACAAGCGAGTGCGGTTGTTCGACGAGGGTTGCCCATGGAAGGAGGAGAGCTCCGATCCCAGCGTCGCGCTTTCTCCGTATTCGCTCGAGCGGATGCGTGACGACCGTTTTGTCGAGCGGGTAGAGCTATTTCCGCACATGCCAGTCACCTCGGTCACTCGCGTAGACGCGATGTATGAAGTAGCGACGGAAGACGGGCAGCGGTTTCAAACCGGCGTACCACCGCTACTGGCCGGAGGATTCGCGGGAGGTCACAAGCTAGTCGCGGACTTGTTCGAGCGACGCGACGATGGCTTTCCGTTGCTCAGCGAGCACGATGAGTCGACCATCGTACCGGGGCTGTTTCTGTGCGGCCCCAATGTTCGTCATGAAAAGCACGTCTTCTGCTTCATCTACAAGTATCGACAACGCTTCGCGGTGGTCGCCAAAGCCATTGCGACCTCGTTGGGGCTGCCGGCGGAAGGGCTGGAGACGTACCGCAATTGGGGCATGTATCTCGATGACCTCTCCTGCTGCGGAGAGGAGTGCGTGTGTTGACGGGGCCCGATGAAGGGGCCGTCTCGCCGGTCGCGAGGCGCAGCCGACTCGCCAAGGCGCTGCGCATCGAATGGCTCGGACAAACGGCCGCCAGCCTCTTGTGGCTTGGCAGCGTGCTAACGAGCGGGGTCAATTCCAGCGGAGACTGGTTGCAGCTGTTCGCGGCGTCCGCATGGCTGCTGGCCAACATCGCAGCGGTCGCGAATGCCGAGGCCAGTTGAGACGCCAGCGAATACACCAGTCGCGCCACCAGTCGCGCCATGGGAAATAGCCATAACGCGCTCCGATGCCAGAAACATCGAAGGCGAGGCGCCCTCAGGCCGCGCGCTCGGGCACCCGCAGTCGGGTCAGCAAACCCTGCGGCGGCACGCTATCGACGGCAAAGCCCCGCAGCCCGGCCTGCGCCAGGATCTCGTTGGCCGCGAGCAACCCCGAGGTATACGCGGCCTCCATCAACATGGCCGGCATGGGTAGCTCGACCCAGTCGCCCGCGAAGTAAAGGCCCGGCACCGGTGAACAAACGCCGGGACGCGTCCGATGCATGCCCACGTGGAACGCGGTGAAGTCCTCCTTGACCTGATGGTGAACCCGCACCACCTGGGCCTCCCGTAGCTCGGCAAAGAGGTGGACCAGCTCCTCGAGCAGGCCCTCGCGGATCTCCTCGTCGCTGCGGATCTCGTCGGGCACCGCGTAGCAGTGCAGCTCGAGCACGCTGCCGTGGTGCCGCTCGGCCCAGGCGCGACACCGCGGGTCGATGCGGTGCTGCATGCTCACCGCGTCGAGCAGCCGGTCGCGCTCGGTGATGATGAAGGGCGGCATGTCGTCGGGCACCTGCCCCTGGATCCACACCCGCAGCACGCTGTAGCGCTGCCCCGCCCGTAGCCCGGCCACCGCCTGGGCAAGCGCGGGCTGGTGCCGAGCCAAGGGCGAGGCCTCCACGATCGCCCGGGTGCTGGCGGCGTCGGCGGCCAGCACCACGTCGTCGAAGCGCTCCCCGTGGATCTCGAAGGCGCCCGCCTCGCCGCCGACTCGCTCGACCGGCTCGCCGCTGCGGATCCGCACGTCGTGGGCCAGCAGGTGCTCACGCAGCGGCACGAGCAGATCGTCGTGGTAGCTGCCCGCGAGGTAGTCGTACTCCAGGCCGTGATCGTGGCTGAGGTAATAGAAGTGAAAGCTCTTGACGAGCTCCGCCATCGAGATCCGATCGGAGTCGGCGAAGAAGGCCCGCGCGAAGGTGTTGAACACCAACATCAGCGAGGGCGGGAGCTCGGCCCGCTCGGCAAAGCGAGCGAAGGACAGATCGTCGAAGCGCTCGAAGGTGCGCTCGGGGTCGTAGCGCAAGAAGACCTCCATCTCGCGCCCGGCCGGGCCCAAGGCGACCTCGCGGAGGCTATAGAGGCCGTGGCGAGCCAGGGACAGGAGGTTGAGCACGGGCGTGGTGTCGACCCCGCCAAAGGAGGTCCGAGCTCCGGCGCGATCGAGGATCATGTACTCGCCTATCGATCGCAAAGAAGGTTGCAGGCCGAGCTCGCGCATGAACGCGGTGAGGTTGTAGTAGTGGCGGAAGAACGCGTGAAAACCGTGCTCGACGTAGACCTCGGAGCCATCACTGGCGCGATCGGTCCATGCGCCCACCTTGCCCCCGAGGTGGCGCTCGCGTTCGAAGAGGGTCACCGCCACCCCGCGCTGCGCGAGCCGAGCCGCCGCCCCCATGCCGGCCAGACCAGCCCCCACCACGGCCACCCGACGCGGGGGACCGCCGACCCGTACCGGCTGATTCGAATCGGGCTGGTAGAATCGATGGCGATAGCCGCCCAGGCCCCGCTCGATGCCCCGCGCGGGCCACGAGGGCAGCCAACGACGGCCAAGACGCCGCTGGTAGAGGATAAGAGAGCCCCACACCAGCGCCAGACCGTAGACGAAATCTTCCACCGGTACGGTGCCAATGCGAACACCCAGCTGGTAAGGCTCCCCGTAGAGCACCACCGGGCGCCCGGTGAGATAGCCGTTGAAGACGAGGGTCAGCCCCAGCACCAGACCGAAGAACGCGTAGGCTCGCGGCACCAGGAGCAAGCCCACGCCCAGCGCATGGTCAACCAGCGCTGTCAGCCCTAGCGCGAACAGGACGTAGCCGGTGTACTGCTCGCCGTGTACGGCGACTACGATGCCCAAGGGCATCAGGGCCCAGAACACGGGATAGATCCACCGGAGCCCCGGCCAGACAACCGCCTCGGCTCCCCGACACAGGGTCTCCCAGGTGAACAGACACGCCAGCGGGATCGCGATGAAGAAGAGCAGTTCCTCCACCGGCAGGTTCCATAGCTCCACCCCTAAGACATAGCGAGGGTTGAACCACCAATGGCGACCCACCACTACGGCATCCCACACCACGAAGGGTACCGCCACGATAACGATCGAGCGTAGGGCCACACCGAGCCGGTCGTAGAACCAGGCCCCCCGCCATGCCCCGAGCAGCAGCGGAATGGCCAGGATCGCCAGATCGAATATCAGGTACTCCCCGCGCATCGTCGGTCCTGCTGCGTAAGGGCGACGGTCAAGCCGCGCGAATACGCGGAGTCTCGGTCGATGGTGAGGCGAGGCCAAAGCGCAGCGCGATCGCGGCCCGGCGGTGGCCGAAGATCCGGCGAAGCATGGGACCCACCATCAGCGCTTGCGCGATCCGACCCAGCGGGCCCAGCGGCGGCGCATACCAGACCCGATCGATCATGCGTGTGCGCTCGCCGTCCGCTTCGAAGCGGTGCTCGTGGTACCAGCAGCGGTAGGGCCCGTGCAGCTGCGCGTCAATGAAACGAACCCCTGGCTCCCAGGTCTCGATGTTGGTCAGCCACTTCATCGGCACCGGGCCCAGGCGAATGCGATAGACGATCCGCTGCCCCTGCTTCATCTCGATGGGCGTGGGGGTGCGGATCTCGAAGGCAAGCGCGGGCGGGGTCATGGCCCCGAGGTTCTCGGCCTTGCGAAAGAAATCGAACACCTCACCCAACGGCGCATCAATGTGGGTGTGCTGCTCCAGCAGGTAGCGAGGACGCCGCTGGGCAATGTAGTTGCCCTCGGGGACCTCGTGGGCGGGCCCGATCGCTACGCTGCCCCGCCCTCCGTCGACGACATCACGAAGCGCATCGTCGAGATCGGCAAAGGCAAAGGCAAACCCCAGCGCCTGCGCCCGATCGGGCACCGCGTTCTGGCCCCCGAGCACGATCTCCGCCATCTCACCGGTCGCCGCCCGCAGCGCAAAGGCCGGCACCCGCATCCACGCGGGCCGCCTCAGGGCACGAGCGAGACTCTTGGTAAACTCGCGGTTGGTCGCGGGCTGCGGCGCCGTGGCGTTGAAGGGGCCGGTGTAGCGCGGATCCACCACCGCCTGCACCAGCAACTCCACCAGATCGTGCAGGTGAATGAAGGGCATCCGCTGCCGACCCGAGCCCAGCACCGCGCCTAGACCCATCGCGAACGCGGGCCGCATGGAGGCCAGCGCCCCGCCCTCGCCGTCGAGCACCAACCCGATCCGAAGAGCCGCGACCCGCAGCCCGAGCTCCCGAGCCTCGAAGGCGGCCGCCTCCCAGTCCATACACAGCTGCGCCAAGAAGCTGTCGCCGGGAGCCGCCTGCTCATCGAGTCGCTCGTCGCCGCGCTCCCCGCCGTAGTAGCCGACCGCGCTGGCCGACACGAGGACCGAAGGCTTGTGCGACAGATCGCGCATGCCGTCGACCAAACGCCGAGTGAGGTCGACCCGGCTGCTCACCAATCGCTGCCTGTACTCCTTGGTCCAGCGCTTGGCGACCGGCGCACCGGCGAGATTGACGACCGCGTCGGCCCGTTCTAGCGCATCGCGCAGGGCATCATCATCCGCGGTCGGCACGAGCTCGACATCGTCCCCTAGGATCGCGCGCGCAGCCGCCTCGTTGCGAACCCAGCCGAGGATCTCGTGGCCGTCACGCGCCAAGCGAAGGGCCAGCGCACGGCCTACCAGCCCCGTGACCCCAGTGATGAAGATCTTCATGGTCGTACTCCTTGGTCTCCGGGCAGCTTGGGCCCGGATCGATGGATCTTCCCCAAGGCTCGTACCTCGACACCTCGCCCGGCGCCAGCATTACCCCCGCCCGACCGTAGAGCCCGACCGTAGGATAGGACGAGCCGGTGAGCCGCAGGTCGATAATGCGAGCCACGACCGAAGGAATGAACAGGCCCATTGCCGGACGCTCTTGCCGTGGAGCGTCCGGGACGGTCGGCACACGCCCGGTACGAACGGATCGGCGAAAAGGACTCGGCCCAAAGACTCGGCCCAAAGGCTCGACTAGCTAGGCCACCACGCCCGGCCCGACCTCGAAGCCCTGGGATACGAGCGACGTGCGGATCTTCTGGAGGGCACGCTCCTGTAGCTGACGGATGCGCTCCCGAGACAACCCGTGCATCTCTCCCA
Organism: Myxococcota bacterium; assembly: GCA_039194325.1. GTDB lineage: Bacteria > Myxococcota_A > Polyangia > Nannocystales > Nannocystaceae > Paraliomyxa. The sequence continues at coordinate 33,981 of JBCCWC010000046.1, forward strand.
CCTCGCGCAGGGTCATCGTCTGACTGCCATCGAGACCGAAGCGGTGACGGAGAATGTCAGCCTCCATCGGGCGGAGGGTCGTCATCGCGTCGGTCAACGCATCATCGAGGCGACCATCGTGCAACAAGCGCTCGGCCCCGGGTCCCTCGTCGGCCAGCACGTCGATACCGGTGACCCCGTCGCGGTCGGGATTACCCAGGGAGTTGTCTCGCTGTAGCAAGGTCCGCTCGAGGCGCTCGAGCTTTTGCTCGGGCACACCCACCCGCTCGGCCAGCTCGGCGCGCTCGGGCGCACGGCGGTTTTGCATCTCGAACTCGCGGCGCGCCTTGGAGATCTTGTGCTGGAGCTCGACCACGTGCACGGGCAGCCGCACCGCGCGACCCTTATCCGAGAGGGCACGACCGATCGCGTGACGGATCCACCAGCTGCCATAGGTGGAGAAACGAAAGCCCTTGCGTGGATCAAAGCGATCCACCGCGGTCATCAGGCCGAGGTTACCCTCCTGGATGAGATCGGCTAGGGGCAGGCGACCGTTACGTCGATAGCGATGCGCCATGGTCACCACGAGGCGCAGGTTGGCTCGCACCATCTCGTGGCGGGCGGTGCACAGCGCCATGCGGGCGCTGCGAACCCCATGCACGTAGCGACGGAAGGTCGCACTCCCGCGCGCTGGAGTCCGCACCGGAAGGTTGACCGCCCGCCCGTTGCCCCCGTCGATGCTCTCGAGATCGGCAAACAGTCGGTCGGCGATCTCCACCGAAGGATCGAGATCGGCCATCTCCTCGGCAAAGCTGCGACGGGCCGCCTCGGCCTGGGTCCGCTCCTTGTGACGTGGGCGACCCCGCAAGACCTCACTGGCCTTGCGCATCTTGTTCATCGTGCGCGCCTTGCGGCTGCGCTCGGCCAGATCCGCCTGCACCTGGTCGAGCATCGCCTCCAAGAAGGGCGGGTAGGCCAGCAGCTTGTCCCAGTAGTCTTGACGCAGGCGGAGGATCCGCTCTGCCACCGCACGCTCCTGGTCCGCGTCCATCAGAGACTCGCGATCCAGATTGGAGAAATACGCCTCCACCGCGTGGTCGATCCCGTCGGGCCCAAAGCCCTTGGTTACACCTCGATCACCGGTCCGTCCTTGGGTCTGGCTGCTGGTTTGTCCCATGCCTCGCTCCACCTCGATCTCGTTGTACCAGCCTGTTTACTGTGTGTCAAAGGTTTTGTCGAAGTGTGCACAGCTTCTACAACGGGATTGTACACGCAAATAAACAACGTTTTTTGGCTTTGAGCTCCTTGTTCATGTGAAAATGAACACGCGCGTCCAAATTTTGTTCAACCTTGTACGCACGTATGTACGACTACATGTACGCGCACGCGCACCGAAGGAGCGGTGAACCTCCCTCGACGAGCGACACCTCGGCGTGACCGCGGAGGTCAAAGCGACAGCTGGGTCTGCCCCGAATGCTCCGCGCCGTAGCGGGCCAGATAGCCGCGGACTCTGAGCTTGCGTCGCGTACTGTCAGACGTCATGTAGCGGAGCTTGCCGAAGATCGGCCGCTCGGGACCCCAGGCGCGATCGTAGCGGCCGAGCACCCAGGTGATTCCACTATAAGAGTTGGGATCGCGACCATCGAGACACCAGCGATTGTTGAGCTCCACCATGCGCTCGAGAGCCTGCTCGCCGCTGCCGGACCACTCGTAGATCTTCTTGCCCCACAGCATGCGCAGGTAGTTGTGGATCCGCCCCTCGCGTAGCAGCTGGCGCTGCGCCGCGTTCCACAGCGGATCGTGGGTCCGCGCCCCCTGTAGCGTGTCGAGATCGTAGAGGTGCGGCCGAGGATCGCCCGCGTGCTCGGCCATGGTCTTGCGCGCCCATTCGGGCAGGCTCTCGAAGCTGTAGTAGTCGCGGCGATGCGCGCAGAAGTTGAAGCCGAGCTCGCGCCAGGTGACCAGCTCGTCGAGGAAACCATCGGCGGCCTCGCTCACTCCCCACCACCCATCGCGAGATCCCCCCTGCGGCGGACCCAGCTGGGCCGGAGTCCAGCGCTCGCGCCGGGCGATCCCGTGGAGGATCTGATGCGCACCCACATGACCGAAGTGCAGGTACGGAGACAGACCGCTGCCCCCGTCCTCGTCGGGGTGGTTGCGATCGTCTCCGTAGCGAGCGAGCCCCCCTCCTTCGGCCAGGAAGCGCTCGAGACGACGGGTGCCCGCCACCTCTCCGCCGGGCAGCACGTCCACCGGGCCCGGGGTGTGGTCCAGCGGCAGCGTGGCCGCCCGCACCTGCGGTGCGTCGAGCTCCGAGGCCCGAGCCACGGGCCAGCGCGTAAGCACGGCTCGCGCGACCCGGGCCGCGCCCAGATCGTAGCGAGCCAGGGGATCGACCACCGGCAGTCGGTCGAGGTGAGCGGGCAGCTCCTTTTGTAGGTAGGCCCGCAAGGAGTGGGCCCGGGTAAACACGCGATCGGTAGCCCGCAGGGGGAGCAGCCCGTTGCCGTCGACCGCTTCCAGCCGGCATCGAAGGCGCCGCCCGGCCGCCTCGATCATCCGCGGCAAGAAGAACGCGGGGTAGTCGTCAGTCACCACCACGGCGGCGCGCTCGGCCAGCGCGGCGAGCAATCCCTGGCCTGCCCCGGGCTCGGGCTCCACGTAGGGCAGGTACCGCACGCCCGCCCGCGCGAAGCGAGCCGCGTGGTCGCACATGCCCTGCATCACGAAGACATGGTGACGATCGGCCGCCCAGCGGTAGCCCGCCCGCAGCGGCTCGAGCACCAGCAGGGGCTTACCCAGCTCGTTCGCCCACCCGCGTGCTCGCTGCAGCGCGAAGCTGTGGTGGGTTCGCCGTGCGGCGATCATCCAGTAAAGAACGTAGTCCCCCGTGTCGTGCGGCGGTCGATCGACGACCGCGCGCACGCGTAGGTCGGGGACCGAGCCGGTCGACAAGGTCTGCCCCACGGCCCGCACCTTAGGCCACGATCACGCCGTGGCCAACGCTCCAAACAGCGGCGCGACCGTTGGCTCGCGGTTCAGCTCGCGATTTGGCTCGTGGTTCAGTTCGGACCGGCGCGCAGGGAGCAAGCGGGTGCACAGACCATCGACCCAGCGCAGGAAGACCTCGCGCTCGCTGCTGCCCGGGGCTACGTCTCGCATCTGTCGAAACAGTCGGGTCAGCCGGGCGTGCGCCCCCTCGATGCCCAGCGACTTGACCGCGTTGGGCCGATCCAAACGAACGTCCTGACCGACGGGCTTGCCCAACGAGGTCATCGTCCCCGAGACGTCCGCGATGTCGTCCGCGATCTGGTAGGCCTCGCCGATCAGCCGACCCAACGGGGCCCACGCTTCGGGCTCGCCACTTCCAGCGATCGCACCGACGCGCACCGCAGCCTCGAACAGCGCCCCCGTCTTGGCGCGGTGGTAGGCATGCAGATCGAGCATGGGCTCGGACTCCCAGGCTTGACCGGCCACGATCCCGCGAGCGGCACCCACTCCGTGGGCCACGGCGCTCACCAGCGGAGCGAGCATCGCTGGCTCTTTGCGACACCCCTCGGCCAGGACCTCGAAGGCGCTGACGATCAGTCCGTCGCCCACGAGAACCGCTATTTCGGTACCATAGGCGTGGTGCACCGAGGGTCGGCCTCGGCGCATCGAAGCATTGTCGAAGCATGGGAGGTCATCGTGGACCAAAGAAGCACAGTGGAGCAGCTCGACGGCGGCGGCGGCGGCATCGACGACCGCGGATGGGCCTCCTCCACAGGCCCGAGCCACCGCGAATACCAGCCTGGGTCGAGCCCGCCCACCCCCCGAAAACACGGCGTAGCGAAGAGCTTCGGCCAAACGAGGCGCCGTGTCGGGACTCGTAGACAGCTTCAGGGCACGCTCGAGTGTGCGTTCGACGCGGTCTTTTGGGCTCACGGCGGGAGTCTGGGGGACCCCCTGAAGTCTGTCAATGCTTTGCAGAGTTTCGCGCAAACAATGGACAATCCCCATACGAGCTCCTAGGCTGGTCACCGAAATGCCGGAGCAAGAGATCGTGGTCGTGGGGGCGGGAATCGGGGGCTTGAGCACCGCGCTCGAGCTAGCGGCCCTCGGGTACGGGGTCACGGTCGTCGAAAAAGCCCACGCGGTGGGCGGAAAGATGCGCACGGTCGAGGTCGACGGCCGCGCGATCGACTCGGGACCGACCGTGCTGACCATGCGGGAGGTCTTCGACGGCCTGTTCGAGCGAGCGGGGGTTCGCTTCGACCAAATGGTCCAGCTACGACCCCTGCGGGTGCTGGCCCGTCATGGCTGGAGCGACCAGACCCGGCTGGATCTGTTCGCCGACCCCGAGCGCAGCGCCGAGGCGATCGGCGAGGTCTTCGGGAAGCGAGACGCCGACGGGTATCGCCGCTTCTGTGCGCACACGGCCAAGATCCACGACGCCGTACGCGGACCATTCATGGAGGGTAGCGTCCCCGGTCTGCTGGCGATGGCCCGGCAGCTGAGCTTCAGCCAGATGCGCAAGATGGCGGCGGTGGACTGGCACCGCAGCATGTGGAAGTCGCTACGCAAGTTCTTCCGCAGCCCCAAGCTGCATCAGCTCTTTGGTCGCTACGCCACCTACTACGGCTCGTCGCCTTTCGAGGCTCCCGCGACCCTCAACGTCATCGCTCACGTCGAGAAACAGGGAGTCTGGGCGATCGACGGGGGGATGATCCAGCTGGCCCGGGCCATGGCCTCGCGTCTGCAAGAGCTCGGGGGTCAGATCCGGCTGGGTACCACGGTATCCGAGGTCTTGGTGCAGGATGACCACGCCGCCGGGGTCCGGCTGGCCGACGGGCAGACCCTGTCCGCTCGGGCGGTGGTCCTCAACACTACACCCGAAGCGGTCGTGGCCGGGCTTCTGGGTCAGGCCCCCCGCGAGGCCGTCCAGCCGAGCCCCTCGCCTCACTCGCTGTCGGCCATCACATGGTCAATGGTGGGACAGGTTCGCGACTTTCCGCTGGCCTACCACAACGTGCTCTTCTCTGACGACTACCCCGCCGAGTTCGACCAGCTGCGAGCAGGTCGAGTCCCCGAGCAACCCACCGTTTACCTATGCGCTCAGGATCGAGATCCCGGCTCGACGACCGCGAGCTTGGACCCGGCCCCGCAGCGCCTGTTCTGCCTCGTCAATGCGCCTGCCCGCGGAGACGACGAGTCCTTCGACCCGGAGATCGACCGATGCAAAGAGCGCTGTTTCGAGCAGATGTCACGATGCGGCCTGACCGTGGAGGCCACGCCCTCTCGAACGATCTGCACCACGCCCCGGGACTTCGCCCAGATGTTCCCCGGCTCGGGGGGCGCCCTTTACGGGCCGGCGACGAACAACTTCATGGCTACGTTCTCTCGACCGGGGGCTCGCACGAAGCTGAAGGCCCTCTACCTGGTGGGGGGCGGGGCGCACCCGGGGGCGGGGATCCCCATGGTCACTCTCGGTGGGCGATTGGCCGCGCGTTCGGCCCATGCGGACCTCACTTCGACGCCGTCATCCCATCGGGTGGCTACCTTTGGTGGTATGTCGACGGCGTCAGCCACGACGGCCGTGACGCCATAGTCATCATCGCGTTCGTGGGCTCGGTGTTCTCGCCGACCTACTTCCGAGCACGAGCCCGACAGCTCGAGCCCGAGCCCGAGGACTTTTGCGCGCTCAATGTGGCGATCTATCGGGAGGGTCGTAAGCACTGGGCGTTCACCGAGCATCCTCGACCTCGGGTGAGGAGGAGCCACGATCGCTTCGACCTCGGCAGCAGCTACGTAGCCTGGGAGGATGACGAGCTGATCGTAGGGATCGACGAGCGCACCGCGGGCCTGGGCATGCCGATGCGGGGCACGGTACGCGTGCGACCGCACCATCGCTTCGATCGCGCCATGCCCCTAGATCCAGCCGAGCGCCACCACTGGTGGCCAGTGGCCCCTCTGTGTGAGATCGAGGTAGCACTGGATCGACCCTCGCTCGCCTTCCGGGGCTCGGGCTACCACGACACCAACTTCGGGCGAGAGCCGCTCGAGCGGGGGTTTTCCACCTGGGACTGGTCGAGGGCCGAGCTGCCCGAGGGCACCGCGGTGCTCTACGACGCACGACCCCGGGAGGGTGAGCCAAGCGAGCGAGGGCTGCTCTACCGTCACGACGGACGGCTCGATACGTTGGAGGCGGCCGCACGATATGGACTGCCCCGCACCGGCTGGGGGATAGATCGAGCCACCCGGGCCGACGAAGGGGTCGCCCCCCGGGTGGAGCGCACGCTGGAGAGCACGCCGTTCTATGCCCGTTCGCTGCTCAAGACCATGCTGTGCGGGCATACGGTCACGGCGGTTCACGAGTCAGTCTCGCTCGATCGCTTCGCCCATCCCGTCGTGCAGCGCATGCTCCCCTTTCGAATCCGTCGCGGGTGGCGAGCATGAGCGTGGGGATCCACTGGCTGCTCGGTGGGATGCTGCTGGGTTGGGCCATAATGGTCGCGGTGATCAGCGGCGTAGCGATCGTCCGGTGGCGGGCCCGCCGTCGCGAGCCGATTGGAGGCGCCCGGTGGTGGACGCGACGCCATGATCCGCTCGGTGGGTCTCGGGTGCAGGCGCTGCCCCGGGTGGTGGTGCTGCGCCCCTGCGCCGGGCTCGAGCCCCACCTTCAGCGTAGCCTCGAGTCCACCGCGTCGTTGCGCTATAGCGGCGCGCTGCGGGTGGTGCTGGGCACGAGCACCGCCCAGGATCCGGCCTGTGCCGTGCTGCGGCAGGTGGCCGCAGATCTACGTACGCAGGGCCTAGACGTGACGGTCGGCGTGTTCGGGGCTCGCGGCGCCAACCTCAAGGCCAGCCAGCTCGCCGGGATGCTCGACGGGACGAGCGACGGAATCGAGGACGACATTGCCCTGGTCATCGACAGCGACGTAGAGCTCGAGGGGCTCAACCTCGACCGCATGCTAGCGCCGCTGCGAGATCCGAGCGTTCCAACGGGAGCGGTGTGGTGCCCCCCGGTCGAACGCCAGATCCACGGCCTGGGCGATCGAATGTCGGCGGCGCTGCTGGGCGGCTCGTTGCATGCCTTCACGCTGCTGGGTGCGCTCGACCCCCATGGCCTGGTGGGCAAGACCTTTGCGATCCGCGTCGACGCGCTGCGAGCGATCGGCGGGTTCGACGGGCTCGTGCAGCACCTGGGCGAAGACATGGAGATCGCTCGCCGGCTTCGCGAGAGCGGGTGGCAGACGGCGATGAGCCCCGCCGTGGTCACCTCGCTGGCATGCCGCCGGGGCATTCGACAGGTGCTCGGCCGCTATGTTCGCTGGCTGATGGTGATCCGAGCCCAGCGACCCGCTCTGCTAGCCAGCTACCCCTTGCTGCTCGCGGCTACCCCGGGGCTGCTCGTCGCGAGCTCGATCGGGCTGGCCTTCGATCTACCTGGCGCCGGTCTGGCTCTGGGCTTGGCGTTGGCGACCCGATTGATGATCGGCGTGGTGGCGAGCGCCGCCGCTCGACGCTCGCTCCGCCCGGCGGCCGTGCTGGCCGACGCACTGCTGGCCGACGCACTATTGCTCGCGGCATTCGGGCGGGCTGCGTTTGGGCCGACGATCGTGCAGTGGCGCGGGCGCTCGCTGCAGCTGGGGGCCCGCGGGCGGCTGGAGGTCATCGAAGCGGGTACGCAGTGAGGGCTGGCTCGAGCGTTGCTCGCTCGAGTGAACCGCGCAATGACCCCGACACGCACCGCCTAAGACTCGGGCGTCGACCCCGAGCGCACCGGAGCCAGCGCCTTGCGCTCCGCGGCCTTCGGCGCCCGTAGCCCCGGCACGAAGGGCCGCGCCATGCCTGCCAGCATGCGCTCGGCCATCACCCCCAGCCGACCGGGACGCCGCAGCCGGAGTACCTCGAACCCCTCGCTCCCCGGCCGCGACTGCTCGGCCTGCACCCGGTCGAGCTGAGCCTCCACCGCCGCGACCTGGGCCTGCTGGTGGAGCTCTACGATCTTCGCCGGCGGCAGCGGCTCCCCCATCGCCACATAGACCGAGGGCGACTCGTACGGCCCGAACGCATACGAGAGCGCTACGGGGATCACCGCCGTCCAAGGGCTCCCCACCGCGATCCGCGACGCTCCCGCGAAGAACCGCAGCGGTCGCTCGTACAGCGGTCGCTCTTGACCCTGAGGAAATACCCAGACCAACCGCCCCGGCCGGTCGAGCAATCGCTCGGCGTAGCGCGTAGCCAGGGCCCCGCCGTTGGTCATGCGGCGGTCGACACCGAACGCCCCGATCTTGGCGAGGAAGGGCCGCCGGCGCAGGTTATCGGCGTCCATCATGGCGTAGCTGTCGGCCAGGATCAGGCGGCGAGTCAGCACCAGGATCACCATCGGATCCCACCAAGCCGAATGGTTGGACACGGCCAGTACCGGCCCCCGCTGGAGCGCCCCTTCGAGGTGCTCACGCCCGGCTAGGTGCAGCGCACCAAAGGTGCGGCGTAGGCGATTGTTGGCCTGCGCCGCGAACCAGGCGGTGAACCACCGGCTCTTGGCGCAAGGGATCAACCCGCCCCCGTGGGACCCAGGGCCGGTGGGCGCACCGCATCGACCAAGAACGCGACCTCGGGCAGCGGTGGAGCCCGCAGAGCGAGCGCATCGATGGGCGCGCGGCTCAGCCACGCGCGCGACAGCAGCCACAGCTTGCGCCATAGCGAGGTCGAAGCCCGACCGGTGACCGAGTCGTACCCCCGCTGCTCGATGACCCGCCCGATGTCGGCGTAGATCAGCGCAGCGGCATGGATCGCCGACCGACAGTCACGAGGCAGCGCGGCAATGCCGGCATGCGCCCGCATGTAGATGAGCTCGGCCTCGGCCAACAAACGCTGGACCGCCCGTCGCACCCCGGGCTCGGGGCGGGGATCGGCCACGAAAGCCTCTGGGTCGACCCCCTCGTCGCGCAGCCACTGCCCCGGCAGGTAGAGCCGACCCATCCGGGCGTCTTCCCCCACGTCGCGAGCGATGTTGGTCAGCTGCATGGCTGCCCCCAGATCGCAGGCCCGCGCCAGGGTCGAGGGATCGCGAACCCCCATCAGCAGCGTCATGACGACACCCACCACCGAGGCCACGCGCGCCGAGTAGGCCAGGGTCTGCTCCAGCCGCTCGTAGCGAACGGGCTCCAGATCCCAGGCAAAACCCTCAAGCAGGGCATCGACGAGCCCGCGAGGGATGTCGGCCTCATACACGACCCACGTCAGCGCCCGATCCACCGGATCGTCGTGCGGCCGGCCCCGATAGATCGCATCGACCCGGCGATGCAGGTCGACCAACGCCTGCTTCGGATCGTCGCTGTCGTCGATGGCGTCGTCGGCCACGCGACAGAAGGCATAGAACGCGGTCGCCAGCGGCCGGATCCGCGCGGGCAACAACCACGAGGCGGCAAAGAAGCTCTTGCTCCCCGCCGACAACAGCCGCGCACAGTGCTCCCGGTCGGCCTCGCAGAGGCCGGCAGGGGGCATGACGGCAATGGCGGCTTCACCCGGCATGACGTGCTTGCGCGTGGGCAGACGAACGAAGAGTATCAGCGTCGGGGATCACCCGTTCGAGAACTTTGGCCGAAGACAGGACCCCAGGAACCCCCGCGCCCGGATGCGTACCTGCTCCTACCAGGTAGAGGCCCTCGATCTCTTCACTCTGGTTGTGCGGCCGGAAGTAGGCGCTTTGAAGCAGGATCGGCTCCATCCCGAACGCAGCCCCCTTGACCGAGAGCAGATCGTCCCGAAAACCCTGCGGATCGAGCACATGCGAGCTGACCACGTGGCGGGGCAGATCCGGCATGATGGTCGAGGCCAGGAAGCTCTCGATCTTGCGCCGATAGACCTCGCGGTGCTCGCTCCAGTCGACATCGGCGTCTAGATGCGGGACCGGCGAGAGCACGTAGAAACCGTCATGCCCCTCCGGAGCCAGCGACGGGTCGGTTGCGGTGGGCCGATGTAGGTAGAGGCTGAAGTCCTCGGCGAGGGTCTTGTGCTTGAAGATGTCGTCGAGCAGGCCCTTGTACCGGGGCCCCAGCATGATGGTGTGGTGCGCAACGTCCTCGTACTTGCGATCGGTCCCAAAGTACCAGACGAACAGGCTCATCGAGTACCGAGCCCGGTCGACCTTGGCGTCGGTCCAGCGCCGGCGGTGCTCGGCCGGCAGCAAGTGCTTGTAGGTGAACGCCGAGTCCGCGTTGGAGATCACCAGGTCGGCGTCGATCCGAGTGCCGTCGGCCAGGGTCACCCCCGCGGCCCGCCCGTTGTCCACCTCGATCCGGCTCACCTCGGTGCCCAGCCGCACGGTGTTGCCCTGCCCTTCGATGAGGTTGACCAGGCCCTTGACCAGCGCGCCGGTCCCCCCCATCGGGAACCACACGCCCCACTTGCGCTCGAGATAACAGATGAGCGCGTAGATCGACGTGGTCTCGAAGGGATTGCCGCCCACCAGCAGAGGATGGAAGCTCAGCACCTGACGCAGCCGGTCGTCCTTGATGTAGCGCGACACCAGCCCCCACACGGTGCGGTAGCTCTGCAGCTTGACCATGTCGGGCACAATCTTGGCCATGTCGAGCCAGGAGGAGAACGGCTCGTACGACAGACGCTCGAAGCCGACCTCGAAGATCCGGCGGCTCATCTCGAGCAAGCGCTCGTAGCCCTCCACGTCGGCGGGATTGAAGCGCGCGACCTCCCGGATCATGTGCGCGGCGTCCCCGTTGTAGTCGAACACCTTGCCGTCGTGAAAACGGATCCTATAAAAAGGAGAGACAGGCCGAAGATCGATGTCGTCGGCCAGCCGTCGCCCGCACAGCTCCCACAGCTCCTCGAAGAGGAAGGGCGCGGTAATCACGGTGGGCCCGCCGTCGAAGGTGAACCCGTCCTGGCGGTACACATAGGCCCGCCCGCCCGGCTGGTCGCGACGCTCCAAGACGGTAACGCGGTAACCCCGCGCCCCTAGACGGACCGCTGCGGCAAGGCCACCAAACCCGCTCCCGATGACGATCGCGTGTGGTCGATTAGCGGAGGATACGCTTTTCACCGCGCCATCGTCATATCGAACGTTCATGACCTCTTGCAAGCGTTGCACAGCCGGAGCCTACCCTTGTTCAAACATTTGACAACCCCCAAAAAGGGTGCACAATCTTCGTGCACGCCAAGGCTGCGCCCTTGGTGCGTTCTCAAACGGAGACCAGGCATTTGGCCGACGACCAGGGCAAGTACCGCATCAACGCGGTCGCAGAGATGACCGGCATCCCAGCCGCTACGCTGCGCGCGTGGGAGCGTCGCTACGGACTGCCCGAGCCACGCCGCACCGAGTCGTCGTACCGGGTCTACAGCGACGCGGACATCGAGCTGATCCGACGCGTTCGCGAGCTGTGCGATCAGGGCATGGCCCCGTCGGAGGCCGCCAAGCTGGTGCTGGCCGACCTCGAGCAGCGCAAGGCTCCCTCGGCCAACAGCGCCGATCCCTTCGCCCACGCGGCCGAAGCCATCGTGCAAGCAGTGGCCGCGTTCGATCCCTCGCAGATCGAGAGCGCCGTCCGACACGCCATGGCGCTGGGCCCCGCCACATCGATCTTCGACCACGTGTTCAAGCCAGCCCTGGTCGAGATCGGACAGCGCTGGCACGACGGCACGTTCACGGTGGGCCAAGAGCACATCGCCTCGCAGATCATCGAGGCGGCCACGACCAGCATGCTGCGCCTGGTGCAGCGGGATCACAGCGATCGTACGGCCTTGCTCGCCTGCTTCGCCGACGACACGCACACCCTGTCCAGCTATGGCTTCGCCCTGCACATGGCCTCGTGGGGCTTCGGCGTGGTGCGCCTGGGCGCCCGCACGCCGCCCCACGCGATCCGTCAGGCCGTCGAAGAGCTCTCTCCTTCGATCGTCGGGCTGTCGAGCACGATCGTGCCAGCAGCTCACCGCGCCCGGGAGCTCATCGAAGAGTACGCCTCCGCGTGCAGCAACACGCCCTGGGTCGTCGGGGGCCTAGCCGCCCACGACCTCGCCGACCTCGTCCGCCAGCACGGCGGCACCATCATCGAAGGATTCGAACCTCGCCAGGTACGCCGGGTCATCGAGTCCCTCATCTCCAACCGACGCAAGGATCGCCGCAACAAGTAGACCGCGACGCCCGCGACGCCAATCGGCCACACGGCAAGTCGACCAGGCCGCGCTCCCCGATCGTCGGCCCGGAGGTGAAGCCGGGCCGCGATCATGGCCGCGATTAGGATAACGACCCGAGGCACGACGAGGCCAATGGGCACGACGCCCGCCATCGAGATGCCCACCATCGAATAGCGGCCCGAGCCGTTCGAAGCCGAAGGAGCACGACCATGGTCTGGATTTCCCAGCTGGCGGGGGCCTATGCCCTGACGCTGGTGAGCAGCACATCACCCCTCCCGTCCGAGGCATCGATCCATGCCCCGGCCAGCCACGCGGAGCTCCCCACCCTGTGGGCGGGGCACCAGGTGACCTTCGGCCAGCGCAAGGTGCCCTTCAAGGGCAAGGTTCAGACCCGCACCGACAGCTTCGTCATCGCTCGGCTCGATCGTGACGGCGATCTGCTGAAGCTTGAACAAACCGCCTGCCAGGTGCGCTTCTCCAAGGTCGCGGGCGTTCGCGTGCACATGGACGCCGACGCCCTGCCCCAGACTCGCATGGTGTTCTCCGGCCGCGAAGACTCGGCCGAGCTGGCGGGACGCTCGATCGTGGCCTGGTCCTCGGCCGACATCGACGAGGACGGCAACCCGGGCATGACGGTGCGCGTAGACGCTCCGATCTGTAGTGGAGAGCTCTACGTGGCCAATCGATCCAAGACCCGCGCGACCGCGACCGTCGAGCCACAGCGGATCGAGGGCAAGGCTCGGGTGCGGGTCAAGCAGCAGATCCTCGGAGCCAAGGGCGCCTGCCTCTCGGCCGTGGCCAAGGACACCGACGAGAACCAATCGGGGCCCTTTGCCTATGTTCCCGTGCCCGAGGGAAGTACCTGTGCGACACTCATGGCTCAGGGTTGGCCGGTCTCTGCTGGCTGAGCGCCGCCCCTGACGGGAGTGGCGATGAACCCGACCTGGCCCGATGGAGCCCCGCGACGCGACTACACCCTAGAGCAGGCCTATGACTGGTGCGAGGGCGTAGTCGCCGAGCACCCCGAGCACTACCCGGTGGCGTCGCCTCGCATGGCGGCACCCCTGCGTCGTCATGCCTCGGCCGTCTACGCCTTCTCGCGCGTGGCCAACGATTTCGCCGACCACCCCGCCCACGCCGAGCAACGGGCCGAACGCCTCGACGGCTGGCAAGAGCTGCTCGAGCGGGCCTACCACGGCGAAGCCGAGCACCCCGCGTTCGTGGCCCTGTCGGACACAGTGCGGCAGTTCAACATCCCGATCACCCAGTTTCAGGATCTGCTGGCGGGGTTCCGGATGGATCTGCACAAGCACAAGTACTCCACCTGGAACGAGCTGCTCAACTACTGCTCGCTCTCGGGGGTCCCCGTGGGTCGCCTGATGCTGCTGCTGGGCGGCGAGCAACGCCCGGGGCTGCACGCCCTGGCCGATCCTCTCTCGATCGGCATGCGGCTCACCGACATCCTGCTCGACCTGGGTGTCGATGCCCGGCAAGGGCGGTTCTATGTGCCACAGGAGGACCTGCTGCTGTTCGAGGTCGACCCCGACGACCTGGCCGCAGGCCAACGCAGCGAGGCGCTCGACGAGCTGGTCGCGTTCCAGGTGTCCCGCGCACGCACATGGTTTCGGCGAGCGCACCCGCTGCTGCGCAAGGTGGGTTCGAGCCTGGCCGATGAGGTCGGTGCGATCTGGCGGTCGGGCATGCAGACCCTCGAGGGGATCGACGAGGGCCGGCTCGACGTGCTCGCCAGCAAGTCGCCGGAGCGCGCTTGAGCTCGACGCACCGAGGCACTCCGGCCACGAGAGGCCGCTGGAGCAATCGCTAGGACCGCGACCGCGACCCGCGACGGTGTAGACTCTGCGGCCGATGCTCGGCTGGGGCGCGGTGGCATTGCTGACGGCGATCCACTCCGGCCCAGGCCCGGGCCCCGGGGTCGTCATGGAATGGTCGGCCCCGTCCCGCTGCCCCACCGCGCAGGCCGTCCAGCAGCGACTCACCGACGCGCTGGTCGACAGCGCCGCCGACCCCCGTGGGATGCGAGCCCGGGCCACCGTGACCGAGGACGATGCGGGACGCTTCGCGCTCGTGCTCGAGCTCGAACGCGACGATGGACCCGCCGGCCGCCGGACGATGCAGGCCAGCGACTGCAACGAGCTGGCCAAGGCCGCGGTGTTGATCGTGGCGCTCGCCGTCGACCCCGAGGTGGACCTCGCACAGGAACCTCCGCCCGAGCCCGCCGAGCCCGCCGAGCCCGCCAAGGACAATGGCGACGAGGCCTCGCCGATGCCCGAGCCCCCGCCCGCTCCCACCGAGCCCCGCATCGACGAGACCACGCCAAAGACCGAGCCCGACGGGCCCAACGGCGAGGACTCGACGACCTCTCCGAGCCCACCGACCGAGCCCGAGCCCACTGCGTCCGCTCCCGCGCTCCCGCGCTCCCGCGCTCCCGCGCTTCACATAGGCTTGGACGCCACGGCGGGCGTAGGCCTGTCGGTGCTCCCCGCTCCAACCGCCGTGGTCGCCCTGGGCGCGGCGCTTTGGGGTAACGCCTGGCGCGCGGAGCTCGGTGCCAGCTACTGGACCCCGGTCGACTCGATCCCCACGGGTGACACGATCGGCGGGCGACTTCAGCAGTGGACGATCGATGCTCGTGGCTGTGGCCTGCTCCAGCCCGGACCGCTGGAGCTACCCCTGTGCGCCGGCGTCGACGTAGGTGCGGTGCACGGGCGAGGGCTCGGGGTGGTCGCTCCCCGCCAGGTGAGCTCGCTACGCCTGGCCTTGGCCGCAGGGGCCGGCCTGCTGTGGTCACCGACCCAACTGCGCGGGCGCCTGGCCCTGCGCCTGAACGGCGACGTGCTGGTCGCCCTGGCGCGAGCCCGCTTTCGAGCCACCCCCACCGCACCGGGCCTGGTCTACTACACGCCGCCGGTTGGCGGACGGGTGAGCGCCGGCCTCGAGGTGCGCCTGCGCTAGCCGTCCGCGGTAAGCTCCAGTGGGTCGGCCGACCCCTCGGCATCGAGCCGCTGCACCGCCACGGATCGGTCGATCGCATCAAAGAGCACCCGAACGCCGGTGAACGCAGAGATGGCTCCCGCGACGACCTGACCGGCGACCGTGATCGGCACCCATCGGCACATCCGGACCACGAAGGCTTCCCACTGCACCCGAGTCTTCGAGCCGTAGACCCGATAGTAGTTCATCCCTCGACCGTCGGATGCGCTCATCCGCTCCGCCAAGAATTCCGCCCCCAGAGTCGACCCTTCGAACACGTACAACCAACCCAACAGCCGAGCAGGGCTCGATCGATCCAGCATCAAGCGCCGTCCCACTTCGGCCGCCGCGGACGCGACCGGTGCAGGGATCGACCGCAGCTCGGATGCGAGCTCGCCTAGATCCCGATCGAGCGCCGAACGCTTCTCCATGCTCGGCTCCCACACCCGGCCGTAGGTGGCCAGACCCCCCTCTTCGATCGCTTCCTCGAGCGCCTCGAGCACCATCGCATAGCACCACAGCTGCAGTGCTCGCGCACGGATCGACAGCCGCCCGCGCATCAGCGCTTGCCCCACCGAGGTGCGCTCGGTTCGAGCGTGCTCGATCCTCGTCATGAACTTGAGGTAGCCCATCAGCCCCGGCGAAGCGGTAGGCGTGTTGCCACGAGCCGAGCGCAAATCAAGAACCTGCTCGTCCCCTTGCATCACCGACCCCCCAACTGCCGCATGAACTCGGCATGATAGGGGCTAATGGCGGCCAGCTCGGCTGACTCCAGGGTCTCGGACAGGCTCGCTCCCAGGGCGTCGTAGCTCGCTCGCAGCAGCTGTGGCTCGTGGCGCACTAGCCCCAGCTCGACCGCCCAGTCGGCATACTTGACGGAAAACCACTCCATGTCGTCGCGCACGTGGGCCGCAGCCAGGTAGCGAAGGTGAACCCGAAGATCATGAAGTAGGGCCTCGTGCTCAGCAGACTTGACGTCCAGACCGCCGATCCGATCGAGCAGGCGATCTTGGGTCTTGTCGAGCAATTCGTCCTCGGCCAGCTGGATCGCCCGTGCCTGCGACACCCGCTCGCCCATCCCCTCCGTGTAGCGCACGAAGAGGGCGTGTTCTTCTGCGCTAAAGTAGCGCCCCTCTGATTCCACCACAATTGCCTGCATTCGACTATTCATCAACATTCTCCTCGTCTTGCCGCTCTGCCTTGTCGCTCTGAGCTCAGCCTCAAGCCACCATCATCACCCAACCAGACGGTGTTCCGGCTAGACGCCGCCACCATCCGCAAAGGAACGTCCTGCCAACGGCGCTCGACCTGATCCTGCTCCAGGCTGATGGTCACCATGGCGCCGTCGGCACCCGCCGCCACGAACCCTCGCGCCCCACACGTCAGCTCGCCGCACGCGACCCGATGCACCGACAGCCTCGTAGACCGAATACACCACAACACCGAGGGATCATCGAGCGAGCGCACGACGACCTGCTCATGATCGCTGTGCCCATAGACCCGCGCAGGCCGCCCCGGCAGCTCTTGCCGATGACCACCTCTATCGAGCCAGCCCCGCTGACCCGCGACCCCCACGACGTAGGGCTCTTGTCGATGCCCCGAGAAGCAGGCGTCCACGGCCCCCGAGCCCGCGGGGTGGATCACCTCGTAGGTGCGCCCCTGCGCCAGGATCGCCCCCCCGTCGCTCACACAGATCACGTCACCGGTCGCCGACAGGCCGACCCGCTCCGAGAAGGGAATGCCTGGGATCGTCCGCCGCCCCATAGGACTCACCAAGCACCATCGAGCCTCGTGGTAGCGCAAGTGGTAGTTCTCCCGAGCCGCGACATGACTTACGTGCCCCAGGCTCTCCACCAGACGCCCTCGATCATCCAAGCTCCACAGGGTCGAGCCCTGCCGGACCAGCGTGCGGTCATTGGTCACCAGCAGCTGATCCGGGCGACCCACGGGGACCGGCCAACCTACGCGGGCGAGCACCTCCCCCTCGAGCGCCAAGATCTCCGATAGCTCGGCCCGCAGCTCACCGACGCTCTGATGGCGCCGCTCGGGCTCCTTGGCCAACACCCGCCGTAGACACCTCCGGGTGAGCCCCGGCAGCCACCGCGGGAGGACCACCGGCTGGTGCAGGTGAGCGTTCATCACCTGGTGGGGCGTACCCACGAAGGGGCGGCAGCCACAGATGATCTCGTACGCCATCACCCCCAACGCATAGACATCGGCCCGAACGTCGCTGCGGGTATAAAATTGCTCGGGCGCCATGTAGGCCGGCGAGCCCACCCCCATCTGAGCCGTGGTGGCGGTGCCCAGCGTCGCCACCCCAAAATCAGCGACCTTCGCTCGCCGCCGGCCCGAATCGTCGGCCAGCAAGATGTTCTCGGGCTTGAGATCGCGATGGATGATGTTCCGTTGGTGAGCATGAGCCACGCCACGGCACGCATGCAGCAAATACCGAAGCGCCTGACGCAGGTTGAAGCCGTCGGGCCCCAAGGCGTCCCGTAGCGAGCCTCCGCCCACGTACTCGAGCACCAAGTAGCGATGTCCCTGAGACATGAATACCGAGTGGCAGGCGACGATGTTCGGGTGCTCCAGGTCGAACATGAACCCGAGCTCTCGCAAGAAACCGTTGTCCAGCCGGCTCGAGGCTCGCGAGAATTCCTTGAGCGCGACCAGCGTGCCCCCTGCTCGATCGCGGGCCCGAAAGACCAGTCCGCAGCTCCCCGACCCGATGAGCTCCTCGACGAAGTAGCGATCGACCAGCACCGCGCCGGGCGTGGCGGCCGACCTCAGGCTAGCGCCCCCTCGCGGATCGTCTCGACGATGGACGCGTGACTCCGCCCTTGGCGTACCCACGCCTCGAGCAAGTCGATCCGACTCTTGATTCCCACGAGGAAGACGCACTGTTCCGCTCCTACGCTCTTGCACGAGGTCTGGACGCACTCGAGCTCCCGCCCCGAGATCTCGCCGATGATGGACGCGAGCAAGCCGGCGACCAGCTGCTCCCGAGGCTGCTCGTGATGGCCGATGACCTCGCTGTAGATCGATCCTTGAACCTTAGCCTCGATGAACCCGTGCTCACGCAGGCCAAACGAGATCTCCAGGTTGCCCCATCCCATCATCCCCCACGCCCGCCGGAGCAGCATCAAGAAGACCCCCAGCGAGAGCTCGCCAGCATCGACGCGGTAGAAGTGGCGAACCTCGGCAAAATAGCGCTGGGCAAAGCGACGCCCCCACCAGCGCCCGCAGCGGTAGAGGACCACCGGAGACGCCGCTCCGGTCTCCTCCAGGAGGGCCTCGTGGATCCCAATCAGAAGATGCTCGGGGACAGTGAGCATCCGCGTCCCCGTGGGGGCGCGAATGGTGCCGCTGTTCACATTGTGGCTGAAGTACTCGTCGGGTCGATAGATATTGGCAAAGACGGGGCTCGATCCAGGGGCTTCGTGCATCGTAGTGTCTCCTCGTGTGCTCTTTAGGCGGCCGTGCTGCTTCGAGCCTCGAAGGCCTGCAGGTTGACCTGGAGGTAGGGGACCAGCTCCTCGGCATCCTCTACCTCCAGATGCTGTCGACACGCCTCGATGATCTGTTCCATCGCGTAGATCACATGCTCCAGATCGCAGAGCGCCGCGAGGATCGTCGCCAGCCACAGCGAGAGCTTGTCCCGGATGAAATCAGGATCACGCTGGACCATGGCCAAGACCGCGTACCGGAGCACGAAGGTCTGATCACGTACGATGCGGGCGTTGGTATGCTCGCCGTACATGGACTCTAGCTCGGGATAGCGAGCCTTTATGGCCCGCATGTTCGCGCCGACGATCTCGGCCTCGGCTCGCTCCACGTTTCTAGCAACCTCGAGGCGCCGCCGAATTCCCGCCGCGTAGCCGATTAGCTTCTGCGACTCCAGATCGGTCAAGTATCGACCTTCGGCATTCTTCAGTAGTTGATTGATCTCGTAGTTCACCCTCACTCACTCCCACTGGAAAGCGTCGAGCATGACCCGAACGCTGTGATTGATCTGGTGTGACGTCGGCGCCTCGGCCTCCTCTCCCGTCCACGGGATCGAGGCAAAGACCTGGCGCGCGACCGCTCGCACGTCGAGGCTCACGGGGGGCTCCGGCTTCGTGCTCTGCTCGGGTGGCTCCCCGCTCCACGCGACGGCGCGAAACACTGCCCGAGCGGACCGCCGAAGCTCCGGCGGAGGGACCGGGCCCTCGGATGGAACACGGGGTCCTTGGCCGCGGGCGACCGGAATGTATGGAGTCTTGATGGCAGGGGCGAGCATTGGCAGGTCAGCCTCTCTGGCGCTACAGTCGACGAAGGATCTCGTCCGTGCTCGCGCCTTCTTCTAGCCAGAATTCGATCGCGTTGATCCTCTTCTCAGAACCGATCACGAAGCGGCAAAAGTCGGCCCCCATCGCATAGCACTGGATCTCGATCCCAGCGAGGGGTCGGCGGGCGAGGTGCGTCAAGACCCCCGCGAACAAGCCCGCGTAGACATAGCAGACGGGCTTGCCGATCTCCCCCAGAGACTTGGCCACCGCCGAGTCGAACACATTGACGATGACCAACCCCTGATCCTTCTTGGACTCGAAGTCGATCTCCCAAGATCCCCACCCCATCACCTGTGGCGGCCACCACCACTGCTCCATGACAAACTGGAGGTTCATGTCTTGCACATCACGGCCAAATTCCCGCGCCATCACCGCCTCGAAGTGGCGAATATCGGCGAGCCCCCAGCGAAACCCCATCTTGTACATCACCACGGGGGCCGCATCGCCCACCTCGTCCTCGAGCCCAGCGTGGAGTCCGACGAGAAAGTCCTCGGAGACGTGGATCGCCCGAGCATCGGTGTGGGTGGTGACGCTCCCGGCGCAAGCGTCGTACCGGAGAAAGTCCTGAGCGTTGTAGTAATTGTGCTTGATCGGTTGTTGTCCAATGATGACCGTCATCGTCCCTCTCCTAGACCTCTGTACTATTTCTCATGAGGACCTGCAGATCCGCCTCGGCCTGCCGCAAGTGCTCTAGCGCGCTGCGGGTCATGATCTTTCCCACCGCGACCAGGATCCGCCCGTCCACCGGATGTAGCAGCGGCTCCTGGGTACGACGCCCGATGAGATCTTCGAAGTCGGCGGCTCGATCAACGTAGAGACCTTCGGGCAGGCGGATCACGACACCGTCGGAGATCACCTTCGCCTGACAGGCCAGCCGAGAGCACTCGCTGGTCCCCCCGATGAGATCGAGCGTCCGCGCCTCTTTCTTGGTGAGAGGCGTTAGACCATTGCGCCCCCGCGCCACGTGGACGTGGCAAGTAGCGCAGATCCCCTTTCCCCCGCACGCCATCCGCACCGGGACCTGCTCGGCCAGCAGCGCCTGCAGCACGTTGGCTTGGGTCTGGACCGCAACCACGCGACCAGTTTGCTGAAATACGACCGACTTCATCGCTCAGTCCCTCCCGAGGCGGGTCACGAATTCCCGCGTGCTCTGTCGCACCGACACGACCCCAGTGCGGCGCGGGGCTCGATCGATCCGGGGCGCCCCAGAAGCGTCGGCGTCTGCGATGGCCGGGTGCAAGCGCACCACGGAAGGCGAGGAGCTCGTCGGCCGCCCCTCGGCTCGGACCGACGGCGCGAAGAGCCGCTGCTCGGCGCGAGCGCTGGAGCTCGGTGGGCTCGCATTGGCGGGCCGCTGACGCGGTGAAGGCACCGCCACGACAGCCTCTCCCTCGAGTAACGACTGCTCGATGGCGTCGAGTAGCGCGATCAGCTCATGGTTGTCGTTCATCATCTCCTCCTTGTCCCTGACTCAGCTCTTCCCAAAACCCGGGCGACTCCGGTCGCCGCCGTCTAGCGCGCACGAGATGCAGGTCGTCCGCGTCCAAGCCCTCGTGCAACCGACGAGCGTCCACGAGGGCATGACTGACCCAGCGCGCCGTCCCTTGCTCGAGCACGTCGAGATCCCACGGGAGGTCATCCCTCACCACCACCTCGCCCTGTAGATCGACATCGAGCGCGGAGAGGAAGGGAAACCGAGGCTCGAGCGCCGCCCGGGCCTGCCGCAAGTAGTGCCGCAACACCGGGCCTCGCACCGAGCGGCGCATCCATGCCAGCACATCGGCGACCGCCCCGAGCACGGCGTCCTGATCGAGGGGACTGGCCGAACACTCGCCCAAAGGCGCGGGCAGTGGCGCGGGCAGTGGCGCGGGCAGTGGCGCGGGCAGTGGCGCGGGCAGTGGCGCGGGCAGTGGCGCGGGCAGTGGCGCGGGCGCGACCGGGGTCACCGAGACCCCTCCCGCCACCGGCATCATGGGGGCACCGGCCTCGTGCCCCACGATGTCGTTCGGCCTCGCCGCGCCAAAGATCGATTGCGATAGCAGCTCGCGCTGCTCGTCGACCGCGACCATCAGAGGCTCCAGGGACGACCGAGGATCGATCCCGATCACCAGCACCGACTCGTCCACCGGCAGCACCAGCAGGCGGCCGTGCTGCATTCGAAGATCGAGGTGGAGCAGAGGCGGTGTCGCCCGACGAAACAGCTGCCGCGTATGCGAGCCAATGGTCGCCAGCGCCTCGTCATCGGCCGAGGAGCCGACCTTGAGCACCGTGCGATCGGGACCTATCAAGGCCACCGACTCCACCCGCACGTCGCTCATCAGCGCCCGCACGGCCCGCGTGGCCTCGAACATCAGACCGCCTCCACCTGCTCCACGAGCCCGCACTCGCCCTCCGCTGAGATCTCGTTTGGATCGACGTAGCTGATGGTGACGTCCGCATCGCGACCCTCGAGCACGATCGCCGCGATTCCCTTGCCCGTGGCGACGGTGCGTTGACACCGCCCGAGCTCGAGCGAGTCGGCCGCGATGCCGATGAGCCCCACCAGCAGGTAGCTGATCTGCAGCCAATTCCCCGAGACTTGATCTTCGCCCATGCTGATCACGACCCGACCCTCGGAGTCGAAGACCTGAGTCCCGAGCACCCCGATCCGCGGAGGAGAATGCGCTGCCCCTCGCTCCTTACGCGGGCTCCACAGCAACCGCTGAACGAAGCACAGGTGCGAAGAGTGCAGAAACAACGAGAGCGCACGAGATCCGCGACCGAGGAAGTCCTCCGCGGCCGCCGCTGGGACGGCGAGGTGTTGCTTGTCGAGCTCATTGCCCAGCTCGTCGCGCAGGCGAGTCACCACCATGAGCTCGGGCTCCATGACGACCTCGCTGTGCACGGTGAGCATGATCGAGTTCACCTGGACGATTGATCGCTGCTCCATGACTCAACCCCGCCACCATCTCCTCTTGCCGAACCGGCTCGATGCTCCCGGTGGCTTCCCGCCGTCTGTGACCAGCAGCTCGAACAAGCGCCGCATTTCCTGCGTAATGCTCCGCAGCTCGGCTCCTGCCTGCTCCGAGCAGCGACGCTGCTCGCTCTGAAGCTGGGCGAGGTGCTGGCGGTGGTCGAGCCCATGATTGAGCACGAGTTCCTCGAAGGCCATCTGCTTGGCCTCCATGCTCTCGACCACCAGCTCCTGCACCACCTGGGGCTGCTGGTCCACGCTGTGCTGGGTCAGCTCCAGCGTCTCGCGGATATCCTCGACCTTGCCACCGATCTCCTCCAGTCGCACCCGTAGCACCTCCTGGTCGGCCTCCATGCAGGTGGTGTTGGCGATCAGCTGCTCCAGCCTCCGAGACAACGAGGTGAGCAGCTCGACCGAGATCTCCACGCTGGCCTCCAGTCGCTCCTGCCGCTCCTGCTCTACCGGGCCCTCAAGTCGCCGCTCGATCGCCTCGAGGCGCGCGCAGAGATCGGAGTGCGAGTCATACGACGACAACGAGTCGAGGGCTCGGAGGCTCTGGCGCGTCGACTCGACGGTCACCAGCTCCAGCCGAGACAGGCGCGCGCACAAGCTCTGATAGCCATCACACAGCTGCTCCACGGATGTTGCGTCGTCCCAGCGTAGCGGCGCGCCGGTGTCGATCTCTGAAGGCACCGAGGGGACGACGTCGACCAGATCCCGGGGCGGTGGTGTCACCGGTAGTGAGACCACCCCACCGGAGCGATGGTCCGTATAGGTCGTCGGCAGCGGCATGACCGCTCCTCTCCATGCCGGTGGTGCAGGAGGGGCGTCACTTCCCCCGTTGACCGCTGCATCCCCGACCGCGACCTCCATGTCCACCGAGCGCTCCTGCGTACGAGCTCCAGGCGACGTCGCCCCCATCGGCACTCCACCGCAGGCCTCCTCGAGCTGCTCGAACAGCGTCTGACCGTCGAGCCGACGGTCCTCGCCCCGAGCGACCGCATCAGAGTCTCGGAGGATCTGCGTTTTCACGTGTCGCACCACCCAGCGGGTTACGAGCTTGAGCGTCTCCAGCACCCCGCGACCCTCGGATGCCACCGCCTCGACACACGGCGGATCATCGAGCCCCAGCTCATCGAGCAAGGCCTGCCGCTCCATCGCGCTGGGGAGATCTCGCTTGTTGAGCTGAACGACCACCGGGACCGCCTCGAGCCCGAACTCCTGCACGTGCTGCCGCATCTCGGCCACGATCTCCCGGTTCTTGTCGAGCGCCCCGCTGGCCGAGTCGAGGACCAAGACCACCCCATCGGCATCCCGCAGCACCCGCTTGCGCGTCTCCACGTACTTTGCCTGGCCCGGCACGGTATAGAGCTGTACCTTGATATCGCAGCCGTTGAGCTGACCCAGGCTCAGCGGCAGCCAGTCGAAGAAGAGCGTACGATCTCCGTCGGTGTTCAGAGACATCATCTCCCCGCACCTCCCATCGTTGAGCCGATGGCGGATCATCACGAGATTCGTGGTCTTGCCGCTCAACCCCGCGCCGTAGTAGACGATCTTGGTCTCCAGTACTTGATCCCTGACATTCAGGTAGGACATCGTTGCTCTCCTCGAGTGTGGCGTATTACTCAGCGCGTCGACTCGTCCATCACGCGCAAAGCGTCCAGAATTAGATGTTGCACACTGCAGCGAATCCGAGCCTCGTTGCTCTGGATCCCGCGCTCGTACGAGAACCGCCCTCGGGTCAGCTGCATCACCCGGTAGAACGCGGCCTCCCCTTCCTCGTGGCCGTAGATCGCGTCTACGATGCGCCCCTCGTCGAAGAACACCGCCCCAGCACCCGCCTCGGAGAGCACCGAGAGTCGACCCGTCTCGTTGTTCTGAGCGAACATCTGAATCACATCGGTCAGCAGGCCGGCTTGAAGATCGCCCTTCATGAGCACCTGGGTCGGCTCGCCCTGACCGGCGCGCACCAGCGGCTCCCGCAGCGTCCCCAGGGCGTCGTCAGGCGTGCCCTCGTTACCCTCGAGCTCGTCGTCGCCTCCCAGGGTAGCCAGGAGCCGGTCGAGCTCGTCGTCCTCCGACTGGGCGAATTCTTCGAGCAGCGCGCGACCCTTCAGCACCCTGTGCGGATCGGGCAGGATCTCACCGTCCGTGCTCAGCGTACGCCACAGCTCACGGTCGGGCGTGCGCTCGGGATCCAGCACGCACGCCTTGATGTCGGCCAAGATACGCCGAGCCAGCTCCCGCTGCGGCCGGTCCGGGACATCATCCCAAGAGCCAACCCAGCGCCGCAGCGCGCCGAGTCGTTGCTCGCTCAGCTCGTCTCGACCGATACGTTCCAATTCCACGTCGAGCTGGCTCAGCCTCGCTAGCCAACGCTCTCGAACGCACGGACCATCGCGGTCGGGCGGGGTTTGCAGAAGGGTCATCGGCACGCCCCCTAAAGGAGCAACCGGTATGCCACTTCACAGACCGGTCGATGCCAATAATGGAATTACCGACGGTTACGGCGATTATTGTAGTGACAATGTACACCTCATCCTTCCTGTCTCGGGATGGTGACCCACGCCAGCGTTCAGCTCATTGAACGTCGATCCGATCGCCACGTTCAACTCACCGAACGTCGACGTTCACGGGCGAAAGTCGTCATCACCGGGTCGAGCGTCATACTCTCCCGAGGGCGCTTCGCTGGGATCGATCCCGTAGCGGCGTAGCTTCGTCCACAGCGTGGATCGACTGATCCCGAGGATGCGAGCCGCACGAGTGACCGCGCCCTCGGCCTCGTCGAGCGCACGGTGGATACACTCACGCTCGACCGCCTCTATCGTTCGCTTCCGCGCCTTCTCCAGGTTGAGCTCACTATCGGGCACATCGAAGCGAGGCATGGCCGCAGGAGAGCACCGGGTCGAATCGCCATGGAGGCCGAGATCGGTCGGGTGAACCACTGCTTCATCATTGACCAACATCGCCCGCTCGATCGCGTTGCGCAGCTGTCGGATGTTGCCTGGCCACGAATACGCCAGCATGACCGCCTCGGTCTCCGGGCTCAAGACGGGCTCAGGCTGGGAGAGCAGCCGAGCTTGCTCTTTTATGAAGGATCGAGCCAGCGGAATGATGTCTTCGGGGCGCTCTCGCAGCGGAGGCAGTCGGAGGGTCACCGTAGAGAGGCGGTAGTAGAGGTCGGGACGAAGCCGACCCTCTCGCATGGCAACCTCTGGATCGACGTTCGTGGCCGCAAGCAGCCGAACATCCACATGTCGCTCGCGATCCGATCCCACAGGAAAGAAGCTGTGCTGCTCGACCAACCGCAATAATTTCGCCTGGAGCGAAATATCGAATTCACACAATTCATCGAGCAACAGTGTCCCACCTCCGGCCGACGCCACCAGCCCCGGGCGATCGACACGCGCTCCGGTGAATGCCCCCCGAGTCGCACCAAAGAGCTCTGCCTCCAGCGTGGTCGCAGGCAACGCCGCCATGTTTACCCGGACGAAGGGTTGCGAGGCTCGCGGGGAGCGGCTATGAATGTATGTGGCAAGGACTTCCTTCCCTGCCCCGCTCTCCCCAAGGATGAGCACAGGCGCCGAGGGACTCCGAGCAACCCGAGCGGCGAGCTGGTAGATCCGATGCATCGACGCGCTGCGGATTACCGGCCGAGAATGATCGCGAACAGACGCATGGATCGATCGCCGCAGGGTCGCCGTATTGAGGGTCTTGTCCAGCCGGCTGAGGATTCGGTCCATCGACGAAGACGTGGCCACATAGCCCACTGCCCCCATTCGCATGGCACGAACGGCGTTCTCAGCGTCATCATCATCCGAGAGCACCACCACGGCGCAAACGCTCTGTCGCCCCTTGAGTCGCTCCAGAGCGGCCCAGCCTTCGCGCCGGGGCGCGCCGAGATCCAGCAGGACCAGATCGAATTGCTCGCGCGTGATCCGGCTGAGCGCCTTCTTGCTGCTGGAGATGTGGACGACCTCGTATCCGCGCCTCCGAAGCCATCGCTCGAGCGCTTCGGTCAACTGCTCGTTCGTTTCTGTCAGTAAGACCCGAGGAATACGACTGTCACAGGAGGTGGTCTCATGTATCATCTTGCGTCTCCCAGAAGCGCGAAAACGCGATCTCTTCCTGAAGGACCGAGTGACGCTAGTAGCGGGGCGGATGGGTTCGCAGAGTATAAGCGACGGAGGAGAATCCAACTGGTGAGATCGACGGATGTCTCCGAGATACGGATCAAAGCCCGAACCAGGACAAGCTCAGCACCAAGTCAAGAACCATTCGAACTACCCATTCTCTTCATTCAAAACGATGTTACTGATCACGAAATCATAGTTCAAGACCGACTGTAATCAACCATTCAAACTCGAAGCATCCCAGAGTTTGCGCGAAAATAGTCCCTATCGGAGGATAGCCCATCAAACATTGGTTCGTTTTCACGCCCACCATCGATCAGAGACACGCAGCAAGCGCCCCCTCGGATCAACCGGGTCATCCGAGGACGCTCCGCGCCGCCACGCCATGATCAAGAGCGGTCAAGAGCGGTCAAGAGCGGTCACGATCTCCTCCTGCACCTTGCATCCTGCACCCGACATAGGGGACCTCCGCTCTCCAATCGGAGCTTCTGCTCACGGGTCAACCTGCGAATTTCTTCGGCGCCCTAGCAGCCGTGGTGCATGGTCTTCACCATGGGTGTCTGGCCGAG
Organism: Myxococcota bacterium; assembly: GCA_039194325.1. Lineage (GTDB taxonomy): Bacteria > Myxococcota_A > Polyangia > Nannocystales > Nannocystaceae > Paraliomyxa. Next base: position 61,069 of record JBCCWC010000046.1, read on the forward strand.
GAGCAACTGGGCCTTACCGATCATGGCGGTGGAGCCATTGATTATCTGCACCTGCCTGCTGCTCTTCATCGTCGAGGCGATCATTGGATCCACCCGGCGCTCTGCCAACATCACCTGGTCGAAGCCCAGCACACCTTGGCAGCCGACACCGCTCGCAACAGAGGCCCTCGGTCACCTGAGCGCTCCATGGCTTCACCACGATCCGGCACGGCCCTCCCTACCCGGCCACCATGCTCGGGAAAGACCGGGCCGAGCGATCCATGAGTGAGTTCTTGTTCATGCGCAACGAACCCGCGCACGAGCCCGCGGTGCACGACCACGGTCGATGAGCTGGCAACGCTCGTCGGAGCGTCGCTGACGCGCCGCGTCCACCACCGCGCCGAGACAGACCACTGGCGGCCGTGACCTATGGGTCCGCATCGCCGCGAGCGCAAATACGTCCCGTTCGTGGACCGACCCCTGGATCACCTCTTGCCCCCCACCATGTCTTCAATAATCTCGTATACTTACCAGCAGGCGATCGATTTTTCGAACGGATGCCATGGCCAGCGGACTAAAGCCAGACGTGAGGGTGTGCGAGCCGGGAGTCGGATCCGGAAACCGCGCAACCTCGTCTCGATCTCGGTCTCGGTCTCAGTCTCGGTCTAACCATGGCACGCCACGCTCGCTCGAAGAGGTCTATGCCCGCCACTCCGGCTTCGTGTGGCGCATCGTGCGACGCATGGGGATCCCCGAGCACGCGGTCGAGGACGTGATGCACGAGGTCTTCTTGGTGGTGCACCGCCGGCTCGGCGACTACGACGGGCGCGTGGCGATGACCACGTGGCTCTACCAGCTGACCCGCGGGGTGGTGAGCAACCACCGTCGCAGCCGCCGTCGTGAAGAGCGGCGCTTGAAGCTGATCGATGCTCGGCCCGCGCCGGCACCCGATCCCGAGGCGCAGACCGGGCGAGACCAAGCCGCCCAATTCGTGCGCACGTTCCTCGAGCAGCTCCCCGCGGACAAGCGGGAAGTATTCGAGCTAGCCGAGCTCGAGGGCCTGCCCATGCCGCAGGTCGCCCAGATGCTCGGCATCAACCTCAATACCGCCTACTCGCGGCTGCGAGCGGCCCGCCAACGCTTCCAGCGGGCGGTCACTCGCCTCCGAGCCGCCGAGCAGGGCCGTACCGCGCCGAGGAGTCGGATCGCATGAGCGACGCCAACGGTCCGCAGCTCGACGCCGATGCCCTCGATCTGCTCGACGCCTTCCGAGATCGGGAGCAGATCCCCGATGCCGTACACGACCGGGTGTGGGATCGGGTCGCGGCCGACATCGTCGCAGGCCCGGCCGAGGCCGAGTCCGCCTCCTCGGCCCATTGGGCCCGACGTGGCGCCGTGCTCGGATTGCTGGCTGCGGCCGCGGTGGGCGTGCTGTGGCTCGGCGGTCGGGGCCTCATGCCCGACGACGTCCGGGCCCCCGGAAACCAAGCCGGATACGACCAAGTGACCTCGAGCCCCGGCGGCCTGACGACGCCACGAGACGCACGCAAGTCGAGCCAGGACACAGCGGGCCATTCCGCGTCGCACTCCCCCGCCGCGCCGCTACCGAGCGAGCCGAGCGAGCCGACCTCCGAGGCCCAACCCGAGACCGAGGGCGTATCCACGCTCGAGGTCCAACCCCGGCCGGGCCGGGCAACCGCGCCGTCTCGCGAGTCGAGGCCGAGCAAGCCCCGGGGTTCGACCGCACCACGGAAGACCCCCGCCCCCTCAGAGCCCGAGCCCAAGCCGAACGACACGCTCGCCGAGGAAAATCGCCTGCTCGGCCGAGCTCGGGCGGCACTCATCGCCGACGAGCCCGGCCGTGCCCTCACGCTGCTGCGCGAGCATGCCCAACGGTTCGCCGACGGGGTCCTCACCCAAGAGCGACGAGCCCTGCGCGCGGTGGCCCTGTGCGAAGCCGGCCGCGAGGACGAGGGCGTCGCCGCTGCGCGCTCCTTCCTGCGCGCTCATCCCCAGGCGACGCTCGCCCGCCGGGTCCGCAGCGCCTGCCTCGAGTAGGCCGACGCGACGAGCCCAACAGACCAACCGACGGCGCGGCCGCGGCAAGCTCTCGCTCCCCAGTCGTGCGCCGCGACAGCAATGTCATACGCGCTCGGCTCACGACTTCTGCGTCGTCATCATCGGCTCCCGAGATCCCGGAATTTACTTCACGCCTCCATCCACTTTCGTTCACGGGTAGGTCCCCCCGCGCACTACAACCAGGCGAACCCACCAACGGCGGGTGCCACTAACGCTAGGTGATAGATACGATGACCTTCTCTAACGTGATCCTTCGCAGCTCCTTGGCCCTCTCCTTCGCCGGCGTGCTCGCGGGCTCTGCCCTGTCGGCCTGCGATCTGCCCGACAAGAACCTCGGCGACGATCCTCCGGCCGGAACCGGAGGCGACGTCTGCGAAGACGGCGATACCCAGATGCAAGACTGCAACACATGCGTCTGCGAGAACGGCGGCTGGTCCTGCACCGAGATCGGCTGCGGTGGGAGCGGCAACGTCGACTCCGGGGGCATGGCCTGCGATCCCGACGAGGAGCCGGCCGTCGAGTGTGGCGAGTGCTTGTGTGAAGACGGCGAGTGGCTCTGTACTGCGATCGGCTGCGATCCCACCGGGACCGACGGCGGCGAGTGTGTCGACGGCGACACCATGATGCAGGATTGCAACGAGTGCTTCTGCGAGGACGGAGCCTGGGCATGCACACAGATGGCCTGCCCCGAAGATCCCGCGTTGACGCTGTGCGAGGGCACCGAGCCCAACGACCCCGTGTTCGTCTCCAACCCGTCGCTCGCGGGTGACCTCTTGACCCTCTCGGTAGAGTACAGCGGAGGCTGTGCGGAGCACGATTTCGGCATGTGCTGGGACGGCAGCTTCGCCGAGTCCGACCCGGTACAGGTCTGGCTCAACCTCAACCACGAGGACAACGACGACCCCTGTGATGCGATCGAGAGCCAGGACATCACGTTCGATCTCACCCTCCTGCGCGAGGCCTGGATCGAGGGCTACCAGATGCCCAACGGCACGATCACCGTTCACGTCCCGGACTACGGCCCGATCGACTACACTTTCTGAGCCACCTGAGCCACGTCGTCCACGTCGTCCACGTAGGCCCCGATCCCGTGCGCGCGCAGCATGGCCTCCACCAGGGCCAAGGGCGCGCGCAGATCGGGATCGCCGGACTGCTCGGTGAGCGCCAGCGGCAGCGAGCGAGCCACCCAGATCCGCAGCGCATCATCACGCAGCGCGCTCACCAGGGCCCCGCTTCGCGGCCACCGGTAGCTGTGTAGGCCGCCCCGCCAAAACCGTGCCTCCTGCTCGGGTTGCGGGGGCGGCACGGTCAGCGCCTCGGCCAGCGCCTCGGGATCGAGCAACAGCCGGGTGAGCAAGGCCAGCGCAGTGCTCACCCGTCGCACCAGATCATCCTCGCTGCGCCAGGCGGCGTGCTCACGCGCGCGGACCACCGCCCGCCGGTGCAGCGCCACCAGCCAGGGCATGACCGCGCCCACCTCGGGCGGCGCGACCTCTGTTCGCGGGATCTGGACCTCCGTGAGCGAGTCCGCGGCGAGGATCCGATCGGCCAGGGCCCAGGCGGCCGCCGCGGGATCGGCCGGCACGGGCTCGCGGGCGAGGCGGGCGATCCACTCTCGAACTTCGGTCCGGGACGCCTGGCGCCCGGGCTCCAGCGCGACCGGATCGGGCAGCACGTCGACCACCACCGTCGCCGGCAGCGAGCGCGCATCGACGAGATCGGGATCGACGACGGGCTCAAGCTCACCGGTGGTCGGCGCCAGTACGCAGGGGCACTCGGGCTTGAACGAGACGTGCACCGCGACCCCATCATCCACGTAGATCCGAGGAAAGGCCTGGCACCCCCAGGGCTTGGCCGTGGCGCCACCGACCCGGTGGATCGCACACAAGCCATCGTCCTGGAGGAACCCGCACGCACCGTCGCGAGCGATCGAGGCGAGCACCGGCCCGGGCTCGGAGCCGCGAACCGGCGTGACCCAGCGCTCCGGCGGCACCGAGCCCACCCGCCAGTGCGGCAACAAGGCCCGCGCCCGACGAAACTCGTCGGGGGACATCAGCACCGTGCCATAGAGGCGGCAGCAGGTCCCCGCGCCGCTGCAGCGCAGATCGCCCTGTGGCTGGGCAACCAGCGGCCGTGGGCCGAGCTCGTCGACCGATCGTGCCTCGACCGGCTCGACAGGCTCGCTCGATTCGGCAGGCTCGACTCGCGCCGGCGCTCCGCCTCGCCCTCGTGCCGTGCTCGGCTCGGTCGCCTCGGTCGCCTCGGTCGCCTCGGTCGCCTCGGACCGCACGCCAACCAGCTCGGCCGAGTCGCCCGCCTCCAGCATCCCACGGCCGGCCAGCGTCTGGAGCAGCCCTCGCACCGCCTCGACCCGCGCGTGGGCCCCTTCGCGTCGAGCCGCGACCACGATGCCCTCCACATCGCGCGTCCCGTCGGCCGCCGCGAGCACGCCCCACTCGCGACGGCCGATCTGCAGCACGTCGTCGCGCTCTTGATCGTGCAGGATCACCCGCTCTTGCCCGTCGACGACGTGCCGTCGCGCCAGCACGTGCGCGGCCAGCCGAGGCCGGGGAGGGATCGCGGACGCGCTCATGGCCACCATGCTCGCGCACCCCGGCCCGTCGCGCGAGCGGGGCCTGCTATCCTCCGCGACCGTCATGGATCGCGTGCTCATCTTCGGGGCCACCTCCGCCATCGCCCGGGAGGTCGCCCTGGGCTACGCCCGTCGCGGCGCCCGGCTCTACCTCGTGGGTCGAGACCCAACAAAGCTCGGAGCCCTGTGCGACGAGCTGGGCGAGGCGGTCGCCGGTTACACCCAGGCCGACCTCGACGACACCGCGGGCAACGCCACTCGCGTAGCCGAGGCGGTCGCCGCCCTCGGCTCGATCGACGTCGCGATCGTGGCTCACGGGCGGCTGGGCGATCAGCGGGCCACCGAGCGCGACTGGTCCGAGGCCGAGCAGATCTTGCGCACCAACCTGCTCAGCCCGATCTCCCTGCTGATCCCCCTGGCCAACCAGCTCCAGGCCCAGGGGCACGGGCACCTGGCCGTGCTCTCGTCGGTCGCGGGCGAGCGCGGCCGCCCGCGCAACTACACCTACGGCGCGGCCAAGGGAGCGCTGACGATCTACCTCCAGGGCCTCCGCAGCCGGCTGTGGTCCGAGGGGATCGCCGTCTCCACCTTCAAGCTCGGGCCGGTCGACACGCCGATGACCGCCGATCACCCCAAGAACCCGCTGTTCGCCCGCGCCCCGGACGTGGCGCGACGGATCGTGGCCCACATCGACCGAGGACAGGGCGCGATCCACCTGCCGTGGTACTGGGCGCCGATCATGGGCGTGGTACGACGCTTACCCGAGCCGCTGTTCCAGCGGCTCGGTTTTCTCTCGGGTCGTTGATCTCACGCCGCTCATGGTGGACTACGCGGCCCGACCACCGCGGTTACGACTCCGGGTCACTCGAGATTCGTCGTGGGCCATAACGGGACCACTCATGAATCCGCCGATGTATGTTGATGTAAAGATCTACGTAGCGATAGGGAACACCCCGAGGCATTAGTCCCCATCGACTGAAGTCCGAACCCCGACCCACACATATGGTTCACTCATCATCACGTCGATCGAGTGTCAACGATCGCTGACGATGTTACGAGCGCGACGTATGCTTTGAATGGTGTCTGGGCCCGCCATGTCGTCGTCGTTGCCCCGCCCGGCGGTCTCCGCCCCGGGCGTTCCCGCGGGCGACCCCGAGCATGCCCACAGCGGCATGCTCGTGGGTGATCGCTACGAGCTGGTGGCGCTGCGGGGGCGTGGGGGGATCGGCGAGGTGTGGGAGGCGGAACAGGCGCCCACCGGTCGTCCAGTCGCGATCAAGCTGCTCCAGCCCGGGTGGCAGACCGACCAGAACGTACGCAAGCGCTTCGTACGAGAGGGGCGACTGGCCAGTACGCTTCAGCATCGGCACATCGTCGACATCCTCGAGGCCGGTGAGACCCGAGACGGCCAGCCCTTCATCGCCATGGAGCTTATCGGCGGGCCCTCGCTCGACGTGGCCATGCAGGCCGAGGGCCCGCTGCCCTGGTCGCGGGTCAAGCGGATCTTGCTGCAGATCTGCGGGGCCCTCGATCATGCGCACGATCTCAAGATCGTTCACCGCGACATCAAGCCCTCCAACATCATGCTCGACAACGAGTTCGGGCAGCCCGACCGCTGCAAGCTGGTCGACTTTGGCATCGCCAAGCAGAGCCTGGTTCACGTAACGACCCAGCACCTGACCGGCGAGGGCCAGATGCTCGGCAGCCCCGGGTTCATGAGCCCCGAGCAGCTAAAGGGCCGCCCCACCGATCTGCGTGGCGACATCTACGGGCTGGGCTGCACGGGGTTCTTCTTGCTGACCGGCAAGCTCCCCTTCGAGGGCGCCTCCATGCCCGAGGTGATCCACAACGCCCTCTACCACGTCCCTCGCTCGCTCGAGCTCGCCGACGTCGACCAGGGGCTGCGGCGGGAGATCGAAGCGGTGCTCCACCGCGCGATCCGTCGCGACCCCGACGATCGCTTCGACTCCGTGCTCGACTTCGTGGTGGCCCTTGACCAAGTCGGCCGCTCGCCGTTCTGCACGCCGTTCTCTTTAGGGGGTAGCGACCCCGAGCCCGCGGCGCCGAGCGATGCACCCACCGTGGTGGACGCTGTCCCCACCGTCGTCCGACCGATGGAGATCTCCGCCGATCTTCGGCCCGCCTCAGACGTACCCACCGTGGCCAACATCGCCCCGACCTCCGAGGTGAGGCGCCCCATGGTGACGACCCCGCGGGGTGTGATCTCCACGCAGTCCCACAGTCACGTCCTCGCCGGCCGCACCACCGCCGACCGAGTCAGCTGGGAAGGTCCCAAGGGCTTCGTGGAGATCGCCCGACTACCCGACGACATCATCGTGGTCCACATGAGCGGGGCAGTGGGTCCCACCGCGGCCTGGCTCTTCGAGCAGCAGCTCGGCCCGCTGCTCACTCGCCACCGACCGGCCCACCTCTTTTGGCACCTCAGCGGCCTCAGCAGCTTCCCCTCCGAGGTGCGCAAGGCCAGCCTCCGCTGTCTCTCCGAGCACCGCGACTGCATCGAGTCGGCGCACGTCCTGACCGGGCCGAGCCTGGTGGGGATGTCCGTGTCGCTGGCCACCGTGGCCCTGGGCGGCAAGGCCCATGTTTACGACGACCACCTCGCCTGGCGAGAGGCCCTCGACGCCTGGGTCGACGGCGTGTACCCGCTCCAAGAGGAATGATGCCACTCGGGGGCCTCGCGAAAGCCTCTGCCAAGGACGAGCACCCGACCTGAATCGAGCGCAAGGCGCTCGATTCAGAGCTAGAGCCCGGCGAGCGGATCGTCGGTGCCCTCGACGATGTCCACGTGGCGTCGGGGCGGTGGTAGCTCGTCGACCGAAACCACCTTGGGCGCCAGCTTGAGCGACAGCGCCACCTCGCCGCTGTCGCTGCGGACGATCTTGGCCTTCTTGGCCGCAGCCTGGAGGGTCACCGACTCCATGATCGCCTGGCCGTCGACCTGGTAGCCCAGCGTGACGGACAGCTTCTTGCCCTTGTCGTCGACCTTGCGCACCTTGATGTCGACCGCGTGTTTTTGGCCGTCGGCCTCTAGCGCCAGCGAGGTGTCCTTGTCGAGCTCGACCAGCCGCGTCAGGCTGCCCACCGCTCGCCCCTCAGTCGCGATCTTCAGCTCGAGATCGACGACCTCGCGGGTCTCGACCTCGGCCTCGGCGTCGGCGGCGGCGAGGGTGGGGGCGGCCGGAGCGGCCACCAGCAAGGCGGCCGCAACCGCGGCGATGGCACTCATGGAGCGAAAGGCAGATGAGCGAAGGGCGGATGAGGTTGGTAGAGCAATGCAGGGAGCCATAAGCGAGCTTCGATCTCCGACGAAGGTGCCCGTACCCGATTCAAGAAAAGTTCCCGACCCCCTAAATCTCGTGAAATCAAGGGCCCTCTTCAGGGCGACCCCGGCACTGTCGTCATCGGCCGCGACATCCGTGTCATGGCCACAGCTTGCGGATCCCAGTTGCCCCAATTGGCCCCAGCACCCTACAAACGACTTCGTCGTGAGCGCCCCAACCGATCGATCCCCGCCGGCCCCGCCGGCTCCCCCGCTGCATGGTGTGCGGGTCCTCGACTTTACCCAGAACCTACCGGGCCCCTACGCCAGCCTGCTGCTGGCCTCGATGGGCGCCGAGGTCATCAAGGTCGAGCCACCGCGCGGCGACACCGGCCGGATGCTCGGGCCCATGTTCGACCTGGTCAACGCCGGCAAGAAGAGCATCGTGCTCGACCTCAAGTCACCCGAAGGCCGCACCCGGCTCGACCGCTTGCTGTCCCACGTCGACGTGCTGCTCGAGGGCTTTCGCCCGGGTCGGATGGAGCAGCTGGGCGGCGGGCCCGACCACGCCCGCGACCGAAACCCGCGCCTGGTCTATTGCTCGATGAGCGGCTACGGCCAAGCGGGGCCCTACCGCGAGTACCCGGGGCACGACCTCAACTTCCAGGCGCTCACCGGCGTCTGCCACATGATGCGCAGCGCCAGCGATCGCCCCCTGGGCAGCGCCCTGCCCATCGCCGATCTCAGCTCGGGCCTGAGCGCGGTGGCCACGATCGTGGCTGCGCTCTACGGCCGGGAGCGCGACGGCCGGGGCCGCCACATCGACGTGGCGCTCGCCGACACCGTGCTCTCCTGGGCCTACCTATGGTCCGAGGGCCTGACCCCGTCGGATGCCCGGCTGTCGGGGACGCTGCGCCCCGTGTCGCGCTGGCTCGACGCCCAGGGCTCGGGCCAGCCCCGGGCTCGGCCGTACCTGGAGCGAGCCTCCCGCTGGCTGGGCCGAGCCCAGACCGCAAGGCTCGTCGATCGCTTCGGCGAGCAGCTCAAGAAGACCCACGCGTGGCAAAACCTCGTGCGCCTGCGGCTGCACGCCCTGCCTCACTACGCGCTCTACCAGACCCGAGACGAGCGCTGGCTGAGCGTGGGGATCGTCGACGAGCGCAAGTTCTGGGTCGCCCTGTGCGAGAGCCTCGAGCTACCCGGTCCGGTGCGGCGATCGCTAGTCGCGATCCCGCTGGGCGCCCGGATGATCACCTCGCCACCCGTGCGCCGCGTGCTCGCCCGCGCCTTTGCCCAGCGCACGCTCGAGCAGTGGCTCCGCGACTTCGATCGTGCTCGGATCCCGGTGGCCCCGGTGCTGCCGGTCACCGAGGCCCTGCACGACCCCCAGCTCGCGACCCGGGTGCTCGACCCACACGGGCGCGCGACCACCCCCTTCCCCTTTGCCAACGTCCCGCTGGGCCGCGCCCCAACGCTCGGGGAGCACACCGAGCAGATCTTCGCGACCCTGCCTTCGAGGTGACAGCCCCCGCGAAGGAGAACCAGGGGTTGGACCCTCGCTACGTGCCGTCGCGCTCGCTCGACAGCGGAGCGAACAGCCCATCGACGTCGGCGGCGGTCAGCTCGAGGCTGGCCTCACCGGCGCACAGGATGCTGTCGGCCAGGTTCTGCTTGCGCCGCTGGAGCCCGACCATCCGCTCCTCCACGCTGCCCGCCACGATGAGGTTGTAGACGAACACCGGCCGGGTCTGCCCGATCCGGTAGGCCCGGTCGGTCGCCTGCGCCTGCGCGGCCGGGTTCCACCAGGGATCGAAGTGGATCACCGTGTCGGCCCGGGTGAGGTTCAGGCCCGCCCCGCCCGCCTTGAGGCTGATGAGAAACACCTCGGCGCGCCCCTGCTGAAAGGTGTCGACCATCGCCTGTCGATCCGAGGTGGAGCCGGTGAGGCAGACGTAGCGGATCCCTCGCTCCCGTAGCCCCTGCGCGATGAGCCCCAGCATGCTGGTGAACTGCGAGAACACCAGCACCCGGCGGCCGCGAGGCAGCATCTGCTCGAGCATCTCCATCAGCGCCTCGTACTTCGCCGACTCCTGCACCTGTCGGGCCGAGGGCACCGGGACCAGGCGAGGATCGCAGCACACCTGTCGCAGCTTCATCAGCGCGCCGAGGATGTCGATCGTGGACGCCGCGATCCCCTTCTTCTTGACCACCTTGCGGACCGCGGCGTGAGCCGCCAGCCGGATGCTCTCGTAGAGATCTCGCTGGGCGCCGGCCAGGTCGACAGTACGCACGATCTCGGTCTTGGCCGGGAGATCCTTGGCCACCGTGTCCTTCATGCGACGCAAGATGAAGGGCGCGACCCGCTTGCGCAGGGTCTCGAGGCGCTGCTTGTCGCCCATGCGCTCGATCGGCGCCCGAAATGCGGCACGAAAGCGCTCGGCGGTGCCCAGAAGGCCGGGCATGAGGAAATCGAACAGGGCCCACAGCTCGTCGAGGTTGTTCTCCAGCGGGGTCCCCGTGATGCAAAGCCGCAGCTGTGCGTCGATCGCCTTGACCGCCTGGTGGATCTGGCTGCGCACGTTCTTGACGGTGTGAGCCTCGTCGAGGATCTGTAGGTAGAAGCGATGCCGCGACAACACCTCGATGTCGCGCAGCACCAGCGGATAGGTGCTGATCACCACGTCGGCCTCGCCGATCCGACCGAAGCGCTCGCGACGTCGCGGCCCGTGCAGCACCAGCACCCGCAGGCTGGGGGCGAAGCGCGACAGCTCCCGCTGCCAGTTACCCACCAAGCTGGTGGGCGCCACGACCAGGGCCGGCTGGGTAAGGCGCCCCGCCGCCTTCTCGGTCACGATGTGGGCGATCGTCTGGAGCGTCTTGCCCAGACCCATGTCGTCGGCCAGGATCCCGCTGGCCCCGTGGGCTCGCAGGTTCTGCAGCCAGTCCAGACCATCGTGCTGGTACGGGCGCAGCGTGGCCTGCAGCTGCACGGGCACCTCCACCCGCGGCAGCTCGGCCTGGGGGCTGAGTCGAACCCGACGGGCGCTCAGATCCACCTCCCCCCGCAGCTCCAGCGGGGCCTCGCCCAGCGCATCATCGAGCTCGTCGAGGTAGCTGGGCACCAGCTCGGGGATCCGCAGGCTCGCACCGCCGTTGCCCTCGATCTCGTACAGCTCGCGCACCACCCGAAGGATCGCCTCGAGTCGCTCGGCGGGTACCGCCAGGAATCGACGATCCCCCACCGGCACCGCCGTCCAGCGCTTGGCACGACGCAGCAGCGCACCCAGGCCCGCGCCTCGGCTGGTGTGGAGCAGCTCGAGCAGCAGCGGCAGCAGGTCGACCTTGCGACCGTCTACGTCCACCCCCAGCTCCAGCTCGAACCAACTGGTGTCATCCTCTTCGGGCTCGGACAGCTCCGCGTACCACGTGGCGTTGGACACCACCTGGCACTGGTAGTCCTCGGCCACCTCGACCCGCCAGCCCAGCGCCCGCAGCCGCGGCACCGCCTGCGCCGAGAAGGCACACAGCGCGTCGACGTCGTCAGTCACGTCGACCACGTAGTCCGGCTCGGGGCCCACAAAGCTGGCGTAGGTGTCCAGGGTGCTCAGCTCCACCGGCCCGAAGCTCTCGAGCACCTGACGGGCCTGAGCCTCCCCCACCGGGTCACGCAGGCGGCCCGCCTCCCCGTTGACGCCGCCCACCTGCGTGGGATCGCCCGCGGGGACCTTCACGCCGTCGTAGTCGAAGCTCAGGCGGAGCACCGCGGTCTCCACCTCCTGGTAGTCAATCCCCATACCCCCGCTCTGGTCGACCAGGACCGGCTCGGTTGCGAGCGTCAGACAGGGGATGAAGGCGGTCGAGCGGGGGCGGGCATGGGCCGCGGCAGATCGGGGCTCGGAGGACAGAAGCGGCGAGTTCCGCACAGGGGAGGCATTATGGACAAAGCTGGATCCGTGTCTAGTTCTGAACAAATTCAGAGGTCCGGCCTTTGGGTCAGGTGGCCCCTTCGCGCGATCCGTGATCGAATTCGATCATTGTCCTCTCGATCCCCGACCCACGCGCCGCGGCGACGCCCACGGGCCTCCACGCTCGGGCGCTCCGGCCGGCGACCGCTGATGGTGTAGACCCCCGGCGTGCCTCGATCCTCCCGCGGCCAGGCTTGGCGCTTCGCTCTCGTCTACGTGGCGATGGTGGGGTGGATAGGGATCTATCTGCCCTACTGGCCGCTGTGGCTGGCCGATCGCGGCATGAGCTCGACGCAGATCGGCCTGCTACTGGCGATGTCCCCGTGGATCCGGACCTTTGCCAACCCGCTCGCGGGCTACTGGGCGGATCGTAGCGGCCGGGCGGATCGTCTGATCCGCGGGCTGTCGATCGCACTGATCGGCGGGATCCTGTGCTTGTCCGTCGCCCGGGGTTTTGGCGGGCTGTTGCTGGGCATGGTCGGGCTCGGGCTCGTCTTTGCCCCGATCATCCCGCTGACCGACGGCCTGGCCGTTGGTGCGGAGGCCGAAGGTCGACTGCGCTATGGTCCCGTGCGCCTGTGGGGCTCGGTCGCGTTCATCGTGGCCTCGTGGTTCGGCGGTGAGCTCGTCGAGCGCCACGGCGAGCCGATCGTCCTTTGGATCCTGGTCGGCCTGGCGGTGACGATCGCGGCGGCTTCGATGCTCTTGCCGGCCGGCGCCCGGCCGGCCCGCGACCCTGGGGCGTCCGACCAGGCCGCGCCCGCAGCCGCCACCTCGCCCGCCTCGCCCGCCCCTTCGCCCAGCCCCTCGCCGTGGTCGCGCCCGTTCGTGGGCATGTTGCTCGTGGCCTCGATGCTCAACGCCGGGCATGCGGTGCTCTATGCGTTCGGCACCCAGCACTGGCGCACCCACGGCCTCGACGAGGGCACGGTGGGTCTTTTGTGGGCCGAGGGCGTGGTGGCCGAGATCATCCTCTTTGCGCTGGCCGCCCGCCTCGATCGCTGGATCACGCCGCGCCGCCTGTGGCTGCTGGCGGGCCTGGGAGGGGTGATCCGGTGGAGCATGCTCGCCAGCACGGTCGCCTTGCCCTGGATCGTGCTCGGTCAGGCCCTGCACGCCCTCACCTTTGGTGCGGCTCACCTCGCGGTCATGGCTTACATACGCTCCAACGTGGCCCCGGGGGCTCGCGGCCGGGCGGCGACCGGCTACTCCGCCGTCGGCACCGGCCTCGCGATGGGGGTGGCGCTACCGCTCGCCGGGCTCCTTTACGATCGGGTGGCGGGTGATGCCTACTGGGTCATGACCGGCCTGGCGGGCGTGGGCCTACTGCTGAGCGTTGCGCTGCGGATCGGGAGCCCGCGTCAGCACAGCCCCTTGTCTTCGGCGCGACAGCCCACCTCGAAGGCCAGCTCGACCGATTCGGTCACCGAGCCACAGGCCGCGTCGCCACACACGGCGAAATCGACCTGAGCTTCGATCTTGCGATCCCCCTTGGCCTCGGGGGTGAACAGCACCGAGAACACCAGGGCCTGGTCGTCGTAGCGCTCGGCGTCGGTCTTCTCGAGCAGCGACGCATCGAGGGCCACGTCGTCGGGTGCAGTCAGGCGCAGCTTGGCCGGGTAGTCGAGGTTCATGTGCCACGGGGCCTTGGGCTGCACGCGAACCTTGGCGACCGACTCCTGCCCCTGCGTCGCCTTGGGGGGTAGCTCGACGTCGACGGTGTAGCCCGGCTCGGCGCCGGGGCTCGGCTTGGCCGCGCGGGCCTGGCGAGCCGTGCTCGGCGTGGTGCGACCGTCGGCTTCACACGCACTCAGCGCAAAGGCCGCGCCAAGGGCCAGAATCATCGTTCGGACGGGAGACAGCGCCTGCACGATCACACAACGGTGCGAGACCCTCGAATCGTTAGCTCAAAACGACCGCGCCTGTGGATTGGCTCCAAGAACTCCTGGGCGGGGGCACCCTGTAACGCGCAAGCGGCGCAAATACCAGGCCCAGGCCCAGGACCAACGCCAGCGCTGCGACCGCCGCGCACTCGAACCGAAACCAAAGAACCAAAACCAAAAAGGAAGGGCCGGCTCCTCGCGGAGCCGGCCCATAAATCCGGCAACGTCCTACTCTCCCACAGAGTCTCCCCTGCAGTACCATCGGCGCTGGAGGGCTTAACGACCGAGTTCGGGATGGAATCGGGTGTGGCCCCTCCGCCATAGTCACCAGAAAACCGGTGAGCGATGACGAGATCCGCGGCGCACAGGCGCGCGGATTCTTCGTTGTCTCCGAGTGACTCGAGTGAGTCTTTCATCGGGTGAGCGGCTCGCTACGCGAGCCTCTCACCTCGTCGAGTACCATTCGGTTTCGCTCGAAACCTTGAATTCGACCCAGCGCCAAGAACGCTGGCTCTTGCGAAAACGACCTTTGTTCTGGCCAAGCCGATCGGCTCATTAGTACTGGTTAGCTCCACGCCTTGCAGCGCGTCCACACCCAGCCTATCAACGTCGTGGTCTACGACGTGCCTCAAGGGAATCCTCATCTTGGAATTGGCTTCCCGCTTAGATGCTTTCAGCGGTTATCCATTCCGGACTTAGCTACCCGGCAGTGCCGCTGGCGCGACAACCGGAACACCAGGGGTCCGTCCATCCCGGTCCTCTCGTACTAGGGACAGATTTCCTCAAGATTCCTACGCCCACGGAAGATAGGGACCGAACTGTCTCACGACGTTCTGAACCCAGCTCGCGTACCGCTTTAATTGGCGAACAGCCAAACCCTTGGGACCGACTACAGCCCCAGGATGCGATGAGCCGACATCGAGGTGCCAAACCTCCCCGTCGATATGGACTCTTGGGAGAGATCAGCCTGTTATCCCCGGCGTACCTTTTATCCGTTGAGCGATGGCCCTTCCACGAAGTGCCACCGGATCACTATGACCGAC